>JAJDXS010000074.1 GCA_022823145.1 Gemmatimonadota bacterium
ATGCGAGCCTCGATGCTCGTGTATCCATTCAGGACATCGGGAAGGACGGTGGCGACCACACTTACGAACGGCCCCTTACGGCCAGCCAGCACATCGATCCGACCACCGTCCCTGTTGAGCGCCCGCTCCGGCTCGCTCCGCTCGCCTCTGCGGGCGCTCAACAGCCCGGGCCTTCCCCGTGACCCGGTCACGCAAATCACGCGGGAATCTGCATGATTATGAGAGACAAGCCTGTGCGGTCAGGCGGACCGTCTCCCCTTGCTGCGGGAGGACTTCCTGTGCGTCGAGTGCCGGTGCGCCAGTCATGGTGGCCAGCGACGCGCCTGTGACGAAAGCGATCAAAGCGATTCCTGGCCGGTGCGAGCCGCTCGCCCCGACGGTCGGTTGTGTGCGGCAGTTCATGGGCGGCGGTCCTTGCTTCGGGCCGGAACGCAGGGCTGCGTGAAACTCAACCTGCCCTTCGCGCCAGCCACGCGTCAACGC
This sequence comes from Gemmatimonadota bacterium, assembly GCA_022823145.1. Taxonomy (GTDB): domain Bacteria; phylum Gemmatimonadota; class Gemmatimonadetes; order Longimicrobiales; family Gaopeijiaceae; genus Bin94. The sequence continues at coordinate 484 of JAJDXS010000074.1, forward strand.
TCAGCCGGTCTTCCTGGAACATGGCCATCGCCAGCACCAGCAGAACCACGCGCGGGATGACGTGGGTGTTGAAGGCGTAGAGGGGATCGGCGACGAGGTGGCCGAAGGTGACGACCACCAGCACGCCACCCAGGCCGAGCGCGGCCGGGAAACGCTTCCAGCCGACGAGCATCATTGCGCCGCACAGAAGTTCCACGAACGGGATCGTCGTGCCGGCGATCCACAACGACCATTCCGGCAGGAAGCTCACCGCGTAGGGGACCACGAACAGGTCGCGGGCATGTTCGACCGCGCCGAGAAGGAACACCTTCCAGAACCCCGCGGCGAAGAAGATCAGCCCCAGGATTGCGCGGGCGATGAATGCGGCCCAGCTCTTCGGTGTGATCATGTTGCTCATCTTGCAGGTGGCCTCGCGGGACAACCTTGCTCGCGGCGTGCCGCGACACAATGACGGGAGGTAACGCCGATATGGCCCAACGCGACTACATACTCCGCCTGATCGAGGAGATGGGCGCGGCACTGATTGCGCTCCGCAACGCGATCATCAGGGGCGGGGCCCCGGCGACCGAGGTCGAGGACACGCTGCGGCGAGCCACCAGCGCGGCGGGCATGGAGCTGGAGCTGGCCCGCGTGCTCTCGGTCGAGGCGCTTCCGGGCATGGTCGCGCCCACGGGCGAGGTGGAGCCCGCGAAGTGCTGGGTGCTGGCCGAGGCGCTCATGACGGACGGGGTGAACCGAATGCACGAAGGGGACCTTGAGCACGCGAGGCGGTTGCTCGCCAAGGCCGCAACGCTCTTTCGGCTGGTGGCTCCGTGGGGCGCCTTCCTGGTAGGGTTCCCGGAGGCGGAAGAGCGGATTGCCGAGATTGAGGGGCTCCTGGATATCGTGGATGCGGGCTCCAGCGAGTCGGGCTATGGGGCGTCATGAAAGTAATGTTGACATTACGTTTTGTAATGTCAACATGACAGGTCACCTAAGCTGCGAATCCCGGCACGAAATCGTCTAAAGTATTACAGGACTGCACGATCTGCGTTTTCTACCGCTGGGCTGGACGCTGTTGGGTCGTGCTGCGAAAGCGGGAAAACCGCACCGAATGGTGGGACTTCACCACGAAACCGAAACGCCTACAAGGGCAGAGCTTCCCACCGCCGAACCCCCGGTAACTGCCAGTCATGGCGGCAGGACTTTCTGGAACTTGTGTCACTGCCATGGCAGCCTTGGCGGGTGCCCGTGACGACGGAGCAACCGAGCCCGCGCCAACGCCGAACCGTGCATCCGTCGTCCAGCGTTTCGATTCCGGCTCAGAGTGTTGACAAGCCCGACGGATGCACAGAATGCTATCTTGGTGGCGGGTGCTACGCCTGGATATGTCCTATCGGCCACCCCGAAGGTACCGGTATCCAATGTCCCTAGGTTGGCTGGAGCGCCGGCGTTGCGCTGTACGACCTGCCTACACGAGAAAGAGCAGTTCTGCGGTGCGACATGAGTGACCGATGGAACAGGATCGTCAACGTCGCCATCCTGGCAACGCTGGCGATTCTGCTCTTCAATCCTTCCGGGGTCGGCGGGCGATGGATCACGGGGATCTACCAGGGGTGGCAGGATGAGCGCCGGATAGAGCGGATTTGGACGGTCTTGTCGAGCGCGCCGAGTTTCCTGGGTTCACCTCCAGCGAACGCCAGCCGTGTAATCGTGGAGTTCGTGGACTACGATTGTGCGGTGTGCCAGTCGGTGGCTCCCGCCGTATCTGACGCCGCGCGGACCAAAGGCGTGTCCGTGGTCGTGCGCCACGTTCCATCGACCCGGAGCGGCCCTGCGGCGACGGAGGCGGCTTTGGCCGCGATCTGCGCGGAAGAACACGGCCTGTTCCCGGCAGCGCACACTGAGTTGTTGTCCAGTCGGAAGTGGCTGAACGAGCGGGATTGGGCCGGATTCGGCATGAGCTTGGGGATCGACGAAGGGATGTTCGCCAACTGCATGGCGGAGGAGGCGGCACGCGAAAGGCTGGCGGAAGACAAGGCGCTGGCCGACTCCCTGGAGATTCGCGGGACCCCCACCTTCGTATCGGCAAAACAACTGCACCCCGGGGAACCGGGACTGACTGTGGCGCTGGCAGCTGCCAGGGAAGCTGCGCTTTCGGAGAACTCCGGGTTTCGCCCTGCCGAAGACCATGTTCCCCAGCGCAGGTTAGGCCGGCTCAGCTTTGACTCCTCTGACCTTCCAAACCACCCTGAGTACGATGTCGTTGGCGGCCTCTTCCTGCCGGACGGTGGAGTCGCTCTGGTCGGCCGCGCCGAGATCCACATTGTCGACCTTGTTTCGGGTCGGACTCGCACTGTTGGCCGACGCGGCGAGGGGCCAGAAGAGTTCAGGTACATCTCGCGTGTCAACCGAACCTTGGAGGGAATCCTGGTGTGGGATATGCCTCGCCGTCGCGCGTCCGTCGTTGGTCACGACGGCGAGTTCCTGCGCTCGCGAGACTATCGGCAAGTGCCGTTCCAGGAGTACTTCAACGCACGTCCGGTGGCCGTTCATCCAGACGGTCGCATCATCTTCCGCGACGGTGTCGACAGTGGGTTCGGAGACTATGAGGGCCGAGTCTGGAATCCGGCCAAGTACCTGGCCGTGGAGCCCGAGGGCGAGCTCAGGCTGGTTTCGGAGGCCAAAGGCGATGAGCTGTTCTATGGGCCGACGCGAACGAGCAACGTGGTTTTCGGACATCGGACGTTCGAGGCCGCGACCGAGGACGGACTCATGATCGCCGACACGCACCGTGGAGCGATTGCGGTGCTGGACTGGAACGGCACCGAAGTAGCGGAAATCTCCATGCCACCAGGTGTGCAGCTCACGGACGCCCAGACGGTGGGGCGTGAGTTTCTTGCTAGACAGTCTGAGGAGCTTGAAGAGAGACTGAACAGGGCCGCATCGGCCGGTCAGATCCCGCCTGGGCGCGCACAGTCGTTCAGGGATGCTCTCGCCGCGCATGACCCGGAAACCATGGCTTGGCCGATAAACGAGGTGCTTCCCGCGATCGACACCCTGCTGGCAGACTTCGATGCGAGGCTGTGGGCCAGGGACTATCGTCTTCCCGGCCAAGACAGCGTGAATTGGCGTGTGTGGGATGTTGCAAAAGCGCAGCCCCTCTTCACCGTGAGAATGGACGGCGAGGACATCCTGCTCGACGCCAAGGGCGACCTTGTGTTGCTCCGCCGGTTGGACGTTTTCGATGTTCCTCGCGCTGTGGTTGTCCGCCTTGTGTCAGGGGCCGATTGAAGTCGGTCGATTGCCCATCGGCGCGCCACGGGATCCCTCGGCTTGCGTGAGCGGCCCGCGGGTGGCCGTTTGGTGGAAGCCCGCCGAGAGGCGGGCGGGGCTGGAGCCCAAGCGCGGGAGAGGCTGGCACTCGCTGAGGCGGAAGTTCGCGAGCGACCTCATGGATCTGCCGCTCAAGGTGCTCTGCGATCTCGGCGGCTGGAAAGGAGGCCCAGACCGTCCTGCGGTGCTACCAGCACACCGACGAAGTACAACTCAGGACGGCTCCGGACAGCCGTTCCCGACAGGGTGGCGTCTGATCCAATCGGCGGGAGCCAAACAGCGGGAATCGGGTCCTCGAATCCCGTAAGTGACACACTCGCAGAAGGATAGCAGATTGGAGGCTTCTGTCAACATGTCATTACGGAGACGGCTGCGGACCGGGCGCCGCTATCGCGCGTCGCCAGCACCTCCCGAATCACTTCGCCGGCGCTCCGGACGTCGTCCATCGACACGTCGCGGTGCGCCACCGCCCGCACGGCGCGTGCCCCCGACACGAGCATCGCGACGCCCCGCGCGAGGCACGCGTCCACAAACCGCGCCGCGGTGCCGGGGACGTTGAAGCGCAGGATGTTGGTCTCCACGTGCTTCCGCACCAGCTCGACGCCCGGGATCGATACAAGGACGTCGGCGAGGTGCCCCGCCTTCTCGTGGTCGTGGGCAAGGTCGCCCCGGTGGTTCTCAAGCGCGTGAAGCGCCCCGGCGGCAATGATCCCGGCCTGCCGAAAGCCGCCGCCGAAGAGCTGCTTGAATCGCCGCGCGCGTGTCACGAAGGCGCTCGAGCCGGCCAGCGCCGAACCCACGGGTGCGCCGAGCGCCTTCGAGAAGCAGACCGAGACGCTGTCGAAGTCGCGCGCGTAGCGGGCGGGCGGGATGCCGGTCGCCGACGACGCGTTCCAGACCCGTGCGCCGTCGAGGTGGCAGCTCAGCCCGGCCTCGCGGGCAATGACGACGACTTCGTCGAGCAGTTCCAGCGGCCAGATGCTCCCGCCGCCGCCGTTGTGGGTGTTCTCCACGGTGAGCAGGGTCGCGGGCGGCGTCAGGGTGGTGGGCGATCCCGGGTGCGTGACCCCGAGGGCGTCGCGCAGCTGCGCAGCCGTGAAGATTCCGCGGTCCCCCAGCAGGGGTTGGACGGTGGCCCCGGAGAGCGCCGCCGGCGCCCCGCCTTCGGAGCGAACGACGTGTGAAGCGATGTCCATGATGACCCGATCGCCCGGCTCGGTGTGAGCGCGGATGGCGACCTGGTTCGTCATCGACCCGGTGGGCATGTAGACAGCGTCCTCCTTGCCGAGGAGCTCGGCCGTCCGGGCCTCGAGGCGTCTGACGGTGGGGTCGTCGCCGTAGACGTCGTCGCCGACGACGGCCTGCGCCATCGCCTCGCGCATGGCGGGGGTGGGACGGGTCACGGTGTCGCTGCGCAGATCGATCATGTTCGAGGGTGTTCGGAAGGAAGGGGAGAGACGGACGGGCGGCTGCGTTTACGTTAGCCCGAACTCGACATCCATGACATCCTGCAGCGGTCGATACCCCACCCTGCGGTAGATCCTGTTCGAGGTGGGGTTCGCGAGGTCGGTATAGAGGATGCAGTGCCTGAACCCCAGATCGAGCGCCTGGGTGCTCAGCCCGGCCACCAGCGCGGTTGCATAGCCTCTCCGGCGGTGCGCCTCGGGGGTGTACACATAGCCGATCCGAACCCCATGACGTGTGCGCGCAGGGAAGCCGGCCATGGACACGGGGCCTCCGTCCATCCATAGGGCGAGCAGCTGGTTGCCGCCCTCGCCGCCGCAGAGACGGCGGGCCCGCTCCAGCGGATCCCCAGGGTCCGTCAGACCGCTCTCCTGCACGAACGCCGCCAGCCATCGGGCGACCAGCGCGATATCCGCGGGTTCCGCGCGGCGCATCGTGCCCGATGCCATCGGCGACGGCGGCTGTACCCGCTCCAGGACATGAATTCGCTGACGCGCCCCGGGGGCGGCCTCTACCTCCTTCAGTCGACTCCAGGCGTCCCCGAAGGCGCGGGCAACCGCGTTCGGTCCGAGAACGGCGGGCAACTCGGCATACACCTCGGACACATTCCGTGCCAGCAGCGGGACTGCTTCCAGGGGCATGCGCGTCAGGCCCAGCTTCCAGGGAGGCGTGCGGAAGGCGCATCCGACCATGTCACCGCCCCGTTCTATCGTCGCGAAATAGAGGTCCGGCGCGAGGCGCTTTCCCACGAGGGACGCTGCCACGCCCAGGGGCAGGTTGTTCTCGGCTTCGCGCCGCAGCAGCCACGGCTCGGCGCGGTCCAGAAAGGCTCGCGGATCTGCGTGTCGAACGATCCGCAGATCGGGCGCCGACGAACCGCGGCGTGGCTGCCTAGTCGTCCGACCGTTCTCCGGTGATCAGGGACCTGATGAGGTCGCCCAGGCCGGAAAAGCGGGCCATCAGGGTGAGGTGGATGTCGTGGACCTTGTTCGGTCCTCCGTTGCGGCCGTAGTAGTCTCCCACCTCGAAGACTCCTGCGCCTCCCCCGATGGGCGCCTCGATTCCGATGCCGCCGTGCCAGGTCCGGGCCCGCGCACCGCCCACCAGAGAAAAGGGCAGCAGAACAGGCGCCTCGTCCGGGGAGCCGATGATCTTGGAGCCGAATCCGGTGAACATGTAGGCACGCACGCCATCGTAGGCGGGCGTGTAGGCCATGGCGTCCACCACCACGGTCTCGAAGAACCGGGAATCGTCCGAGTCGTCGAGAATCGTCAGGCCGCCGGACAGAATGCTGCTGACCGGGTCCCGCCGGGGCGCCCAGCTCATCGAGCGCTCGAAGAGTGCCCTGGCGCCATACCACGACCCCTTGCGCTTCGCAATCAGTTCCACACCGTAGGTCGGGCGACGAACCGCATTCCGGTTGCCGCCTCCATGCTGCGGGAGAAAGAAGCCGACCCTGGGCGAGAACGAGACCTCCCAGCCGGCCGGCTGGGAAGCTCGGGCCATTCCTTCCGGCTGCGCCTGCGCCGATCCGGCGGTGGACCAGGCGATCACGGCAAGGCCGGCGACGGCTGCGGCAGTGGCGAGTCGGAAGAGTGGTCTCATCGGCAGACTCCTCGAAGTCGCGCGCCGCGGGCTGTCGGCCCCGGGGCGCGGGTTCACGGACGACAGGTACAACTATAGTGCGGCGATCAGCATTCAGGCCAGACTGAAGACTCCGTTGAGCGAGGTGCGGAATTCGAGCCGATACCCTCTCGCTGCGAGCCACGCCGGCAGATCCGCCGACCGCGGGCCGTCGCGGGGTCCGCGCTTGAGCTCCACCACGAGGTGCCGGGGCCACAGCGCGCGCGGGGCACTGCGCAGAAAGGGCCGGAGGACGTCGGCCTCGCCGCCTTCCACGTCGACCTTGAGACAGTCGATCCGGTCGAGCCCGGCTTCCTGGACGATGTCATCCAGAGTGACCACGCGAACCGGGACGGTCGGGGTCGCGGCCGAGGGCCCACGGGTGCCCACCAGCCGCCCCTCGCCGGAGTTCCGGGTCTCCAGCAACAGCGAGCCGTGACCCCTGGCCGCGCCGACGGCAGCCTCCACCACCCGCATCCGGTCCTGTACGCCGTTGACCTGGATGTTGTACTGCAGCTGGCGCGCCAGATCCGGGTTCGGCTCGACCGCGACCACGCGTCCCTTGCCGTCGATCCGGGACAGGATCCAGAAGGAGTACGCACCGACGTTGGCGCCTACGTCCACAAAGGTGAATCCTGGCCTGACCCACTGCGCGATACGCTTGCGTTCGGTCCGGTCCCACGAACGGGGAAGGAAGAGGATCCTGGCCTCCGAGATCGAGCGGTCCGGGAAAAGACGCAGGCGATGCCCCCACAGCCGGGTGTCGACGGGCCCGGCGAGGTGGCGGCGCGCGGCCCGGCGGGCGAGCAGCGCGAAGCGGCTCCAGGGCCAGCCACCGGGGAAGGACCGCGCCACCCCGAGCCAGAAGGCGCCCCGCCCGGCGGGGAGGCAGTCGCCCCACGCGCTGCCCTCGCCGAAGGGGTCGGCCACCCGATCTTCACTCGTGCCCATGCCCGTCTCTCGTTCCATTCATCGGCCGCTCGCAGCGGCGTTATCGTAGAAGCTTGTCCTTCATCCCGAATCACCGCAGCCGTTCGGCTCGCGCGGAGACTGTTTCGACATGAACCCCGCTCCCCGCGGGACGCTCACTTCCGGCACCATCGCGCGGTTCTGGTCCCCGCTGGCCGCGACCTGGGTCATGATGGCGCTCGAGGGTCCGCTCATCGCGGCCACCATCGCCCGCCTGCCCGAAGCCAAGATCAACCTGGCGTCGCACGGTGTGGTCTTTGCGATCGCGATCCTGGTCGAGGCGCCGGTGATCATGCTCCTGACCGCAGCGACCGCGCTGGTGCGGGACCGGGAGAGCTACCGCAAGCTGCGCGTTTTCACGCACGGGCTCAATGTGCTGGCGACCCTGATGGTGGTGGTGCTGCTGGTGCCGGCGGTGTTCGAGCCCCTCTTTTCGGGGCTGCTGGCGCTCCCGCGCGAGGTCGCCGACATCATCTACGGGGCGCTGTGGATCTACCTGCCGTGGCCGGGGGCGATCGGCTATCGGCGATTCATTCACGGGGTGATGATCGCAGCGGGACAGACCCGGCAGGTTGCCATCGGGACGGTCTTCCGCCTTGCGGCGATGGCCGGGACGGCGTTCGCGCTCCCCGCGCTGACCGACCTGCACGGCGCCTGGGTGGGTGCGGCCGCGCTCACCACCGGTGTGTGCGTCGAGGCGGTGGCGGCGCGGATCATGGCGACGGCATCGATTCGGCGCATGCTCGCGACATCGCCCGAGGAGAGCGGGACGGCTGCGATGGGCTACCGCGGCATCCTGTCGTTCTACTATCCCCTCGCGCTGACTTCGCTGGTGGCTCTGGCCACACACCCCATCCTGACCTTTCTGGTGGGGCGCGCGCGCGACCCCCTGGAATCGCTTGCCGTGCTGCCCGTCGTGCACTCGCTGTCGTTCCTCTTCCGGGCGACCGGGCTCAGCTACCAGGAGGCCGCGATCGCGCTCACCGGGAACGACCTGGAACACCGGCGTCCGGTGGGGCGTTTCGCGCTCCGGATGGGGCTCGCCACCACGGCCGGCTACGCGCTGATCGTGCTTACGCCCCTCTTCGAGGTCTGGTTCGAGGTGGTGTCCGGGCTGACCCCGGAGCTGTCCGGCTACGCGAGGATCCCGTCGCTGGTCCTGATCCCGCTGCCGGCGCTGTCGTTCTGGCTGGCGCAGCAGAGCGCGATTATGGTGTTGAGGCGCCGTACCAAGGCGATCACGATGGCCACGGCTCTGGGAGTGGTCGCCATCGTTGTCGTCTTCCCCGTGCTGGCCTGGGGGCTGGGATGGATAGGAGCCACGGCCGCCTTCGTGGCGTTCCTGGGCGGGCGCCTCGCGTCGAACCTCTACCTGCACTGGAGCGAAAAACGATGAGCATGAGCCGCCGCCGCTTCGTAGCCGCCTCCGCCGGTTGCGCCTCCTACCTTGCCGCCGCCGGACCGCTGCTGAGCGGGCGCGCGCTGCGCCGGTGGGGTGGCCAGGGCGCGCGCCGGGTTGTCGCGCAGACCCCCTTCGCCCGCGTCGAGGAGCTGGGCGACGGGATGTTCGCGATCGTGTCCACGCCGCTCAACGGAGACTACACCACGGTGTGCAACGGCGGCATCGTCGGGGGGTCGTCGGGGACGGTTGTCGTCGAGGCGTTCGCCACCCCGGAGGGCGCGAGGTGGGCGGCGGGGCAGGCGCGGGCGCTGACGGGCCGGTGGCCGGACCAGGTGGTGGTGAGCCACTACCACGGGGACCACTCGGCCGGGCCTGCGGGATACGCCGACGACGACGGGGGCGCGCCGACGCTCCGCGCCACGGCGGCGACGCGCGACCTGGTGCAGGGATCGCCCGGGGACGAGGCCGCGAAGGCTCCGTGGGCCGATGTGCTGGTGGTCGCGGAAGACACACCGCTCGAGATCGACCTTGGAAGCCGGGTGGTGACGGTGGTCCCGCGCCGGGGCCATACGGCGAGCGACCTGTCGGTGGAGGTGGACGGGGGCGAGGGTCCGGTCTGGTGCGGCGACCTGGTCTGGAACGCCATGTTCCCGAACTACATGGACGCGGTGCCGTCCCGGCTGTCGCGGGCGGTGCGGGCGCTGCAGGCGATCCCGGCGGGAACGTTCGTGCCGGGGCACGGTCCGCTGGCGGACGCCGAAGCGATGTCGCGCTACGTCGCGCTCATCGATTCGGTCGAAGAGGCGGCGCGCTACGCGTGGAGCCGCGGAATCAACTCCGAGGAAGCGGCCGAGAGCTACCAGGTGCCCGCGGAGCTGGGCGAATGGGTGATGTTCAGCCCCAACTACTACCAGCGCGCGATCCAGGCGTGGATGGACGAGCTGGCGGGCCATGGCTGAACTCCGGCTCCCTTCCGGCCCGGCCGAACTACTACAGGCCGTCAGGAAGCCTCTGGGTTATCACCTGGGTGGTGAGCACCACCTCACTCTCGGCGGCCTTCGCCGGAACCTGGCACAACTCGACCAGGCTCACATTGTTTCTCAGTCGCCGCCCCTCCTCGATCCAACGCACCCCCGGGAAGCCGACGACTTCCTGGGCTTCGTCGAGCGCGCGGTCGTCCATCATCTCGGCGACCGGGACCCCCCGGTACCGCCCCGTGACCGTTCCCCGGCCGGCGACCGCTGACGGAGTCCTGCGATGCTGGACTTCGACCAGGTACGCGCGTTCTACTTCGACCCCCCGCCGGCCGATCCCGAACGGACGCCCACGCGCGAGGAACTCACCGCCCGATTCGAGCGCGATCGAGTCGAGGAGTGTCTCCTTCGGGGCGGCGACCCCCGGGCCGAAGGCCTCGGCCCCCACGGCTCCCTCGTCGGCGGACACGGCAAGCCTCTCACCGTCCACCACGTCCGCCCGGAAGTGCATGCCAGACTCCGCCCCCTGCCTCTTCGCCGGTTCGAATGCCCACGGTGCCACACCCGCCTCTTTCCGCCTGGCGGCCGCCAGGAAGCCGAACTCTTCTTCCGCGCCCTGGCCCACAGCTATTTCGCCGGCGCCGCCGACCCGCCTTCGGGCCCCACCCTCCGCCGCCACCTGCGCACCGCCGCGCTCGCCGGAACCGCATATACCCGTGTGCGGCATCTCTTCGCCTCAATCCGCGGCTTCGACCTAAACCCGCTCCTCGCCTCGGGCGGCCTGACCATCTACGAACTCGCCCGCGCCATCCACCTCACCCGGATCCGCCGGGCCGACATCGTCATCTGGATCAACCAGTTCGCTGGCGGGCCGACTCCGGCCGCCTGATACGTAGTGCACGCTCGGTTCAGGGCCCCAGCGCCCGCCTGAACCGCTCCCCCAGCCCGCGCAGCCGCCCCACGGGCTCGTTGCTGAAGACGAGCCGCACGAACTGCGCCGCGTTCTCCCTGCCCCAATGGGTCATGGGGGTGGCCGCCACCTTGCCGTGCTCAAGCAGCCGCGCCGACGCCTCCGCGGCGTCGCAGCCGAGCGCTCCCGTGTCGACCAGGAGCGACCAGCCCCCGTCGCCACGAACGACAGGCAGGCCGTGCAGCTCCGCCTGCACGGTGTCGCGCCTTCGTTCCCACTCCGTGACCGCGTCGGTCACGCCGCCTCCCGCAGGCTCAACGAGCGCGGCCAGCGCACCGGGCTGCGCGATCCCCACCGGCGTCACGACATTGTAGATGCTCACCAACCCCATGCGGTTCATGATTCGGCGGGGTCCCGCCACCCAGCCGACGCGCCAGCCGATCATCCGGTATTCCTTGGAGACGGAGCCGACGGTGATCGTGCGGTCCGCGAGGGCGCCCACACCTGCCGGATGGACGTAGGGGCGGCCGTCGAACAGGATGCGCTCCATCGCGGCGTTGTAGAGGAGCCAGATCCCGCGCTTTTCGCAGACGCGGGCGATCGCCTCCCAGTCCTCGCGCGTGAGCACCGCGCCGGACGGGATGGACGGGTTCATGAGGAAGATGACGCGCGTGCGGTCGGTGACGGCGTCGTGGAACCGGTCGAGGTCGAGCACCCAACCGCCGTCGCGGACCATGAACGGGGCGAAGCGGGCCACGCCGCCCGCCAGACGGACGCGGTAGAGCATGCCCGCGTAGGTCGGGTCGGTGACGACGACCTCGTCGCCCGGCTCGATGAGGGCGAGGAGCGCGTTGAAGAGCCCTTCGGTGCCGCCCGCGGTGATGATCGTCTGCGTGTCGGGGTCGTAGGGGACGCCGCTCAGGCGGCTCACGTGTGCGGCGGCCGCGGCGCGCAGTGCGGCGCTGCCCAGGAAGGGGAGGTAGCTGTTGGCGTCGTCCTCGCCGATAGCGGCCCGGGTGGCGTCGATGGCGGCGGCGGGCGGCGGGATGTCGGTGTCGAGGTTCTCGAGGCGGAGGATTCCCGCGTCGGCTTCGGCGGCCTGCGCGACGCGGTCGATCTGGAAGCCGACGATGTCGCCGAGGCGGGGACGGGGTGAAGCGGGCGGGCCGGTCATGACGGAGTCGGCAGGTGCCTGCGAACGAAGGCGATCACGTCGTCCACGGTGGCGGCGGTCGCCACCTCGGGTGGGCAATGGCGTGCGCGGTCCAGGTCGCCGAAGAGGATGACCGGGCGTCCGTAGCGGACCGACAGTTCGACTTCCGAGGCCGTGCCGGCGCTTCCGGGCAGCGCGACGACCACGTCGGAGGTGAGCACGTTGACGTGGTTGCGCGAGTCGTGGGTCGCTCCGGCCTTGCCGAGGTGCGTGCGCACGGCGAGTTCGACCCAGGGGTTCGCGCGTCCGGACTCGGTGCCGGCCGCGGGCCCCTCCTCGACGCGCGGCATCACGCCGATGACCAGCCCGGCTCGCTCCTCCACCTCGGCGAAGGCGCGCGAAACCGACGCCATCACGCCGCGCCCGCCCCCGGTGAGGAGGTGGACCTCCAGCCGCGCGAGGCGTCGGCCCAGCGGGACGGCAAGCGCTTCGTGCGCGTGCACGCTCGAGCCCATGACGCCGACGACGGGGAGCTTTCTCATGGAAGCCTGGTGATCGCGGAGTAGATTAGGGAAGCAGGTCTTCGACCAACGGCAATGCCACTAACACTCGCTCGTGGGGAGGCCCGTGCCAATGCGACCCGCCGCGGTCAGGGGCGCCCCGCGCGCCAGAAAAGGTTACGGCCCCTACGCCGCCACCTCGGTGGTGGTGGCCAACATGATCGGAACCGGGGTCTTCACCAGCCTCGGGTTCCAGCTGCTCGACATCCAGTCCACCTTCCCGCTGCTGCTGCTCTGGGTGGTCGGCGGCGCGGCGGCCTTTTGCGGGGCGCTGTCGTACGCGGAGCTCGGGGCGGCGATTCCGAGGTCGGGCGGCGAGTACACCTTCCTGTCGCGGGTCTACCACCCCGCCGTCGGGTTCGTCTCGGGCTGCGTGTCGGCCACCGTGGGATTCTCGGCGCCGACCGCGCTGGCCGCCATTACCTTCGGGTCGTACCTGGCGTCGGTGTTCCCGTCTGTCTCTCCCAGCTGGGCGGGCGCGGGGCTGGTGGTGGCGATGGCGGCCGTGCACGTCACCAACCACAGGAACTCCGGCCTCTTTCAGAGCGGATTCACCACCGTCAAGGTCGGGTTGATCGTGGCGTTCTGCCTGGCCGCGGCGACGATGGCGGAGCTGCCCCGGCCCGTGTCCCTGACCCCCGCCGCGGGCGACGGCCGGCTCGTGTTCGGCGGGGCCTTCGCCGTCTCGCTCATCTACGTCTCCTACGCGTACACCGGCTGGAACGCGGCGACGTATCTCACGGGAGAACTGGAGAACCCCCGGCGCAACATTCCGCGCGTTCTGGGCGTGGGGACACTGCTGGTCACGGTGCTGTACGTGGCGCTCAACTGGTCGTTCCTGCGGGCCGCACCGATGGACGAGATGGCCGGCCGGATCGAGGTCGGCTACGTCGCGGCGACCCACATCTTCGGCCCGGCGGGGGCGGCGATCATGGCCGTGACCCTGGCGCTGCTCCTCGTCTCGACGGTGAGCGCGATGGTGCTCGCGGGGCCGCGCGTGCTGCAGGTGATCGGCGAGGACTACCCGCTCTTCCGCCGCCTGGCGCGCCGCAAGGCCAACGGGATCCCGGCGGTCGCGATCCTGGCCCAGACCGGGCTCACCCTGGTGTTCGCGCTGACCGCGTCGTTCGAGACGGTACTGGTCTTCACCGGCTTCATCCTGGGGCTGAACAGCTTCCTCACCGTCGCGGGGCTCTTCGTGCTGCGCCTCCGCGAGCCGGGGCTGGAACGCCCCTACCGGGCCTGGGGCTACCCCGTCACCCCCCTGCTCTACCTCGGGCTGACCGGCTGGACGCTGGTGTTCATCGCGCGCGACCGCCCGGCGGAGGCGCTGGTCGCGGCGGGGTTCGTTGCGGCGGGGCTGGTGCTGTATCGGGCGGCGGGACGCGGCGGCTGAAGGACCCGCCCGGCCTACTCGATCGCCAGCAGCTCGATCTCGAAGATCAGCACCTGGTTGGGCCCGATATCCGGTGGCATGCCGCCGGCGCCGTAGCCCAGATCCGCAGGGATGAACGCCCGGATGTGGCCCCCGACACGCGTCAGCGCCAGCGCCTCCCCGAAGCCGGGTATCACCTGACCCACCCCGAACGTGGCGGGCTCCCCGCCGTAGGAAGTGTCGAATTCGGTTCCGTCGGGCAGGGTCCCGCGGTAGTGCAGCGTGACGAACTGACCGGGCATGGGAGCGGCGCCGTCGCCCTCGCGCAGCACCTCGTACTGGAGTCCCGAAGCGGTCGTCAGGACCCCTTCCCTGGCCGCGTTGTCCGCCAGAAACGCCTGTCCCGCGCTCAGCGCCACGGCCGCCTCTGCCGCGCGCGCGGTCTGCACGACCTCGTTGAACGCCTCCATTGCGTGCTCGACATCGTACTCGTCGAGCGGCGACTCGACCCTGCCCAGCGCGTCGCTCATCCCCTGCATCATCGCCACCATGTCGACGTGGTCGGCGATCTCCGCGAGCGAGCGCCCCATGTCGTAGCCGATCGCGTAGCTGGCCTGCTGCACTTCGGTGTCCAGCGACGCCTCCGGCAGACAGCCCGCCGGGACCACGAGAGCGAGAGCGAGAGCGGCGGGACGTATGGACATGGCGCCTGTTCCTCCTGTCCGGATTCCTTGTTTCAATGCCTGAATCTAGCTCGCCGGGCGCGTCAGGCCAGAATGGAGCGCAGCTCCCGGAGGTCGTGTATGACATGAAGCGCGACCCTTCCGGCGCCGCCCCCCGGCATGCGCGTCGGGTTGTGCCACACGACCGTCAGGCCTGCGCGAGTCGCACCATGGACGTCCAGGGGAGATCCCGCGACGAAGAGCACCTCGTCGGCGCGGGGAGTCCCGCCGCCGCCCGGCAGGAGCGCCTCGACACCCGCCCGATAGATGCGCGGGTCCGGCTTGTAGCACCCGGCGGCCTCGGCGGTGACCACCGAGGTGAAGGGTGCGTCCACCAGGGCCGCGGCCCGCTGCCCCAGCACCTCGGAACAGTTGGTGGCCACCCCGATGGGACGATCCCGCGCCAGACCGCGCAGCACGGCGCCCGCGCGCGGCCACGGCGACAGCTCGTCCCAGCGATCTTCCAACTCGTCGGCCAGAGTGCGGGGCAGCCCCACGGCCCCGGCCGAATCGGCCACGAGATCGTGGTAGGGCACGTAGGCGCCCACCGCGTAGGTCCGCTGCAGGTACTCCATCCGCCAGCGCCGGCCCGGCGCCGCGCCCCCGGCGATGTCGTCCCACAGCGACCACGAGTCGAGCAGCGCGGAGAGGAGGTCGAAGAGGACGGCCCTCACGGCATCACGGCCTCGGCCTCGATCTCGACCAGCAGGTCGTCGCCGACCGTGTCGGCCCGCACGAGCGTGTTGGCGGGGAGGATTTCCGCGAAGCGAAGACCGTGGGCGCGCGCGACCGGCTCCCAGTCGACCCCGTGGCGGATGAAGACCCGGGTGCGAACCACGTCCCGCAGCGTCGCGCCGAGCGACTGCAGCGCGCCGTCGATCTTGTCGATGATGAAGTGGGTCTGCGCGGCGGGGTCGCGCCCCCCGATCAGCCGGTCGCTGTGGCTGGCTGTGGTCCCCGCCACCCAGATGCGCTTGCCGCGCCGCACGGCCCGGCTGTATCCGGCGAGCTCTTCCCACGGCGTCCCTGTGGAGACCCGGTCTACGCCGCCGCGGCTCTGCACCGGGTATGGCGCGGGGAGGTGCGTGATGTGGTGGCTGAGGTCACCCGATGCGGTGAGGAACGGGGGACGGCGGTACTCGTCGCCGCAGTCGCCCCCGATCGGGTCGAGGGCGGCGCACGCGGCGTCCAGCTCGGCCCGCGCCTGATCATCGAGCGAGAAGCGCAGCACCGCGAGGTTGTCCTCGATGTGGCTGTTCTCGCCCAGGCGGGCGCCGATGATGATGCCGGCCACGGCCGGGTGCTCCAGCACGTAGCGGCAGGCCACGTTGGCCGTGGAGACGGTCCTGCGCCCGCCCGCCCCGGCAGACCCTGACGTAACGTCAGGGTTGAGCCGCCGGGCCACCCGTGCGACCGCCTGCAACAGCTCCTGGAAGCGCTCCCAGCCCCCCGCCCGGTCGATGAAACGGCGGTACTTCATCTGCGACCAGGTCAGCGATTCGTCGATCGGCGGCTCCGGGCGGCCCAGCCAGCGCTCGCTCAGGAACCCCCCCGCGAGGGTCCCGTAGGCCAGCAACCCGACCCCGTGCTCGCGGCAGACCTCGGCCATCGCCCCCGCGGCGCGGCGGTCGATGAGCGAGAAGCAGACCTGGTTGGAGACGATGGGAACTCCGCTGCGAACCGCCATGTCCAGGTGGACGGCATCGCAGTTCGTGAGGCCCAGGTGACGGATCCGCCCCGCGGCCTGGTGCTCGGCCAGCATGAACAGGCAGTCCAGCCAGCTGGGGTCGGCGTAGTTCCAGGCGTGGAACTGGAGCAGGTCGATCGTGTCCGTGCGCAACCGGTCGAGGGCGCGGTCGACCGCGGCCGCCACCGCCTCTTCGCTGGCGGGGCCGGGTTCCGGCACCCACTTGGTGAGGAGCTGGACATCGCCGCGGCAGCCTCCGAGCGTGCCCGCGATCACCTCGGCCGATCCGTAGTGGTCGGCCATGTCGAAGGTGGTGAGACCCGCGTCGGCGTAGGGGTCCATGGCGCGCGCCGCGGCTGCGGGATCGAGCGCGGCCCCGCCCCGTTCCTGATCCGCGACCTGCCAGAGCCCGGTCACGACGCGGGAGATCTCGAGGCCGGGGGCCAGGAGGGTACGTTCCACCCCTTACTCGGGCGGCAGTTCGCGGAAGAGGGCGCCGGTGTCGGTGCCCTGCCCGCGCATGCGCCCGACCCGGACGAAGAAGATGGTCGAGGCGAGAGCCATCACCCCGATCCAGACCCAGGTCGAGTGGAAGTACCACGCCCCCACGTCGGCCGTCAGGTCCTTGTTCACGTGCACCACCAGGAAGACGGCGAGCAGCGCGACCCCGGCCGATCCGACGACCAGCTGCCCCCCGCGCCCGCGCAGCACCTGCATGCCGGCCGCGCGTTCCGGGTTGCGCCGGGCCAGCGTGAGCAGCGACAGGCACATGAGGAGGAAGTTCACCAGCATCGAGGTGACGAGGATGTCGATCCCCAGGAAGAAGTCGCCCGCCAGGTGGCTGCCCAGGATGCCCACCGTGGCCATCAGGCCGCTCGCGACGATGGCGACGTGCGGCGTGCGCCGCCGTTCGTGCACCGCCGCGGCCGCGCGTGGGAAGATTCCGTCCTCGGCCCAGGCGAACATCAGGCGCGAGACCGCCAGGAGCATGGCGGGCAGGTCGTTGATGAGCGCGACGGCGGCCCCGGCCACGATCGCCACCGTCCAGCCGGCGGGGAGCAGGTAGCCCAGGAGGCCGGGTGCGGTGAGGTCGCGGAGCTGGGCTTCCTCCGCCACGAAGCTCCAGGGGACCGCATGGTACATCGCCGCGGTGAAGAGGAGGTAGAAGGTGCCCACCGTAACGACCGCGAGACCGGTCGCCAGCGGGAGGTTGCGGCCGGGATTGCGCGCCTCGCCGCCCGCCTGCGCGATGGAGTCGAAGCCGATGAAGCTGGAGAAGAGCAGCGCGGCGGCCGCGAGGAAGGGGCCGATGCGGAAGGGGGCCGCGGGCTCCGCGGGAACGGCCCGACCCTCGGACGCCATGAGCGCGGCCGCGAAGTCTCCGTGATCGAACAGGAAGCCCGCGACGATGACCACGCTGCCGAGTGCGAACATCAGGAACATCATTGGGACCAGGGTCCGCTGGTAGAGGCCGAGGCCCCGCAGGTTGACGATCACGAACGTCCACAGAAAGGCGAGCGAAAGGCCGACCCGGACGGGCCCGGTATCCAGCGCCTCGGCGGTTCCCCGCCATCCGACCGCGTCGGCGATGTCCCGCAGGAACGGAATGAGGACGTACGACACCACACCGATCGCGATCGACAGCCCGAACCACTGCGAGAAGCTCGCCACGAACCCCCAGTACGGGCTGAGCGACCGGCTCACGTAGATGTAGCTTCCACCCGCCCGCGGCATCGCCGACGAGAGGCTGGCGTAGGCGAGCGCGGCGAAGAGAGCCGGGATCGCCGCGAAGAAGTACGCGGAGAGCACATGCGGCCCGATCCCGGGCACGTTCCGCTGGAGCATGATCGGGATGATGTTGATCGCCGCCCCGAGCATGGCGCAGATGCCGGTCGCGGTCAGGCCCAGCAGCCCGAGCCGCCGGCTCAGTCCCGGACCGGAGGTCACGACCGTCCCCCCGGTTCTTCAATCGCCGCACCCTCCGGCCGCGGGCGCGCCGAAGACGTGTGGCCCGAGACGAAGAGCCACCGGCCGTTCTCACGCCGGAGCACGATCGTCAGTGCACCCGCGAACGCGAAGCCCGGCCCGCCCTCGACGGCAATCGCCTGCGCGAAGTGACAGGTCGCGACCGCGATGTCGGGGCTCAGTGCCGTGACCGAGAGGTCAGACACCGTGAGTTCGGTGGACGACGCCATTTCCACCAGTGCGGCCAGGGATTGGTGGGACTCGCGGGCCGACCGGTAGCGGACCGCGCCGTCCTCGATCCACTGGAAACCGGGCGTGTTCGAGTAGAAGCCGCCGGCCGAATCGAGGTCCATGGCGTTGATGGCCGCGACGTACGCCTCGATGGCGGTGCGCGCTTCGGCGGCGGCAGCGGAGAGGTCGGCGGTCGTCGCGGCGCCGGGGAGGTCGCCAGGCGAGGCGCCCGCGGCCGCATCGGGAGCGTCACCCTCCCCGCAGGCTGCCAGCGCAAGGATCGCGAAAGCCGTCAGGGTCACCGCAGCCGGGCGGAGGTCGCCGGACTCGTTCATGCGAATGAGGCGCGCCGGGCCGTCAACCGTGCCGGTCGTGGCTCTCTTCGTACCGAATGCGCTCGTGCATCCGGTCGCGAGCCTGGGAGGCGTCGCGCTTCCTCGCGGCGCGCATGGCCAGGTCGTGCGTGCTGGACGACTTCACGCGGGGAAGCGACAGGCGCCGCTCGAGATTCTTGCTCTCACAGCCGGGGCAGGTGGGCGTCTTGCGTCCGAGGACGAGACGCTCGAAGTCGAGTTCGCAGTCCCGGCAGGTGTATTCGTAGATGGGCATGGGTTGAAGGTAAGGGGGACGGCAAGGCGCGGCCATCGGCGGCCGCTAGCAGTCCGTGGATAAACCCACGTGAGCACCGAGAGTGGCGAGGCGCCGGGCTGGCAGGTTGCGACGAGGGGCCAATAGCAGCGCTATTGGGCTGAGGAGCAACGCAGAGCGCAGCCCTAGAGGCGTCAGATGTATGCCAAACATGACATAGTGTAATGTTATTCTTACGTTTTCGAAGGGTGGGG
>JAJDXS010000039.1 GCA_022823145.1 Gemmatimonadota bacterium
CCGGTACCCAGCCCGGCGGGGAGCGCTCACGGATGATCGAACCGGGCAAGAACGGGCGCCGAAGCAGAAGCGTCGCAAAGGGTCGCTGCGAGGCAGGTTGCTTCGCGAAAAACGGGCGTCCGCTTGTGAGATGGATACTTATCCACCTAACTGTGGTCCAAGCCAGCCGGGCGGACGCTCTCCGAGCGCCTCTACGAGCACCCGCCCCAACGAGCGGGTTGGGGCCTCTGTCGTTGGCCGCGCCGATTCGACCGGGTTATTCATAATCGGGCGGCTCCCGAGGACAGAGAGTGACCAATGGTAACGCCGAGCGTGACGATGGTGAGCGGTGAGCCCACTCGGGTCTTCCGGCGAGTGCCGGATATCCAGAACACGTTGGCCGACGACGAGCGCGAGCCATGACAGCGCCCGCCGATGGCCGGGAGGCGCGGACAGCGGCCCGGCGCGCACAACTGTTCGGCCGTGCGGTTGGTTCCTTCGACGGCCCCGAGTTGGTCCGCTGGTTGCGGAAGTACACCAACGCACACCCCAACCCTACGGGCGAGCGCGCCCGCGAAGCAGGCCGCTGGTTGATCGAACTTGAACGCAGTGGCGACCGAAAGCCCCGTCGATGACAAGGGCGTGCCCTCGCGACGGCGGCACTCCCCTCCCGCGCGGTAGCATCCACCCTACCCGGAACCCCTCGGGAACCCGAGATCGTCGATCCTAGGCGCTCCTGCGGCCCGTAGATTACCCGAAATGGCTCCGGGCCGAAACGGCCTCTAAGTCGATCGCGAGGTCAGATCCAGGTCTCGGTGCCTGCTCACTGGCCCGTGAGATAGGCCGGCCAATCCTCCATCACCACCGGCGCTCGGACAGGGCCACAGCGCATCCAGGGGGACTCAACACTCTATCGCTCCACTCGCTCGAGCGGCCACAACTGGACGGACTCCACACCCAGTTCGTCCTGCACCCGTCCGAGGATGTAGTCCTCACCGATTTCGTAGATCGTGAGTCCTCCCGGCGTCTCGACGAAGCCGAGCACGTGGCCATCCGGATCGAAGACCGCCCAGAGCACGCCGTCCGACTCCTCGCCGATGACCTCGTATTCCTCGACCCACAGGTGGCCCGTGCGATCCGACATGATGGAAGCGAAGGCAGGGAAGTGCTCGGCGACCGGCGTGGCCATTATGTCACGGCGGGCCTGCGCACGCGCTTCCTCCACGTTCTCCGCAAAGGAGTCCGGGATGCGAACCTGGACCTCTACCTCGGTGTATGCCTGGATATCGGCCTCCGTGGGTGCGCGCGGCACATGCTCCAGCCGAACGATCCGGGCCAGAGTGCCGTCCGTCGCGAATGCCCTGATTTCGTAGTGCTTGCTCGCGGTGACGACCGCCAGTTGCCCCCACGGCGCCAGCTTGAGGTCCCAGCCGAAGGTCTGCGTGCTATTGACGCCTCCAACCCGGGTGCGCGGTTCATGGGCGAGGTGGGACCCCAGAGGGGCGCGCAGATTCCCTTCCGCATCCCACACCTCGACGACCAGCGTGTCGATGTGCAGCGGACTGACGCTGGCCAGAATCGAACCGTCCTCCATGGCCGCCACCGGCGTAATCGGCCTCTTCCCGACAGCGGTCTCCGCCTGCCGCCCCAGGCGAAAGCCACGGACGAAGCTGCCGGCCGGATCGAAGACGCTCAGCCTCAGCGGGAATCCCCAGGCCATGATCGAGTCGCCCGGCAGCCGCTCGACATCCATCAGGTCCCCGAACTCGCCCGGTCCCTCGCCCACTCCTCCCACAGTGGCCAGATGCGCGCCCGACGCACCGTCGAAGATCCTCAGCTCCATCGAGCCGTAGTCCGCCACGACGATTCGCCCGTCACCCAGTCTCGTCGCGCCGATGGCATGCTGTAACAGGTAGGGCTCATCGCCATCTGTGGCGCCAATCGATGCGGCCGGCTCGCCGCCAACCCGCCATCCCAGCCGCGAACCCTCCGGCGGACGCGCGTTCTCGACTATCCGGATGTCGGCGCTGTCGCGGACTTGGGTGCCGGATTGGCGGACTGGGGATTCGCCGGGCTGGCAGGCAAGGACGACGAAGGCGATCAGGGCGGTTGGAATCGTCGTTGGCTTCATGTCTGCCTCCCTGCGGGGCCGCGTTCGCTCGCGAATCCTGCCGGACCCGGCTTACTTCTCAATTCCGTGCAGCCGCACGTACGGTACGTCAACTTCGTCTTCCGTCGACCGCTCCCGCAATCCTTCCGGTACTGCCGACGGTACGGGCTGGCGGCCGCGCCGGAGTGGTCTCGATGGTGCCGCCGCTGAAGATGCCGTTCTGGGCCAAGCCCCATCAACGCGAGGGAACCGGGGTTCGTCCGATTCCTGTGACCGATCTGGAGTTGCAGACACGGTTTGCCTCGGGGGCCGGCGACTGCCGGGTCGCGGACGTTGAGGTCAGGTGCCGGTACTCGCTCTCCCGCCCTCCAGATAGTCGGCCCAATCCTCCATGAGCCGACGCCGCCGCTCGAACAGGTCCGTCCGCAGGTACGCCGCTTCGACCTTGTTCTGAACGACGTGCGCCAGCGCCGCTTCGACCACCTCCCGGGGATGGTCCGTCCTCTCGGCCGCCCAGTCTCGGAACGACGACCGGAACCCGTGAGGTACCGCCGAGATCCCGCAACTCAGGAGCAACCGGCCCGGTCGCTTCCTCGTCAACGGCTTCCCGCGCTCGTTGACGAACATGATCGGACTCTCCCCCTTCCCCTGCTTGCGGGCCGCGTCGAGGATCTCCAACGCCCGGCCGGACAGCGGCACCCGGTGCTCGCGGGCGGTCTTCGTCCGGCTTGCCGGAATAGTCCACACGCCCGCACCTTGGTCGATCTCCGCCCACACCGCCCCCCGGACCTCGCCGCCACGCGCCGCCGTCAGGACCAGGAACTCGAACGCCAACGTGTCCACTTTTCCCGGCTTCGCCGCCCGTACCTTCGCGATGGCCGCCGCCACCTCGCCGTGAGGCAGGGCCTTGCGGTGCGTGACGACATCGTGCTGGGGGCCGAGCACCGGCAGGAGCCGGTCGCAGGGGTTGTCGATCCGCCAGTCCATGGCGACGGCCCACTCCAGCACGGCGCGGACGCGAAGACGGACGGCGCGGGCGACCTTCGGCCTCGCATGCCAGATCGGGGACAGCGTCTCCAGCACATCGCCGCTGGTGATCTCGGAGACCGGCAGGTTGCCGAGGCGCGGGAAGGCGTACATCTCCAGCGAGCGAGTCCAGAGCCTCGCGGTCTTCGGACTGCGCCACCCGGCCCGCTTCTGCTCGATGACGCGCCCGGCGGCCTCGGCGAAGGTCGGCACGCCGAGGGACCGGCGCTTCTCGGCCAGCGGATCTCCGCCCGCGCGGGCCAGCTTCCGGTTCGCCAGCGCCTGCTCGCGGGCCTCTGCCAGCGAAACGAGGACGACGCTGCCCAGACCGATCTCGCGCTTGCGGCCCCGGACGACGAGCCGCTGAATCCAGCTGCGGGTTCCGGTTTTCTTGACGTAGAGGTACAGGCCGTTCCCGTCGCAGTGTCTTCCGGGCGGAGCCGAGCGCACGAAGGCGGCGGACAGCCGGTTGTGGGGATGGCGGCCCTTCGGCTTGCCTCGGCGGCGCTGGGTGCGGGCGTTGGTAACATTATTCATTCCCTAATCATAGCCGGGATGGCAGTGGATCGCAAGAGGCGTAGCCGGTCGAAGGGAACAGGCGATATCGTATCTAACTTGTTGATGAATAGTATGTTATGGAATTCGTTGGGACACCCATGGACGTTAGTGGATTTCGGGTGTCCGCCTCAATAGCGGGATGGGACAGGCTTTTCGGGGGACCGCGGACGTGCGCCGACTCCGGCGCGGGCACCCTGCCGGGATGACGGGCGGTCAGGTCTTGCAGTCGTACCAGGTTCGGCCGGGGCCCGCGTCAACCTTCAGCGGAACGTCAAGCGTCAGCGCCGATTCCATCATGTCGACGACGGTGGCGGTGACCTCCTCTACCCGCCCGTCCTCGACCTCGAAGACGAGTTCGTCGTGCACCTGCAGCAGCATGCGAGCGCCGGAGTCGCCTCCCAGCGCCTCCCCCACGCGGATCATCGCAACCTTGATCAGATCGGCCGCCGTGCCCTGAATCGGGGTGTTCTGCGCCACCCGTTCGCCGAACTGGCGCACGTTCCACGCCCGGGCGCGCAGTTCGGGGATGTAGCGGCGCCTCCCGAGCAGCGTCTCGACGTACCCCGTGTCCCGCGCCTGCGCGACCTGCTCGTCGAGAAAGCGCCGCACCCCCGCGAAGCGCTCGAAGTACTGCGCGATGAACTTCTTCGCCTCGTCCATCGGGATGCCGAGTTGCCTCGACAGTCCGAAGGGTCCCTGGCCGTAGAGCGTGGCGAAGTTCACCGTCTTGGCCTGGTCGCGCATCCCCCCGGTGACCTCGTCCACGGGCACGTCGAAGATCACGGCGGCAGTCTCCCGGTGGATGTCCTTGTCCTCGCGGAACGCACGCACGAAGACCTCGTCGCCGGAGAAGTGGGCCAGTATGCGGAGTTCGATCTGGGAGTAGTCGGCCGTGACCAGCATGGATCCCATGGATGACACAAAGCCACGGCGGATCTCACGGCCCAATGTGGTGCGGATCGGGATGTTCTGGAGGTTGGGGTCGGAGGAGGAGAGCCGGCCGGTCGCCGCGACGGCCTGGTTGAAGGTCGTGTGGATACGCTTCGTCGCGGGGTTGACGAGTGCGGGCAACGCGTCCACGTAGGTGTTGCGCAGCTTTTCCAGCTGGCGGTAGTCCATCATCAGGCGCGGCAGCTCGTGGCCGCGGGCCGCCAGCTCCTCGAGCACGGACGAGTCTGTGGACGGCCCTGTCCTGGTACGCTTGATGACCGGCAGGCCCAGCCGCTCGAAGAGGATCTCCCTGAGCTGGGGAGTCGAGTTGATGTTGAATTCCGTGCCCGCGACCCTGTGAATGTCCTCGCGGATGAGGCGGAGTTCGTCGCCCAGGCGCGCGCTCATCGCCGCGAAGAAACCCGCGTCGATGCCGACGCCATGCATCTCCATTTCCGCCAGAACGGGAATCAGCGGCATCTCCAGCTCCCGAAAGAGCCTTTCGAGCCCCTGTGAAGCCAACTGCCCGGCGAAGCGGTGCCAGAGCCTCAGGGGCACCTCCACCTGCTCACACGCGAAATGAAGTGCCTCGTTTGCGGCGATGTCTCCGAACTGCCGGCGGTTCCTGCCCGTACCGAGCAGGGTGGCAGGCCGGGTGAGTTCCCGTCCCAGGAAGTCGGACGCCAGCGCCGCCGTGTCCTGACGGCGGCGACCGGGGTCGAGCACGTAGGACGCCACCATGACATCGTGCAGGGGCCCGGCCAGTTGGAGTCCCGCACGGCGGCACGCGATCAGTGAGCGCTTGAGGTCGTGCCCCACCTTGGGCACCGTGGGATCGGCCAGAATCCTGCGGATGGGCTCGAAGGCGACGCTGCCGAGCGCCGGGAGGTTGTCGGGCAGGTCTTCGCGCATGTCGCCGAGTTCGAGCGACATCGCCGCCTCGTGCGAGACCGGAAGGTAGTGGCAGCGATGCGGATCGGCGGCGATCGCAATTCCGGCGACCTGATCCCGCGTGGGCTCCAGGGTGCGGTTGAGCACGACGACCGCCATGGCGCCCGCCTGCCGGCACTCCTTTGCGATTTCGGCCAGCTGCGTGGGGTCCGTCACGAGGCGGTATGCCGCGGGGGCCGATTCGTCCTGCGACTCGCCCGCGCCTGTTGGGGTGCCCTCGCGATCGAGGCGCTCCACGAGGGTGCGGAACTCGAGTTCGACATAGAGCGCGCGCAGCCGCTCGTTGTCGGGAGCAGAGACGCGGAGGTCGTCCAGGGCGGCATCCAGCTCCAGATCGGTCCGGATGGTCACGAGCTGCTTCGATAGCAGGACATCGTCGCCGTTTGCAAGCAGCGACTCCCTGGGCCGCTTGGCCTTGATCTCTTCCGCGTGCGCCACCACCTCCTCGACCGTCCCGTACTCGTGGAGAAGCTTCTGCGCGGTCTTTGGCCCGATGCCGGGTGCGCCGGGCACGTTGTCCGAGCTGTCCCCCACCAGCGCGAGGTAGTCCACCACCTGCCCGGGCTCGACCCCGAACTTCTTCGACGCCCCCGACGCATCCACCCACTCCGCGGCCACCCCGTGAGGCCCCCCGCGACCCGGGTTGAGCAGGTGTACCCGGTCCCCAACCAGCTGGAAGAAGTCCTTGTCGCCAGAGACGATCACGGCCTCCAGCCCCTCGGCCACCGCGCGCGCCGCAAGCGTGCCGATCACGTCGTCCGCCTCCCATCCCTCCACCTCGACCACGCGGTCGCCGAAGGCCGCCACGAGTTCGCGAATGCGGGGCAGGCTGTCGCGCAACTCCCGCGGCATCTTCGCGCGGGTCGCCTTGTAGTCGGGGTAGAGTTCCTCCCGGTGGCTGCGTCCCGAATCGAAGACCACGGCGATGTAGTCCGGCTGGTAGTCGTCGCGGATGGCCTGGAGGAAGTTCGCGAATCCGAAGGGCGCGGAAGTGTTCTCCCCCCGCGCGTTCGTCAGGGGGCGGTTGATGAATGCGAAGAACGACCGGTAGATCAGCGCATACGCGTCGATCAGGAACAGTCGGGGTGCCGTCTTGTCCGGGATTTCCATGGTTCCTGGGTGCCGCTCTGGACAGTGCTACCGGTGCTGGAGCGCCCCGTGACGCGACGGCAATGTCAAGCGCAGGTTACATCATGTAAAGTGCGAATTACATTTGCGGCCTGTGGGCCACGCTCCGTATCGCGGATGTCGAGTTCCACCTCTTCGCCCTCGGCCAAGGTACGGAAGCCGTTCCCCTCGATCGAGCTGAAGTGAACGAAGACCTCGTCGCCCGTAGGCAGGGAGATGAAGCCGTACCCCCTGGAGTCGTTGAACCACTTGACCGTCCCTCGCGCCATGCCCGCATCCCTCCGGAGAATTGGAAACCCGTGTCGCCCGGCGGAGTCCCCGCCCGGGCCCGTCGCGCTACATGATGGGGAGGGCCGGCGCGGGGCGTCAAGCGGAGCAATCCCTGAGCCGGTGTTGTCTCTGGCCTCGGGAGCGTCAGGGTTCCGGCGACGGGTCATTCAGCCTGCAAACTCCAGACGCTGGACGCGTGGGCGAATCGAGCGCTCGACCGCTCGCGGAAGGAGAACGGCCAGTAGGACGAGCGTTCCCATCAATACCGCGGTCAGTGCTTCATTCGCGTATCCCACCCGGAAGATCAGCGGCAGGAAGACGGCGATCATCATGCTGATCAGAATCATGCCCATCAGGTTTCCCATTGCGCTGCCCTTGCGTGGTGGTTCGGAAAACGGGAGAAGCGGCGAGGCGAGAAGCCGAAGTTGAAGGGCAAGGTGGGCGAAAACCCCCAGCACGACGGCATGCACCAGCGCGTGCACCGCATTCCCGAAGCTCCAGAGGAAGATCCCGGCCAACAGGACGGCGTACGGCGCAACGAAGAAGACGGCCACGCAGATACCTGCGTTCACCACCAGCTTCGCCCGGTCCACCGGCGCCGCGAAGAACACCCAGGCCGCGGGGTAGGACTCGCTCCGGAACAGGCTGTCCATCACGGCGACCGGCATCGCCAGCGCGGCGAAGTGAATCATCCAGAGGCTTCCCGCCGAAAACCCGAGTTGCACAAAGGGGTCCGGGAGCGGTCCATCCCGGGTCGCGAACAACAGGTAGAAGAGCGTCACGGGGATGATGCTCAGGACCGAGAGCCTGAAGTTCATGTCATGCCGGAACTGGCCCCGCACGAGGGTGGATACGACGCGCAGTTCCGGCGGAATGCCCGGCCACCCCAGGCGCCGGGGCCAGTCGCGTGGGCGCCTGGCTTCGCTCGCCGCCATCATCGTTCCGAGCCGCTCGGAGTACGACATGGAAAGTCCGTGTCGGCAGTAGAGGACGAAGACGCCGAGACTGCCTGCGCCGGCAAGCGCACCGATGCCTCCGCCGAGGCTCCAGTCACCGGTTGCCAGCGGCAGCACACCGGCGAACCATGCAGACGGCACAAGCAGCAGCGCGGCGGTCGGCTCGAAATCGGCCTGACCCAGATAATCCGTCAGTTCGGTCATGAAGAGCGGCGCACCCATCACCGCCATCATCAGAATGATCTGCAGATAGGAAAGCGCGAGTCGCAGCCTGCGCGGGTGGACGAATTGCAGCAGCGTCGTGTAGAGAAGAATCATCGCGAGGGTTGTCCAGACGACCATTCCAGCCAGCGCCGGCAACCAGCCGAGAGCCGCGAGCGCCCCGTGCCTCAGGCCCAGGCTCAGCGTCGTGGGTCCGCCCAACAGGATGCCCATGATTCCGGTGTACACCAGAACGTTGGTGACCTTCACGACGAAATAGGTGGCCGAGGATACGGGTTGCGGTGCTAGTATGTGGTAGTCGTCCGGAGAAACCACCACATTCTGAAAATCGACGAGGATGGCCATGGCGATCATGACTCCCGCGGCGGACAACGCAATGGTCCCGCCGAGGAACAGACCCGGTACGGCGGACGCCATCATGGCGACCCAGAGGCCGAAGGCTCCGTACAGCAGAAACGTCAGCCACACCCTGGAGCTGCCGCCCTTCTTCTCGCCCGTATCCAGCTGAAGAGAACTTACGGACCGCAGGTCGTTCCGCAGCATCACTCTGGAGAGCACCCGCCACTGGTCGTAGTCGGCACCCAGCGCCTCGATGGCCCTCCGGAGGATCACGACCGTCTCGCGGGGTCTGCCGGCGTTGAGCCGAGTGCCGACAGCAGGTCGCGCGTGACGTCCGCTGCGTCGCGCACGCCCGTGATCCGCGCGAAGGCCGCCTCCAGACTCGACTCACCCGCTTCAGCCGCGATCTCGGCCGGACTGCCCTCAGTTATCACACGGCCTTCATTGATTATGATGATGCGGGTGCAGATCCGTTCCACGACCTCGAGGATGTGGGAACAGAAGAGGATCGTCCGGCCCTGCGCAGCCAGCTCTCGCAGCAATTCCTTAACCACCAGGGCCGCATTGGCGTCGAGGCCGTTCAGCGGTTCGTCGAGGAACAGGACTTCGGGATTGGCGATCAGGGCGGCACTGATCAGCACCTTCTGGCGCATGCCCTTCGAGTACTCCACCAGCCGTTGACTCCGTGCTTCGAGGATACCGAACAGGCCGAGGAACTCCCGGATCCTGGTGTCCGCCGCGCTACCCGTGATCCCGCGCAGATTGGCCACCATGCCGAGGTACTCCTCGGCCGTCAGTGTCTCGTAGAGCGCCCCCGCTTCGGGCACGTAGCCGACTCGTGTCTTGACCTCCATGGGATCCTGTCCGACGTCGAACCCGGCAACGCGCGCAGAACCGCCGGAGGGTTTGATCATGCAGGTCAGAACCTTGACGGTGGTGGTCTTGCCCGCGCCGTTGGGGCCCAGAAAGCCGACGATCTCACCGGGTTGCACCCTCATGTCCAGATCCTGGACCGCGACCTTGGGGCCGAACCTGCGTGTCAGCCGCGTCGTCTCGATCAACCCGAAGCGCCCGGGCCGTAGAGTCGGCGGTACAGCGCCCGGTTCCGTACCACGTTCTTGATGTACCCGCGGGTTTCGACGAAGGGGATGCGCTCGGTGAAGCGGTGCGGATCCTCGGCTTCCGGGAACCGGCGCCAGCGGTTGGCGCGGGTGGGACCCGCGTTGTAGGCCGATAGCACCAGAAGGAGATCGTCGTCGTAGCGGTCGAACAGCTCGGCAAGGTACCTGGTTCCGAGGTGGACGTTCACTTCAGCCGTTCTGAGGGCTTCGGTCGTGTATCCGCGTGGGCCGGCCGCACGCGCCAGCTGGCGCCCGGTCGCGGGCATGATCTGCATCAGGCCGATGGCGCCGGCCGACGATCCTATCGAGGGTACGAAGGCGCTTTCCTGCCGGATGAGGCCGGCCACGAGGTAGGGGTCCAGCCCCATTTCCTCGGCACGGGCGGTGACGAGTGCACGGAACGGGAAGGGGTATACGACCTCCAGGAGAGCCCGGCTCCACTCCTCTCCGCGATCGCGCAGCTCCAACCCCAGACGGATGCCGTCCAGGGTGCGGCCACCCTCGTTGAATACGCGGGCAAGGGCCAGCACCAGCTCGGTCGAATCCCGCACGGCGGCCTTCAGGCGCGTGACCTGGGCATCGGCTCCCTCCAGCAGATCGGCCTCGTCCAGCACCGACAGCGTCGCGAGTTCCCTGGCCAGCCATTCAGGTGGAGGAATGGCCGGACCGGGGTTCTGCTCCACCGGCAACGGGATGGCGGACCCGTGCACCTCCGCAGCGATGTGCGCGTAGTAGGACAGGGGACTCTCGGCCACGAGTCGTGCAATCAGTTCACCATTCCCCGTGGTGTCCCCCGAGGCTTGACCGGCGTGGGCAGCCCAATAGCTCGCCTCCTCCCAGCGCCGTCCCCGGGGGAACTCGTCCAGGTAGCTCCGGAAGACTTCGGCCGCCTCCTCGGGCTCCCCCCTCGCCAGGTGAATCTGCGCCCAACGCATCCTTGCGAGCCCTGACCGGTCGGCCGTCGGAAGCATGGTGGTGGTGAGACGGTACTGTTCGATCGCCTGGTTGAGCCTCCCGGCGTCCTGGTGATCGTCACCCCGGAAGAAGACGATGTCCACCGCCTCGCGGGAAGCCGGATACCGCTCCAGAAGACGTTCCTGCAGGATGCGCGCGTCGCCGTGCCGACCCTGGCGAGTCCGAATCGTCGCCCAGGCACTCAGCGCCGCCAGGCCGACCGCGGGGTCGTCGGACGCGGACAGCGCCCGGTACACCTCGACCGCGGCACCGCGGTCACCACTGCCGTTGTAGGCCCGCGCAAGGGCAAGCCGCTCGGACTCCGTGAGCACGGCCCCTCGCTGGACCGCAACTCTCCAGGCCCGTACAGCCAGACCGAACTCGGCACTCCGCCCGAAAGCCGTGGCAACCAGCCTCAGGATCTCGGGGCCGGAATCGCGTGCGACCCTCCAGTGCGCATTGGCCGCCGCCAGGGCCTCTCGCCCGGCCGTGGTGCGCCGCAACAGGTCCTCCATCGCCGACACGGCCCCCGCCGAGTCGGCGAGCGCGAGCCGGTAGCGCCAGCGCCTTTCAAGGAGTTCCACCGGGGCGCGGGACGAACCCGGAGGCATCGTGACCTCACCAAGCACCTCCAGGGCCCGGGCCGTATCCCCGGCTGCGGCCCATGCGTCCGACTCGAGCGACCATGCCCTGAGAAGCGTGATGGAGTCGGCTGCGGCCGCGAGGACCCGCGCCACCTCCCCGGCCTCCCCCGCTTCCGCCAGCGTGCGGCCCATCGCCAGAGCCGTCCATGCCGCCACAGGTCCCGAGCGGTCGGCGAGCTGCACCAGGGTCGAGAACGCCTCGTCATGCGAGGCATCGCGGGCCAGGGCGCGCGCCATCAGCGAAAGGGCTGCCGACACTTCCGTCGACGCCCCGGTGCTCGCCTCGAGAAAGCGGCGGTACGCCGACAGGGCAGCGTCCTCGTTCCCCGAAGCCCGGCGCGCCGAGGCGAGGAGATACCAGAAGCGCGGTGGTGCCTGGGCGGTGTCGGTCCCCTCTGTAGAGAGCGCCGCCAGCGCCCCCTCCCAGTTCCTCCATCCCGCTTCCGCCTCGGCCAGAAGCAGCCGGTCCGAAAGCGAAGCGTCTTCCAGCGTTGTGAAGATCTCGTTCAAGGCCTGGCTGGCTCTCCAGAACCGGCCATCGGACAGTTGCTTCCGGACCGAGTCAGGAACCTGGCTGGCCTCTCCGGCGGCAGACGACTCCTGCCCGACTGCCGGAGAATGCACGGGGATGGCGAGCCCGGTGACCGCCAGCGCGAGCAACACCGGGACCGCCATCCCCCTGTGTCCTGTTTTCCGGGGCGACCTGTCCCGCTTCATGTTGTTCGAGCGGGATCTCGCCACGGACGCCTACGGATTGACTGGAATCAGTCTCCGCCTGCGGCCTGACCCGCCTGCATCGAGAAGAGAGCGTCGATCATCTTCTGTGCCGACTCCTCCATGTCGATGACCAGGTGGTCGATCCGGGACACAAAGTAGTTGTGGGCGATACTCACCGGGATGGCGATCGCGAGGCCCGCCGCCGTCGTGGTCAGGGCGATCTTGATCCCGGAGGCAACCGTGGTCGCGTCCACTTCGCCCGCCAGTTCGATGGCCTGGAAGGCCGCGATCATCCCCATCACCGTTCCGAGGAAGCCGAGGAGCGGCGCCACGTTGGTGAGCGTCGCCAGAACCACGAGGCCGCTCTCCAGTTTCGACAGCTCGATAAGCCCCTGGTTTTCGATCGCCTTCATGACACGGTCCGTGCCCTCTTCCTGGCGTTCCAGACCCGCGTGCAGGATGTTGGCGGCAGGGGAGTTGGATTCGCGCGTGACTTCCAGCGCTTCCTTGATCTGCTGGCCGGAAAGCAGTTCGTCGACCTCACGCAGGATCCTTCTCGTGGAAGCACTCTTCCGGAAGATGTCGAAGAACTTCCAGATGATCACCAGAATCCCGACAAGGAGGCACAAGCCGAGTGGCCACCGCATGAAGCCGGCGTCCTCCCAGGACTGCGCCATCTGCTCGGTGAAGGTGAGATCTGGAGCTTCCATTCCGGGAAGCTGGAGCAGTACGTCGAAGACGTTCATCAAGCTGGCCAAGGAAACCTCCTGCGGTCGATCCTGTGCTGATGGTTGTGTTGAGCCGCGCAATCCCGCGCGACCACGAGTCTATGGGCCCTGGGACCCGTGTGGCAACGGCTTGCCATAATGCGTAGCGGCATGGGCAGTGTCAACCCTGACGTTCGGTCGGCCAAAAACACTCGCACCGCGGACCCCTCCGGACAACACCCCGCACCCCTCACCTCCGCCAGGTCCATGCCCGCGAAGCGTACCTCGATTCGAAGCCCGCCGACAATGCGCCCTCGTGCTCGTTCATGCTGCCGGATGACCAACTGCCGCCCAGGGTCCGCGCGAAACCGGCTGAAAACTCCTCCACAAGGCGCGGCCACGCCGGCACCTCGCCGAGCACCTCCGAGAGTGTGACGGGGCGGGCCGGATCGGGTGCTGCACCTCCGTGAGCACGATAGGTGCCGGCTGCGTCTCGATGGATCGCCCCGCTCCAGGCATCCTCTCCCGGGATTCCGTGGGGCGCGGCGGTCGCATGAGCCGGGGCACCGGTCCCCGCGAGGACGGCCCGTGCAAACAGCGGACTCTGGTCAGCCCGCAGGAGAATGGATCCGTGCTGCAGGACAGCGCTTCCAATGCGCACCTGGGCACTTCCGACCACCTTCCGGCCGGCAACCACGACCTCGCCCTCGGCGGGCTCGAGGAAGCAGGGCCCCGCATCGGGCGGCAGGGAGCGCCCCTCTGCAACCCGGGCGTCGGCACCCAGCCCACGCAGCCCCTCGACCAGCGCCTCGTTGATCCTCCGATAGGCGCGCCGGGGACCCCCGAGAGCCCGGGCCGGGAGCACCACGGAATACGTGAGCTCACGGTCGTGCAGGACCGCGCGGCCCCCGGTCGGTCGCCGCACGACGTCGATGTCGGGCCGTTCGCGCAGGAACTCGCGGTAGCCGACGGTGAACGGTTCGTTGCGACCGAGCGAAAGGGTGGCCGGGGTCCATCGGTAGAGGCGCAACGTTCCGGTACCCGGGCGGAGAGCCGCGGCCAGCGCGTGATCCCGGGCCATGTTGGCGGCGCCCGTCAGAGGCTCGTCCACCAACACCCGCCACGAAAGTGACTGCTCCGGAGCCTGCGCTTCCGCCTTAGGGAGCAAAGACGTCTCCCGGCTCCATTACCCGCACCTCTGCCCGGCCTCCCACCAGGTCACGGAAGTGCTCGGGATCCTGCGCGATCAGCGGCCAGGTGTTGTAGTGGACCGGGATCACGATCTCCGGTTCGATGAAGCCGACCGCTTCCGCAGCATCTTCGGGCCCCATGGTGAAATTGTCACCGATGGGCAGAATGGCCACGTCGGCCTTGCCGCGCAGGAGCTGCATGTCGAGCAGGAGCGCGGTATCGCCGGCGTGGTAGATCCTCTTCCCGTCGAGGTGCATCAGGAATCCTCCCGGCACCGTGGTGAACTGGCCCGTGGTGTCCCCGTGGACCTGTCCTCCATGCAATGCGGCAGTCATCTTGACCCGCCCGAAGGGAAAGTTGTAGCCGCCCCCGATGTGCAGCGGGTGCCCGTTGGCGATCCCCTGGGTTTCGGCGAAGGATACGATCTCGAAGGTGGAGACGAGGGTCGCTCCCGTCTCACGGGCCAGCGGTATCGCATCGGCGAAGTGATCGAAGTGTCCGTGCGTGCACAGGATGTAGTCCACCGCACCTACCTCGGCCCGCTTCACGTCCGATACGGGGTTGTCGTCGAAGAACGGGTCGATTGCGAGCCGGGTCCCGTCGTCCATCTCGACCGTGAAGGTCGACTGGCCGTGGAATGTCAGCTTTGCCAAGTGTCTGGCCCTCCTCGTGGCAGGTGTCGGTCGAGCGTCCGCTCGCGTGGTCTCAGTCGCCGCTCCCGGCGTCCGCGTAGGCTTCGATGGGAGTGCAGGCGCAAATCAGGTTTCTGTCGCCGTGTGCGTTGTCGATTCGCCCCACATGCGGCCAGAACTTGTGATCCCGCAGCCACGGGGCCGGGAAGGCCGCCTGCGTGCGGGTGTAGCCGTGGGCCCATGTGTCGGCCATCACGTGGGGTGCGGTGTGCGGCGCATTCTTGAGCGCGTTATCCTTCCGGTCCTGGATTCCGAGCTCGATCTGCTCGATCTCTGCGCGGATCGAAATCAGCGCATCGCAGAAGCGATCCAGTTCGGCCTTCGACTCGCTCTCGGTGGGCTCGATCATGATCGTGCCGGGGACGGGAAAGGCGATCGTCGGAGCGTGGAACCCATAGTCCATCAACCGCTTGGCCACGTCCTCCTCGGTGACGCCGGTGAGCTTCCTGCTCGGGCGGATGTCGATGATGAACTCGTGCGCTACACGGCCCATCCCGCTTCCCCACCAGAACAGGACATCGAAGTGTTCTTCGAGCTTCACGGCCATGTAGTTGGCGCTGAGGATCGCCGTGCGCGTAGCCTCGGTGACGCCGTCTCGCCCGAGCAGGGCGATGTAGGCCCATGAGATCAGCAGAATGCTGGCGCTGCCCCAGGGTGCCGCGGAGACCGGCCCGATCGCCGCTTCACCGCCGGTGGGTATGACGGGGTGGCCGGGCAGGTAGGGAGCCAGCTCCGCGGTCGCGCAGATCGGGCCCATTCCGGGGCCGCCACCGCCATGCGGAATCGCGAAGGTCTTGTGCAGGTTGATGTGAATGACGTCCGCGCCGTAGTCGCCGGGGCGGCACAGCCCCACCTGCGCATTGAGGTTGGCGCCGTCCAGATACACGTAGCCGCCGTGCTTGTGAATGATTTCACAAATATTCCGGATCTCCTCCTCGAAGACGCCGTGAGTGGACGGGTAGGTCACCATCACCGCGGCGAGGCGGTCGGAGTGCTGCGCCGCCTTTGCCGCCAGATCCTCAACGTCGACGTTGCCCCGCTCATCGCAGCGGACCACCACGACCTTCATGCCCGCCAGGACCGCGCTGGCCGGGTTCGTGCCGTGTGCCGACGACGGGATCAGGCAGACATCGCGATGCTGTTGCCCCAGGGCGTGGTGGCGGGCGCGGATCACGAGCAGGCCCGTGTATTCTCCCTGCGCTCCCGAATTGGGCTGCAGCGATACCGCCGGGAGGCCGCTGATTTCTGCCAGCCAATCGCTCAGGTCGGCCACGATGCGGGCATATCCCCGGGCCTGCCCAGGAGGCGCAAAGGGGTGCAGTTGACCGAACTCGGGCCATGTGACCGGGGTCATCTGCGTCGTGGCATTCAGCTTCATGGTGCACGATCCGAGAGGGATCATGCTGGTGGTCAGAGAGAGGTCCCGCGACTCGAGACGGCGGATGTACCGCAGCATCTCCGTCTCGGAACGGTAGGAATTGAAGACCGGATGCCGCAGGTAGTCGCTGGTCCGGTTGAATGGCTCCGGATAGTCGCCCGGTTCGAAGGACGCGGCGAGCACGACCGCGCTCGCATCGGCTCCGAATACGGCCAGGAGATCGTCCAGGTCGGCGGGCGTCACCGTCTCGTCCAATGCGACACACACCGTCCCGTCCCCGAGGTCACGCAGGTTGATTCGTCTGGCGCGCGCGGCCGCCAGGACGTCTTCCGCCGGGCCCGCGGGCCGCACGCGCAATGTATCGAAGTACACCGAGTGGATGATCTCGTTGCCGGCTTGCTGCAGTCCGCGTGCGAGAGTGGCCGTCTGCTTCCGGATGCGCCCGGCGATCCTCCTGATGCCCTCCGGCCCGTGATAGACCGCATACATGCCGGCCATGACGGCCAGAAGCACCTGCGCCGTGCAGATGTTCGACGTGGCCTTCTCGCGCCGGATGTGCTGCTCCCGGGTCTGCAGGGCCATCCTGAGGGCGGGGTTGCCGTGACGGTCCACCGACACGCCGATGATCCGTCCGGGCAGCTTCCGCTTGAAACGTTCGCCGCAGGCGATGTACGCCGCGTGAGGGCCGCCGTATCCCATCGGCACCCCGAAGCGCTGAGTATTCCCAACCGCGACATCGGCCCCGAATTCACCCGGCGGCGCAAGGAGGGCGAGCGCCATGAGATCGGCGGCCACCACGACGTGGCCGCCGGCCGCATGCGCCGCGTCACAGAGGGAACGGTAGTCGCCGACGCGACCGTCGGTCGCCGGATACTGCACGAGGGCACCAAAGACCTCCTTGTCGAAGACAAAGCGCTCCGCTGGCCCCACCCGGACGTCGATGCCCATGGGCTCGGCACGTGTCCTGACGACCCCGATCGTCTGCGGATGACAGTCCTCCGCCACCAGAAAGACATGTCCGCGACGGCGCCTGCCCTGCCCGTACAGCATTGTCATGGCCTCGGCGGCGGCGGTCCCTTCGTCGAGCAGCGACGCGTTGGCGATCTCGAGCCCCGTCAGATCGATTACCGCGGTCTGGAAATTGAGCAGCGCTTCCAGACGGCCCTGCGCGATTTCAGCCTGGTACGGTGTGTATTGCGTGTACCATCCGGGATTCTCGAGGATGTTGCGCTGGATCACACCCGGCGTGATGGTGCCGGAATAGCCCATTCCGAGATAGCTTCGCCACACTTCGTTCCCGGACGCGATTGACCGCAGCCGCTCCAGCAACTCCGCCTCCGGAACGCTTTCGGGGATTTGCAGGGGGCCCTGAAAGCGAATCCCGGCGGGCACCGTCTCCGCCATGAGGTCGTCCAGGGTGTCACAGCCGACCAGTTCCAGCATCTCGCGCATATCGTTCGCGCGCGGCCCCAGGTGGCGGGCCGCAAAGTCGGGAGGATGGCTTATCGGGGTACGCATCTACTCCCCGATGTGGGCCATGTAGCTGGCGCCGTCCATGAGTGCCTCCACGTCGGCCGGGTCATCGACGCGTAGCGTCACCATCCATCCTTCGCCGTAGGGATCGGTGTTCACGAGCGCAGGATCGTCGTCCAGTGCCTCGTTGATGTCGACGACCTCCCCGGCAACGGGGCAATACAGGTCGCTAACCGCCTTGACGGCCTCGATCGTGCCGAAGGTGTCCATCGGGCCGAAGGTGTCACCGGGTTCGGGCAGTTCGACGTACACCACGTCGCCGAGTTCTCCCTGGGCATAGTCCGTAATCCCGACGAAGAAGATGTCGGGTTCGTCCGCTTCTCGCAGGTATTCGTGCTCTTGGGTGTATCTTAATCCGTCCGGGATGTGAGACATGGCCGTCTCCGCTGGAGTTGTCTGATACGCTCGTGGCTGGAGCGGGAGCGACAGAAAAAAAGCCGCCGCAAGCGAGGGCGTCAAGCCGGAACGCCGCGCGGAGGGGTCCCCTGCAACGTACTCCCTTCGCGTTCCAATGCCCCGCGGGTTAGATTACATCTTTTCGGCGGACCTGGAGTACGGTCGACGCGTGCCCGACGGCATCTTCGGCAAGATCGGTACTTCTGGCGCCTCCTGGAGCACACGATGGAGCGGGAATGACTACGGCGGCCCATCCTCAGGCACTGACGAAGCTCGGTGAAGAAGAGGGGATGTTCCGCGATGCGGTTCGCGAGTTCGCTCAGTCCGAGGTTGCACCCAGGGTTCCCCGGATGGAGGCTTCGGGGGAGATCGATTCCGAACTGATTTCCCTCTTCTTCGAACTCGGCTTCATGGGGGTCGAGATCCCCGAGCACTACGGCGGAATCGGGACCAGCTTCTTCACCGCGACCCTCGTTGTCGAGGAACTCTCCCGCGTGGACCCCTCGGTGGCGGTTCTGGTCGATGTCCAGAACACGCTGGTCAACAACGCCCTGTTGCGCTGGGGCACCCGGGAACAGTGGGCCAGGTTCCTTCCCCGGTTGGCCTCGGGTACGGTGGGTGCGTACGCGCTCTCGGAGGCCGGAAGCGGCTCCGACGCCTTCGCCCTCTCGCTTCGGGCCGATTCCGACGGAGATGACTGGGTGCTGAACGGGCGCAAGCTCTGGATCACCAACGGAGCCGAGGCCGGAATCTACATCGTCTTCGGCAATGCCAGCCCGGAACTGGGCTACAAGGGGATCACGGCCTTCCTGGTTGAACGGGACATGCCTGGTTTCGCAGTGGGGAAGAAGGAGGAAAAGCTGGGCATCCGTGCTTCTTCCACCACCGAGCTGATCCTCGACGACGTCCGGGTTCCTTCCGAGAACGTTCTGGGCGAGGTAGGCAGGGGTTACAAGGTCGCGATCGAGACGCTGAACGAGGGCCGCATCGGGATCGGTGCACAGATGCTGGGGCTGGCTCAGGGGGCTTTCGACCACACCCTCAGGTACGTCCAGGAGCGAGAGCAGTTCGGCCGCCCTGTCGCGGAGTTCCAGGGGGTACAGTTTCAGCTGGCCCAGATGGCCACCGAGATTGAGGCCGCACGCCTCATGGTGTACAATGCCGCGCGGCTCAAGGATGAGGGTGCCCGCTTCCTGCGCGAGGCCGCGATGGCGAAGCTCTACGCGTCGCAGGTCGCGCAACGGGTGTCTTCCCTGTGTATCGACCTCCATGGCGGGTACGGCTTCACTCGGGAGTATCCCGTCGAGAAGCTCTACCGCGATGCCAAGATCGGGACGATCTACGAAGGAACCAGCAACATGCAGCTGCAGACCATCGCGAAGGACCTCCTTCGTGGTTGAACTTGCAACCCGCGCGCCGGTCGCCGGCGCGGGCGAGGAGGCGTGATGGGCGCGATAGGCATCCGGGAGATTCTCTTTGTACTCGTCGTGCTGGCGCTGATTTTCGGAGCGAAGCGTCTCCCCGACCTGGCGCGAGGGCTGGGTTCGGGTATCAGGAACTTCAAGGGGTCGTTGCGCGCGGGTGCCGAGAGCGATTCCGGAGACGGTGTCGACAGGGAGATCCAGTAGCCCTGTTGCTTCGGGGCCGGGCGGGATGAGGGGCGGCGACCACCGTCTCGTCGTTCTCTTTTTCACCGTACTTCTCGACCTAGTGGGCTTCGGCATCGTTCTGCCCCTCCTCCCGCTGTATGCGCGCGACTTCGGTGCGGACGGCCTCCTGACCGGGTTGCTGGTGAGCATCTACTCCCTCGTGCAACTCGTGATGGCTCCCCTCTGGGGACGAATCTCGGACCGGATCGGGAGGCGTCCCGTACTGCTTCTGGGGCTGTTCGGCAGCGGGGTGGCGTACCTGGTCTTTGCCCGTGCGGACTCGCTGGCCATCCTGTTCCTATCCCGCATCGTCGGCGGGATCGGCGGCTCCACGATCCCGGTTGCCCAGGCCTACATCGCCGACGTGACACCGCCTGAAAAGAGGGCGGGCAACATGGGCCTGATCGGCGCCGCCTTCGGTCTCGGTTTCGTCGTCGGTCCCTTCCTGGGAGGGATGCTCTCGGGCCTGTCCCCGGGGGCACCCACCGCCCCGGGCTACACCGCTGCCACCCTGTGCGCCGCCAACGTGCTCGCTGCCATCCTCTTTCTGCCCGAGTCGCGCGAGCGCGGTGCCGCCGGGCGCACCTCGCGGTTCAACCTTCCCGCCTCTCTGGCCCTGGCCGCGTCCTCGCGGCAGATCCTGGTCACCCTCGCGGTCTATCTGTTGATCACAATGGCCTTTTCCACACTGCAACCCACTCTGTCGCTGCTCGCGTCCGAGCGCTTCACGATGGGCACTCGCGAAGCAGGCTACCTCTTCGCCCTCCTGGGAGTGGTGTCTGCATTGGTTCAGGGAGGGCTTGTGCGCCTGGTGGTTCCACGGACCGGCGAGCGCAAGCTGCTGCTCATGAGCGCCTTCCCGTTCGCGTCGGGTCTGTTGGTGATGGGGGTGTCGGAGACCGTCCCCATGTTCCTCGCGGGACTCGTCCTCGTTGGTGTCGGATACGGCGGGACGATTCCGAGCATATTGGGACTCCTCTCCCGGGCGGTTCAGCCGGAGACACAGGGCGCCACTCTCGGTCTCGGCCAGAGCGTCGGTTCCCTGGCCCGCGTCGTGGGGCCAGCGATGGCGGGCGCTCTGTTCGACGTGCGGCTCGCGTTCCCCTATCTGGCCGGAGCCCTGCTCATCGTCGCCGGGACGCTGCTGGCAGGCAGGCTGGTGCAGCCGGGCCGGCAAACAGCGTGAGCCTCGCGATCGTCCTCCACGAGCCCAGGAAGCTCGTGAACATTGCAGGTGTGGTGCGGGCCATGGCGAACATGGGCCTGTCGCGGCTGACGATCGTGGACCCGGCCGAGTTCGACGCCTGGAGGATCACCGGGATCGCGCACCGCACGGACCACATCGTGGACCGAATCACCCAGGCGGCGTCGCTCGACGAGGCCCTCGCCGGCGCGACGTACGTGGTCGGCACCTCGGCACGGCCTCGCACCGCACAGCGGAACTACCGGCGCCCTCGTGAACTGGCCGCCCGGATCCTTGAGCGGGCCCGGAACGGTAATGTCGCCATCGTCTTCGGCCGCGAGGACCGAGGCCTGTCCAACGAAGCCCTCGACCGCTGTCACGAGGTGCTGGTGATCCCGACCCACCCCGGCTACTCGTCTCTGAACCTCGCCCAGGCGGTTCTTCTGGTGAGCTACGAACTCCTGCTCGCAGGGTCGACGGCACCCGATTCGCTCCCCAGCGGGAAGCGGTCGCTCGGACCCGCCACCGCCGCCGAGCTGGAGGAGATGTACGCCGCACTGGAGGAGGGCCTCGCGCGGATCGAGTTCTTCAAGGCGCGCAAGCCCGAAAGCGTGATGCGAGTCCTTCGCACCGTACTCGGCCGGACCGGTCTCGACGCGCACGAAGCGCGACTTCTGCGCTCAATGGGATACGAGGTGCGGAACTGGACAGATCGTCACCAAAGTCAGCGCGGGGTGCCGGGCGATTCCGAGCCGGGCGACGACCAGACCACGGCCTGATCGGAGGGGCCTTCCGTGAGGCCACGCCCGCGAGTCTAACCCTCGGCCTCCAGCGGCTCGGGGTCCTGCTGGGGCTGCCAGATCTGAATCGCCGGGAAAGTTCCCAGGAACCACCGTATCGAGGCGAGGAACAGACCGAGGAATCCGAGTCCGATCAGGGGAGTAGCCACCGAGAACACCGGGTCACCCTCATGGTGCAGCGAAGGGAAGATGAGCATGTAGTGCCACAGCCACAGCCCCAGGAGCACCACGCCCGCGAAGGCCTGCAGAATCCGCGGCGTTTTCTTGGGACGTACGCCGAGGAGCCCGCCGAACGGCACCACGAAGCACAGCACGATCACCGCGGCCGAGAGCCCGCCCCACGGATCGCTCACACGGATATTCACCCACGCCTGCTCCCAGGGCAGCTTGCCGTACCAGATGACGATGTACTGCGACCAGAACAGGTAGGTCCAGAAGACGGTAAAGGCGAAGGTGAGCTTGCCGAGATCCCAGAGCACGGACGGTCGCACATGCTCCTTGAAGCCGGCATCACGCCGTGAGAGCGCCACCGCCGCGACCGCCGTGGCCGCGAATCCGCCCCAGAAGGCCCCCATGAAGAACCAGCCCCCGAAGAGCGTCGAGAACCAGTGGGGCTCCAGGGACATTGCCCAGTCGAAGGCAAGCATGGTCATGACCGCCGCATACACCAGGACCATGAGTGGGGCCAACCGGGTCATCCGATGATAGCTCCGGTCCTCCTCGGCTTCCTGTCCCACCCAGCTTCGGGTGAATCGCTCGTGCCACCAGCGCCGGCTCCTTGCGGCCCGGTCGGCGGCGGTTCGCGGTCGTCCGACGAGTCCCAGGTCCGGACGCACGGCCAGGTAGACGAAACCGAGCCCCAGCCCGAAGAGCACCAGCACCCCGACCAGATTGCGGCTTACGAGGAACGGTACATTCAGCCAGGCTTCCTTCTTCTGGACGATCGGGTCGTAGGCCATCATCTCGATCCACGGGAAGTAGTCCTCCCGCAGGTTGAGCAGCATGGGCAGGAACAGCACGAACGCGATCGGCAGATAGGCCGCGAAGGACTGGTGAATCCGCCTCACGGGCCAGTTCCACCTGGCCTTCACGATCCAGGTCACCGCCGCCACCATCACTCCCCCCATGGCGATGGAGGTGAAGTAGTTCCAGTTGACGACGTACGACTTCCACGCCAGGGCGGAGTCCCTCGACAGGGTGACGAAGAACGAGACCACGCCAACGAAGATCATGACCCGCAGGATCAGCGCAGTCGTGCCGCCGCGTCCGAGGTAGCGGACCGGGATATCGCCGGGAATCGTATGGCCTGCCATCGGTCAGTTCCCGGCCTCTTCCGCGCCCGCTCCCATGCCCTGGAGCTGGCGCACGTAGTTCACGACGTGCCACCGGTCATAGTGGCTGATCTGGTGCCCATAGGCCGGCATCAGAACCCGGCCGATCCTGATCATCCCGTAGATGTAGCCGTCACTCCGCCCCATCGCCGATTCTCCGGTAAGCGGATAGGTGGCCAATATCGGGAACAGCTCGGTGATGTATCCGGTGGTACCGGCCCCGTCCGGTCCGTGGCAGACGATGCACACACGCTCGTACAACTGCTCGCCCCTCGCGAGGGACTCCGGCGTCGGAGGAACCGGGTTGGTGAGGGAGTCCACCACCTCCGGACGGTTCGCCATGTCGTCCTCGGT
This sequence comes from Gemmatimonadota bacterium, assembly GCA_022823145.1. GTDB lineage: Bacteria > Gemmatimonadota > Gemmatimonadetes > Longimicrobiales > Gaopeijiaceae > Bin94. The sequence continues at coordinate 23,120 of JAJDXS010000039.1, forward strand.
GAACGGAGGCGGCACGTCGGCGCTGCCTTCGGGCTGGCCCACGTTCAGGTCGAAGTGCCCGGCGGGGTAGTTGCCCGCTGACAGCGGTACCGTGCCCTCCGGCGGGAGCAGGGTCATCTCGTACGGGTCGAAAGAAGGCTGGTCCCGCATGCTCCTCCCGAAGATGGCCGCCATGGCGTCGTCCAGCGGCGTGCAGGCGCCGGACGCCAGCGCCAGGAGCGCCACGGTGCAGATCAGGCGGCCAGGCGCGCTAGACATCGAAGCCCTCCGGGTCTTCCCGCAGTTCGGCGGGATCGAATCCGCTCAGGATCCTCTTCACGGCTTCGGCCTGGGCGGGGGGCGCGGTGATGTACACGCCGAACGATCCGTTCGAGCATTCGGGATGATACGCCACCATCCGCCTGAGGTTGGGCAAGCCCGCGTTGATGAAGAGCCCGATCACCGTCGACAGCGCCCCGAACAGGATGGCCAGCTCGAAGGCGATGACCACGTAGGCGGGTATCGAGAAAACCGGCTTGCCGCCCGTAACCAGCGGCCAGTCCATCGACGTCCACGTCGTAAATGCGAACCCCGTGGCTGCGCCGGTCATCGCGCCGGCCAGGGTGAACACCCGAACCGGGCTGTGCTTGAGCGCCAGGCCCTCTTCCAGGAGGTGATGTTCCGGCAAGGGAGCGTATGCCCTGAACCCCTTGTGCCCCGCGGCCCGCAACGCCTTGCAGGCCTCGATCGTCGAATCCAGGTGCTCGAAGAGAGCGAAAAAACCCCTGTGGCCCTGGCGACGCCTCGGCATGATCATGTCGCAGCCTCCTTCCGGCTGCTCATGGGCGGCGGCACGACCTCCTTCATTTCCGCGATCGCCACCGGCGGCAACAGTCGGGTGAAGAGCAGGAACCAGAATCCGAACCACGCGAAGCTGCCGAGGAGGATCCCCATCTCGACATAGGAGGGACGGTAGAGTCCCCACGCCCATGGTTCGTACTCGTGCGACAGCGAGGTCACGATGATGACGTAGCGCTCGAACCACATCCCGATGTTGATGAAGATCGAGATCACGAAAAGGGCGGCGATCGACCTTCGCACCCGTTTGAACCAGAGCATGAGCGGAACCAGACCGTTGCAGGTCAACATGATCCAGTTCGCCCACCAGTAGTGACCGAAGACCCGGTTCCAGAACGACCCCCGCTCGGGCGGCTCACCCGAATACCAGGCCAGGAAATACTCGGTCATATAGGCGTAGAGGACGATGCTGCTGGTGAGGAGGCACAGCTTCGCCATCGCCTCGAAGTGCTTGACGGTAAGGTAGTCCTCGAGCCCGAAGTACTTCCTCATGGGCACCGCGAGCGTGATCACCAGCGCCACACCCGAGAAGATCGCCCCGGCAACGAAGTAGGGAGCGAAGATCGTGGTGTGCCACCCCGGTACGATCGCCATGGCGAAGTCCCATGACACGACGGAGTGCACCGAGAGTACGAGCGGCGTCGCCAGCGCGGCGAGATAGATATACGCCTTCGAGAAGTGGTGCCACTCGCGGTCCGTTCCTCTCCATCCCAGCGAGATGACCTGGTAGAACTTCTTGCGCAGCCCCCGGGCCTGGTCACGCGCCGCTGCCAGGTCGGGGATCGTCCCCAGGTAGAAGAAGACCGCCGACACGGTGAAGTAGGTCGTGATCGCAAATACGTCCCAGACGAGCGGCGACCGGAAGTTCGGCCACAGGAATCGCGAGTTGGGATACGGGATCAGCCAGTAGGCGTGCCACACCCGTCCCACGTGGATGAGCGGGAACAGGCCTGCCGTCATGACGGCAAAGACCGTCATCGCTTCCGATGCGCGGTAGATCGCCTGCCGCCAGGGTGCCCGGAACAGGAAGAGGATGGCTGAAATCAGCGTGCCCGAGTGGGCGATACCGACCCAGAACACGAAGGTGGTGATATACACGCCCCACCCGACGGGAGCATTCAGCCCGGAGACGCCGATGCCCTGGTAGATCTGGTAGAACCACGATCCCAGGAAGACCGCGACACCCGCGGCGGCCATGGCGAAGAGTACCCACCACCCCTTGCCGGGGCGGGACAGAACCTTGAGGACATCGCGATTGACGGCCTCGTAAGTCGCTACATCGGGGTTCGGGAGCGCCCCCCGCTGTCTGGCGTCTGCCGTTGCCATGCGCTAGTGCCCGGCCTCTTCCACGTCGTGCAAGGTGACCTTCTGGAGGTAGTGGACGGCCGGCTGTGTGTTGATCAGTGCGTCGAGGACACGGTATGTGCGTTCGTTCTCGGCCAGGGCGGCCACCCGCGAATCGTGATCCTTGATGTTCCCGAAGGTGATGACGTCACTCGGACACACGCTCTGGCACGCCGTGTAGACCTCTCCGTCGCGCACTTCTCGCCCTTCCACCGCCGCCCGGTTCCCCACCTCTCTGATTCGCTGCACGCAGAAGGTGCACTTTTCCATGACGCCGTTGTCCCGAACCGTGACGTCGGGGTTGAACTGCCAGTTCATCGGCTCCGGAATCTGCTGCGTGTAGCGGTACCAGTTGAAGACGCGGACCTTGTACGGACAGTTGTTCGCACAATAGCGCGTTCCCACGCAGCGGTTGTACGCCTGCGCGTTCAGCCCGTCGGGCGTGTGGTAGGCGGCGAACACGGGGCAGACCGGTTCGCATGGCGCGTTGTTGCAATGCTGGCAGAGCATCGGCAGGAAGCGGATGTCCACCGGCCCCGAGTGCGAAGCGTCCACGGTCTCGTAGTACCGTTCGATGCGCAGCCAGTGCATCTCGCGGCCCATCGTGGCCTGTACCTCGCCGACCCAGGGAATGTTGTTCTCGGCCTGACAGGCCGTGACGCAGGCACCGCACCCCGTACACTTGTCGAGGTCCATCGCCATCGCCCACCTGGGATGGTCCTCACCGTAGTACCCGAAGTCGGAACCCGGAAGCGGGAAGTCCTCGGCGCGGCCCTCGGTCTCCACAGTGCGGAATCCGCCGCCTTCCTGCAGCTCCCGGAGCTGGCCGTGACCGCCTTCCGCAGCGTGATCCGCCTCGGCGGGGGCGTGTCCGAGCGCCGACAGTGCCACCGCCGGGGTGACGTTGCGGTCGTCCTGGTCACTGGAACCCTCGGGCGAGGTCAGCCAGCGCCATGCCCCGGTGGGGGTGACCGTTGCCCGCGTCGACACGAGCGCCAGTGCCTCGGAACCCGCGTCGGTCGCGGTGCCCAGAAGCGTCATCGGATTGACGCCGTTTCCATCGGCGAACTGACCGTAATTCGTGTGGCCACCCCCCATCGCGACGGCCACCGCGTCCTCACGTATGCCAGGGTAGGGCCAGACCGGCACCTCGACGGCTCCCTCGGCGGTAGCCACGCTCACGACATCGCCCTCGCGGAGCCCCAGCCGCTCCAGGGTTGCGGGATTCATCTCCACCCAGGAATGCCACATCACCTTCGAGACCGGATCCGGCAACTCCAGCAGCCACGGGCGGTTGGCGTGGCTCCCGTCGCCGAAACGAGGCGAGGGGTACACGAGCAGCGTCAGCTCGCCATCGCCATCAATCCCGGGCGCGTCGAAGCGAACCGCGGTTTCGGGGGCCTGCAGTCCGGTCACCTGAGGCGTCTGATCGATGTAGGACACCGAACCCGTGCGAAGCGCCGCTCGCCACAACGCATTCGGATCGCCGGTGAGGCCCGTTGCTTCGCCGTCTTCGCCCAGCCAGCCGTCAAACGCGGCACGCAGGTATTCCTGGAAGGTTGCCGCGCCGGCGTCGTGGCCCAGCCGGCGCCCCACGTCCAGGAGCACGTCGGCCATCGGCCGGGAATCGAACATGGGAAGGGGGCGCATCGCCGGTTGCCGAACGGCATAGGTTCCCGGTCCCGGCATCGCGTCTCCCCACGACTCCAGGGGGTGCGTGTCGGGGAGAACGAGGTCGGCGAGGGCCGCGGTCTCGTCCAGTGTCGTCGCGAACGCGACCTTGAATGGAACCCGCGAAAACGCGTCCTGAAAACCGGACGCGGGCGGCAGGGTGTAGGCGGGATTGGTCCCGGACACGACAGCCACGCCGTAAGCGCCCGCGCCCATGTTTGCGATCGCGCCGGCCAGCGAAGCGTCGCCAGGTGCGCCGGATTCGGCAGCGGCGTCGATGTGGAGCGTTTGGCCGAGGCTGCTCGCGGCCACGTTCAGGATCAGAACCGCGAGGTTCGCCGCGGTAGCTCCCTCGTGATGACCCGCCAGACCAGGCCCGAGTGCAAGCGCGGCACCCTCTGCGAACTGATCCGCCAGTGCGTTCAGGGCGTCGACTTCGACACCTGCGACCCGGGCAGCCTGCTCCAGCGTGTACCCGGAGACCATGTCCGTGTAAGGTCCGGCGTCGCTCCCGCGTCGCACCAGCTCTCCGGCGAGTGCCAGGGCGATCTCTGCTTCCGCGCCGGACCGTGCCGGGATCCATTCGTCCGCGTTCTGTCCGGTCAGCGAAAGCCGGGGACCGACGAACACGAACTTGCCCTTGACGCCGTCGTCAACGCCGTGCATCCGGGCGAAGTCGGCAGCGAACTTCACCGGTGACAGCCACGTCTCCAGAAAGTCCGCGCCGAAGGAGACCAGCAGGCGGGCGGCCGCAATGTCATATCGGGGCAACGTATTCACGCCGAAAGCGATGTTGACCGCTGCACGGAGCGGAGCATCGTCGAGCGGGTCGTGGACTACACGTTCCCCGTTCAGGGCAGCCAGGAAGCCATCCAGCAGCGCTCCCTCTGTCGGCCCCTTCCGTCCGGTCAGGAAGAGCGGCCGGCCGCCGGCGCCCAACCGCTCGGTCAGCATCCCGATTGCCTCGTCCCAACTGATCGCTTCGAATCCGCTGGTGCCGGCCCGCAATGGGCTGGCGAGGCGATCCGGATTGTAGAGCCCCTGCAGCGCCGACACGCCACGCGAGCACAGACCGCCGCCTGAAACCGGATGATCCGGGTTGCCCTCGATCATGACCGCGCGACCCTCGCGGGTCCGGACGCGGATGCCACATCCGCTGGAGCACTCGCCACAGGTGGACGCGTACCAGGTCGCGACCCCGGGGGTGATCTCCTCGGGAGGAACCACATACGGGATGAGGCGCTCGATTTCGCCGGTGGAACATCCGGCAACGGTCGCCCCCGCACTGCCCGCGCCGAGGACCTTCAGGAAATCCCTCCGCCTGAGACCGTCGCTCATGAGCGCACCGACCGAAGTCCTAGTAGTGACATACCGTGCAATCGCGGGACGCCCCGCGCTCGAGGTGGCACGAAACGCACCAACCCATCTTGAGATTGCCTGCGGCGGGATCCATCTCGGTCAGCACCCCCATCTCCTGAACCTCGCCGTGACAGGTCTGACACTCGACCCCGGCGGCGACATGGCGGAAGTGCGGGAAGTTGACGTGGTCGGAGACCTTGTAGATCCGGCGCCACGGAATGGGTGTCCCGGAGTCGTGGTACTCGCGCACCTTGAGCACTTCTTCGGGATTGTTCCTGCCGCTGATGGCTCCCTCGCGGTGACACCCGATGCAGGTCGCCACGGGCGGAATCCCGGCATCTACGGACCGCTCCGCGGAAAAGTGGCAGTACTGGCAATCGATCAGCCACTGTCCGGCGTGCGTGTCGTGGGGAAACTGGATGGGCTGCGACAATTCCTCCTGCTCGGCCATCCCTGTACCGTCTTCGTCTTCGGGAGCCTGTCGGCTACCGATCAACGCGACTGCCAACAGGATCGGGGCCAGGCAAGCCCCGGCCACCAGCCACAACCGTTTCATATGGGGGTAGGCATCGAAGGTCCGTTGCCGGACCTGGTTACTGGGTTGGTAAGGGTCGACCGAACGGCGGCAAAACGCCGACGCAAGGTAGGTGAGGCACCGGGTGATGTCAACGAGCCCGAGTGCGTCCACATGAGGTCACGGACGGACGGTCCATGACCCGGTCCGCCGGGGTGCGCCAGCGATGCCGGTGCGCTAGACTAGAACGCCATGGAGTCGAAGCGTACCCCCCCTGCCAGCTCGGCCGGCACGAGTTCACCCGACCAGGGCGGCGGCGACCCCACGGGCGTGCACCTGACCACCTTCACTCACGAAGGCAGGTTCTGGGACGTCTTCCTGAACGTTGTCGAAGACCCGGCAGACCCGGATTCATGCAGGGCCCGGCTCCGTTTTCTGCCGGCCGACCGAGGCGACCACGAAGAACCTGTTGAAACGGCGGTCGTCGTCATCGAGCCCAGCTACGCGGAGGCGCTGGAAGTCGCCCGTGGGTACGACCGCTATCATTTGTCGGCGATGCTCCGTTCCGTCACTTGAATCCGCTATCGGACTCCCGGACCTCTCGCGACACCGAGGCTCTTCGCTGTCTCCTTCTGCAGGTTCGCGACGCCGACGACCCCATGGGGCCCCACGAGCTGGTTTCGTTCCAGCGAATCCTGTCACCGTTCGCGGTCCGGATCTCCATCTTCGATCTTCTCGAGCGGTCGCTTCTGCCCCGGGATCTCGAAGGCGTCGACCTGGTGCTGATGGGGGGCAGCGGCAAGTACTCGGCCACGAGCACCGATCCCTGGTTGAAGATGGCACTCGATTCGCTACGACTCGTACATGCGTCGCAGGTGCCCGCGTTTGCGTCTTGCTGGGGCTTTCAGGGGATGGCAGCCGCCATGGGTGGGGAGGTCGTGCATGACCGCGGGCGGGCCGAGGTGGGCACGCACGAACTTGTGTTGACCAGCGCAGGGCGTACCGATCCCGTCTTCGAGTACCTCGGCAGTTCCTTCCGCGCCCAGTTCGGTCATGAGGACCTGGTGGAGACGCTGCCGCCACGCGCCACCCTGCTCGCCTCTTCGGCGAAGGTGGTCAATCAGGCGTATCGCTTCGAGGACGCTCCCATCTACTGCACCCAGTTCCACCCCGAACTCGACGCCGACGGTCTTCGCTCCCGCTTCCTGACCTACCCCAGGTACGCCGCGTATATCGCCGGCACCACGCTGGAGGAACTGCTGGAGAACCTCGAGAACACCCCGGACGCTGAACGGCTCGTCCGTCGTTTCGTTGAACTGCACGTCATGCGATAACGGAGCGAACGCAAAAGCCGCCACACCGCGCAACCGCTCTCAGGCCGTCCTTACCCAGCGCACCAGCTCGCGGAGGGTGGGCCGCTTACCCTGCATCAGAATGCCCACGCGGTAGATGCGCCCTGCCACCCAGGCCGTACCCACCAGCGCCAGGGCCATGAAAACGAGCGACAACGCCACCATCCACCAGGGCACCGCCCCCGCAACCGCCCGCGGAAACATCATTACCGGGCTGAAGTAGGGGAACAGCGCGACCCAGTCCATCCAGGCGAAGCCGCCACCCTCGATCGTGGTCATCTGCATGATGAAGGGAACGACCAGGAGCATCACCAGGGGGAATTGGGCCTGCTGCGCGTCCTCCTCGGTGCTGCACATGGCACCCACGGCCGCGAAGAGCGCGGCGAACAGGAAGTAGCCCAGGAGGCAATAGACGGCAAGCAGGGCAATGTCTCCCGCACCCGGAAGGTACTGGAGGAAACCGCCCAGCTCCGTCGATGGGAACTGTGCCGCAATGAAGGGGATGCCGAAGAGGGCCAGTACCGCACCGGAGCCTGCCCAGATCCCCACCTGCGTCAGCCCCATCGAGCCTACACCCAGAACCTTGCCCAGCATCAGCCGCCACGGAGTGACCGATGAAATCACCACCTCGACGACACGATTGCGCTTCTCGTCCAGGACGGAGCGCAGCACGTATTGCCCGTACAGAATCATCGTCAAGTAGAGGAGGAAGGCGCCGGCGAAGCCCGTCGCGATGCCCCTGATCCGGGCCACCTCGGCGCCTTCGCCGCCCGTGCTCTCCACCACCGACTCGTAGTCGAGCTGCCCCCCTTCTATCAGCGCACGCACCGTCCCCGCGCTTTCCATCGTGGAGAGATGGAGTTCCAGCGCCGTTTCCACCACCGCGTTCTCGAACAGAGCCCGGCGAAGGGCGCTCGGCGAATCCTTGCCCCGGTACGCGAAGACCCCTTCGGAAAGCGTCAGGTCGTCGAGGACCAGATACCCCTCGAGTTCGTCCTCCAGAACCCGCTGATCGAGCTCATCCAGCGCCACAACGCGGTCGACGAGTTCCATCTCGTAGCCGTAGGACCGAACCCGGCTGGCCACTTCCTCTCCGATCCGCCCGGTGTAGTCCACGAGGGCGAGCTCGCGCTCCGAGCGTTCGGCCTGGATGCCGAGAAACGCGCTGAGGCCGATCATGCCGAGCATCAGCACCGGAATCGCGATGGTCGACAGAATGAATCCCTTCGTCTTCACGCGCTCCAGGTACTCGCGCCGCAGAACAATCCAGACCTGTCTCATCGGCCACCTCCCATCGCCGCCATCGGGGGTTCCTCGGCCTGTTCGCCCGCATGCCGGACGAAGATCTCCCGCAGGCTCGGTTCCAGCACTTCGAATCGCCGCAACGCGACCCCGGCCTGCATGGCCGCAGCCAGGATTGCGTCGTATTGGGCCTGGTCGACTACCGGAAGGTGGTGAGCGTCGTCCACCCTTTCGATGTCGCGGATCCCAAGCCGCATGAGCCACCGGTCGTCGCCTTCGAACTCCACGGCCACGGCACCGGAACGCTCCTGCCGCTTGAGCTTCTTCAGGTCGCCGTCCAGCACCTTGCGGGACCTGGAGATCAGGCAGACCCGTTCGCAGAGACGTTCCGCCTGTTCCATCAGGTGCGTCGAAAAGAGAATCGTCTTGCCTCGCTCCCGTTCCTCGCGAACGATGGCCTCGAGTACGTCCTGATTGATGGGATCGAGCCCGCTGAACGGCTCGTCCAGGATGAGCATGTCGGGATCGTGCAACACCGTGCCGATGAACTGGACCTTCTGCTGCATCCCCTTGGACAGCTCCTGGACCTTCTTCCCCGACCACTCCGCGAGCCCCAGCCGTTCCAGCCAGTGGCCCGCCCTCGACCGTGCCATCTGCCGGGTAAGGCCCCTCAGCTCACCCAGGAACACCAGCTGCTCCAGTACCTTCATCTTCTCGTAGACACCGCGTTCCTCCGGCAGATACCCCACGCGGCTCCTGCGGGCGAAGTCGGGGAATCCGCCAAACAGCTCGACCGTTCCGCGATCGGGGAGCAGGATGGCCATGATCATGCGGATCATCGTCGTCTTGCCGGAGCCGTTCGGGCCCAGCAAGCCCACTATCGCACCGCGGGGGATGTCAAGGTCGAAGTCGGAGACTGCCGTGTGCGAACCGAACGATTTGGTTACACCCGACAGCCTTACCGCGAGTTCTGTCACTGTCCACGCTCCATTTGTCAGTGGCTCCTGGGCTGCCTCGCAGGCGATTGCGGGAAGGTACGCCCTTCGCGCGGCGAGTGCCCGGATGGGTACGGAAGCCAACCTGGAATGATTCAACGGCTTGGGGCAACGCCGTTTACCCGATCCGCACGCGACATTGCAGCCAGTTCGGGGGAAATTGATTATATTTTTCGAGTATCGGGATCCTGTTGCGGGTCGACGGCGCCGTCACTTCAGACCGGTCCAATGCGGTCGCCAGCGGAGAGGATCAGGGAAGATGGATCCCGGCGGACCTGTCGGGACCTGTTGAGTATCGAAGGAGTTTGAGTGGCAATCTACCGAACGCTCTACTATGGGGATGTGACGGTCGGAACAGGGGGGCGGCTGACCATCCCCCTCGGTATTCGAGCGGATTGCGGCATTCGAAAGGGCGACACGTTGACAGTTCGTGTGGAGGAAACGCCCAGGGGTACCCGCCAGCTGGTCATGTGGCGGAACGAACCCGATTCCGAGGACTGATCTGTCACGCGACAGCCTCGATGGCAGCCGCGGTCATCGGAGTTCGCTCCACCGGACCAGTTCGCCCAGCGGCCGACTGCCGTCGTGCATCCAGTCGGCTTCCGGGTAGGGTACCTGAACAAGCGGGACCACCCTGGTGACACCGAGTCCGCACAGCTCGCGGGCAAAGTCGGCGCGGTCCGCGTCGATTCCGGCCAGCCCCACGGTTTGAAGAACCGGAGCCAGCGGTGCCAGCTCCCGGAGACAGGCGTTCCGGTCGGGTACCGCAGCCACCCAGACCGTGCGCCCTCCCGAAGGCTCGAAGGCGTCCAGAGACGCGAGCACCACGGTCCAGCGCGATCCCTGGTCGTACCATAGATCGCTTTCGTCGGCCCCTGTCCCGGCAGATGCGGCGCTCTTCATTCGCAACCGCCCCCTCAGCTGGTGCAGCGCCGACAGATCCGCAGGTTCGGCCCGCCGGGGAGGCAGAACTGCCTCCAGCGCAACGAGTTCGCTGGCCAGTGAGGCGCACCACCGACGAACGGGGTGGCGGTCCCCCAACACGAAAACGAGCTGGGTACTGACGCATCCCCGCTGGTCGAAGAGAGCAGCCGCGCGAGCCGCTTCCGCCGCCGCTCCAGGCGCCCGACCGGGGTCCACCACGGCCACCCCGATGCGGTGGGGATGCTCGATGAGGCGCGTCGCAGCCGGCGCTCGGGCGCGGACGGACTCGATGGTGGTGTCGCTCCCGTAGACGACGACCTGATCGGCCGCCCGGAAAACCTCCCGTTCCCACGAATCCCAGTCTTCCGCCCCGCCAGGCCAGTACTGCACCGCAACGGCCGCGCCGACACGCGCGTCAATGCGTTGGAGTTCCCGCGCGAAACGGACCGTGAGGGCCACGTCCCCAGCCCCCGGCTTCGCCAGCACGGCCGACTTGACGAGGAGGGCCCGGATCATGGATGTGACGGTCACGCCCGGTACCGTCCCCGCGCCGAGATGCAGCGTGAGACCCGGACCCGCCGCCCGGATCGCACGGGCACCTCCGGATACGAATCCGTCCAGCACCAGCGGGTCGGCAAACTCGGCCGCGACGAGGTGCCTGAGAGTTTCGCCATTCCACGACACCGCCATGCCGTCCAGGATCTGTGCCGCCATGGCCGTGGACATTCCGGCGTTTGCGGCCACGCGACTGACGGCATCGCCGTCCAGCCCACTCACCAGGGCGTCGGCCGCCCCGCCCAGGAGCTCAGCCATTTCCGCCACGGGGATCGACGACAGATCGGACGCCGCGGCACGCAGAGAGGTCACGAGCGCACGGGACGCCTGGCTGTCCGCCGGCGGGTGGCGAACGACGAGTTCACCGGCCCGGGTTTCGGCCAATCGCTCCGGCGGCTTCAACCGCGCCGGCCAGACCCAGCCATCGACCCGCCCGGGATCGGGCGTCCCCGCGGGGGTGCTCATCGTGGAGCGTCCCCGGAGAGAGCGCTCATCCGCGTCAACCGAAGAAAGGATTCCGCCGTCAGCGAGCACCCGCGCAAGCTCGCACCGGGCGCCCGGCCGAGCAGGCGCACACCGCCACCCTTCGTCGTGCTTCCCAGATCCTCGGTCAGGATGTGGCAGACCGACCGGGCGTTCGCCAGGTCGCAGTGGGCCAGCAGCCCGGGCTCATCGGGCGGCAGGGGTGACAGGTCCGCCGGATGCAGCGCGCGAGTGCGTACCCAGGGCGGGAAACGATGTTCGCGTTCAACCGCCGCCCCGGCGCCGCCCGCGACCCCGTCGTAGGCCTGCGACAGCATCTCGGTCATGCCGTATTCATTGACGACATGGGTGCGCGGGACCCCGAGGCGCTCACCGACCCGGCCGTAGAGCGTCGCACGGTCCACCTCCGCCACCCGGCCCTTGAATCCGCCCGTCTCCATGATCCGCGAGCCGGCGGGAAGGGAGAGCCGCACCTCGCCGAGGCCGTCCAGAAGCCGGACCAGTGCGAACGCGGTCGTCAGCAGCAGCACCGGCGCAGTGGTGGCGCCAACCGCCCGCGTGACCGAATGGACGTCGACGCCGCGCTCCGGGTGGAATGCCCAGGTCGGGTCCGTGACCTCGGGTTCCCGGGCAATGAAGCCCGCCATCGCCGACAGGGAAGAATCGGGCGCATCGTCCGGGGGGGCGATGAGCGAGACGAGGGCAAGGCGCGGGGCGCCGGATCCCGGTCCGCAGTCCGCAAACAGGTGCCGCCGGTAGTTTCCGCGGGCCGCCGCGAGGTAGAGGTCCACGCTCGCGACGTGATGCTCGCCGCGCCGCGATGCTCCCGCCGTGGTACCGCTGGTGCGAAAGACGACCTCGGCGGCGCCGGATACGATGGGCACGTCCCTGAACGCGGATACAGGCACCGGGGGTATCTCGCGCCAGGACGACGGTTGGGCCCTCGCAACCCCATCCCAGTAGCGGCGCAGCGTCGGGTTGGCAGTGCGCTGGGCCGCATGGACCCGAAGCGCCATCCGATCGAACTCGTCATCATCGCGGAGGCGCTCGCCGCCCGCGCGAAAAAGGGCCGCCAGTTCCCGGGTCAACTCCACACAGTCGGGCTCCGCCACGCCGCACTCCGGCTAACCTGCCGGCCCGGTGCCCCGCACGGCACGCCCCCCCAGTTGTCCGGTCTGCTCGCCGTCGCGAATCGTGTGGACCCCCGAAACGACGACGTGCCCGATGCCTTCGGGGTATTGGTGCGGATCGTCGAAGGTCGCGCGGTCGCGTACGGTGTCGGGATCGAGGACGACGATGTCCGCCACGGCGCCCACTCGCAGCACCCCGCGGTCGCGGAGCCCGAGCTTCCGCGCAGGGAGGCCCGACATCTTGTGCACGGCGCTCTCCAGGCTCATGGCCCCGCGCTCACGCACGTAGTGTCCCAGCACCCTGGGAAAGCTGCCGTAGCCGCGAGGGTGCGGCGACGAGCGCGAGAGCGGTCCGTACGGCGCGTATGCCCCGCCGTCGGAGCAGACCATTCCAAGCGGGTGGGCCAGCATGCGCTCCGTGTTGTCCTCGGACATGCCGAATCCGATCATGCCCACACTGCCGCCCGCGTCGCGCAGCAGCCGCACGGTGAGGTCGTAGGGATCCTCGGCCAGTTCGGCTGCCAGCTCGCCGAGCCGCCGCCCTCGTGCGGCCGCGTTGGGGCCGCCGATTCGGGTGATCTGGACGGCGTCCCACGACCCCAGCAGCGCGATCTTGTCGCGGCACGCCCGCTCAAGCGCCGGTCCCGTCTCCGGATCGGCGAGCCGCTCGAGGAACCTGGCCGTGCCGCCGGCCCGTGCCGACGCGGGGAAGAGGTTCGACAGCCCCGTCGCGTAGGCCACGTAGGGGTAGCGGTCGAAGTGCACGTCGACCCCCGCAGCCCGGGCGGCCTCGATCGCCGCGAAGGCCGCGTCGGCCTTCCAGTGATTGCGTTCTCCCTGCGCCTTGAGGTGCGACACCTGCACCGCCACCCCGGCCACGCGCGCTACGTGAAGCGCCTCTTCGAGCGCGGCCAGGAGGCGGTCGTCCTCGTTGCGCATGTGCGACGCGTAGGGGTAGATCGTGCCGCCCAGTTCGCCCGCGAGCGCCACGAGCTCGTCGAGGCCGGCGAAGCTGCCGGGCGTGTATTCCAGCCCCGTGGACAGGCCCACGGCGCCGCTGGCCAACGCTTCGCGCACCAGCGCGCGCATGCGCTCGATCTCGGAAGCCGTCGCCGGCCGGTCGGCGCCGCCCACGACGAGGCCGCGGATCGCGCCGTGCCCGACCATCGACGCCACACTCACCGCCGGGCGCTCCCGGTCGATCCGGTCAAGGAAGCCGCCGACATCGCGGAAGTCGATCTCCACATCGAAGTCGCGGCGGTAGCGGTCGCGCGTCAGTTCGAATGTGCCGTCGCTCCAGGGGCCGATCGACGAGCCGTCCTGGCCCACAACCTCCACGGTGACGCCTTGCCGCACCCGGCTTTCGGCGCGCGGGTTGACAAGGAGGGAGAGGTCGGCGTGGGAGTGGATGTCGATGAAGCCTGGGGCGACCGCCATTCCCCGCGCGTCGATCTCGACGGCACCCGTCGCGGCGACCTCGCCGACGGCGGTGATGCGGTCGCCGTCGACGGCGATGTCCCCGCTGCGCGGCGGGCCGCCCGTGCCGTCATGGATGGTGCCGTTGCGCACTACCAGTGTCTGGCGCCCGCGGGTGGCCGCGACCCAGGGCGCGGCAGGCCGTCCAAGGCCTGCCAGCCCCGCCAGCCCGGCCGTGCCGCGCGCCAGGAAATCGCGTCTCTTCACTTCCCGCCGCTCCGCAGGGCCGCGCCTCCTCCAACCCCCAACCTTCCCGGAGCGATCCCGCCTGATCGCAGGATCTTCAGCTGCTGCCGTGTCTGCTCGTTTTTCACGAGGTCGAGTGCCGAGACCACGTGGTTGTCCATTTCGGTGTAGTCGTCGCCCGGAAAGCCATCGGCTTCCGTCTGCTCGAGGGCCTCGCGCAGCCCGCGAATCTCCCGGCGAGCTTTCTCGAGGGCCCGGTGGAGTCTGGCGAGTGCGCGGCGGGTATCTGCGTCCGTATTCATGACATGTAAGGATGCACCCTCTGTCAGCAGCGGATCAACGGTCCGGCGGGGTCGGAGGGTCCGGGCCTGCGGCAGGATTCAGCACTGGCACGCCCGTGGGCTCGAAGTGTCGGGTGTTGCGGGTCACGACCGTCAATCCGTGCTCCAGGGCCGTCGCGGCGATGAGCAGATCGGCGCTGCCGTGGCCGTGTTCTCCGGTGAGGCGGCCCCACCGCCGCGCGACCGGCGCGTCGACAGGCAGGATTCGTTCCCTGTAGAGCCGCAGGAGGCTGTCAAGCCAGGCGCCCAGCCGGTCCGCGAAGCCGGGACCGCGATTCCGCTGCCGCGCAATGCCGCGTTCGATCTCGCCGACGGTGACCACGCTCAGGTAGAGGTCCGAGGCGCGCTGGGCCGATATCCAGACGACAATCCGTGGATTGCGGTGGGGTCTCCGGAGCGCCGAGAGGATGTCGGTATCGATCAGATACATGCGGGCTGCCCGTGGTGCGGAACTCTAGAGGTCCACCGGACGCGGCTTCGTGTTCAGGCGCTCCAACTCGCGGCCGCCCCGGGGGATGGCGAGGAGCAGTTCCCGGAGCGATGGAGCATTCGCGCCTTCGAGGTGTCGCAAGCGTTCGTAGTCGGCCGCCGCCACCACGACCACAGCAGGCTTCCCGTGGCGGGTCACGTGTTGTGGGTACCCGGCCATGGCTTCGCGGACGACGGCGCTGAAGCGGTTCTTGGCATCCTGGAGCTTCCAGTCGGTCACAGGGGATCCCCTGTTTCTGGATAGATTATTCGGCTAGCTGAATTTACTGGCCAGATTGGTTTCGTCAAGGGAACCCCGGCTTTCTGCGGCACGCGGTTGCGGTGGTATAGGCCCGCAAGTACCTCTTTAACCAGCCTTTGGTGCACCCGTGCGCTTCCCGCCGCGGGTCGCCGGCACCGCAGTCACCAGACCACGGAGGGATGACCCGTTGAACCAGTTCAGACCATGCACCCTGGCCGTACTGGCGGCCGGCGTCGCTGCCCTCGCCGTCGCCACCCCCGCCGCCGCACAGGACCGCTACGACATCGTGCTCGCAGGCGGGCGAGTGATGGACCCCGAAACGGGCCTGGACGCGGTGCGGAACGTGGGCATAAACGGCTCGGTGATCGTCGCCGTGTCCGAGGAGCCGCTTGGCGGCGACCTCGAGGTGGATGTCTCCGGGCTCGTGGTCGCGCCTGGCTTCATCGACCTGCACGCACACGGCCAGACCAACCGCGCGAACGAGTTCCAGGCGCGTGACGGGGTGACCACCGCGCTGGAGATGGAGAGCGGGGTCGGGGATCTCACGGCCTACCTGACCGAGCGCGGCACGGGCGCAATCCTGAACTACGGCGCCACCGTGTCGCACATGATAAACCGGGCGTGGGCGATGTTCGACCGGGGCGACCTCCTGCGGCGCGCCGAATCCATGCTTGACAGCGACCCCGAGGCCGGTCTCCGCGAGCTGGACCGTATCGCAGGCGGCGCGCGCTACGAGCCGGTTCACGCGGACGAATTCGGAGCCCTGTGGGCGGCACTCGCCCAGGGGCTCTCAGAGGGAGCGCTCGGGATCGGGATGGCCCACCAGTACTACCCGGGCGCGTCGCTCGAGGAGATCCTCGACGTGTTCAGGTTCGCGGCCTACGAGAACACCACCATCTACACGCACGTGCGCGACATGAAGATCAGCGCCATGCAGGAAGTGATCGCCAACGCGGTCGCCACCGGCGCGTCACTCCACATCGTGCACGCGAACAGCTCCAGCCTGTGGAACATCGAACCGATCCTGGAACTGATCGGCGGCGCCCAGAGCCGCGGGTTCGACATCACCACCGAGGTCTATCCCTACACGGGCGCCTCGACCGGGCTGCAGTCGGCGATCTTCGATCCGGGCTGGCAGGAGACGCTACAAATCAGCTACGGCGACCTGCAGTGGCAGGACACCGGAGAGCGCCTCACCGAGGAGACGTTCAACAGCTACCGGGCCACCGGCGGCACCGTCATCATCCACATGATGCGGGAGGAGTGGATCCGGCACGCGCTCGCCACCGACTTCGTGATGGTCGCTTCGGACGGCATGCCATACGCGCCGGGAGCCCACCCCCGCAGCGCCGGCACCTTTTCGCGCTTTCTGGGCCGCTACGTGCGGGATGAAGGGTTGATGTCGCTTATGGACGGTCTCGCGAAGATCACGATCATGCCGGCGCAGCGGCTGGAGGGCATGACCGACCAGGCCAGGCGCAAGGGGCGGGTCCAGGCAGGCGCCGACGCCGACATCACCGTCTTCGACGCCGACCGGATCATCGACACCGCGACCTTCGAGGACGACCTGTCCTACTCCGAGGGTGTGGTCCACGTCCTGGTCAACGGCGAGTTCGTGGTCCGGGACGAGGAGAACGTCGCCGGCGCCATGCCCGGACGGGCAATCATAGGAAGGTTGAGCGCAAAATGACTACTGCAAGGATTCTGTTCACCGGCTTTGCGCTGGCCCTCGCCGCGCAGACCGCCGTCGCTCAGGACTACGACATCATCATCCGCAACGGGCGCGTGCTCGATGGGACCGGCAACGACTGGTTCAGCGCCGACGTCGCGATCAATGGCGACGAGATCGTACGTATCGGGCGCATGCCGGACGCCACGGCACGGCGCGTGATCGACGCCACCGGCCTGTACGTCTCGCCCGGGTTCATCGACCTGCATTCGCACTCCGACGGCGCAATGACCTCCGAGCACCTCGAGGCGCGCCGGGCAAAGAGCCTCAACAGCCAGGGTCTCACGACCGTGATCGGCGGACCGGACGGGCGCAACGCCAGGTGGCCGATCAGTTCCGAGATCGCGGCGCTGCAGTCTCAGGGCCACGCCATGAATTTCGTGCCGATGGTGGGACACAGTACCGTTCGGAGTGCGGTGATGGGGGATGATTACGAACGCCCCGCCACGGCCGGGGAGGTCGCGCGCATGCAGCAACTGGTGCGGCAGGGGATGGAGGCCGGCGCCTGGGGGCTCGGTGCAGGGATCGAGTACAGGCCTGCCCGATTCAGCGACCCCGAAGAGGTGATCGCGCTGGCCTCCGAGGTGGCGCCGTACGACGGGTTCTACGTTGCGCACCAGCGCAGCGAGGCCACCATGCCTCTCTGGCAGCTGCCCAGCAACGTGGACGACTGGCCGGTCGACGGGCTGCAGGGGCTCCAGGAGACGATCAACATCGCGCGGGAGACGGGGATTCGCGTCGTGGCGAGCCATCACAAGGCGCGCGGGCGCTCCAGCTTCGGCCGCTCGGGGCACGACACGCTGGTCGTGAACGCGGCCCGGGCCGAAGGGCTCGAGGTCTACCTCGACGTCTACCCGTACGAGACCTTCGGCGGCGGCGCCCGTCCGATGATCCCGCGCTGGAGTCTGGTGGCCGACGGCGTGGACGTCAGCGGGGGCCGCGACAGCCCCACCTACTACGCGGCAGGGATTTTCAGCGATGCGCAGGCCCATCTTGCGCGGCGGTGGAGCGACCCCGAGACCCGGGAGCGGATCGCGCGGGACATCGCCTGGATCGTGGATCACAATGGCGGCCAGGACAGGGTGGTGGTTGTGGACTATCCCGATCCCGGGTTCGTCGGGAAGACGCTCACCGAGCTGGCCGGCGAAATGGGCGTGACCTTTCAGGAGGTCGTGGTTCACATGGCGCTCAACGGGTACCCGGATGTGATCGGCGGGGCCTGGACCCGCGGATACGGCATTCACGATGTCGACGTCATCAACTACTACAAGCAGGAATACACGGCGACAGCCTCGGACGCCGGGGTCAGCGGAGTCGAGGGCGTGCCGCAGTTCGCGTCGCGCCCAGGTGCGCATCCGCGGCATTTCGGGGCGTTCACGCGCAAGATTGCACACTACGTGAAGGACCTGCAGGCGATTTCGCTACCCTTTGCCGTCCGCTCGATGACCGGACTGCCGGCGCGGATCATCGGGCTGCCGGACCGCGGCCTGCTGCGCGAGGGATACAAGGCGGACGTTGTGATCTTCGACTACGAGCGGCTGCGCGACCGCGCGACCGTGCTGGAACCCGACCTGTACAGCGAGGGTGTGGACTACGTGATGGTCAACGGCGTGCTGACGATCGACAACGGCGAGTTCACGGACGCGCTGCCGGGGGAGGTGGTGCTCCGGGGCGGTCGGCCAGTCAGCTGAAGTGACCGCGGAGGTCGATCCGCTGGACCTTGTCATTGTCGGGGCCGGGCCTTGCGGCCTGGCCGCGGCGGTGGCCGCGAAGGAGAGCGGGTTGAGCCACGTTGTCATCGACCGCGGGTGCATTACCGAGTCGCTGACGCACTACCCCTACTACATGACGTTCTTCTCCACGGCCGAGCGGCTGGAGATCGGGGGCGTGCCGTTCACGATTCCGGAACCCAAGCCGACGCGGCGGGAGGCGTTGGCGTATTATCGGCATGTGGTTGCACACCATGGGCTGAGGGTGCGCCAGTATGAAGAGGTGACGCGGATCGTCCGCCGGAATTTGGGCGAATTGGCGGACGGATCGGGCCTCGCTGTGCGTACCCGCACGCGGCAGGGGCGCGAGCGGCGGATCCGTGCACGGGCCGTGGTCATCGCCACCGGCGGCTTCGGCGAGCCCAATCGGCTGGAGCTGGAGGGTGGTGATACGGACGGACGCGTCATCCACTACTACAAGGATCCCTACCCCTTCTTCGACCAGGACGTGATGGTGGTCGGAGGAGGCAATTCGGCGGCGGAAGTTGCCCTGGAGCTGTACCGCAACGGCGTGCGAGTGCGCATGGTGCACTTCCTGGACGTGTTCGACCGTGGCGTGAAACCCTGGGTACGGCCCGACATCGACAACCGGATCGCGAGCGGCGAGATCCCGATGCACTGGGGGTCTCGGGTGGCGCGGCTGGGCCCCGGCACCGCCACGATCGTGCACGAGGAGACCGGCGAGGCCACCGAGGTCACGAACGACTGGATCCTGGCCATGACCGGATGGCGTCCCGATCGAACGCTGCTGCACGGCCTGGGGGTGGAGACCGATCCCGTGACGGGGATTCCCGCGCACGACCCGGCAACCATGGAAACGAACGTCGCGGGCGTGTACATCGCGGGTGTGATCGCGGCGGGCTACAACGCGAACAGGATCTTCATCGAGAACGGGCGGGAACACGGAGGGCTGATCGCCAGGCATCTGGCCGTGCCGACGCCTGGGCCTGCCGCTGCCTTTCGCGGGCCCGGAGGATTCTCGACCAACCCTGACCGCATGGACGGCTTCGGTCGGTGACGCGGCGGTGGACTGTCCAGGTCATGGCATGGCTGGTCCTCAGTTGCGCCGACCCTCCGACGGTCCAGCTGCCCCTCGCCAGCCAGTTTCCCGTCGAAGAAGTGCACCTCGGCATGACCTTCGGCGAACTCCGGCAGGCGCGCCCCGATGTGATGCTCATTCCCGACACCGCGACGGTCGTGGAGGAACTCGGCGACGGACGCTTCCACTACGCCTTCACGTCGCTCGAGCGGAACCAGGCGCCCGGCCGCCGCTCAAGGCTGGTGTACATCGACCGGGCGGAAGATGAGGTTCGCGGCGACTACGCGCGACGACGGTGGGATTCGCTGGTAGTCGCGCTCTCCGGCGAGTGGGACCTGGAGCCCACCTGTTCGTCGATCGAGTACGGCCGGCTGAGGTGGCGGCGGGCGACGTTCCTGGAAGATGGACAGCCTGTGGCGGCCACGGTCGATGTCGTTGGCATCACGATCGGCGATGCCGGACCAGGCGAGGGACAGGTTGTCACACGGGTGTGGCTGACGGACCACATCTCGCCGGTTTCATCGTTGCTGGCGGCGCCGGACGCGGTGGGGAGCCGGTTTCCGGCCGGCTCCTCCGGCGCCGAGACCGGCTGTCCCGACAAGTAGTCATTCGGGCCGGGCGTCTTTTCGGCTATCTTACGCGCCTTTACTCGATGGGTGGAGTCGGTATGTCGAAGGTTCGTTCCGAAGCCAGCGAAGTCACGCTGACGCTCCCGGATGGTGCCGGGCTGACGGTCGAGGCCGGTACGCCCGCTGGAGTCGTCATGCGTTCGATCAGCGAGGGGCTGTTGCGCAGGGCTGTCGCAGTCGAGGTGAATGGAGAGGTCCTGGATCTCGTCACGCCCTTGCGGCGCGGGGGTTCGTTTCGAGTGCTGACCCAGGGGGACGACCAGGCGCTGGCCGTACTTCGGCATTCCGCGGCTCACGTCCTGGCGACCGCGGTCCGCCGGTTGCGGCCCGATGCCGGGATCGGATTCGGTCCGGCCATCGACGACGGGTTCTTCTACGACTTCGAAGTCGAGGACCCCTTCACCCCGGCCGACCTGGAGGCATTCGAGGAGGAGATGCGACGTGTTTGCGAGGAAGCGAGCGCGTTCGTGCGTGAGGAGGTCAGCCTGCCGGAGGCCCGCAGCCGGATGGCCGACGACCCCCTCAAGCTCGAGAGGATGGCCGACTTCGACGCGAACGACGTCATCTCCACCTACACAAACGGGGAGTTCACCGACCTCTGCCGCGGCCCGCATGTCCCCGATACCTCGCATGTGCGGCACTTCCGACTTTTGAGCACGGCCAGCGCGTACTGGAGGGGCGACAGCAGCCGGCAGATGCTGCAGCGGATCTACGGAACGGCCTGGTTTCGCGAGAAGGACCTCAGGGCGCATCTGAATCGGCTGGAAGAGGCGAAGCGGCGCGATCACCGGGTCCTCGGCAAGCGGCTCGATCTGTTCGAGTTTCATCCGTCCGCGCCCGGTGCCGCCTTCTGGACGCCCCGTGGCACGGTGCTCTACAACGCCCTGCTCAAGTTCGAGCGCGAGTTGCAGGAGCGCGACTTCCTCGAGGTGAAGACGCCCCTCATGTACAACAAATCGCTGTGGGAGACCTCGGGACACTGGCGCAAGTACCGCGACGACATGTTCATGATCCTGAACAGCGGCTCGGGGGAGCACGACGCGTCGCTGAAGCCGATGAACTGTCCGTCGCACTATCTCCTCTACCAGGCAAGGCGGCGGTCGTACCGCGATCTGCCACTACGGTACGTGACCTTCGATGCACTTCACCGCAACGAGGTGACCGGTGCGCTCTCCGGACTGACCCGTGTGCGACAGTTCCAGCAGGACGATTGCCACTGTTTTGTCACGGAGGAGCAGATCCCGTCAGAGGTGGCTTTTCTGGTTGATTTCATCGTGAGATTCTACGGCGCGTTCGGGCTTGGGGCGTGCATCCGGTTCGCGACTCGGCCCGAGGTGAGGATCGGGACGGACTCATTGTGGGATCGTGCCGAAGGGGGACTTCGCGCCGCCCTGGAGAAGACGGGGCTTCCGTATGAGGTCGAAGAGGGCGACGGTGCCTTCTACGGTCCCAAGATCGACTTTGCGATCACGGACGCGATCGGCCGCGAGTGGCAGTGCGGCACGGTTCAGCTGGACTACGTCGCGCCGGAGCGGTTCGAGCTCGAGTATGCGGGGGCGGACAACCGGATGCACCGGCCCGTGGTGATTCATCGCGCGGTGGCGGGGTCGCTGGAGCGATTCATCGCGATCCTGATCGAGCATTATGCAGGGGACTTCCCGTTGTGGTTGGCGCCCGAGCAGGTGCGGGGGATCCTGATCGGGGCGGATGCTGGCGAAGCGGCGAGCACGGTCGCGGCGCGTATGACCGAGGCAGGGCTGCGGGTCGGGCTGCATCCCCGCGCCGCCGAAGTCGATTTCCGCGAAGAGATCAAGGACGCCTCGTACCTCAAGGTGCCCTACATGGCCATTGTCGGCCGGCGTGAAGCGAGGGATGGCACGGTGTCGCTGCGTGCGCGCGGCGCGAAGAAGAGACAGGTGACGCTGCCGGTCGAGGAAGCGGCGGAGCGTCTGCGGCGGGAATCGGAGGGTCGGATGCCGTGGGGGACTGCGGACACGATGGCGGCGGAGGGAACACGGGCGGCCGATCGCGGGTAATCTGTTGCCATGGTGAGAATCCCGCGCGTCGCCACGGCCTTGTGCATTCCGGCACTCCTCATGGCGTGTGAAGGCGCACCGGCCGGCTACCTCGCCGGCGACCCGATCGAATTGAGCGAATCGGCCATTCAGGTGCTGGGGAGCTCCGACTCACTTGCCGTTGTACGCGACCTGGACATAGCCGGCGACGGGTCCGTCTGGGTGCTCAACTCGGCCGAGCCCCT
This sequence comes from Gemmatimonadota bacterium, assembly GCA_022823145.1. Taxonomy (GTDB): domain Bacteria; phylum Gemmatimonadota; class Gemmatimonadetes; order Longimicrobiales; family Gaopeijiaceae; genus Bin94. The sequence continues at coordinate 45,685 of JAJDXS010000039.1, forward strand.
GTTTGTCGGGTTTGCTCCGGACGGCCAGCCCCTCGGTGCTTACGGACAGGGCGGCAGAGGACCCCGCGAATTCCCGATGCCTGCGGGCTTCCTTTCCGGAGGATGGCAGGGTGAGGTGTGGGCCCTGGACCTGGTGCGCCACGCGATCATCCGCGTCTCGCGGCCGGATGACACCTGGGCCGAGATCCCATTGCGGTCGGCTTCCCTCCCTCCGGGCACGGTGCGCGGCGGCATGAGCATGCTGAGCTCCACTGTGCGAAGCGCGAGACTGGGTCGCGAGTTCATTGTCCCGCGCACGGGCGAAACCATGGAAGCCGGGGTGCTGGACTACCGCTTCTCGCTCTTGCGGCCGGACCTGATCGCCGTCGCACCGGAAGCTCGCGAGGCCCGTACGCTCGTGGCATTGGCCGAGGTGCTCGACGACCCCGCCGGAGACTTCATTCCGAGCGACGGTGGCTTTCCGATGTGGTATCGGTTGTGGGCTCCGTGCGGCGAGAACATTGTCCGCGTCCATGATCGGGTAAGGAATCAGCTTCGTGGGTTCGACGGTTCAGGTGCCGAGGTCCCTCCCATCGAACTTCCACCCGTTCCCTTCACGGAGGTCACTGCTCGCCAGTTCGCCAAGGCAGTCTTCCCGATCAGGCAGGCCGAACTGACGGGAGACGTCTGGAGCAGACTCAGCGAAGAGGACAGCCTACGCGACATGAGCTATTGGATTCACATGTCGTTGTGATCGTTCAGGTTACGGGATTGGTCGGGCGGATTCCCGCTGAATGATTCCCGCCGATTTGGATTGGGTCAGGCGCGGACCCTCGGGCGG
>JAJDXS010000021.1 GCA_022823145.1 Gemmatimonadota bacterium
GTGCTTCCCCTTGTACTCCCAAGCGAAGCAGCGGCGCTTCCACACGTCCGCCCAACCCTCGCCGCCCGTGTCCTTGAGCGCGCCGCGCTCGAAGCAGTAGTGGTCCCCCTTGGGGTCCGCCTCCGCCGGGGTCGGCTCGCCGAGCAGACGGCACAGGTCGATGAAGTGCTCCTGCGCCGCGGAGCGCTCCTTCAACTCCGAGGCATGCCACTTCGCGATGAACTCGTTCGGGGTCACCTCAACGATTCTCCGCCTGCGCTTCGCGGTTCGTTTGGGTCAACACGCCCGCCCTTCGGGCGCTTGACGCAACGCATCAATGTATCACCACATGGGGGAGCGTAGGCGCATTCCCCATCCTGCGGGAGGCCGGGCGGAGGCGGTCGAGGCGACCCGAAGACGCACCCGCCCGCCAACGGCGGTGATCGACCGACACCCATCCTCGGGTCCAGAACCCTCCCATACGGTCGATTGTATTCCCGTTCAAGACGGGGGATTCAATGAGGTAACGGGGATCGCGTTACCGATGTAAATTGTTTTATAGCAACACTTACATGGATTCCTAAGTAGACACGGTCACCTCCGCGCTCCCCTCCTTCTTCCCCTCGTACGTCACAGTGCTGCCGTTGACGCTGACACCCACCACGCTCGCATTCGATGAGGTGGTGGTGTAGGTCAGTTTGTCGGTGTCTGGATCAATGAAGTGCTTCGACGCGTCCACGGTCCCGCTCTCGCCCGCCTCGACCGTGACATCCTGAATCGTCCCTTTGGGCTTCGGCGTTCCGTTCACGATGACGTTCACGTCGACGCTCGCCTTCGCTCCGCACTCGTCGTGCACCGTCACGGTCAACTCGTAGAAGCCGCCCGCCTCCAACGGGGCCGTCGTCGAGATCTGCGCGGTCAGGGAGTTGATCGTGAACTTGTCGTCGTCATCGGTCAGTTCGTAGTACGGAATGCCGGGCGTGGTCTCGGCGGCCACAACGCCGATCACATACCGGGCTCCGACCGGCTTTTTCAGCCTGAACACCCTCGGATCTGGGGGCGGAAACCGGACGCTGCACTCGATGAACGCGGACTGCGGATTCGGATCGATCTTGAAGGCGTCCGCCCCGTTACCCGCCGAGTTGAAGGGCAGGCCCAACGACACGTAGAAGACCTCGACAGCCTCCGTGTTGTCGTCCTTCAGCGTCTGTACGCTGATCGGCTTCGATGTCTCGCCCGGCTGGAAGGAGACGACCTCGTCCGCTGCCGTGTAGTCCCTGCCGGCCAGTGCCGTCCCATCGGTCGTCCACCAGCGCACCGAGACCCGGTCCGCCACGGGCGTCGACATGGTCACGGCCGACCTCCAAGCCCCGCCTTCGCTGATCGTGTCCGCCGCCGCCGCGAGCGAGATCGTAACCGATCCGTTGTCCGCGATGGTCGCCGTCGCCGCCGTCTGGTCCACGAGCAACGTGCCGGGACCGGTCGCCCCGGTCAGCGCCAGCACCACCGTCTCGCCCTTGTCGAGGATGCCGTCCTCAAGCGCTTCGAGCGCGATCCGCGCGGTGCTTTCGCCCTGCGCGACCGTCGCCTCACCGGACAGCGCCGTGTAGTCCTCGCCGGACACAGCCGTGCCGGAGACCGAGTATTTGACCGTGACGGCTCCGGCGGCGGTGCTGCCCGCCACCGACACCTCGAAGTGGCCGGTCTCTCCTTCGGCCACCGTGCCGCCACCGGGCGCGGAGAGAGTCACCCTGAGGGTGTCGGACGCCGCCGATCCACCGGCGAGTCCATGCGCATCGACCGGCAGGATGGCCGCCAGCAAGGGTCCACATGCCGTCATCAGGAGGATCCGGGCGAGCCGGGCAAGCACGGACGGGGGCTCCGCACCCGACCGGGGACAACGCCGTGGGGCTCCGGGGCGGGCGAAATGTAACGAATCGAATGCAGTCATCGCGCAAGGGGGTCCTTGAACAGGGGGCGGGAGATGGGTTGTGGCCCGATACGGCCGGATGAGGGCAGCACGAAGGGTATCGAAAAACCCTGAAATGCAAGCGGCACGGAGAAACTGGCGGGTCCACGACCGAGACCAACGGGCTGGCCCCGCCCGAAAGGTGGGCTACGCGCTCAGGGCCGGATGACCCTCACCACCTTGCCGGCCTTGTCCACCACGAGCACGGGGACCTGGATCACATCGTCGGCCAGTACCTCCGCGTCTCCGCCTTCCACCTCGGCGTCCCTTCCGGCATCCCCATCCGCGGCTATCGGCAGCGTGTACGGATCCGCTTTGCTTACGTCCACCTCGTACCCCAGATCCGCTAGCGCCTGCACCGTTATCGCCGTCAGCAAATAGTCACCTCGGGGCGCCATAACGTCGCCAAGGATAACACGTTCCCGCCAGTGGATCCCCACGATGGGTATCTTGTCTTCAAGCGGCACCTTCCCACCCGAATACGCTTCGCCGCCCGCGGCGTTGAACGCCGCCACCGCCAACGGGCCAGCGAAGTGCGGATCGGTGTCCCCACCCCGGAACATCGCTCGCCAAGCTGGTGGGTGTGACCGGTATTTCCAGCGTCCAAACCCCAGTACGTGACCGATCTCGTGCAGGGCGACCCCGTACAGTAGGTCAGCGGTCGCCTCGGGGTGGCGGAAGTACCAGAGCGCGAACGAGTTTCTGCCGAGAAAGGCTTGCCTGGACTCGTCGCGTACGCCACAGGTGGTGGCCGTTGCAGCCGCATCTCCCAGCCGTGCAGCAAATCTCATACGGATCAGTAGGTCGTCGATGACGCCCACTATCCGTGGCGGCGACGATCGGCCCAAGCAGATGTCTCCCAGCGGCTCCTGCACCGGCACGTCCGGCAGGTCGCCCGTCACCACCTCCATCCACCGATCCGCAGCTCGCCGGACAGCGGCTTCCTCTTGGGGCGTGAACCCTGGATCGAAGTACAGTTCGATGTTGAACGCGTCGGGGTCCGGTGCCGGAACCACCCAAGTCCGGAAGCGGTGGGTCGCTTGCAACCCACCCGGGTCGGTTGCCGTCACCTCGACCTCGGTCGTGTCCACCGACAGCGGATCCAGCCACAGCACCCCGTCCTCGATCCGCTCGGCCACCACCCCTAGCTCGGTCGTCGCCACGGCGTAGGCCAGCGAGTCACCGTTAGGGTCGTCGAAGTAGTCGGCGAGCACCAGGTCGGCCGACGGTCCTCCCGCCTGAAGCCGGTGCGCGGGAATCGCCGACCGAGCCACCGGGCTCCGGTTGTCGGCCTCCGCGAACAGCACCAACTCCTCGCCGCGAGCCAGCGCCAGACCCTCGTAGCCCTCGGGCAAGACTGCCGCCAAAGGTCCGAATCCGACATGCGCCGCGCCGCCGTCCGCGCTCGCGGACACCTCGAACACGGCGCTGACCGTGTCGCCGGACAGCAGCAAAACGGCTTCACGGGAGATCGTTCCGCGTTGGATCGACACCGGAACCGTGAACGCAAATGGCGCGCCGGAGGATACCCGCACCGCCACGCGCGCCGGACCCGGTGCCAGAGGGTCGCCGTCCACCCGCACGAACCCAGGTTGGATGGCAAACGGCGCACCCCGGTTGCCGTGGAGCCTGACCCAATCCAATTCCGACAGACCCGCGAACAATCCCGGGGGCAGTGCCGCAAGCTCGTTGTACTCAAGGCTGAGTTCCGCGAGCTTCGGCGTGCCGGAGAAGACGCTAGGGAGAAGTTCGCCCAGGTCGTTGTAGCTCAAGTCCAGCCTCACCAACTCCGGCAACCCAGCGAAGATGTCCTGTGGAAGAATCTCCAACCGGTTGTATTGCAAATGGAGGCGCTGGAGTTCCGGCGTCTCCCAAAACAGCCCCGGCGGTAGTGTGGTCAACTGGTTTCTGGCCAGATTGACCCGCCGGAGCGCGGGAGTTTCCGCAAGCAATGTCGGCGGCAATTCCGTCAACTGATTCTCCGCGAGACTAGCTTCGTCCAGCTTGGATAAGCCGTCGAAAACGTCCTCCGGCAGCGAGGTCAGCCGGTTACCCCGCATGGTCAGCAATTCCAAGTTGGAAAGTCCGTTGAAGAGGCCGGGCGGCAACTCCGTCAGTTCGTTGAAACCGAAACCAAGAATCTTAAGCGCGTCCAGATCAGAAAAAGCTGCTGGCCCAAGCTCCCTCAGGTGATTCTGGTAGAGATACAGCTCTTCCAGATGAGACAGTCCCTCGAAGATGTCAGGCGATAGGTTAGTAAGCTCATTATAGTCCAAGAGCAGCCGCCTGAGGTGCGTCAAGTCCGAAAAAACGCCCGAGGGAAGCTCGGTCAGTCTGTTCCTGGAAAGATTCAACTCGTCTAGTCGTACCAGCCCGGCGAAGTCGCTGCCCAAGAGCCGCCTGATGCCTTTCCGTTCGAGATCGAGGCGACGGATACCTACGAGCAAATCCGCCGTGACGGCCGAGCAGTGCCCGACTCTCGCCTTTCTTGCGATCTCCGCACTCACCGCCGGTGTCCGGTTGCAGACGCCTTCGTCCGACACGGCAGCCGCCTCGAAAATCATCGTCGCGGCACCTGCCGTCACCGCCAGCCGTTGTGCGCCAAGCTCGGAGCTCAGTGTCCACTCAGCCGACGCCAGCCCGAGGCTATCCGTCGCTGCTGTTTCCGGATCCGCGCTGCCGCTCCCGGTCTCAGGCGCGAACCGCACCGCTGCACCCCAGACCGGTCGGCCGGTGTCGTCCGTGACGCTCACGGCGACGGAATCCGGTAGTGACTGCCCGGCGAGGCCCCACTGATCTTCGCCGGAACGCGCCTCGATCGACGCCACCGCGCCATCGGGGTCCCGCGCCGTCGCAACGATCTCAGCTCGGGCATCGCTGCCGGTGGATACCGCCAGTGTCTGAGGCCCGGCGACCTTCCCAAGGATCCACGTCGTCGAACTCACCCCCGAGCTGTCGCTGACCGCCGTTTGGGGGTCGGCACGGCCGCCCGCGTCCGGCTCGAACCGTACCGCCACACCTGACAGGGGCCGCCCAACCTCGTCCAGAGCCAGCACCACGATGGGCTCCGCCAAAGTGCGGCCGCTCCATGCCCATTGACCCTCTCCGGAACGCACCTCAAATGCGGCCACCGCCTCATCGAGGTCCAACGCCGTGGCCGCGATTTGGACTTCGGCCACGCCCTCCGCCGAGACCACCACTGTTTGCGGCCCCGGCTCCGGCCCGAGCGTCCACTCGACTCCGGCCAGACCCGTACTGTCGCTGAACACCTCTCCGAACTCAACACGCCCTCCGCCGCGCTCCACCTCGAACCGCACCGCCACCTGCGACACCGGCGCGCCCCCGGCGTCCACCACGCGAACACCCACCGACTCCGGCAAGGACAGCCCCAAGGCTGCCCGCTGACCTTCCCCGAACACTTCGAGAGCGGCCGCGAACTGATGCACTTCGACGCGGGCCACATCGGACATCACGGGAGTCCAGGCTTGAAGTTGCGCCATGCCGTTGCCGCGTGCCGTGACCGTGCCGTCCGTCTCAACCGTGAACACCGTCGCGTCCCGGCTCCTCCAGCGAACTCCACTTCCGCCCCGAACCGTGAACGCAAACTGTTGTCCGATGTAGGTCAGGGTCACGGAGTCCGGCACGATTTCGAGCGACGGCTCCGGTTCGACGACCGGATCCGAGTCGCAGGATCCGAGCGCCGCCAGGAACAGTGCGGCCGCCGCCACCGGCATCCAACCCGGTAGCCTCGCGATTCGGTCTATCACGCGCGCGGGCGAACGAGGATCGGGGGGCACTCCGATCGAGGCAGCGTGGATTCTCGTGCACATCTTCTTTAGTTGACTGAGTATTTTTGGAATGCCGGATCGCAAGGGTGTCGCCGCCCTACGGGGACTGGTAGCACCCTCGGTGCCCAAAAAGATGCCCGTACCGAGGCTCATCGAGCAAATGGGGCGATCTGCTCTGGAGGCGAGACGCCAAGTAGCGCGGGGCGGCCCGCCGAGATGCTGCCGAAGCACTCTTCCACCCCGCTGGCGACCACATCCGATGGCCCGAATACGTTCCGAGATGTCCCGAGACACCACGGGACTTTGGGGCGTTTCCAGAGGGTTGACCGCCTTGCTAGCGGCCCTTCAGCGTTGGGGCATGGAGACGCGGAAGCAGCAGTTCAGCATGTGGGTCAGCCTTTCCCTCTGGGACGCGACACGGTCGCGGATGGCTGGATTGAAACCAATCGAGGACGAAGCCCGTAGAGTTTTGCCCTTCGGGTCACCGAAGCGTGAAGGCGAGCACAAGCAACCGAGGCGAAACACCAGAGGAGTCGCACGTAGTCAGGTTGATCCACCTCACCGCGCATCCTATTCCTGCGTCCATCGACCGGAACGCTGGCCGGATCAGATGCCGCTCCGGCTTCGGAGGCACATGGACGGCCCGGCATCGCCGGGCGTCGTTCCACCGGTGGCCCCGCTTCGCGAGGCCCGTCTGAACGGGTTCCCCGAGGCGCTCGCGGTGGTGCTCCGCCACCGCATCGGTGGCGGTCGCCGCCGGGTACCGGACGCGGCGCCCACGGGCTCGCTGGACGCCCGTTTCGTGGATCAGCCAGCGTACTCCTTGTGGCCACACTCCGTGCGTCCCCTGCGGAGGCTGGCGGGGGGCTTTGCCCCCTCAGACCCCCAAAGCGGAAACGGCGCGCCATGAGCCGTGGACGCGCCGTTTGGGTGAAGGTACGCGCCAGCGAGGCGGAGCGTGCCGAGTGGCACGCCAAGGCGCGCTCGGCAGGCTTGACGCTGTCGGATCTGGTGCGCCGCGCGGTCGGCCGGACGCACACTTGGACCGCGGCGCACGCCGAGGTCGAGCGCGAGCGCACCCGGCAGGTGGCGCGCGTCGGCAACAACCTCAACCAGATCGCTCGCTGGGCGAATGCCCAGAAGGATGCCGTCGAAGCCGTCGAGGTGATCGGCCACCTGATCGCCATCAGGCGGGCGCTCAGCGCCTTGGAGCCCGCCGAAGACCCGGACGCCGATGCACCTTAAGTTCCTGGCCCACGGAACCGGATCGGCCCGCAAGGCGGCCAAGTACCTCCTCGGGGAGCTTGACGCGGCCGGGAAGCCGCGCGAAGGCGTCGAGGTGCTCAGGGGCGATCCCCACCAAGTGGCCGCCGTGGCCGATGCGCTTCCCTTCGAGCACAGATACACGTCCGGCGTGATCGCGTGGGCGCCGGACGACGAGCCGACCGACAAGCAGATCGAGGCGGTCGTGGACGCCTTCGAGAAGACGGCCTGGGCGGGACTGGAGTTCGACCGATACGCATGGACGGCCGTGCTGCACCGCGAGCGCGGCGGCGGCGCCCACGTCCACGTCCTCGCCGCGCGGTGCGACCTGGAGACCGGACGCAGCCTCAACAGCAAGTGCCCTTAGAGACGCATCTTGTTGTGGTCGTGCAACTTGGGAGTTTCGGTGGTTCGACTCCCGCCGATTGATTCCCGCTGGTCGGGATTTCAGTCGCGAACCCTCCGCCGACTTTCCAGAGCCGTCCTGAGTCGTCCCGTGTTCGCCTGCTGGTAGCAGGTCAGGACCGTCTGGGAGTTCTTCCACCCGCCGAGTTGGCAGAGCACCTTGAGCGGTTGGTCCATCAGGTCGCTGGCAAACTTTCGCCTGAGCGAGTGCCAGCCTCTCCCGCGCTTCGGTTCGAGCCCCGCGAGGGTAGCGGCCCTGTACCACCATTTCAGCGCCCGCCACGCACCGAGGCACTCCGCAGGGCTCGCGGGCGCGGGCAGCACCGGACCATCGCAGCCCTTGGGATTCATCCGCCGCGCCTCCTCCAAGGCAGCCACGGCATCGTCCGTCAGCGGCGTGACGTGCTCGTAGCCCGTCTTCTCGTGCTTTGCCCGCCACCTCACCATCGTGCCCTCAAGGTCGATGTCGGACCACATGAGATTGCGGATGGCCCCGATCCGGTGCCCGGTTTCGTGCGCGAGCACGAGCGCGACGTGGAAGCGCCAATCCAACCGCCGCGAGACACCGAGCATCGCCTGATACTCCTCTTCGGTGAGAACAACCCGGGTGGGGTTCTTCTCGACGGGCTTCTTCAAGCCCTTCAGCGGGTTCCTGTCCAGCAGCAGGCGGCCCTGCTCGTCCCTCGATCTGGCCGCCCAGTTCAGCACCGCCATCAGGAACGTCAGGTCCCATTCAAGGGTGCGGTTGCCCACGGGCTTGCCACTCGGACCGATCCTGCCCGCGCGCCGTTCCCTGATGAAGCGGTCCCAGTCCCTCTGCGATAACGTTTCGGGCCTTCGGTCCCGCCCGAGGAAGTCAAGGAACATCGCCATCGCGATCCGGTCGTGCCGTTGGTTGCGCACGTCCTTCGAGGGCGTCACCTCCTCACCGTAGATTTCAAAGAGCGTGCCCAAGGTGAGCGGCTCGGGCTCGGCTTCCGCCTTGCCGTTCAGGTCCGGGCTCGCGAACCCCGCGGCGAACTCGTCCGCCTGCTTCTTCGCCCGGGTCCAGTCCCGGTGCCCGAGCGACCGGGTGAGCCTTCGCCCGTTCTCGCGCCACTCGACTTGGAACAGGCCGGTTTTCGGGTCCGGGAACACCCTCACCCGGTTCCGGCCCCACTCGCCGGCACCATAGCTCCGGCGACTTCTTCTCGTGCGTGCCAGCGTTCGATTCCTCCTCGTTCGATGGACTGCACGATCTGCGCAAACGAAGTATCGCGGAGAGAGGGCTTCTCCGCCACTCTCGCGGCCTTGGCCGACACCTTCCTGGGCGGGCGGGTTACGACGCGACTAGGTTGGCTCGCAGGGTCTGGATCGCTCCCGCTGAGGGCGCTCTCAGGCGGCGCGCGCAGGGGATCCCCGCGTTTGCGGGGTTTCGGAGGAGCCAGATGTGTTTTTGTTGCACAAAAACTCTCTGGCCGGGGGAAACCCCGGACCCCTTCACGACATCCGCGCGGCCCGAGCAGCGCCGCCCGCAATGGTCCGTCCCCGGAACCCCGAGGCCGGACACCGGAGCCGCGCGATCCCCGTGCGCGGCACAACCGCGCCGTCGCGGTCCTCGAAGCCGATGTCGGGCCACAAGGGCGCGCGGACGACTCAGCCTCGTGCCGCCTCCATGATCTCGGCCACATAGTCATCCAGCCGGGCCATGACGTCGATCACTTCCGACTTGCTCTCCGCGCTCGCGAGCTCCTTGGCCAGATCGAGGAGCAGGCGGCGAACCGCTACCGGGTCGCCCGCCTGCTGCGGCAGCGCATCTTCGTCGCCGGTCTCTTCTGCCGTTGGGACCTCCGGTTCCGGCGGCGTCTTGGTCTCGGGCGCGGCGGCCCTTGCGAGCCGCGCCTTCACTTGGAGGGGGTATCTCGCGTGGAACTGCCGGCCCGTGAGTTGCCCGACCGAGGGGTCGATCTCGCGGGCA
>JAJDXS010000022.1 GCA_022823145.1 Gemmatimonadota bacterium
GCTTCGGCACCACGGGTCTCGGCCTCCGCTCTGCCCGCTTTCCCGATGGAGGTGGAAGTGGGGGTGCTTGTCGGTTGCTCGTGCGCCATCAAGCCGAACCCGTCAGGAGTTCGGGACCACGGCTTGACCGAACAGTTACCATCCACGGCAGTCCTGAGAAGCCCATTGCATTCCTGTGCGGGAAGAGGGATGGGATGAGGGGATGCCCGCATTTCAATTGTTGTAATATCCTGCTGTCAAATGACTTAGCTGCTTTTGCGACATTGAGGTGACGGTCACGGCGGTCTCCCCCGGCACCGCGGTCGTGTCCATGACCGCCACCGATCCGGGCGGCCTGATGGCGCGGCAGAGCTTCCGGGTGGTGGTACCCAATCGCGCGCCCGCCACCGTCGGCACCATCGAGGACCGCGAACTGATGGTCGGCGACTCCGCGACGGTCGACGTGGCCGGACATTTCAGCGAACCCGACGGGCAGGAGCTGACCTACACGGCCGCCTCGTCGGATTCCGCCCGGCTCGCGGTCTCGGTACGAGGCTCCAGGGTTGCGGTCGCCGCGCTCGCAAAGGGCACGGTGACCGTGACGATCACCGCGACGGATCCCGGCGGACTCGCGGCCGTACAATCATTCCTGGTCACCGTACCCAACCGCGCCCCGGTGGCCGTCGACTCGATCCCGCCGCGCACCATCGAGGTCGGCCACACCGACACCCTGGACGTGTCCCCCCTCTTCGCCGATCCCGACGGCGACACGCTGATCTACAGCGCCGAGGCATCCGACAGCAGCAGGGTCGCCGCGTCCATCGTCGGCGGTGCCCTGACCGTGACCGCGCTCGCCAAGGGCGAGGCCGTGGTCACCGTTACCGCCACCGACGACGAGGGGGCGACCGCCACTCACAGCATCCACGTCACCGTACCCAATCGTCCCCCGGCAGCGGTGGACGCGATCCCTCCCCTCACGCTCTTCAAGGACGAGGCGGACACGCTCGAACTCGCTCCCCACTTCGACGACCCCGACGGCGACCCGCTGACCTTCGCCGCCACATCGTCGGACGGCGACGTGGTGGCCGTGGCCGTCGCCGGATCAGCCGGCACCCTCGTCGCAGCGGCCGTGTCGCAGGGCGAGGCCGTGGTCACCGTCACCGCGACCGACGACGAAGGGCTGACCGCGCAGCAACGCTTCCAAGTCACAGTCCCCAATCGCCAGCCGGCCGTCGCCATCACCCTCCCCGCCCAGACTCTCTTCAAGCGCGATTCGGTCCACCTGGACCTCGCCGGGCACTTCACCGACCCCGACGGCGACTCGCTCACCCTCGCCGCCGTATCTTCGGACGGTGGCCTGGCCACCGCGAACATCACCCGCACCACTCTCACCGTTCGCACCGCCGCGGTCACGGGCGAGGCCACGATTACCGTCACCGCCACCGACCCCGGCGACCTGTCCGCCCGGCAGAGTTTCACCGTCACCGTCCGGAACCGCGCCCCCGTGGCAACTTCCGCAATCCCCGACCTCACCCTTGGGGAGCGAACGTCTGAGACCTTCGGCGCGTCCTCCCACTTCGAGGACCCCGACGGCGACCCCCTCACCTACTCCGCAGAGACCTCCAACACCAGGGTGGTCACCTTGAGGGTATCGCGGTCCAGCGTCACCGTGCGCGGCGTGCTGCCGGGCGAAGTCGAAATCACGGTCACCGCCACCGACCCCGACGGCGCCTCCGCGGCCCAGACCTTCGCCGTGACCGTCGAACGCCCCGTCATGAACTTCAACATCGGCCTGGGCTTCGGCTCCAACGTGACCGCGAGTCAGGAGAGGGTGTTCCGCAGCGCCGCAGCGTACTGGCAGCGCGCCCTTCGATTCACCGAATTCCCCGACGTCACCGTGAACGAGACCCTGCCCTGCCCCATCAGGGGGATCACCGCAAACATAGACGTCGGAACCATCGACGACATCGGCGTCATCTTCGGGGTCGCGGACCTCGACGGGGAGGGGGGTGCCGCCGCGGTCGCCCGCCTCTGCTACATCCGTTCCAGCGACGAAACGCCGCTCCTCGGCATCACGATCTTCGACCGTGCCGACATCGACCGTATCGCCCGGGCAGGCAATCTGCGGGAGATCGCGATCCACGAGATCGCGCACGTCCTGGGATTCGGGTCGGGGCCGTGGCTGCGCAGCGGCCTCGTGCGCAATCCTTCCGAGACCGACCCCACCGCCGACACGCATTTCTCGGGCGCCCGCGCCATCGCCGCCTTCAACGCCGTGGGCGGCTCGGACTACGCCGGCCCGAAGGTGCCCGTCCAGAATGGCGGCGACGACTCGCACTGGCGGGAGTCGGTTCTGGGCCACGAACTCATGACCCCCACTGCAACCCTCGGGGTGCCGAACCCGCCGAGCGCCGTCACGCTTCAGTCGTTCGCCGATCTGGGCTTCTACAGCATCGATGCATCCCACGCCGAGGCCTATCGCGTTCCAGAACCCGCACTGGCCGCCGACGTCGCCGCAGCCGCATTGGCAGGCGTGGAAGTGATCAGCCTCGAGAACGACTTCGAACACGGGCCCATCGGGGTACTTGACAGCGATGGCAACGTTGTACGCGTCATCGGCGAGGCGGCCGCGCTCCGGGAGCTCGCCGGCCCTGAGATTCATGTGATTCTGAGGCAAGAGCGGTGACCCCGGCCCGGCCGTCTCCGGGTTGCGTGGCCACCTTTCGCGGCATAGCCTGACGGAAGCTTCGGGTTCACCGCGCCGTGAGGCCCTCGGAGCGTGGCGCCGTCCCGGCGCGGCATCCGCGGGTTCGCGCGCCGCGCGGCCCCCCAACACCTCACAGGAGAACGAGCGCAAATGCGAGCGATGCGAATCCTGGCAGCGATTTCGATGACGGCGGCCACCGCCGTGTGGACGGCCACCTGCGGCGGCGACGGGGGAACGGGACCCGATCCCACTCCGCCCCCGCCGCCCCCGGCCGCCAACCGGGCACCCACGGCGGTCGGCTCGCTGGGCGCGCTCACGATCGAGGTGGGCGCCGAGGTCACCGTCAACGTCGCTTCCAACTTCAGCGACCCCGACGGTGATGCGCTCACCTACGCGGCATCGACTTCGGATGCGGCTGTTGCCACAGCTTCCGTGTCGGGCGCCACCGTCGCGGTGACGGGCGTGGGGGCCGGCAGCGCCACTATCACGGTGACCGCGCGCGACCCCGGCGGCCTGAGCGCCACGCAGACGATGGGCGTCACCGTCGAGGCCACCAACCAGCCGCCGACCGTGGTGGGAGGCATCGACGACGGGACGGTTACTGTCGGAGACACCATCACTGCGGACGTCGCCGAATTCTTCGAAGATCCCGAAGGCGACGAGCTGACCTTTGCCGCCGCCAGCTCCGACACCATCGTGGCGACCGCCGCGCTCGACGGGTCGAGCCTGACGGTCGCCGCCGTCGGCGAGGGCACCGCAACCGTGACCGTCACGGCCACCGACGAGGCCGACAACACCGGCACGGTTGAATTCACCCTGACTGTCGAGGCGCCCAACCGCGCACCCGAGATCACGGACACGATTCCTGCGCAGACGCTCATGGTGGGAGACACGGTCAGGTTCGACCCGTCCGACCATTTCAGCGATCCCGACGGCGACGACCTGGCCTTCGAAGCGGTGAGTTCGAACACGGGCTTCGTGACGGCGCTGATCGATGCGGACGGCATGGTCGAGATCGGGGCGCAGGCACCCGGCAGCACGGTTGTGACGGTCACGGCCTCCGACCCCGAGGGTCTGGACGCGGCACAGCAGGTGAGCGTGACGGTCACGGCACCACCGCCCGCGTTCGCCGACACGATCCCGACTCACGACATGATCGTCGACAGCATGGTGCCGCTCGACATGTCGCCCTACTTCGAGGGCGGGGACCTGACCTACACGGTCACGAGTTCGGACGAGATGGTGGCCGTGGCGTCAGTGGACGGCAGCGTGGTGACGACGACGGGCACGGGAGCGATGGAGGACACCATCAGCTCGGCGTACCTGACGGTGACGGCCACGAACTCGGGCGGCGAGTCGGTGACGCAGGACTCGATCATGGTGCGTGTGCACCAGGAGGAGTACGACTCGCTGCCTGGGCTGTCGGTCGACGAGGAAGGCGTTCTCATGGCGCAGCTGCCCAGTGGTGCCAGCTTTACGCTGTCCGTTTGCGTGAGCACTGCCGTGACCACTTCAGTGGCGGGCTTCACGATATACTGGACGGAGTGGCAGCGCGCCGTCGGCGGCGGGTGGGTTACCGTGCAGAACAACGTGTTCGTCAGTCCGCAGACCAATCAGCAGGTGCACATCTGCCCCATCAACATCGAGGACGAGAAGTTCCCGCCCGGCATCTACCGCCTGGCCGGCCATGCGAGGGTCGGAGACGAACCCGACGGTTTCTACAAGACGCCTACCTTCGAAAAGAAGCCGCCGGAGAGTTGAGCCGACCCACGCCGTGACCGACCCACGCCCCGCCCCACCGCCTTGACGGCACGCAAGCTGCGCTTCGCGGTTCCGCACCCGCTCGTCCTGCTGACCGCTTGCGTGATCCTCGCGGCGGTTGGGAGCCACCTCCTGCCGGCGGGCGAGTACGAGCGGCGCGACGACGAGGCGACGGGGCGCAGCGTGGTGGTGGCGGGCACCTACCACGAGGTCGACCCGAGCCCGGTCAGCTTCTTCGATGCGATCGTCGCGCTGCCGCGCGGCATGGCCGACGCGGCCGAGGTGATCTTCCTGGTCTTTCTCATCGGCGGCGCGTTCACGGTGGTTGACGAGACCGGGGCGCTCAAGCGCGGGGTCACCTCGCTGATACGGTCGCTGCGCGGCCGGGATCTCCTTGTGATCCCGGTGGTGTCGCTGTTCTTCGCGACCGGGGGAGTCGTCGAGAACATGCAGGAAGAGATCATCCCGCTGATCCCCGTCCTGCTGATCCTCACCCGCAGGCTCGGCTTTACCCCGATGGTGGCGGTCGCGATGAGTGCGGGGGCCGCGTTCGTCGGGTCGGCCTTCAGTCCCATCAATCCATTCCAGGTGTCGATCGCCCAGCGTCTGGCGGAACTGCCGCCGATGTCGGGCGCGGGGTTCCGGATCGTGTTCCTGGTGATCGCGCTGGCGTTCTGGATCGCCATGACCATGCGCTATGCGCGGCGCACGCGGGGTTCGCGCAGGCATGCTGACGACGATGCGGCGGGCGTCGACGGCGGCTCCGGGGGCTCGCACGGTCCGGGCGGCGAGGGCGTGCGGGCGTCGGATCTGGGCATCTTCGCGCTCGTGCTCGCGACCTTCGGAGTGGTCGTCGCGGGGATGATGCTGTGGCACTGGGGATTCAACGAACTGTCGGCCGCGTTCTTCATCATGGGCGTGATCGTCGGCCTGCTGTCCGGGATGAAGATCGGCGGCACGGCCGAGGCGTATGTGCGCGGCTTCCGCTCGATGGCGTACGCGGGTCTGCTGATCGGGTTCGCGCGGGCGATATACGTGGTGCTGCAGGACGGACGCATCGTCGACACCATCGTGCACGCCATGTTCACGCCGCTGGAGGGGCTGCCCGTGCTGGCGTCGAGCTTCGGGATGGTGGCGGCACACACCGCCATCCACGTGCCGGTGCCGAGCGTCAGCGGGCAGGCCGTGCTGACCATGCCGTTGCTGGTGCCGCTCTCGGACCTGCTCGGCATGTCGCGCCAGGTCACCGTGCTGGCCTACCAGTACGGCGCGGGACTCTGCGAACTGCTCACCCCCACCAACGGCGCCCTGATGGCGATTCTGGCGTCGGCCGGGGTCCGCTACGAGGACTGGATCCGGCACGTGGTCCCGCTCTACCTGGGACTGGTGACGCTGGGGCTGGTCGCGATTGCGGTCGCGATCGGGGTGGGGCTGCAGTAGGGGGGCGGGCTTCAGACAGGACCTGGCGGCTCCGGTGTCCACGCCGGGAAGCACCGTTCGTACACCTCCTCCACCCGCCGAACCTCGTCCCGTGACAGGCTCGCGAACTCGCGGGTGCGGGCCCGCTTCGACAGTGTGCCGTTGTTCTGCCGGAGGAACCTCACCAGGAGCGACACGGTCTTCTCGGGCATGTCCGCGATTGCATTCTGGACGCGTCGTGAGAACTCGTCGTATCCCTCCAGGTACGCCACCTCACCCGGGAGGTCGAAAGTCACCGTCTCTTCGACGCATTTGTAGAGGAACTCGGCGTGCGGCGTGGCGTCGAAGAAGCGGTAGTAGTCCCCGGTGTCATTGAGAACCTCCACGTTGTGCCGTCTCGTTGCACGCCACTGGACCAGGGGAAGCAACTGCAGCGAATAGCCGGACAGTACGTCACGGTAGTCTGCGATCTGCCTCAGCATGGCGACACTCACCGGGAAGACCAGATTCGGCGGGTTGTAGCCCGCGTGTGCGAGCACATGGTGGATCAGCCAGCGGTGGAGGCGTCCGTTCCCGTCCTCGAACGGATGAATGTAGACGAATCCGAACGACAGCACCGCCGCCGCCACCACGGGATCGAAGTGTGTCGCCGCTGTTTGGAGCGAGTATTCCACGAGCCCCCGCATCAGCCCGGGAAGATCCTTCGGACGTGCGCTGATATGCACTGGAACGGGGTCCATGGTCACTCGATCACGCTCGCCGATCCATCCGCCCCGGGTTCGCAGACCCAGGGTTACGAACCGATCATCGCCGATCACGATCTCCTGGAGGCGAGCGAGTTCATCGATGGTCAGATCACACCTCCCCGCTTCCGCGATCGCCCGACCCCATCTCAACTGCCGGCTGTAAGGCGGGCGCTCTCCTTCGATTTGAAACGACGCCTTGCTGTCTTCGAGAAGAAGAAACGCGGCGGCACGCCGAACGATATCGGGGCGGGTCCGGCCGATTACCCTTCGAGCCTCCGCGCCGAGGCGCCTCTCCAGGCAGGCGTCCAGCTCGGGCGATCGGCGGACCATGGGGCAGAACCGTCTCGTACCGGGCAGGTTGTTTCGAACCCGGTGGCGCCGCGAGAGGGGCCCATTCCCGGGAGCAAACTGCAGCCCCGGATTCACCACCGGGACGGCCTTTACCTTGCCGCAGTCCGGCAGGTCCAGCCGCGACTCCATCAGCCATTCTTCACCCCGCGTGAAATATTGTTACAACAGCGTCGATTCTGCAGCAAATCATCACAGCGTCCGGTGCGTATCACAAACGTGTCTCGGACACTCTCGAGGCAGTGTCCGCAGGGGCGAACCCTGCGACCAAGCAGTCACTACCCCTGAACAGGTAAAGGCGACATTACAAAGAGTAATGCCGTCTTTACATTTTGGCCTCCGGTATCAGCTGCCTACCGGCTCGAACTCCCGCTTCCGCCTCCCGCCTGCTCTTCCACGAACCCGCGCGCCTCGTCGAGCCCGGCTATCCCGCTACGGCCCTCCCAGAGCGCGGCCACCTTCTGGTAGTTCTCGAGCGCGACCATGGTGTTGCCCAGCGCGGCGTTCGCGCGGGCGAGCCCGAGCAGAGAGCGCGGCCGGCCGGCCATGCGCTGCAGCGAGGTCTCGAACATCTCGGCCGCTTCTTCCGGGCGGTCCAGATCGAGGAGCAGCTCGCCGTAGAGCTCGTGGACCGGCTTGACCGGGTTGGCGGAGCCGCGCGGCGGCGACATGGCCTCGACGGTCTCGACGGCCTTGTCCATGAAGTCGGTGGCCATGTCAGGGTGGCCCATGCCCTGGTGCAGCAGCGCGCTGACCTGCATGTGCATGACGTGGTCGTAGCCCCGGCCTTCGGAATTCTCAGCGAGCGCCTTCTCGGCGGCCGCGAGGGTCTCCTGATCGCCGGTGCGCGCCGCGCTGAGGCCGATGGCGAGCAGTTCGACGGAGCGCATCTCGTCAGTCACGGGCCGCACGTCCCACTCCTCGGTCTCGACCGTGTAGCGCGACTTCAGGAGCGGCACGGCGCCCTGCGCCCGGGCGGTCCCGGCAGCGCCCCGCGCACCGCCGACCTCGAAGCCCTCGTGTTCGACCATGGCCTCGATCCGCTCGATCCACACGCGTGCCTTCTCGTAGTCGCCGCGCTGCAGGTCGCCGTACTGTCCCCAGTCCAGCGAGTGCACCGCGTCGCCGAGCGCGTCACCGGGCTCCCAGAGCTCGACCGCGACATCGTAGGCCGACTGGTTGTGACCCGAGACCAGGTCCCACATGCCGTGCTGGATGAAGATGTGCGTGGGCATGTGGCGCGCGTGCGACACCGCCGGGGCGATGTCGGCGAATGCGTAGGCCGCTTCCAGCGCCAGCGGCGCGTTGATCGGATGGTCGAAGGAGTGGATCGTGTAGTGGGCCGCGCCCGGGTGGACCGGGTTGTCGCTCAGCAGCTTGAGCGCGATCGTGCCGGCGCGGATGTTGTAGCGCTCGGTCACGTTGCCGTTCAGCCGATTGACGCCCAGCAGCGACAGCGCGTAGAAGGCCGCGATCTCGGGATCGTCCGGGTAGGCCTCGTGCAGGTCGCCCATCGCCTCCATGTACTCGAAGCGGCGCTGGGTGTGGTCGCCGTCGCCCCAGAGGATCTCGACCGCGCGCATCAGCCCCTTCTCGCGCTCGGTCGGCGCCTTGGCGATCCGCTCCTCCGCGGTCGGCGCAAGTCGCTCGAGCGCCTTCCTCGGCTCGGTCGGGTCCATGTTCGTGACCAGCGGGTGGTTGTACGCGAGGGACTCGCCCCAGTAGGCCAGCGCGAAGTCGGGGTCGATCGCCTGGGCGGCGTGGAACTGCTCGCGCGCCTGCTTCCAGCCGAAGCTGTGGAGGATCGCGACGCCGCGCAGGAAGTGGTTCTGCGCCTCGCCGGTCGCCGAGGTCGGGAAGGTGATGACGCCGACCTCGTCGAACTGCGCGTGGGCCGCGGGCGGCGCGGCAAAGGCAGCCAGGACAAGGGCGGCTGCGGCCGCCGTGGTCGCTACGGTCGTGCTGATTCTCTTCATTGCGATCTTCCTCATGCTTCGGCCACCGCGGCGGCCATGTTGTTCAAAGCCCTCTCTACAATAGCACGCGGAGAGGCCAGGTTCATGCGCATGTATCCGCCTCCACCCGTGCCGTAACTCGAACCCGGGTTGAGGAACACGCCGGCGCGCTCGGCGAACCACCGCTGCACGACCTGCTCGGGCGTCCTTGTGTCGGTGCCCTCGGCGCTCTCGCGCTCTGCGGTCCCGGCGGCCCCGATGCGGTCCGCGAACTCCGCCACGTTCAGCCAGGCGAGGTAGGTGCCCTGCCCCTTGCGATGCGTGATCCCGGGGAGGTTGTCGCGGACGAACGACGCAGCGAAGTCGTGGTTGGCGTCGAGGTAGGACAGCAGATCGTCGAGCCAGGGTTCGCCTTCCTTCAGCGCGGCACGGCTGGCGACCATGCCCAGCGTGCTAAGGTCGGCGCGCGTGTTGAGCCGGGTGCGCGCGAGCAGGTCGGGGTTGGTGCTGTGGTACCACGCGACCTTCATCGCGGCCAGGCTGAAGGACTTGCTCGCGGACTTGAAGGTGAGGCTGTTGTCGACCAGCTCCTTGTCGAGGCTGGCGAAGGGCGTGTAGGTATTGCCGGCGGTGACGAAGTCGCAGTGGATCTCGTCGGCCAGGACGATCACGCGGTGCCTCAGGCAGATCTCGCCCATCCGGGTCAGGTCCTCGGCGGACCAGCAGTTGCCGGTGGGGTTCTGCGGATTGCAGAGGATGAAGGTGTTGCAGCGGCGCGCGCGGCGTTCGAAGTCGTCCCAGTCGATCGAGTAGCGGCCGTCGGCGTCGACGAGCATGGGGCTGTCGTCAGCGACGGTGCGGCTGAAGCGGACGTCGGTGTAGAAGCCGGAGTAGGTGGGGGTTTGCAGGAGGACGCGGGTGCCGGGAGGAGAGAAGGTGTGCAGCGCCGCGATGATGCCCGGGTGAACCCCGGTGGTGAAGACGATGGTGGAGGGATCGATGTCCAGCCCGTAGCGGCGGTGGTTCCACTCGGCCACTGCCTGGGCGTAAGAATCGGGGCGGTGCATATAGCCCCAATTCTCGTGCGTACATCGCTCCGCCAGCGCGCGCGTTACGCAGGGGGCCGCGCGGAAGTCCATGTCGGCGACACCCATGCCGGCCACGATGCCGTCGCCGTACTGGTTGACGGCGCGGTCCCAGCGGACGCTGTCGGTGCCCTTGCGCTCGTAGACCTCGTCGAAGTCGTAGTCGTCGAGGGCGGGTGGGAAGGGGCGGTCGGGGTTGCCGTCGGGGTGCCCGATGCCTTCCCTGGCCGCGGCGCTGCGGGGGCGAACCAGGCTCGAAGCTCCGGCGGCGCCCAGGACCGCGGTGGTTCCGGCATTCCTGAGGAAGTGTCTGCGGCTGAAGCGTTCCCGTCGGTGCATGGCGCTCTGTTCCTCTGCAAGAAGCCCTGATGTTTCGGTCAGAATGGGGAGCGGCGAGCGGAGGCGCAAGTTGGTTCGGCGCGCGGCGCTGCGGTGCTGCAGGGACCGGGTCGCGGCCGCAGTTGTGTTATTCGGCGGAATATGTCTATGTTCCGTCGCCATTCTAACCACTTATGTCGCATATTCGCGTTACGGGAGGTAGGACTCTTGCGGGATCTGGACGTTTGGGAGTGTGCACACTCCGATTGTTACCACCAGCGACCGATCATCTGCGCAGCGGGCGTCCGAGGCGCCCCGCCCCTCTGCATCCTCTGCACGCGGCCTCTGCAGCGGCGGCCGGAGGCCGAGGTCACCGCACCGGCTCGTCCTCGGCAACCAGCTCCGGCTGTGCCCTGGACAACGCATCAGGGTGCATGAGGGTGTTGAAGAGGAGAGCGTAGGGCCCGAGCGGGTGTGGTAGTCCGGCGCGGCGGAGATATGGTATCACTATGATGTCATAATGACATCATTCATGCACCCGTTCCAGCCGCCAGATGTCCACGTGGTCCAGATCGAGCTCGTCCTGGCGGATCGTGGCCAGGTATTCGTCGCGGAAGACAGGGACGGTGCGATCCTTGTGCGGAACCGCAGGAACGCTGCCGAGCAGCCGGCCCTCGGTGTCGAAGAACTCCCAGCGGTTGCCGGCGCTGCGGATCACTTCGACCCACAGGCTCCCGTCGGGAGCCACGAAGATCTGCTGGATGAACGACTTTCGATCCGGCCGCGTGAAGCCGCGGTGGTCGCAATCAGCATCGCTTGTCTCTCTGCGGAATTCGTCGAACTCCACGTTGCCGGCGGCCCATTCCTCGTCGGAGATGGGTTCTTCGGGCAGTGTGCGCCGGATGACCCTAAGGGTGTCCCCATCCGGCTCCGTCACCGCAATGCGGTAGTCGTATCCCCACGCGGCGTATATGATTCCGCCTGAACCCGGATGCTGCACGAACCGTGTCCCGAACGGGTGCTCGAAGAAGCTGATGAAGCCCTCTCCCCACTGGCAGATGATCGGGGTGCCGCCGCCGGGGAGCTCCTCCGGCTCGACTGTCAGGCGAGGGATGGTGTCGCCTGTATCGCCGCCGCTGTCATGACCTACCCAATAAGATCCCGTTTCCGGTCCGTAGGCGAAGCGAAAGACCTCGTTCGCGCCGACAGGATACAGTCGAATGTCGGCAGGCGAGCCGGTCAGACCCGCCACGGTCCGCCTCTGTCCCAGCCAGTCGCCCTGGGCCGTGAATCCCCCCAGGCGGCCCAGGTGCGGGTCGAACGTGAGCAGCCTGTCGCCCACCCAGGCCAGTGAATACAGGCTTCTGAACTCGCCAGGCCCTTCGCCCTCCCGCCCGAAGGTGCGTCGGTGCGACCCGTCCAGACCGAACGCCCGCACTTCGTGGTTTCGGGTATCCGCGACGAACACGTTCCCGTCCGGGCCCAGGGCAACTGCCGTGACCCATCCGAATTCCTCCGGACCCCCTTCGTCCGTGAGCGTCTTCGGCCCGATGGAGACGACGGGCGCAAGCCGCCACTCGGGCGGGCTTCCGGTGTTGGTGACATGGACCACGCTGCCGACGGTGTCGAAGGTGGTGGTGAGGTTGTCAGCCTGCGAGCCGGGGTCCTGTTGGCCGCATGCGGCTGGCAAGGCACACGCAACGATTGCAAGCAGGGTCCGGGACCAAGTCATCCCCATCATGCCGGATCGAACTCGGGGGTCAGCACCAGGATGAGCACAGGCTCCTCGGCGGAGGTGCGAGTCGACCCCAACACGACCGTCTGACCATCGCGGATCGTGACCGATGCCTCGAGATACACTTCCACGGGGTCTCTCCTTGCGTTTTCCCTGATGCTCCAGGGGACGATGCTGGTGAGTCTCACTTCGACACGAATCGTCGGTGAGGAGGGGGACGCCCTGACATCCACGGCCAGTTCCCATGGCATCTCCGAGTCTCCCACGACGATTCTCTGGGTTCCGGAGCCCTCCCAGCGATCTAACGCGGACCGTTCCAGGACGGTGTTCACGACCGGCGTTGACACGAGCCGATACCCCCGGAAGCTGAAGAGCTTCCTCAACTCGTCGACCACGTCGGCAATCTCGGGGTCTTGCTCCGTGAAGCCATCCGCCTGGACAAGGTAGAAGCGGAACCGCACGTGTTGGAAGTCCTTTGCGGTTTCTTCCTGAGCACTGGCGACGCCTGCCAGCTGTCCCAGGAGAAGTGGCAGCATGAACACGGCTGGAACGGTATTGCGCACTCTCTCAATCATCAGTCGCTCTCCTTCGGGTTGAGCAGCCATACCACGGCGATGTCGGGATCGGTTGTAGGAAAGACGACGAAGGGCTTTTCCGCCTCCACGTCCAGTTCGGCCATCATGTTGGTTGCCGGCGGCACGCCTGCGGAAGATTCGAGTCCTCCGCCCTGGTAGGCTCCCTGGCCGCGCACGAGGATCATCGCGGCAACCGCAGCCGCGGCTGCCAATGGCGCCATGGTCCACCTCTTCCACGCGGGCCGACGAAGCGCGGGAGTGCCGGGCCCGTCCACCAACGTGGAAAGGCGCTCGCTTGCCCGGTCCGACATCGCCGCGAGCACGGCGTTCATGTTGCGCATGTCGCGGGCGATCCGCCTCGCGGTCTCGCGCTCGCCTGCATCCAGGCTCTCGTTCGAGTCCAGATCCCCCTCCAGGACCCCATCCGGCCAGTCGTCGCGATGATCCATCATCCCCCCCTGTTCCCGTATCCCTCTGCCAGCATCTCCCTGCGCATCCTGCGCCGCGCTCGCAGCAGGTGCACCCGCAGCGTGTTCGGCTTCATCTCCAGCAGGTCGGCTGCTTCCTTCGGCTGCAATCCCTGCAGATCCACCAGATCGAAGACTTCCCTTTGCCGCACCGGAAGCTCCCGCAGAAGGGTCCGAATCAGTCCCAGCGTTCTTTTCATCTCGATCCTGTCCAGCGGATCCTCGAGCCGATGCGTCTCCGCCCGGGCCAGGCGCCCGAGTTTGTCGGCCAGCTTCAGGTCCCGCTTTTTTCCGTGCTGGTGATCCAGGCTGGCGTTTCTCGTGATTCGGTAGACCCAGCTCGTCACTTTGGAGCGGCCGTCGAAGCGGTGCATCGATCTCATCATTTTCGTCAATACGACCTGCGCGACGTCCTCCGCATCGTCGGGGTCGCCGGTCATGACCAGCGCCCACCGGCAGATGAGGGGACGGAGAGCACCCGCCAGACTTCCGAGCGCCTCGCGTTCTCCCTTCCCGGCCCTGACGGCCAACTCCAGGATCTCTCGGTCGGAGAGCATGCGCTCGCGGTCCTGGTTGCTCTTCGCTTGTGGTTTTCGTGGAGTGAGACGCCGCCGGCGGGACCGGCGTTTACCTGTCCGGCAGAACCATCATCGCGGATTTCGGTCCAGCGGCCACAGTTGCACGCGTTCCACGCCGAGTTCATCCGTGGTGGTACCGAGAATGTAGTCCGCGCCGATTTCGAACAATTCGAGGTCCGGCGGTGTGTCCGCGAATCCCTGAACGCGCCCGTCCGCAGCGAAGACGGTCCAGATGTTCTCGTCCTGTTCCGGGGGCCTGTATTCCTGCACCCAGAGGTACCCCATTGGATCGGAATGCAACGCTGAGAACGCGGGGAAGAACTCGACCAGCGTCATGCCTTCGAACAGTGCGTGGAGCCGTTCCTGTTCTTCCTCCGACCTCTGGCCATAGGCGCCCGTGAACCAGGCGTCCAGTTCGGCCTGCGTCGGAACCCGCAGTTCGTGGTCGCGGCGGACGATCCTCGTCAGGATGCCGTCGCTGTCGTAAGCCCGGATCTCGTAGGTGTCGTTCGCGGCAACTACGGCCAGGTCGCCCCAGACGGTCGCGAGGACCGACCTGCCGAACGGATGGGGGCGCCCACTCGGACTGTCCGGCGAGAAGTACCACTCCTCGCCGGGCCGCGTGCCCAGGGAAGCATGGATGTCACCGGTGGGCGTGACCAGGGCGAACTCGGCTTCCAGCCGCCGCAATGTCGAGCCGTCCGCTCCGAATCGCAGTCCGGCCGGAAGAGCGGGCTTGGCGAGAATGCCGCCGCCCGGCATCCGCCCGAGGAACGAGAAGCGCCCCTCACCCAGCGTGGCGGTGCGGCCGGGGGTACCGTCAGCGTTGAAGACCGCGATCCGCCCGCGCCACCACTCGGAGGCGACAATCGAGTCCCCCGGCCACTCGCCGACCGCCTCCGGATCCCACTGCGCGAATTCTCCAGGCCCCTCGCCGATCCCTCCCCAACTCGTCAGGTGGCCACCGCTCGCCGAGAAGAACCGGATTTCCCCGGTTCCGCCGTTGGCGATCGCGATGCGGCCATTGGCAAGCCGCGCGGCATCCTCGACCGCATACAGCTGGTAGACCTCGTCCCCTGTCAGCGCACCGATGGACACCGCCGGCGCCTCGCCGACCCGCCAACCGAGCCGCGAGCCCGTGGCGGGCCTCGCGTTTTCGACGATCGTGACCCCCGCGCTGTCCCGAACCTCCGACCGCAGCTGTGGCCCCGTGTCGCTGCCCGTGCCGCAGGCGGCAGAAAACAACGCAAACATTCCGGTCAACACGATTCGCAAAGCTCTCATCAGGTCCTCGTTTCCGTTGGGCCCGGGGGCGGCCACCATGGCGTCACAGGCTGGTCGGCGCGTACGTTGCCACCAGCCCCGGCACGCTGGATCCCGGGATCCGGCAGTTCTCCTCAGCAGTCTACCAAGGAAGTCTGCCATGAGATGTTCGACCCCCTTTGGACACACCGTCACCGCCTTCCTGTTGCTTAACTGCGCCGCCGCCCTGCGGACCGTTACACCCACTCCCGCATCGGCCCAGGCCACGCCGCACTTGATCGACTACCCGATGGTCGTGGAATACGACGTTCACATAGCCATGCGGGACGGTGTCTCACTCTCGGTGGACGTGTACCGGCCGGCGGAAGCGGGCGAGCGGCCAGCCGTGTTCACGCTCACGCCCTACAACAACAACAGCGACGGCACCCTCGACGAGGCCTGGGGGTTCGTTGAGCGCGGATACGCCTACGTGACGGCCGACGTGCGGGGGCGCTACGACTCGGAGGGCGCGTTCAACGCGTGGTACGACGACTCGGAGGACGGCAGCGACATCATCGACTGGATCGCGTCGCAGGCATGGTCGGATGGGCGGGTGGCGACATCGGGCGGGTCGTACAGCGGGATGAACCAGTGGCTGATCGCGAAGCAGAACAATCCACACCACGTGGCGATCCTCGGGTACGTGGCACCGAAGGACAGCTTCCGCGACCTGGTGCGGTGGAACGGGGTGCCCAAGCTCGACCTGATCTACACGTGGATGATGGGGATGGACGGGCGGGTGAATCAGTCGCGGACCGGGTGGAACTGGAGCCGGGCGATGCGCGGGCTGCCGCTCCACACGCTCGACGAGGTGGTGGGCCGCGACATGCCCGTGTGGCGCGCGTGGATGGAGAACGACACCGAGAGTGCGTGGTGGGACCCGATTTCGATGCACGAATCGTACACGGACTTCGATATTCCGTCGTTCAACGTGACCGGGTGGTTCGACGGACAGGTCCAGGGGACGTCCAGGCACTTCGCGAGCGCGGTCAAGACGGGCGATCCCGGCGACCACATGCTGATCATCGGGCCCTGGCTGCACGGGGTGAACCGCAACCGGACGATCGGGCTGCGCGACTACGGGCCCGACGCGATCATCGACCTCGACGGGCTGCGCGACGCGTGGCTCGATCACCGGGTGCTCGGCGCTCCGAATCCGGCGCTGCCGAAGGTGCTGTACTTCCTGCCGGTCGCCAACGAGTGGCGCGAGGCGGACGGCTGGCCGATCCCGGAGACGCGCTTCACGGAGTTCTACCTGGCGAGCGGGGGCAACGCAAACACGCTCTTCGGGGACGGCGAGCTGGCGTCCGCGGCACCTTCGGCCGCCGGGTCGGACGCGTTCACCTACGATCCGGCGAACCCGGTGCCGACGGTGAGCAGCCGCACCTCGGGTGCACGGGGCGGGATCGCGCAGGGATCGGTGGACAATCGCGCGGTCGAGACGCGGGACGACGTGCTCGTCTACACCGGACCCGTCCTCGACGAGCCGCTGGAGATCACCGGGCCGATCCGCGCCACGATCCACATGTCCACAGACGCGCCCGACACCGACATCACCGTGAAGCTGCTCGACGTGTATCCCGACGGGCGGGCGCTCAACCTGAGCCACGGGATCGCGCGCGCCAGCTTTCGCGACGGGTACGACCGCCGGGCTGCGCTCGACCCGGGCGCGGTCTACGCGATCGACGTGGAGATGTTCCCGGGCGCGAACCTGTTTGAAGCGGGGCACCGCATTCGGGTCGAGGTGTCGAGCAGCAACTTCCCGAACTTCGCCCGCAACCTCAACACCGGCAAAAGTTCGGACACCACCGCCGAGACGCGGGTCGCGAACACGCGCGTGCACCACTCGGATGAGCATCCGTCGCACATCGTGCTGCCGGTGATCCCCGCAGACGCCACGCGGCCGTGGCGGTGAGGGTCGACCCGGGTCTCGCGGCAGAGACCCGCCAGCTGCACGACACCCTGCTCGTCGTCAACGGGCTCGACGCCTCGGAGCTGCGGAGCGAGTTGATCCCCAACCTTCGGGCCGGCGGCGTCGCCGCCAACCTGGTGACCGGGCTGCGGGATGGGGTGCGTCCGCTGACCACCGTCGCCTCGCCCCACCTGCACTTCCTCCGGGAGCACGGGGACACACTGGTCCATGCCACGACCGTCGCCGACATCCGGCGCGCGAGGCGTGAGGGCAAGACTGCGATCGTCCTGGGCTGGCAGCGCTCGGACTATGTCGGCGAGGATGTGAACCGGCTCCTCGGTTTCCACCGCCTGGGGCTGCGCAGCGCCGGCCTGGTCTACAACGTCGGGAACTACGTCGGCTCTGGATGTGTCGACCCGGAGCACGGCGGGCTGAGCCACCTGGGCGTCGAGGTCGTGCGCGAGTTGCAGCGGCTTCGGATCGTGGTCGACATCGGCGGACACTGCAGCGAGGCCACTTCCTTCGACGCGCTCGAGTTCACGACCGGAACGGTGGTTTGCAGCCACACGAACCCCCGCGCGCTGCGGCCGGGCAACCCGCGCACCATGACCGATGGACTGATGCGCGCGATCGCGGATCGGGGCGGCGTGATCGGGATCACTGCCTTCAACTTCTTCCTGGTGCCGTTTGGTCTCGCGACGATCGCCGACTACCTCGACCACGTGGAGTACGTGGTTGACCTGGTCGGGCCGAAACATGTCGGGATCGGCCTCGACCAGATCATCGGGCGTGTGGTCATGGGTCCGGTCGACCCGCGTCCCTTCCCGCCCGAGGCCTATCCGCCCCGCTACGAGGACTGGATCTACCCGGACGAGCTGACCGACTTCTCCGGAGTCCCCCTGATCACGGCCGGGCTGCTGGAACGCGGCCACGGCGACGACGACATCGCCGACATCATGGGCCTCAACTGGCTGCGCGTGTGGGAAGAGGTCTGGGGAGCGTGACATGACGATCTCGCGGCGCGCGTTCCTGGAGTTGAGCGGATCCGGCACGCTGGCGTCAGCGTTGGGGGTGTCCGCTTGCGGTCCGGATGCAGTGGCGCAGGAGGGCGGAGCTGGCGGCGACGGCGTGGTCGACGTCCAGGGAACGGCTCCGGTGATCGATGCGTCCGTGCCGTCAGGGTCACCTGATCGCGGCGGCGAGGCCGTTGGCGCACACCTCGCTTCCGTCGCGGCCGCCGGCGTGTCCTGCGCATTCGTGCCCGTCGCGACGGTGGAGCACTTCGAGGCTGCGCTGCGGAACCTGCTGGCACTGCACGCGATGGCGGCCGAGGCCGACTGGGACCTCGTGCGGGCGACTTCACAGTTGTCTGCGCCGCCCCCCGGCGGCGGCCCCCCGAATGGGCACGCGCGCCTGGGCGTTGTGCCGACGTTCCAGGGCCTTCAGATGGTCGAACAGGACATCGGGCTGATCCGCGGCTTCCGCGAACTGGGGGTCGGGGTGATGGCGGTCACGCACAGCTGGAAGAACTGGAACGGCGACGGGTGTCTCGAGCGCACGGACCTGCCGCTCACCGGGCTCGGGCGCCTGGCGGTGCGCGAGATGAACGCCGCCGGGGTGCTCATCGACGTGAGCCGCGCAGGGGTGCGCACGAGCCTGAGCGCCATCGACGAGTCGCGTGCTCCCATCGTGTTCACGCATTCGAACGCCCGGGCCGTGTACGACCACCCCGCCAACCTGACCGCCGGGCAGATCGACGCCTGCGCACGGCGCGGCGGGGTGATCGCCCTGAGCGCCTTCCCGGCGCTGGTCTCCGGCCGCCCGCAGCCGCGGCTGGACGACTTCCTGGCGCACCTGGACCACCTCCTCGACCGGGTCGGACCGGATCACGTGGGGCTCGGCCTCGACTTCGACGACCGGGCGCGAAAGCGGTATGTGTTCGACCCGCTTCCCGATCCGCCGTACACCTTCCCGCAGGGCTTGTCAGCGCCTGCCGATCTCGACAATGTCCGAGAGGCATTGGAGGGTCGTGGTCTGAGCGCCTCTGAACGCGAACGGCTGCTGGGCGGCAACCTCAAGCGCGTGCTGAGCGAAGCCTGGGAGGGGTGAAGACTACACGGCCGTGATCCTGTGGCCGCGACCGGTGTACAAGGGAGCGTGTGACGCAAGTCCTCGACGCTCCAGGCAGGTGTCATGAAGAAGGTTTGGCTGCTGTTCCTGTCGCTCCTGCTCGCGCTTCCGGGGTGCGAGCGGCGACCCGCGGCGGACGAGGAGGCCGTGGTGCTTGTCCACGGCCTGGGGCGTTCGCGGGCATCGATGGCAGTGCTGGCACAACGGCTGGAGTGGGCCGGGTATGGGGTGGTCACCGTAGGGTACAGGTCACTCCGGGCCGCGTTCCCCGAACAGGTGGCGACGGTCAGGTCGGTGGTCGAGCGGTGCTGCGCCGAGTCGCCCCGGATCCACTTCGTGGGGCACTCGCTGGGCGGGCTCGTCATCCGTGGATACCTCGCCGAGTCGCCCCCGGAGCAGCTCGGGCGGGCGGTGCTGCTGGCGCCGCCGAGCCAGGGCAGCCTCTTCGTGGACTGGCTCGAGGAGATTCCGGCTGCCACGGACGTGCTTGGGCCCGTCGGCAGTGAGCTGGGCACCGACAGCACGGATATCCCGGCGACGCT
Source organism: Gemmatimonadota bacterium (assembly GCA_022823145.1). Lineage (GTDB taxonomy): Bacteria > Gemmatimonadota > Gemmatimonadetes > Longimicrobiales > Gaopeijiaceae > Bin94. The sequence goes on from JAJDXS010000022.1 coordinate 19,560, forward strand.
GCCCCCGCCCGACTACGAAGTGGGCATCATCGCCGGCAACCGCAGCATCCAGCCCATCGGCCACCTGGCGATCCCGGGCCCGGACGATGGCGTCGTCAGCGTGGAGCAGACCCGGATCGAGGGCGTCCCGGTGATCGTGCTGCCGCGCTCGCACGCCTTCATCATGAGCAGCCGCTACACGGCGCAGGCCGTGATCAGGTTTCTGAGGACGGGAGAGTTCGGGAGTATCACGGAATGGCCGCGGTAGCGCCGATTCCGACCTGAAGGTTCAATCGACGGTCGGATCGAAGGGCTCCCACGGGTCACCTGCCGGCCTCCCGCCACTCGGCCAGCAGTCTCGCCTCGAGGTCGCGGCTGAGCCCGGTGCGCAGCTGATACTCGCCGTCCACGTCGCGGCTCATGTGCCAGTCCAGCGTGTCCTTCGCGATCACCGCCAATGGGCGGAAGGTGAGGCCGGCCGCGATCGCGCGGCTGCTGTCGATCCGCCCGTAGTTGAGGTATCGGCCGCGCGGAGGCTGCCAGAAGGGAAGCTGCTGCTGCGGCATCTGGCCCCGATCGGCCAGGAAGTCCCAGTCCACCCAGGTGAACGACAGGGGCGTGGAAGTGATCGCCCGGATCCCGTACACGAGTTCGGCGGCGGACAGCGGGGCGCCGGGACCCGTGCTGTTGAAGATGCCCGCGGTCTGCTGCTCCAGCAGGTGGACGTAGAACTCGGACAGGTCGCGCACGTCGACGAACTGCACCGGGTCGGTGGGGTCGCCCTGTACGAGCACCTCGCCGCCGGCATCGATCCGGTCCGGCCAATACGTGAAGCGGTCGCTACGGTCGCCGGGGCCCACGATGACCGGAGGCCGCACGATCAGTGTGCGCGCACCGAATCCCTCTTCGACCTTGCGCTCGGCGAGGACCTTGGCGGGGCCGTACGCGGTCCATTCACTCTCGGGGAGGTTCCGCGGGCCGATCGGGGCGTCCTCGTCCATGACGTCCGCGGTGAAGTCGGTGTAGACCGCGCGCGTCGAGGTGAAGAGGTACTGGTTGGTGGCATGCCTGAGGAGGTCGACCGAGAGCCCGACCTGGTGCGGCGTGTACCCCGAGTTGTCGAGGACGGCGTCCCAGCGCCGCCCCTCCAGCGCCGTGAGGTCGCTGTTGCGGTCGCCGACGAGCTTCTCCACCTCGGGGAAGAGGTGGGTGTTGGTGCGGCCGCGGTTGAAAAGGGTGATCTGGTGGCCGCGGGCGAGCGCGTGGCGCACGACGTGGGGGCCGATGAAGCCGGTGCCGCCCAGGATGAGGATGCTCATGCCCTGCTGGCGGGGCAGACGGGGGCGGTCCGTGCGATCGTCGGGGCCGGGTCGAGCCGCCGCCCGCCGCGGGGACCCGAGGCCAAGTGCCGCGACGCCCGCAGCGATGCCGGCCTGCCCCATGAACTCGCGCCGTGTAGCCATTCGTGGTTGCTCCTTGTCGGTTCGCTTTGCCGTAGTGCCCTCGTCGGGCTCCCACACAATACTTCCGTCGGCGGGTGTTGCATACCTGTGCTGTCGGGTGAACCGGCCGGTCGTTATTGATTGAAGCCAAACCACGCCTTGCCGCAGACCCTCGATTCCGGAGACCAACGTGGACCGCATCGAAAGCCGTCGTCCTTTCCCGAGCCTCTCGCTGACTGCCGCTGGCGCTGTGCTGGCCAGCCTTCTCCTCGCGACCGTCCTGCCCGGGCGCCTGCATGCTCAAGACGCCCCGGCCGATCCAATGGCGCAGGCCACCGCCGCGCTTGAATTCCGCACCGTCGGGCCCACGATCATGGGTGGGCGGGTCGCGGATCTGGCGGTGGTCGAGTCGGACCCACGGATCTTTCATGTCGGTGTCGCGACGGGTGGCGTGTGGAAGACGGAGAACGGCGGGATCACCTTCACGCACGTGTTTCGCGACGAGGCGACCGCTTCGGTCGGCGACGTGACCGTGGCGCCGTCGAACCCGAACGTCGTCTGGGTGGGGACCGGAGAGCCCAACAACCGGCAGAGTTCGCCGTGGGGCAACGGGGTGTACCGCTCGACCGACGCCGGGCGGACGTGGACGCACCTGGGGCTCGAGAACACGCACCACATCGCCCGCATCCAGGTGCATCCGCGGGATCCGGACGTGGCGTACGTGGCGGCGGTGGGTAATCTCTGGGGCCCGAACCCGGAGCGCGGCGTGTATCGCACCACAGATGGGGGGCAGACGTGGGAGCGCGTGCTGTTCGTCGACGACGACACGGGGGCGACCGAGCTGGTCATGGACCCCGGCGATCCGCGGACGCTCTTTGCGGCCACCTATCAGCGGCGGCGGCGGGCCTGGGGGTTCAACGGCGGCGGACCGGGCAGCGCGATCCATCGCACGACCGATGGCGGCGACACGTGGACGGAGCTGACCGAGGGGCTGCCGGAGGGCGACAAGGGACGGATCGGGCTGGACATCTACCGGGGTGACGGCAACCTCGTGTTCGCGCTCGTCGAAGCGGACGCGCGCGCGCCCGGCCAGGGGTTCGGCGGCGGTGCCGGGGCCGACGCGCAGAACGGTGTCTACCGCTCCACCGACCGCGGCGAGACCTGGGAGCAGATCAGCACCACCAACAACCGGCCCATGTACTACAGCCAGATCCGCGTCGACCCCAACGACCCCGAGCGGATCTACCTGGGCGGCGCCAACCTCTATCGCTCGTCGGACGGCGGCCGCAACTTCACGCCCGACGCCGCTGCCGGCGTGCACCTCGACCACCACGCGCTCTGGATCAATCCCGCGGACTCGGACCATCTGATCCTCGCCGGAGACGGCGGCGTCTCGATCAGCTGGGACCGCTCCGACAACTGGTATCAGCTCCGCAACCTGCCGCTCGGCCAGTTCTACGAGATCGGCGTGGACATGCGCGATCCCTATCATGTGTGCGGCGGCCTGCAGGACAACGGCTCCTGGTGCGCGCCCTCCAACACCCTGTCGAACCAGGGGATCCGTACGCGCGACTGGTACAATGTGGGCTCGGGCGACGGCTTCTTCACCGTCATGCACCCCACGAACCCGGAACTGATGTTTGCGGAGTCTCAGGGGGGTAACCTGACGCGCGTCCATCTCCCCACGGGAGAGCGCTCACGCATCCGCCCCCTGCCCCGCCCGACCGCGGAGGATGGCGACCGCAGTCTGCGCTGGAACTGGGACACGCCCATGCTCCTGTCGGCGCACGACGACGGAGTCGTGTATGCGGGCTCGAACATCCTCTTCCGCTCGCCGGACCTTGGCCAGAGCTGGGAGGAGATCAGCGGCGACCTGACGTACGCGATCGACCGCGACACCCTGGAACTCATGGGCGTCGCGGGCGGCGAGCCCCAGATGTCGCGCAACGACGGCCAGTCCAGCTACGGCAACCTGACCGCGATCGCGGAATCCCCTCTCGACGCCGCGGTGCTCTACACCGGAAGCGACGACGGCCGGCTGCACGTCACGCGGGACGGCGGCGGCAGCTGGACCGACATCACCGGGAACGTGCCCGGCCTGCCGTCCTACACGTACGTTACGCGCATTGTCGCGTCGGGCGGCGCGGTCGGCGAAGTGTTTGCCGCCTTCGATGGGCACCGCAGCGCAGACTTCGAGCCGTATGTCTACCTCAGCACCGACTTCGGCGGGAGCTGGACGCGGATCACCGACGGCCTGCCCGCCACTTCACTGAACGCGCTCGCGCAGCATCCCCGCGCCCACAATCTGTTGTTCGCCGGGAGCGAGGTGGGCGTCCACTTCTCGATCGACCGGGGCGCGAACTGGCACGACCTCAGGAACGGCCTGCCCACCGTACCCGTCGATGACATCGTCGTGCACCCGCGCGACAATGACCTCGTGGTCGGTACGCACGGGCTCGGCATCTGGATCATGGACGACATCGCTCCGCTCGAGCACCTGAGCGCCGACGTGATGGCGTCGGACGCCCACCTCTACCCGGTGCGCCGCACCACCTCCTACAACCTGTACACCCCGCAGGGATGGACCCCCGGCATCTACGCCGCCCCCAACCCACCCGCCGGCGCCCGCATCCGCTACCATCTCGGCGCGGCCACCGACAGCGTGACGCTCACGGTGAGCGACGGCGGCGGCACCGTCGTGCGGGAACTTGACGGCACCGGCGATTCCGGCCTCAACGAGGTGATCTGGGACCTGCGGCTGGCGGCCGACGGCGCGGACGGCGAGGCGATGGACCCGGGCCCGCGCGTCCTCCCCGGCAGCTACACCGTGGCGCTGTCTGCGGGCGATGCCACGATGGAGGTGCACGTCGAGGTGCGCCTCGACCCCCGGACCGACATCTCACGCGGCGACCTGATCGCACGCCACGCGGCGATGATGGACTCGTACCGGCTGTCGGGCGCGGTGAGCGACGCGCGGGAACGGATGGGCGACATGCGCGAACAGCTGGGCCAGATCGACGAGCGCGTCGCGGCTGCCGCGGAGGCGCCCGAGGAGCTGACCAAAGAGATCGACGCGTTCCGCGAGGATCTGGAAGCCGTGCAGGAGGACATCGGCGGCGGTGGCGGGTTCGGCGGGGGTGGCAGTGGCCCCGCAGCGGGTGCCTCGGCATGGCGCACGATTGAATCAACGACCCATCCGCCGACCGCCGATCAGCTCTGGCAGATCGACCGTTCGTGGGAGGAACTCCCCGCCGTCATCGAGCGGCTGAACGAACTGCTCACGGAGCGGCTGCCCGCGCTCAACGCCAGGGTGTACGCGGAAGGGCTGCGCCCCACGTCGGGCAAGGCGGTGGCGATGCCGAGAAGGGAGCGGTAGGGAATGCGAGTGGTCTGGTTGGTGTACTTCGCCTACGTGTGCATCGTCGGCTATCAGGTCTACGACTTCGTCATGTCCCCGGAAGCGGAATCCCTGATGGAGAGTCCAGAGGCTGTAACCGCTCTCGCCGCAGGGGTATGCACGGCGGTCCTGGTGCCCTACCTCGCGCTCTCGGCACTGGGCAAGGTGTTAGGCGGGAACCGGGCGGCGACGCCAGGAGATTCCGTGACCAACCACTCCGGCAGCAAGAGTCCTTCGGACCCGGAGCGACCCGGGGCGGTCGGCCAGACGTTTGTGAAGAGAGCCGGGAGTGCCCGGCCGGAGTGACGAACCGCCCGGCCACCGCATTCGCACCTTGCTCCCGCCCATGCCCAGCCCCAATGTCCAAGCTTGGAGCCCCACCCCGGCCGCAACCCTGACGTAACGTCGGATCGTCAGGAGCCTGAATCCCGGTAGAGTCAGGGGCTGGCGCGGTGCCCTTAGGGTGACGCGGCATCCTCCGCACGCTTTCGCGGCGGTGCATAGTTCGTCACCCGTAGGTCCGTTTCCAGCCCCTGCTCGTCGAACCGGACGTGCGGATC
>JAJDXS010000025.1 GCA_022823145.1 Gemmatimonadota bacterium
GCAACCCCAAGCGGTCAGCGGGGACCGAGAAACCGCCTGACGGCTTCGGCGACACGATCCAAGTCCTTCGTCTGGCACTCCCATATGATGAGAACGCGCCAGCCCATTTCTTCCAAAGCCGCCTCGTTGCGCCTGTCTCGCCGGACGTTGCCGTCCAGCTTGTTCCGCCAGAACTCCCGCCGCGTCGTGGGCAGCCGGTTTGCCGGACAGTCGACGTGGCGGTGCCAAAAGCATCCATGGACGAAGATCGCCTTGCGGCGGGGTCTGAACACCAGATCGGGACGGCCCGGCAGTTCCTTGGCGTGAAGACGATAGCGGTAGCCCATGCCGTGCACGAGCCGCCGGACCAGCATCTCGGGCTTGGTGTCCTTCGAGCGGATCCGGCTCATCAACTCGCTACGTTGACGGGCCGTGAGCGGGTCCGCAGCGGGCCGCCGATTCGCTTGCGGCCGCGTTTCCGCCGGAAGTCCCGAACTCGGCACTCCGTTGACGACATCGCCACGAGAACCCTTGGCACATTGCTGGGCCGTGTCGGTGGAGGCCGTCGCAACGCCAGCGCCGAGTCCCATTACCCCTGTCGCGCCCCCACGTCCCGGATGAACCGGTCGAAGGTCCATAGCCACTCTCGCTGCGCTTCGGTATAGGTGACGTGGAGGGCGTGCGGAACGACCAGTCGCAACTTGGCAACGGCCATTTGACGAGTCTGCGACTCCGATATGCCGGGTTCAAGCGTCAGGAGGTGCTTTTCCGGAATCTTCTCCGCCTCGACGAGCACCTGCCGCCAGCGGTCCTTGCAGGTCGATTTGGCACCCAGCATGGCCAAGCACCACCAGCCCGTGGGTGCCTCCCGATATGCTTCGATGCTTGGAAAAAGGAAGTCCGGCCGGTGGTTGTGTTCGGTCACCGGGCTCCGGGAATACGACAGTTCATGGGCGCGGAAAACGGCCTCGGCGTGATGTTCAAGGGACTGGCCCATTCGAGACTTTCGTCGGTTCTGAACGCTGAGCGAGAACCGCAGGAATCCATCCACATCGATGCCGTGCTCGTCTGTGAACCCGGCTTGGAGCCGCTCGGCGACCACCTTCCTCTCAAGTCGCCGAAACAGGGCCTCCTCGTGCTCCAGCCAAGCGAGCAGGGTGGCGTCCGGATCATCCTTGGGATTCACGTCCTCGGCCAGCGTCTTGCGTGCGAGGTCTGAGAATTCGGCGGTTCTTGGGAACGTCGTGCCGAACGGCTCAACGATGCCATCCAGTCTGTCCTCATCCGCTTCCTCGAACTCCACGCCGAGTTCGTCGAAGATGAAGCGGGCCGCAAAGCCGAGCGTCGGTTCGTCCGGCTCGATCTCGCGCGAGTCGAATGAGTGCTGGGGACGGACACCGAAGAGCCATGAGAGCTGCTGCTCGCTGGTGGATCCCGCCGGGGTGACGATGAGGTAGAGGAGCCCATCGTTGTGCAGCGCCAGAAACAGCGCATCGCCGCCGCTCATCGCTTCCGTGACGGGATTGGACGAGTAGTAGAGACGCCATTCCGGTGAGCGGTGGGGTTGATTCTCCCGCGTGTCGTAGTAGGTGGCGGGCGCGTAGGCGGTAAAGCCGCCTTCCCCGTGGTCGTGGCCTCGGCCTCGCGAATGGCCGCTCTCGCCGGTTGCCGTCCCGTCGGCGATCAACCCGTCCCGCTCCCTTCCCAGCCAGACGTAGCGAACGTTGAAGTGTCGCTTGCGTTCCCCGAGAACCTGCCGCCGCATGTCCTTGGTGACGCCGATTTCATGCTGATTGGACTTCTTGGGTTCGGCATCAACCGCCGACAGGAGTTTCGCGCCCACTCCCGAGAAGTAGTCGCGGAGTTTCCCGCGCCTCACGCGGCCGCACCGTCGATGTGGGGAGCCATGAGCCGGGCGATGGCGCGGACGACGGGAACCACGACCGCGTTGCCGAACTGGCGGTAGGCCTGCGTGTCCGACACGGGGATCTTGAACCTCGCCCCGTCCGACTCGTCGAATCCCATCAGCCTCGCGCATTCCCGAGGGGTCAGCCTACGCGGACGACCGTTTTGCCGGATGAGGATTTCGGAGCCGTCCTTGTAGTAGCGGGCCGAGAGGGTCCGCGCCACGTCCCCCGGCCCGAACACCGAGTAGCCGAACCCGTTTCCGGCCGCGCGGTGCTTTCTCTTGTAGTCCTGAAGGTAGTTCCAGAGGTGGTCGCTCAGCGTGTACTTGGGATCGACGTCGCTGTCGAGAATGCTCCCGAGGGTCGGGTGATTGCCGCTGGGGATCTCCAGTTCGCCGAAGTCGAAGTCGGTTTCCCTCTCAAAGCCCACGATGAACACCCGTTCTCGTCTCTGAGGCACCCACGGAGAGGCGTCCACGATCCTCGTGCTGACGTTGTACTCCAGTTCCGTCTCCAGAACGTGCATGATGGTGGCGAACGTTCGTCCCCGATCATGACCCTTCAGATTCTTCACGTTCTCCAGCAGGAAGGCGGAGGGACGATGGTGGGCGATGATCTTCGCTAGATCGTAGAAGAGCGTTCCCTGCGTGTCGCACAGAAAGCCGTGGGGCCGCCCCAACGCGTTCTTCTTGGAGACCCCGGCGATGGAAAAGGGCTGGCACGGGAAGCCGGCCAGCACGACATCGTGCTCGGGGATCATCTCGGGAAGCGAGGAGTAGGGCCGGATGTCGCCGACGAACTGGTGGCTGTCGCCCGACGGGAAGTTCGCCGAGTAGGTCTGTTCGCAGAACCTGTCCCACTCGGACGTGAACACGCACCGACCGCCGATCTCGTCAAAGGGACGCCTCAGACCCCCGATCCCGGCGAAAACGTCGATGAACCGGAAGCCGTTCACGATCTGTCTTCCCCGAGTGACGGCTGTTCGACTCCCTGGGTGTCGAGGAGGTTCAAAGGCAAGTTGGCATCGCAGGCGGCTCGACCCGGCACGTCGTTCGGATTGCGGTGGAGAGGCGTAGGACTCGCTCGGTGGCATACCCTGCGGTATCCACGCTTCAACAACATCGTCCCGAAGCTCTCCTCGCCGTTCCGGTGGACCCTTCCGTTGACGTGCTTGCTAGGAATAATGCTCGTTCGTCCAGACGGTTGACAACCCCGGCGGCGAACGGGGGCCTCGGTAACGAGCGCCCGGCATCCCACACCACGTAGCCCCGTGCCGCGCGGCTCCTCAAGACCGTGCGGCCGATCCTGCCCCCGTCACCGTCAGTTTAGCGGCTCGGACCGGCATCTCGGTCTGGCCCGCGCGGCGGGGTTATCTCCAACCGCCGCCGCGCAACGTCACGCCGTGCGTCCCGGAGCCACCGGTCAAGCGCGTCACCTGCCCGCTCAGCCGCTCGATTTGCCGCCTCAAGGTGTCGTTCTCCTCGGTCTGCCGCTCGACACGCCGCCGCAAGGCTTCGACCTGTTCGGATTGCCGCCGCCGTTCCCTCATGTACCATCCCGTGCGGATCTGCTTGTGACCATTGAAGTTACGGGATTCGGCGGGCGAGTTCCCGCTGTTTGGTTCCCGCCGATTGGGTTTCAGCCCCGCGGCCTGCGGCGGCTGCGGATCGCCTGCCTGAGTTGGGCCTCGTCGGGCCTCTGGTAGCAGTTGAGCACCGTCTTGGCGTTTCGCCAGCCACCAAGCTCACAGAGCACCTTGAGGGGCAGGTCCATGAGATCGCTCGCGAACTTCCGCCTCAGCGAGTGCCAGCCCCTGCCGCGTCTGGGCTCAAGCCCGGCGAGCCTCTCGGCCCGCTTCCACCAGAAACGGGTCACCGTGAAGCCCACGCACTCCGAAGGATTCCTGGTCGCGGGCAGGATCGGCGCATCCGCGCCCGAGGGGCTGTGCCTTCGCCCCTCAGCAAGAGCTTCCATGGCTTCGGGCGTCGCGGGCGTCGTGTGCCCGTAGCCCGTCTTCTCGTGCTCGGCCCTCCACCGGATGGTCTCGTCCTCGAAGTCGATGTCGTCCCACCGAAGCTGCCTTATAGCTCCGATCCGGTGCCCGGTTTCGTGCGCCAGCACGAGCGCCAAGTGGAATCGCCAGTCCAACTGCCGCGAGACCCGCAGCAGCGCCTGGTACTCCTCCTCGGTGAGAACAACCCGGTTGGGGTTCTTCTCGATGGGCTTGCGGAGACCCTTCAGCGGGTTCCTGTCGAGCAGTAGGCGTCCCTGCTGGTCCCGCGACCTCGCCGCCCAGTTGAGCACCGCCATGAGAAAAGCCAGATCCCACTCGATCATCCGGTTGCCCACGGGCTTGCCGCTGGGGCCGACCGTTCCCGCGCGGCGCTCCCGGATGAAGCGGTCCCAGTCCCGCTGGGAAAGGGTTTCGGGCCTTCGGTCCCTGCCGAAGAAGTCGAGGAACATCGCCATCGCGGACCTGTCCCGCTGCCAAGACTTCGGCCCCTTCGTGGGGGTCACCTCCTCACCGTAGATTTCAAAGAGCTTCTCCAAGGTGAGCGGCTCGGGCTCGGCTTCCGCCTTGCCGTTCAGTTCCGGGCTGGCGAACCCGGCGGCGAACTCGTCCGCTTGCCGTTTCGCCCTCGCCCAGTCGCGGTGTCCGAGCGACCGGGTGAGCCTGCGCCCGTTCTCGCGCCACTCCACCTGGAACAGGCCGGTCTTCGGGTCAGGGAACACCCGGACCCTGTTCCGGCCCCACTCGCCGGCGCCGTAGCTCCGGCGGCTTCGTTTCGTGCGTGCCATCGTTCGATTCCTCTCTCGATTCGATGGACTGCACGATCTGCGCGAAGGAAATGTCGCCGAGGAGGGGATGTTTGACCAGTGGTAGGCCGTCCAAGAGGTCCGGTTCGTCCGATGCGACCGGTTCCGGCGCGGTAATCAGGGGTCTGAGGAGCATGGCGCGTATGAAGGCTTGGAATGGAGGGGTGGTCGGTACCTCGGACGCGCGTCCGGGGCCGTGCGGGGACCGCACATGTGAGACAGACCTGCATGTGCGCGGACTCGCGACTCGGATGTGCATTTCAGCGACTGCGTATGTCGTTGTACATCTTACGGTTGCACCACGGCCTCCGGGTGGGCTGTGTCGCGCCGGAAGCGGAGGCCGTGGCCGGAGTACCCACCTTTTTCGATGCCTGTTGTGGCATCTGCGGAGGTTGGGATGTGCACTCCATCCCAACCTCCGCGGCGGGTCGCTCCGGGCCAGCAATCCCATGCGGGAAGGGCATGGGTCAGCCGCGACGGACGCATCCTGAAGCCAGAGGATGTCTGCTGCTGGCCAACGCCGTCGGGGCACGGCTTCGCCTTGGCGCGGTCGGTGGAAACAGCCGCCGTGGGTCGCGCCGCAGGTTATCATACTGAAGCGGCAGGACTCGGCCACACTTCGCGCGAGGAGAAGAGGATGACCAAGGCCGAACTCGTTGAGCGGGTCGCCGACGCGGTCGGGCCGAGCGTCACCAAGAGGGAATGCGCGCTGATGGTCGACGCCTTCCTCGGTGCCGTGAAGGACGCGCTCGCCCGAGGCGACGGCATCGAGCTCCGGGGCTTCGGCACCTTCAAGGTGCGGCACCGCAAGGCCCGCACGGGCCGCAATCCCCGGACTGGAGAGGCGGTCGAGGTACCGGCCCGCGACGTGCCGGTGTTCAAACCGTCAAAGCACCTTTGCAGCCGGGTGGAGCGAGGCTACGTCGTGTCCGTCACGGGAGAACCCTTGGGGGCCATTGGCAGGCCGTAGACTGGCCACTTCCCGTCGCTCACGACGCGACGTTTTGAAGTTGGGGGTCACAGGGGGCACAGCCCCCCGCCAGCCCCTGCCGGGGACTCGCGAAGCGTGGCCCCAAAGGGTGGGCTGGCTCTCCCGCATTAGCGGGCGTCCGACAAGCCCGTCCGCCGCGGCCTCGAACGCTCCGTCACGGCCCGCACGACCACGCCGTAATGCCGGATCGCCAAAGCCGCCGGACGCCTTCATTGGTCCTCCTGCCCAACCCCGGCAGCCCTCAACATGTCCGAGATGTACCCCGATTCCACGACGATGCGCATGAGATCGACTCGGGTCTTGGCGCCCAGCTTTTTCCTTAGGGACATCCGGTAGTTCGCGACGGTCTTCGGGGACAAGTAGACCTTACGGGAGATCTCTTCGGCCGTGTAACCGGCTGCTGTGAGAAACAGCGTCTCGCGTTCGCGCTCGCTAAGCGAGGCGATGGCGTCGCGTCGCCCCCGCTCGTTGCTCCGCCGCTTCGACAGCAGTCCGGTGGCGCGTGCCGGAAACGTCATCCTCCCCGACGCCAGCATGTCGAGGGCGGCAACCAGATCCGAGCGCGCCCTGCGCTTGCTCAGGCAACCCATCGCCCCGGCCTCGATCGCGGCCTCGACATACTCGGGGGCGTCGTATGCGGTGAACACGAGAACTCGGATATCCGGGTTCTGATTCAAGATCCTGCGGGTGGCGGCGATTCCGTCCAAGCCGGGCATGCGAACATCCATGACGACCAGATCGGGCTGGAGCGCCGCGACCCGTTCGACGGCGGCCTCGCCGGTGTCGGCCTCCCCCACCACTTCATACCGCTTGGTGAGTTCGATCAGCAACTTGATTCCGGCACGGACGACCGCGTGATCGTCAACGAGCACGACCCTGCATCTGAAGCTCATACTGGTTCATCCGTCGTTGACGGCGGATTGCCTCGAAGGGGCACTTCGAGCAGGACGGACGTCCCGGTGCCTGGTTCGCTCGCCACGGTGAGTCGGCCTCCGATGATCTGGCTGCGCTCCCGCATGGTCGCGAGTCCAACCGCCCGATGCGGCTCCAGATCGTCGGGCGAGAAGCCCGCGCCGGAGTCGCTGACTTCTGCCCGGATCCGGCGGCCCGAGCGCCAGTACTTGACGGTGGCGGTCCCGGCACCGCTTGTGTCGCTTGGCGTTGTTCAGGCCCTCTTGAACGATCCTGAACACGGCCAGACACGCTTCCCCGTCCAGCGCATCGCCCGACCACCGAATGTCGCGTTCGACGGCGAATCCCTCTCCCTCGGCGCGTCGGCACAGGAGATTGAGCGCGAACTCCAGCGCGTGTCCCTCCAGTTCCACTGGCATCAGGTCGCGTATGGCACGGTCCAGCGAGTCATGGCAAAGATCCAACTCGTTCTGAACGTCCGTGACCATCACCGCGGCTTCCTCCGGGGCGAGTCTCATCTCGACCAGCGCGGCGAGGTGAAGCTGTATGGCGGTGAGCCCCTGCTTGACGCTGTCGTGAAGCTCACCGGCGATCCGCTTGCGCTCCGACTCCGCCGCCGCGATCCGTGCCGCCGACACCCGGCGCAGCACTTTGCTCCCAGCGAGGCTGCGTACGACACACACCACCAGCAGGGTGCCGGATCGATTCACCGACGGGCCAAGGCTGATCTCGACGGGAAACTCGAAGCCGTCCTTGCCAACGGCATTAAGCTCCATGCCGAGGCCCATCGGACGCGGCACGGGGTGTCGGCCATACTCCGACCGGTGCTGGCGGTGGGCGTCGCGAAGCGCCCGGGGAACCAACATCTCCACCAATTCGCCGACCATTTCGTCGCGGGACCACCCGAACATGATCTCGGCCTGCGGATTCGCGTCCCGGATGATTCCCTCGGTCCCCACAAGTAGAATCGGGTCCGGCGAGGCGTGAAAGACCGCTTCGAAGTCGCTTCGTCGCTCAAGCCCGTGGATCGTATCCTCCTTCAACGCATTACCTCGGTCGGGACGCCCATCCCGTCGGACAAAGGGGAGGCGCTGGTCGGTGCCTCGTCCATCATACCGTTTCCCGACTTCTGCGACCACAATGAGGGAAGGCGCGGCGCGTAGCAGACGATCTCGGGGGCGCGTCTCAACCGCAGGCGGGCGCGCCTCAGCCTCGTCCGAACCGTAGCTTCGGGCAGATTCAGGCGGCGAGCGATTTCCGCCACACTGAGTCCGTGCCAGTAACGGAGGGACAGCAATCGCCGCTGCTCCGCCGAGAGACGTTCCACGGCGGTCCTGACCCGCAGCCGCAGCTCCTTGGTCTCGACGGCGGCCAAGGGATCCGGCACCGTGGTCTCGGCCGACGCGGTGCCGTCCATGTCCTCGACAAAGCGGTCGCGGTCGCGCCGCTCGGTCCCGGCCGCATTGATGCAGACGCGCCGGCACAGCGTCCTCGCCCAACCGAAGACCGCCGCCGGGTCACGACACTGCCCGCGTCTCTCGTAGATCCGGATCCGGCAGGCCTGCGCGAGTTCGTCGGCGGTCGCCCGGTCGAGTGTGAATCGCGCTACGACCGACCGGATGAGCGGGTCGAGCCGGAGCAGCAGGTCGTCGCACGTCTCGCATTCCGTCGGTCGTCGGCTGTTTCCGCCGTCGCGGTCCATGATCCGCTCCTCTCTGGCCGGGGGGTCCGCATTGCACTTGGCCGTCGCACCCTCCCAAAGTGCGCGCTCTAACCGCCGACCGACAGGGAAGTTTTTCCACGACTTTCGTTCCCAAAAGTTCCCGACACCGCTGGGAAAAAGTTCCCGGACCTTGGGAAAAAGTTCCCGGCGGGTCGGGAAAGAAGTTCCCGAGACTCGCCGCGAAACCTGCCAAAAACTTCCCGATTGCGGCCATTTCGGCCATTCGAGCGCCGAAACCCGACTGATCGGCACGCTTTGCCCCGTGAACCGATTCGCTTCCCGCCGCTGTCTATCAGGGCGAGGGCAACGATCTCACACGGGGATCGCCCGAAACCACGGAGTTGACCGGTCGCGACCGGTGCTCCAAGATCAAGGAGAGATCAAATGAACCGCATCACGATGAAACTGGCGCCCATCGCAGCCGCCCTGGCCGTGGCCGTGCTGCTGACTCCGTCCCAGGCGGAGGCAGCGGAAGTTCCGTCAGCTTCACTTGTCGCAACGAGCGCGATCAACGCCGAAGCGGTGTACGCGCCTCTGGCTGCGGCGATCGCCTTCCCTGTCGAAGACTTCGAGATGGAGTGCACGGGGGACCATGTGAAGACGACGGTGGTCGCAGGGGGGACCACAACCGTTACCGTGACCGTCATCACGGGTCAGTGCACCGGTACGGCGAACGGCGATGATTTCGAAGTCAACGCCGGAGAGACCGAGAGCTTCAAGCTGGGGGCCAACTAGGTCATGGGTCGGCGGGATGGTTTGGTTCGATCCCCGCAGGACGGTGGGGACGGCGTTGCCACAGAGGTCGTCCACCGCCATCCCGCCGGCCACCGGCTCGGTCAACTGCTCGACCGTAGCGGCTTGACGGGGAGCTGCTTCGACTGCAATGGTGCCGCATTGATTGCGATGCTCCTGATCCTCTTGGGCGGGCCACCCTGGGCACAGCTCGCTGCGCAGGACTACAGTTTTATCGCGTGCGATCTCGACCGCGCTCCGCTCGAACTGGAGGTGCTCGCACACAATCCAGAGGTGTACCCGACCCTTGTCGCCACTCCGTCGCGGATTCCGGGCGGATGGCTTGTCTATGACCGGTATGAGCGACAGGTGATCGAGCTAGGCGAAGGTCTCGACGAGATTGCGCGCTGGGGCCGAGCCGGCCCTGGCCCTATGGAATATTCGCAACCCGTTGCCGTCTGGGGGAGCGCCGAGCAGGTCGTTGTCGTGGACCGGGATCCCCCATCGGTCATGCTTTTCGGCAGTGATCGAAGTGAACGAGCTTTACTGGTGCCGTTACCAATATGGGACGCGGCCTTCTTCCCGGCGGAAGATCGGCTGGTGCTCTCCGTCATGGGTGCGGGCCTGTACGAGACCACGCTGTTCGGTCGTGGCGAGATCCGGACGGCATGGACATATGCGGACCTGGGGATTGAGGTTCGGTCTGGAACGCCCGTGCCGTTCGGCGGCTCTCCATTGGTGCCACATGCGAGCCCCGCAGGGGGGTTGTTCGCCGGGTCCCAGTGGGGCTCCAGAATATGGCATGTGGAGCCGGCCGGGCCGAAGCTGGTCTTGGAGAGGTGCATTCCCGACGGCCTCCGCAACCAACACATCGCACCCCGTCCGCCCCGGGTCCGCCCGCACGACGCTCCAGGACTTCCACATATTGCCCGACGGTCGTATTCTAACCCTCGGAGCACTCCCGGTGGAAGTGCCCGATACCGAGCGCCGCTCTGTTGAGCTATATGGGGCGGATGGGACACTCCTTGCAGCGTGGTCGATACCATTCATCTCTGCTGCATTCGATCCGACGAATGCCAGCCGCCTGCTTGTCTGGTCTGAGGAGGTTGGACTGCAACTCGTGACGGTCTCGGGTCCGGGGTATCCGTCCGGTTAGCTTGTGGTGCGCCAGATTCCTACTCCCTGCCGCACCCGCCAAGGCAGGTCTTGAGCGCGGCGAAGGCGCGGGGCGCGGCATGTCATTGAATGAGGCGGCCGCGGTCGCGCTTGGTCTGAGCCCAGACGAGATCGTCCGCTCAAGAAGACAGTCCGAACGGCTTTAGAAGTCCCGCCATTCAGGGGCGGTTTTCCCGCTTTTGCAGCACGGTCCAGTAGTGTCCAGTCCAACGGCAGGAAACGCAGATCGTGCAGCCCTGTAAGTAGTTAGCCGATTTCCTGCCGGGATTCAGACCTCAGGCGATCCGCCGTTCCCTCTCGTACTGCCCGGACAACCTCTTCAAGGCCTCCGTCAACTGCCTCTCCAACTCGGTCATACAGCTTCCTCACTCTCTTGACAGCTCTACGTAGGGCCGCCCGTCGACGGTGAAGGCCGTCAGGACCGGCGTGCCGGTCGGCAGCGTGACGTACCTCACCCCGTTGACTTCCCGCAGCCCCACTCCCCACGTCGTCTCCTCGATCTCGGCCAGCATCTCGCGTCCCCCCGCGATTTCCAGGTCCACCATCGACCGCTTCTCGATCCGGTTCTGAATGCTCCTCGACAGCCACTGCATCGTCGCCCAGCTTCCGCCGAAGATGCCGAGCCAGAGAGCCATGCCGACGATCAGCGGCCTGAGCCACGCCTTGAGGAGCAACTCGCGCATCCGCCCGGTCGCCTCCTCCGTATCGCGCCTGATGGTACGCAGCGCGTGCCTCACGGCGCGCCGCGAGTTCCCGGCGAGCCGTTCGAGCTCGTCGGCGGTCAACTCCTCGATCTCCCTGCGCTCGGTTTCCAACTTCTTCCGCAGCCGCTCCATCAAGTCGTTCGCGTTGGAAATCAACTCCGTACAGTGCTCCTTTCAGCCGCCACCGCTTCCCCGTCTCGGGGTCCATGGCGGTCAGGTAGTCCATGCCTTGGCGGGGCACTTCAAGACCCGCCTCCCGGAGCGCGGCGACGACCTCGTGGCGATCGCGCACCGCGCCCTGCTCGACGCGCTGTAGCAGATAGTCCCGGATCAGATCTCGGGGTGAGGACTCGACCTGGAGCCCGGCCCGCAGCTGGGCGGCCTCGACGTAGGCGCGGTGTCCGGGCTGCTGCACCCTGGCCCGCGCCGGATCGTCCGGACGGCTCCAGCCGTGTTCGTGGTTGAAGGCGTCCTGAAGCGCGCCGAACGTCTTCTCCCAGCCG
>JAJDXS010000072.1 GCA_022823145.1 Gemmatimonadota bacterium
GCACTTAATGCGTTAGCTCCGGCACCGAACCCGTCTATAGGCCCGGCACCTAGTGCCCATCGTTTACGGCGTGGACTACCAGGGTATCTAATCCTGTTTGCTCCCCACGCTTTCGCGGATGAGTGTCAGACACGGCCCAGCTAGCCGCCTTCGCCACCGGTGTTCTTCCTGATATCTACACATTCCACCGCTACACCAGGAATTCCACTAGCCTCTACCGGTCTCTAGTCCGCCAGTATCTTACGCATGTCCGGAGTTGAGCCCCGGAGTTTCACAAAAGACTTAGCGAACCACCTGCCCGCGCTTTACGCCCAGTAATTCCGAACAACGCTCGCGCCCTCCGTCTTACCGCGGCTGCTGGCACGGAGTTAGCCGGCGCTTCCTCTGATGGTACCGTCAAGCGCACATCCTGTTTGGAGGTGCGGGGTTCTTCCCATCTGACAGTGGTTTACACCCCGAAAGGCTTCCTCCCACACGCGGCGTCGCTGCGTCAGTCTTTCGACCATTGCGCAATATTCCCTACTGCTGCCTCCCGTAGGAGTCTGGGCCGTATCTCAGTCCCAATGTGACGGATCGTCCTCTCAGACCCGCTACGCGTCGTAGCCTTGGTGGGCCGTTACCCCACCAACAAGCTGATACGTCGCGACCTCCTCCCTGGGCGAGAGCTTACAAGTAGAGGCCCCCTTTGGTGCCGCCACCATGCGATGGCCGCACGTCATGCGGTATTAGCCCGGGTTTCCCCAGGTTGTCCCTCTCCCAAGGGTAGATTGGTCACGTGTTACTCACCCGTTCGCCACTCGGCTCCAGGTGCAAGCACCCGGTCCTCGTTCGACTTGCATGTATAAAGCACGCCGCCAGCGTTCGTCCTGAGCCAGGATCAAACTCTCCGTGATAGATAGCTTGAATAGCTCGAATGAACAGTGGATCTCGTCGGATCCCTTGTTCGGAATCTGCGTTATCGAACCCGTCGCTCGCCCGGACGCCGTGCGTCCGAAACCGAGCGAAAACCGGAGAGACACAGTGCTCTCCGGCACTCGGGGCCCGCCCGCTTCTCATGACCTCGATTGTCAAACAGCTCGCGGAGCTCCAGAGCCCCGGAGAGCCGAAGCCGTCTCCGGCCAGCGTTCCAGTCCGCTGACGCAATGGAAACCGCTCACACCGGCGGGAACCGCACCCGGCCAGAGGTGCCTCGGCAGAAGCACAGTAGACCTTTACTGTACCGAAATCCCCATGCCGTGTCAACTGCAGCTCCAGCCATCGACTTGGAGCCGGTGGCCTGGCGATTTCAGATTTCCGAGGGTGGGCGACCGGGATCGAACCGGCGACCTCCGGAACCACAATCCGGCGCTCTGACCGACTGAGCTACGCCCACCATCGACCCCCCCGGAGAGGAGCGGCACCAAAGGTACACCAATCGTCCGGCAAGGTAAACCGACTTCGCTCCCGGCGGCGGGCCGGAAGCGGTCGGGCACGCGGGTGCATTCCCGCCCCCGGCCCGGTCACTCACACACTCCTTGGCAACCGAGGGGCGGGCGCCGTATCCTGTCCCGCACAATCCCGAACGGTTTCCGAGACCAGCGGAGTTCGAACAATGTCCCATCGCGCCATCTTCCTTTCGTGGGCAACCCTCTTCGCGACCGCGTGCGGCCAGGACGGCCGGGACGCCCCGGCCGCGACCGATGACCCGTCGCCCGAAGATCCCCGGGCCGCGCTGATCGCCCGGGGCCAGTCGCTGGAGATCCCGGGCGAGTGGGTCGTTCCGCCCGGCGATCCGCTCACACACGCCACGGCGGGGTTTGCCAAGATTCTCTGCTCCAACGTGTTTCTCTCCGGACTGGATCCCGCTTTTGCCGCCGAGAACACGGGGTTCTTCAGCTCGCCCCGCGAACTTCGGAGCGAGGTCACCGACACAGTGGTGGATTTCGAAAACCGGCGGGTCCACCTGACGCTCCCCGACGGCACCGTCCGTTCGGCCAAGCAGCACGGCGATCAGGGCTGTCTCGCGCTTCCGATCGGTGAATCGGAACCGTACTACGAGGCGGTGGAAGTCACGCCCGACCTGCCCGACCCGGAGACCACCCCGTGGCCGTTGGGCGATCTCCTCCCCGAAGAGCCCTTCCCTGCCGACGTCGACATGGACAAGGTGGCCCAGGCGGTGGACGCCGCCTTCGATCCGCCCGAAGGGCTCACCGCCGCCTTCGTGGTGACACACCGGGGCCGCCTTCTCGCCGAGCGGTACCGGGAGGGAATCGACCACACCACGCCGCTCGAGAGCTGGTCGATGGGAAAGAGCCTTACCGGGACCCTCATGGGAGTTCTGATCCAGAAGGGCGTGTACGACCTATGGCAGTCGGCGCCGGTGCCCGAGTGGCAGTCCGAGGGCGATCCGCGGCAGGCCATCCGCATCGGGGACATCATGCGGATGTCTTCGGGATTGCGTTTCCGGGCCCCGCAGGACCCCGACTTTGATGCGGATGTGGGCTATGCGGACCACATCTACGTGTATACCGGGACGGTGAACTCCTTCCACTGGGCCGCGAGCAAGGACCAGCAGTGGGAACCCAACACGGTGGGCAGGTACCGGAACTCGGACCCTGTCATCACCAACTATCTCGTCCGGCTCGGCGTCGAGCAGCTGGGAGAGAACTACCACCAGTTCCCGCAGCGACACCTCTTCGACAAGCTGGGGATTCGCAACCTCGTCCCCGAGACCGATCCCCACGGCAACTTCCTGCTGCAGGGGTACGAGTTCGGGAGCGGACGCGACTGGGCCCGCCTCGGCAACCTGTACCTTACCGACGGCGTCGCCCCCAACGGCGAACGGCTGCTCCCGGAGCGATACGTCGAATACGCGTCGACGCTGGCGCCGGCGTGGGAAGCGGACGGCCGCCACCAGTACGGAGGCGCGTTCTTCTGGGTGAACGCGGACGGCAGGCGCCCGGTGCCCGAGACGGCCTTCTACATGGCCGGTGCGGGTGGGCAGAGCACGACCATCATTCCTTCCCACGACCTGGTGGTGGTGCGCCTGGGCCACTACAGCGGCAGCGGTCCGGGTGGTGGCGCCCTCGACCGCGCGTTCGAGCTCCTGATGGAGGCGGTGCCGGAAAGCTGAACCGCCCTCCGGAGGGGCCGCGAAGGGGTTGAACACGCCCGCCAGGACTCGAACCTGGGACCCTCGGCTTAGAAGGCCGATGCTCTATCCAGCTGAGCTACGGGCGCCTGTGAGGAAGCGGGTGCAGCCGCCTCTTCGGGAAGCTAACGATCCACCCCGTCCCGCTCCAGTGTCCGATTCGTGGTGGCGTACCTCGCCCACACCGCTACCTTATCCGACACGACCATTCCCCTGCACCGCAACCGACCGACCCATCGGGAAGAGCGCCGACCGTCATGAAAGACCGAAGGTCCCAGTGGGAGGATACCGCCTTCTTCATCGGAACCCTGCTTCTCACAGCGGGGGGAGGACTGATGATCCAGGCCGGCCTCGACCTGCCCTTGACGTACGCCAGGGTGGTGTGGGGAGCCGTCGGGCTGGTATGGGGCGCGGTGCTGATCCGCGTCTGGCTTTTCCGGGAAAGGGGCCGCTGACGGTTCAGCCGCCAGCGCCGCCCGCCGCCCTGGACTTCCCGGCTTCGCCGGTCCCCAGGCTGGCCTTCAAGGCCTCCATGAGGTCGATGATCTTCGTCTCGGGCTCCTCGCGGGGGGCGAGCGTGATCTGCTCCCCCTCGATCTTGCGGTCGATGAGCGCCTGGACCCGCTCCTTGACCTCGTCCCGGTAGCGGGCGGGGTCGAAGGCGTCGCTGGCGGCCTGCTCGATGAACTGCTTGGCGAGCGCGAGTTCCGCATCGCTGACCTCGCCGTCCTCGACGGGTACCTCGTCGAAGGAGCGCACCTCGTCCGGGTAGTAGAGCTGTTCCAGGATGAGGCCGTCCCCGAGTGGGCGGATCATCACCAGGCGCTGCTTGCCGCGCGCCGAGTGCCGGGCTATCGCGACGCGGTCCATCTCGCGCAGAGCAGCCGACAGCAGCCGGTAGGCGCGCGCGCCGCCACGGGCGGGCCCCAGGTAGTAGGCGCGCTCGAGGTAGATGCGGTCGATGTCCGCGGCAGGGACGAACTCGGTGATCTCTATCATCTCGGTCGACTGGGCTTCGATGGCCTTCAGCTCGTCCGGCTCGAAGGTGACATATTGGTTCTTGGCGAACTCGTAGCCCTTCACGAGTCTGTCGCGCTCGACCGGATCCCCGCTCTGTCCGTCCACGTACTGGTACTTGACGCGCGCCCCGGTGTCGCGGTTGATCCAGTTGAAGCGCACCTTGGCCGATGACTGCCCGGTCGAATACAGCTTCACCGGCAGCGATACCAGACCGAAGGAGACGGTCGACGTGGAGATTGGACGTGCGGCCATGAGAAGAACCTATAAACATATGGTTCGGGGGGCCAACGGAATCCATGAGTCCGGAAGAACCTGACAGCGGAGCCGGGTCCGGGGGCGAGCGCCCGCAACCCGCCGGCGCCGAGTCGCCCTCAAACCGCCTTGCGCGTTACCGCGAAAAGCGCTCCGCGTCCGGGACCAGCGAGCCCTTCGGCGGCAGGGAGACGGGCGGAGGCGAACCGGCCGGCAGCGGTGGAGCGGGCCGCCTGTTCGTGGTCCAGAAGCACCGCGCCTCGTCGCTCCACTGGGACCTGCGCCTCGAAATGGACGGAGTGCTGGTGTCGTGGGCGGTCCCGAGAGGGCCGTCGCCCAACCAGGCGGACAAGCGGCTCGCGGTGCACGTCGAGGACCACCCGCTGGAGTACGCCGACTTCGAGGGCGTGATTCCGGAGGGCAACTACGGCGCGGGGCCGTCGATCGTGTGGGACCGCGGTCTGTGGACCGCCGTCGAGGACCCGCACGAAGGAATGAAGAAGGGCAAGCTCCTCTTCGACCTGAAGGGGTACAAGCTGCGGGGCCGGTGGACGCTCGTGAAGACGAAGGGCGGCGCCGACAATCACTGGCTCCTGATCAAGGAGCGCGACGCCTATCTGAATCCGGAAGGGGGGACGGGCGACTACCCGGACGACTCGATCCTCTCGGGGCTGACTGTCGAGGAACTCGGCGCCGGAGGGGATTTCGGGGCGCGGATCCGGGAGTGCTGCGCCACGGCGGGAGCGGTGCGGGAGGACGTGACCGCTGAAGACCTGGAGGTCATGAACGCGGAATCGTGCGACGCGCCCTTCTCGCGGCCCGGCTGGGTCTTCGAGATCAAGTACGACGGGTACCGGCTGCTCGGCGAGACGCGGGACGGTACGGCCAGGCTGATCTCGCGCAACGGCAACGACCTCACCCACGTCTTCCCCGAGGTGGCTCAGGCGCTGGCCAGGCTGCCCTACTGCTCCGTGATCCTCGACGGCGAGGTGGTCGTGAACGACGCCGCCGGACTCCCCTCCTTCCAGCTCATCCAGAAGCGCGGCCGACTGCAGCGCCACGGAGACATTGCGAGGGCAGCCGTCGCCCTTCCCGCAACCTGGTACGCCTTCGACCTGCTCGCCTTCGAGGGCTATGACCTCCGCGGCCTGCCGCTCCTGGAACGCAAGCGTCTGCTGCGGGAAGTGCTCCCCACCACCGGCCCGGTCCGCTACTCGGACCACATCCCCGAGCAGGGCGAGGCCATGTTTCGGCACGTCGTCGAACTGGGGCTGGAGGGTGTGGTGGCCAAGCGAGCCGATTCGATCTACGTGGGCGGACGGAGCCGATCCTGGCGGAAGGTGCGCATGGTCCACACCGCCGATTTCGCGGTCCACGGCTTTACGGAGCCCGAAGCCGGCAGGACGGGTTTCGGAGCCCTGCACCTGGCCTCATGGCACGACGGCGGGTTCGTCTACGCCGGCCGCGTGGGCACGGGGTTCTCCGCCGTCCTGCTCGATGAGCTGGGGGAAAGACTCCGCGGCCTGCCTGCGTCGGAACCGCCCGCGGGCGCCGGGATCGCCGGACCCGGGCGCCACCACTGGGTCTTGCCCCGGCTGGTGGCGGAGGTCCGCTACAAGGAGATCACCGAAGCCGGCGTCCTGCGCCACCCCTCCTTCATGCGGCTGCGCGACGACAAGCCCCCCGAGGATTGTCGGCCCCCGGCCGCGCGCAAGCGCCTGGCCGAGCCGTCACCGCCGGTTGAAACCGCACCGGAGCGCATCGTCCACTTCACCAACCTCGACAAGCCCTTCTGGCCCGAGGACGGGTACGTCAAGGCCGACCTCGTCGACTACTACCGGGGGATCGGTCCGCACATCCTCCCCTACCTCGCCGACCGTCCGGTCGTTCTCACCCGCTTCCCCGACGGCATCCACGGCAAGTCCTTCTTCCAGAAGAACGCCCCCGACTTCGCCCCGTCGTGGATCCGTCGCGTACGCCTCTACAGCGAGGGGTCGGAGCGCGACCTGGACTACTTCGTCGCCGACGACCTCGAGTCGCTCCTCTACGTCGCCAACAGCGCTTCCATCCCGCTTCACATCTGGCAGAGCCGGGTGGCCGACATCTCCCGCCCCGACTTCTGTGTACTGGACCTCGACCCCAAGGACGCTCCCTTCTCCGACGTGGTGCAGATCGCTGGCTTCCTGAAGGAACTCTGCGACGAGATCGAGCTTCCCTCCTTCGTCAAGACCAGCGGTTCGACCGGCCTGCACGTGCTCGTCCCGCTGGGCAGACAGTTCACCTACGAGCAGTCCCGCGACCTCGGGCAACTGCTGGCCCTCATGGCCGTGCGCGAGCTGGAGCGGATCGCCACCGTCGCCAGGCTTCCCCGCCAGCGCGAGGGCAAGGTCTACGTGGACTACCTGCAGAACGGGCACGGCCGCCTCATCGTGGCCCCCTACTGCGTGCGTCCGCTCACCGGCGCTCCCGTCTCGACCCCACTCGAATGGGCGGAGGTGACGGACGGTCTCTCGATCGCGAACCACACCATCCGGACCGTCCCCGAGCGCCTGGCGACACGCCCGGATCCGATGCGCGAGGTACTCGAACTCAGGCCCGATCTGGGGTACAGCCTAGGCCGGCTGGCGGCGCTGGTCGCAAACCCTGACGTAACGGCGGAAGCGCTCAGGATTCTATCTTGTGCGATCACTTGATGTTATGGGATTTCTGGGTCGGATTCCCGCTGTCTGACTCCCGCCGAGTGGAGAACCTCAACCGTGAGGTCTCCGGCGGGCTTCCAGTGCCTTCCGAAGCTGTCCCTCGTCGGCTCTCTGGTAGCACTGGAGCACCGTCTTGGCGGTCTTCCAGCCGCCCAACTCGCAGAGCACCTTGAGCGGCTGATCCATCAGGTCGGACGCAAACTTGCGTCTCAACGAATGCCAGCCTCTCCCACGCTTCGGTTCGAGCCCCGCCAGCGTCTGGGCTCGGTACCACCAAGCTCGCACCAACGACCGGCCCGCGCACTTCGAGGCATCCCTCGGCGCGGGCAGCACCGGAGCGTCCTCATGCCCCGAACTCCTCTCCCTCGCCTCCTCAAGGACGGCCAACGCTTCCGCCGTCACCGGGGTCCGGTGCTCGTAGCCGGTCTTCTCGTGCTCCGCGCGCCACCGCACGACCCCGGCCTCGAAGTCGATGTCCGAGAACCGGAGTTGACGGATGGCCCCGATTCGGTGACCCGTCTCGTGAGCAAGCACGAGCGCGACGTGGAACCGCCAGTCCGCCTGCCGGGACACCCCGAGAAGCGCTTGGTACTCCTCCTCGGACAACACCACCCGCGTAGGGTTCTTCTCCGTGGGCGCCCTAAGCCCTCTCAGCGGATTCGACGCGAGCAGGAGCTTGCCCCGCTCGTCCCTGGACTTGGATGCCCAGTTGAGCACGGCGATCAGGAACTTCAGGTCGTGCTCGATGGTTCGGTCGGACACTGGCCTTCCGCTCGGGCTTATCCTGCCCGACCGACGTGCCCGGATGAACCGGTCCCAATCGCGCTGGGAGAGCGTCTCGGGACCGCGGCCCCCTCCGAAGAATCGGAGGAACATCCTCGTCGCGGCCCGGTCGGACCGCTGGGATGTCTCCGCCTTGGTGGGTGTCACCTCCTCACCGTAGATTTCAAACAGCTTGTCCAGCGTGAGTGGTTCGGGCTTGGCATCGGCCTTTCCGTTGGGCGCGTCGATGAACCCGGCGGCGAACTGATCCGCCTGCCTCTTCGCGCGTCGCCAGTCGCGGTGTTTCAGCGACCGGGTGAGCCTGCGCCCGTTCTCGCGCCACTCCACCTGGAACAGGCCGGTTTTCGGGTCAGGGAACACCCGGACCCTGTTCCGGCCCCACTCGCCGGCGCCGTAGCTCCGGCGGCTTCGTTTCGTGCGTGCCATCATTCGATTCCTCACGTGATGGACCGCACGATCTGCGCGAACGAAAGCTCGCCTGGGCGGCGGTTTTGCGCTAGTGCTAGTCTTCGGTTGACCGTCTTTGGCACGGTCGGCCGTCGGGGGGAGGGCGCGGGATCAGGCTCGCGGGGCAGCCGCCACGGCGGCGCTGGTTTCTGCGGTTTGTGGAAGAGCCAGATGCGTTTTCGTTTCACGAAAACCTCTGGTCGGAGGCATCCCCCCGAACCCCCGAACGAAGTTTACGCGCCCCAAGGAGGCTGGCGAGGGACTCCGCCCCCTTCGACCCCCGGCAGACCCGCGTTCCGTTGGAGTTTTGTGGGCGGAGGCATCGCCCCTTTCCTCCGTGGCGACGCCACCAACGCCAACGCATCCCGCGAGTGGGACCGGCTACCTGCGCCACGCCTCCGGCCCCGGGACACCGCGGCTCAAGAGCAATTCGAGTCCCGAGCCGGTCGCGAGGGCGTCTAGGGCAACGGCCTGTGCGCCGATGGACTCCGGCAGGTCGCGAAGAATGCCCCGGACATGGCCGCTCCTCGAATCGCGCAACACGGCCAGCGGCCGACCGACGTTGTTTTCCAGGGTCGCGGTGCCTTCGGGACCGACCAGAGAGATTCGCACCAGTTCCGTTTCCCAGCCCGGCCGCACCGGCAGCACGAACGCGAACGCGCCGCTTCCGTCGGCGTCCAGAATTTCCGGGATACCAAAGGTGAGCGAGAACAGCACCCGTCCACCGGCGGTCGTCCCGATCAGTTCGTAGTCGCCACCGCCATCGGGCAGAAGGGGCGGGGCATCAACCACCAAGGCCGGTTCCAGTGACGGGTTACCCTCGGCGTCAGCTCCACCCCAGAGCAGCAGCGACCGGACCGGTGCGGTACGGATTGCCTGAGCTTCGCGTTCTTGGTCCGCCAGCCGATGCTGTAGCGCGGTGGCGAACGTGAATTCGCTTACCCAGTGCGGGAGGCAGTACGCCATCAGATCCGCGGTACCCGGATCCACCAGACGCCCCTCCCCCCGGGAATCATAGCCCCAGGAACCGATGCTTCCGTCGGGTTCAGGGAATCGCGGATCGATGCTCCCCGGACCGCCGCATGGCGCATGGAGGATGCTCATGTTGTGCCCGAGCTCGTGCGCGACGACGCGAGCGTCCGGAATCGAGAAGGTCTCCTTGCCGGGAGCCCGGGCGACGCCCGCGGCACCAACCACGGGTCCGGACATCATCCCCATGTAGTGCCCCTCCCCGCTCTCCATCGCTCGAATCGCGGCGGTTTCGCTGAGCAGCGTGACCGCGTTGTTCGTGGAAGTGCGGACGGGCGCGTGTGCTTTCACATCGATGTCGGCAACCGGCAGCAGCGTGCGGGTGTCCCCGAGCAGTTCGTGAGACATCGGATCCGCCGCCATCGCGGCGATCAGGTCGATGATCGCCGAATCGGGATTCTCCTCCCACACGAAGGGTATCAGGGTGAGGTCGAGTTCCGGCACGGTGTGTACGTTCTGGGCCAGGCGGCCGACGCGCGGAATCCGCGTCTGCACGCCCAGTGTCGGGTCCAGGACTGCTCCGGGGTCCAGTTCTATCACCATTTCAAGACCTGGCTGCACCACCCATCCCGGAATCACGGCGTTGGTGGAGTTCGGCAGCGACGACTCGTCAACCTCAGTCGGAATCCGCATGATCTGAGCGGGGATGTCGGCGACGTGCACGACGCTCCCGTCCAGGTAGAAGCTTGCCCGGGCGGCGGGAAGTCTCGCGGAGGTGTTTCGTCGAGCCGTCGGGAATACCCGGAGCAGAGCGTCTTCGCCCGCGACGAGCGGAACCGGGTATTCCCGGGACTGGACGGCCTGGGTCAGGTACGCAGCGCCCCCGACGCAGTGCGCCACCCTGCGGTGCGGAACGCGTCGCAGCCAGTCGAGGAACGTCGGATCGTCGGGGGCGCACAGATCGGTGCCCCACGACTGAATGTCCTCCAGCCCCTGAAGGTTCGCGAGGGTAGCGGGGAGGATGCCCGACAATCCGGCGTTCTCGTACAAGTGCAGCCCCTTCAGTTCGGTGAGGTTGCCGAGTTCCTCCGGCACCGTACCCACGAGATTGTTGCCGCCGAGCCCGAGTAACTCCAGCGACGCCAGCGAACCCAGCTCAACCGGAATAGGACCGGTAAGGGTGTTCCGGCTGAGCCCCAGCGTGTCAAGCTCCGTCAACGTCCCCAGTTCCGGTGGAATACGCCCCGACAGGCGGTTGTCGTCCAGCAGGAGTTGTTGCAACTCTCGGAGGTCGACAAGCTCACTCGGGATCGCGCCGCTCAGCCCGTTCCCGTCAAGCTTTAGGTGGGTGAGGTTGGCAAGGTCGCCGAGCGCAGCGGGAATCGCGCCCGAAAGCCCGTTCTCCTCAAGGGCCAGCACCCTGAGGCTCGTGAGCTGCGCCAGCTCGCTCGGGATCGGACCCAAGAGGCCGTTCTCTCCGAGCGACAGTTCCTCAAGCGTGGCGATTGAACCGAGAGACGGCGGCAGAGGACCGGTCAAACTGTTCTCGGCGAGTCCCAGTTCCTTCAGTGCGGTCATCGAGCCCAACGCCTCGGGGATGATGCCCGAGAAGTCGTTGTCGCCGAGGCGAAGGTGCGCGAGTCCTTCGATGGACGCGAGTGCCGCGGGGACCGGACCGGTCAGATTGTTGTCCTCGAGGTTGATCGACTCAAGATTTGCGAGGTCGGCCAGCTCGGGAGGCACTCCACCCGTCAAGTCGTTTCGGTCGAGCCACAACCGCTCCAGTGACGGGAGCGAACCGATCTGCGGCGGGATCGCGCCCTCCAGCCCGTTGTCCGAGAGGTCAAGCTCGCGCAACTGGCGGAGTCCTCCGAGTTCCGGAGGGACAAAGCCCGTCAGGTCGTTGCCATCGATCCGCAACACTTGCAGGTCGGCCAGCCCGCCCAGCTCCGTCGGGATCGCGCCCGACAGGTTGTTCTGGCCCAGCCGCAGCTCGACGACGCGGCCGCCTTCGTCGACCACGACGCCGTGCCAGGTGTCGATGGGCTCGTCCGTCATCCAATTGGTCCGCGCGTGCCAGTTCCGACCGGCCGTCGCATCGTACAGCGAGGCCAGAACATCGCGCTGCGAAACCGGGGGGCACTCCATGTCGGTTCCCTCATGCGTCGCGACGCCGTCCAGCCATTCCCTGAACGACGGGGATGGGGGAATGCAGAGACCCGTGCCCCCGTAGTCCAGCGTCCGCAGCCGCAATCCGGCCAGAGACAACGGCAACGGGCCGGAAAGCCGGTCGTTGGCACCGATACGCAAATCGGTCATGCGGTCCAGTTGGCTCAAGGCTGAGGGAAGCCGCCCGTTCAACCCGTTGCCGCCGAGATCCAGTTCCACGACCCGACCGAGCGAGTCGGCCACCACGCCGTGCCATTCGTCCAGCGCCAGGCCGTCGCCCCAACCTTCGGATGTGCTCCAAGCGGATCCCCCGGTAGCGTCGAACAACTCGTTGAGTGCGCCGGCATCTCCTTGGTTGCAGAACGGCTTCCGGTCCACTGTGATCGGGTCGATCCATGCCACGAATCGACGGACGCCCGGAACGCAAAGCCCGTCGTTGCTGCCGAGCCCGAACTGGCTCAACGCGCCCAGTTCAAGGAAGCTGCGGGGCAGCGGGCCGGTCAGAAGATTCCGTTGCAGACTCAGGAATCGCAGCTTCGACAGTTTGCCAAGCTCCGGCGGGACGGGGCCCGTCAGCGCGTTACGGTAAAGCCGCAGCGCGAGCAGGTTCTGGAGATTCCCGAGTTCCGGAGGAATGGGACCCGTCAGCGCGTTGGTGTCGAGCGACAGCGAAGCGAGAGTCCGAAGGTTGGCGATCTCGACTGGAATGGGACCGCTGAGAGCGTTGTCACGAAGCCAGAGGAAAAGCAGGTTTTCCAAGTTGCCGAGTTCGGCGGGGATCTGGCCCGAAAGGGCGTTGATGTTCAGGCCGAGGAAAACCAGTTTGGTGAGGTTGCCGAGCTCAGGTGGAATCGGGCCTTCCAAGTCGTTCACGCCGAGATGCAGGCGCTCCAGGTTCGCGAGTTGCCCGAGCTCCGGCGGAATCGAGCCGGAGAGATCGTTGTTGTTCAGGAAGAGGCTCGTCAGTCCTGCCAAGGCACCGAGTTCCGGCGGTATGGAGCCCGACAGTTCGTTTACCCCAACGTCAAGACTTTCCAGCGAGGGCAGGTTGGCGAGTTCCGATGGGATGGTGCCCGAAAGCCTGTTTGAGCTCAGGTCAAGCGTTCTCAGCCTCCCCAAGTTGCCAAGTTCGCTCGGAATCGGACCGGACAGGCTGGCATCGAACAGATAAAGGCTTTCCACGCTCGCCAAATCCCCAAACTCCGCCGGAATGCGGCCCGAGAACGCGTTCCCGGCGAGTGAGAGGCTCTTCAGGTTCCCGAGTCTTCCCAGCTCGGGAGGGATCGGACCCGAGAGCACGTTGCGCGCGAGATTCATGATTTCGAGACTGGCGAGTCCACCGAGTTCCGGTGGAATCGGACCGGTCAACGAGTTGTTGTGCAGCCACAGCCGCTTCAGGTTGCCAAGAGCCCCCAGTTCCGGTGGAAGAGACCCTGAGATCTGGTTGCCGGCGACAGCGAGGTTTTCAAGATTGGACAGAGTACCGATTTCTGTGGGAATCGGACCGGAAAGGTCGTTGCCGTCCATCAGGATAATCCTGATTGGGGCCAGTCGTCCGAACTCCCTTGGCAGCGGCCCGGAAAGGTTGTTGAACGCGAGGTACAGCGCCTCAAGGTGCTCAAGCCCGCTGAGTTCCCAAGGCACAGGCCCGGACAGCCGGTTGTTGACCAGATCCAATTCGACGACCCGTCCGCTATCGTCGACCTCCACGCCATGCCATTCGCCGAGTGGAGCGTCCGTCAGCCAGTTACGGCGCTGGCCCCAGTTCGGCCCGTCCGTCTGCTCGTACAGGGCGACCAGCGCGTCACGGTCCAGTTCGTCCGACACATTTATGGACGTTTCATGGGTAACCGACGAGCCCGAGGGATCGAGCGCGTCGAACGAGAGGGTGGCACTCCCAAGCGCCATGGCCGATACCGAGACCACGCTTCCAGCCAACGAAACCGCAGCAACGGCGGTATCCGAGCTTGCGGCTTGGAATGTCAAGACTTCACCGTCGGGGTCGCCGAAATGGGCACCTAGGTCGATGGTAAACGACTCGTCCGGAGCCGACGCCAGCCGCATTATGGAATCTCGCACTTCCGGTGGACGGTTGGGGACGGTAACCGCGAAGTCCAGCGAGGCGGAGAGGCCGCCCGGGTCGGACGCGGTAACGGCGACGGAAGCTGTGCCGGGTGCCCGTCCAGAGATCAGGGCCGCGCCCCGCGAAGCCGATACCGCCACGGCATCGGTGTCGGAGCTCTCCGCGGAAAAGCTGAGCGTATCCCCGTCCGCGTCGGCAAAGTATGGCGACAGCGGGATAGCCACCGAGTCGCCGACGAACACTTCGAGCGGTCGAATGGTGTCCACGGCCACCGGCGCGCGGTTATGTCGATGGGGTGCCACCGGGTCGGTCGGGGGGACCGACTCGTCGCCACATGCCAATGCCCATATGCCGAGGAGCGCTACCGCGATCCGTGGCGGAACGGGTAGGTGGCTCGCTCGTCCGCAGTTCATGTGCTTGTCCGGGGGCTCATGAGTGTCATGCTATTCGGGTCCGATTCCGTGGGCCTCTTGCGACCCGACAAGGTCCGCCATTCAGGGGCTCTCGGCAACCAAGAGCAATTTCGACTCGGCAGACGGGACGAGGGAAGATAGCCCTCTTCATGTTGCCGGGCGGAGATGATCGAACTGCGGTCGCCGCGGGCGCCAGCACCGCCCGGCGAAATATCTCGGCTTCTCATCCAAGAGATTTGGACTCGGGACGAGAGCCAGCGGCCTTCGACTTCCTCAAGACACAGCAAGAAAGGGCTGAGCTATCGGTACATACCGACACTCCCTAGATCGACGTGGGGATCCGAACGGATGCGGGCGTACTCCAATATACGCTGGCCGATGGGGTTCTTCATCCTATCCTACTCGTCCAGCAGCAAGCCCGACTTGAGCGCCAAGTCCACCCAGTCCGACCGGTCGCGCAACCCAAGTTTCTCCTTGAGGCGGGCACGGTAGTTTTCGATTGTCTTCCGCGCCAGGGACATCTTGCCGGCAATCTGGCTTGCCGTATAGCCTCTGGCGGTCAGCCTCAGGATTTCGCGTTCCTGATCGTTCAGGGCGGCCAGCGGGGATTCCGGCTGGGCGTCGAATTCCCGCCGTCTCCGCATGTAGAGCTGCGACGCCACGCGTGGCATCGTTGTCCGTCCGGCGGCGATCAGGTCCACAGCCCGGACCAGGTCGTCCGGCCCCCGGCTCTTCCTGATGAAACCCATCGCGCCCGCCGACATGATGGGTTCAAGGTACTCCTCGTGGTCGTGTCTGGTGAGGATCAGGACCCCTCCGCCAAGCTCCATCGCGCTCATTCGCCGGGTTGCCTCGATGCCGTCCAGCCGAGGCATGTCGATGTCCATCAGGATCACGTCGGGTTCGAGTCTCTGTGCCAGCCGAATCGCCTCCTCGCCGTCGGCAGCCTCGCCAACCACCTTCATTCGGCCGGTATTCTCGATGATCGCCCGTAGACCCGCCCGTACCATCTCATGGTCGTCAACGATGAGCACCTTCGTGTCCCAGCTCACAGCTCGTCCTCCGCCGTAGCATGCTCATCCACCGGAACGCGAACCCGGATTCCGGTGCCACTGCCGAGGCTGCTGCGCACCTCGAAGAGCCCGCCGACCATGGCGGCTCGTTCACTCATCCCGAGGAGCCCGATGCCGCTCCCCGACGAAGCGACGGCGGCGGTATCGAAACCGACGCCAGCGTCCCTCACTTCAACTTCGATCCACTCGGGATCGCGGGTCAGGGTGACGACAGCTTCGTCGGCTCCCGAATGCTCGCGCGCGTTGGAAAGGGACTCTTGGACGATGCGAAACAGGGAAAGTGCTTTCGCCGGGTCCAGTTCGCGCCCCACATCCATGAGATCGCCTTGAACCGCGAACCCTGCTTCGGAATGTTCGCGAAACAGGATCCGCAACGCGAAGCTCAGTCCGAAGTGCTTGAGTTCCAGCGGCGTCAGACCACGGCAGATCCGCTCGATTGACGCGATGGTGTCATCAATGGCTGAGCTCAGCTCAAGCAGACGGCCGTCGTCGCCGGACAGGCCCTGCGTGTCCCGCAGCGTAGTGAAGCGGTGCTTGATGAAGACCATCCGCTGGACGATGTCGTCGTGCAACTCGGCGGCCATTCGGGTCCGCTCCGCCTCCGCGGCTTCTTCCCTCGCCATGGACATGCTGCGCCATCGGTCGAATCGGGACAGGTCTCGAACCGTGCAGACAACCATGGGTTCGTCACCGGCGGGTTGCCAGGGCGTGAGCGCGATTTCGACCGGGAACTGAACTCCATCTCTTCGCTCCCCATGCAGGAGCAAGCCGTGTCCCATTGGCCGGGCACGGGGTTGGAGCGCGTATTCCGCCCTGAGTTCCGCGTGGCGCGCGCGATGCTGAAAGGGCACCAGCAGATCGACACTCAGCCCGACCAACTCACCACGATCCCATTGGAACATGGTCGCAGCGGGTTCGTTGGCATCCCGGATCACGCCTCCGTCATCCACCACCAAGATGGCGTCCGGCGACGCATCGAAAACATCTCTGAGCAGGGTGTCCGTGAGCATGACGCATTGTAGTAACGCAATCGGCAGCGTGCCACACCGAAGGACTTGAAGCGGGAGGACGGCCCGAGGACGCCGCAGGGACCGGCGCTGAACGGCTTCACGCTCAAGGATCCGACGTTCGTGCCGGGGACCACGGTCGGCCTGTCGCCGGTCGAGGGCAAGAACCTCGCGGGCGACCCGGCGTCGCACACCACGACGGAGAAGCCGGTCCGGACTGCCGGTGAGAACGCGGCGGGGACCAGCATCCTCGACGAGACCCACCAGTTCCGCTTCGGCGACGTGGCCGCGGGCGTCTACAAGCTCGAAGTTCCGAGCGGATGGCGGGCTAAGATGGGCGGCAAGGGTGCCCTCGCGGATGTCGGCGGCGTGCTCAGCCCGCTCGCCGGCGATGTCGAGCTCGACGTGACGCCGGCGACGGCCACGCTGTACGGGCGCGTGACGGGCGCGGACGGCTTCCCGCTGGACAGCGTGACCGTGACCGCGAACAGCGTGTCGGCGATGACCGACGCGCATGGCCGCTACATCCTCGAGGGCCTCGTCGGCGAGACGCGGCGGATCAGCAACGTCACCCACACGAACAAGATCTTCCTCCAGGCCTCCGGGGCGGGCTTCAACAACTCCGAGCTTGCGATCGTCGACTTCGCGGCGAACGCGCCGATGGAGCAGAACATCGACCTTTCGGGCGTCGGGAAGCGCGCCAGCATCAGCGGCACGGTGCGGGCCTCAGGCACGAACGCGCCGGTGGCGGGCGCGCTGATCCTGGTGGACGGCGCGGCTCCGCTCAACGCGCCCACGCGCGGCGTGAACAAGGGCAAGCTCCTGACGGGCGCCGACGGCACCTACACGGCGTTGATCGCGGCCAAGGATCTCGGCCAGACCGCATCGGTGTCCGCGTCGAAAGACGGCATGACCTTCGTACCCGCGTCGCTGGTGGCTCCGGCGCACGCAGGCGCGGAGATCACGGGCATCGACTTCACCGGCTTCGTGAACGCCACGATCACCGGCCGGGTGGCCGGTCCGAACGGCAGGCCTCTGAGCGATGTCAAGGTCACGGCGACGCCGGTCGCCGGCGATGGCGACGCGGTCGTCGATACGACGGCCACGACGGGAACCTTCTCGCTCAGCGTGCCGTTCGGCAGCTACACCATCATGGCCTCGCTGGCGGACCACATCTTCGAGATCCCGGCCCAGTACCGCGCGGCGGTCAACGTCGCTCCGGGCCAGGTCGTCAACATCGGCACCATCCAGGCGGCGACGGCGATGGCCAGAGGCGTCAATGCGGTGCGGGTGCGCAACGAGGATGACGCAAGCACCGAAGGTGTGGACGAGTCCCAGACCTACAGTGGCCAGATCCGGGTGACGTGGACCGGTAGCGCCGAGGATGTGCCCGCGGGTTATGAGAACGCGGTGTACAGCATCGAGACCAACACCGGCACCGACGGTGCGTGGGCGGACGCGAGCGCCACGGTCAACCAGGATTCGACCTTCGCCACGTTCACATCCCCGAGCGACGCCACGTTCATGGTGCGCGTGGTGGCCACGGCTGCGAACGACTCGGACGTGGATCCGCAGCATGCCACCTCATTGGTGCTCAACTCCGGTGGAACTTCGGTTGACGCAATCGATCCGTCGGCCAGCGGTGTCAGCGGGGCACGTTCCGGCGACACGATCAACGTCAGCTGGAAGGCCGTGACCGATGGCGAATCCCAGTTCCGAGTCGTAGCCCAGGTCAGCCCGGCCTCCCTGAACGGATCGCCTGTATCGGTGGTCCTGTCAGGCGCCACACCGATTGCGGGCACTGCCAGGTCATGGAGTCTGTTGGTCGGAGATACCTACAGCGAGGCGTTGCCCGTTGTTGGCCAAACAACCCAGACGGTTACCGTGACGGCGGCCGACCTGAACAAGGCCATCACAGTGCGCGTCGACGCGCGGCAGGACGGCGTTGACGAGGGCGAGAACGGCTCGACCGACACGTGGACGGAGGAGCGCCGGGGTACCGCGGTCTCCGTCGGCGCGAAGCCAACCAGCTAGCAACCCCTTCAACACCATCAGCCCGGCTGACTCGCCACCAGCCGGGCTGATGGTCCGCGAGACGGCGTCACCCTCCGTCCGGGACTTCCCAGGCGGGGGGTGACGCGCGTTTCACCCCGACGCGGAGACGAACACGATGATTCCGAACCAGCCCGGCCTGCCTTCCCGTTTTCCCTCTTTGGCCGCCGCGGTGCTCTGCGCCATTCTGATTCCGTCGGCGGGGGTTCGTGCCGAGAAGCCTCCCGCGGACGACTCGCGCGAGGGAGTCCGGCTGGTCGCGGACCCTCCGGCGGTCGCCACGCCGGTTCCTCCCGCGACCAGGCTCAGGCGCACCTGGACCGGGACCGTCCACGAGGAATTCCGCATCGACATCAGTTTCTCGCAGAGCGTTAACGGCTTCGAGATCGGAGACATCCAGGCGTTCGGCGCCACGCCGGTGCCCCCCATGGTGAACCACTCCTTGTCGAGCTATTCCGTCAACTTCAACACAAACCCGGATTATGCGGGCACGGTGATCATCACGATCCCATCGAACGTGGCGCACAACACGGCCAGCACGCCGGAGGGAAACATCGGGACGGTGCTTTCCTTCCAGGTGGACAACAAGGCCCCAGGGGTGCTCGATGCGAGAGTCAACGGCGACGAAGTCGTCATCGTCTTTGACGAAGACCTGAACGAGGACATCGTCCCGTCGGTCAGCGACTTCCAGGTGTCCTTCCTCAGGGGAGGCGCGTTCAACGTCAAGGCCATATCCGAGGTCGACGTGTTCGCGCGCGAGGTGATCCTGCGCCTGGACAGCCCTGTCGAACTCAGCGACGCGGTCCGGGTGTTCTACGGCGACACAGACCCCAACGCGATCCGGGACCCGATCGGCAATCTCGCGCCCGGTTTCGAGGTGGCCCTGAGAAACGTCACAGGGGAGAGGCGCACCGGGATCCCCGGCGCTCCGAGCGGCCTCAGGGCGGTTACCGATGGCCCCGACGCGATCGAGTTGACGTGGGTTGAACCGACCTCGGACGGGGGCCGCGACATCACCGGGTACATGATCGAGTCGTCGGCGGACGGCCGCGACCCCTGGGCGACTCTGGTGCGCAGCACGCGGGACACCGCAACCGTCTACCGTGATGAGAATCTCCCGGCGGGCGAGACGCGCCACTACCGGGTGTCGGCGGTCAACCCCAACGGGACGAGCCCTCCCTCGAACGTCGCCAGCGCGACCACGGAGGATTTGTTGCCGGACGCTCCCCGGCGATTGACGGCGCGGGCCCGCGGGACATCCGCCATCGAACTGAACTGGACCGCGCCCACCTCCAGCGGCTCGGCCCAGACCACCGGCTACCGGATCGAGGTTTCGCGCTCGGGAACCGGCGGATGGCTCCCGCTCGTGGCCAACACCGGGTCCACGGCCACAGCGTACACCCACGACGGCCTCCAGCCCGGCAGCACCCGCCACTACCGCGTCGCGGCGATCAACCGGGCGGGGACGGGCGCGTGGTCGGACATCGTCGATGCGACCACCGAAGTGGCCGTGCCGGGCGCACCCACCGGTCTCAGGACGATTCCGAGCGGAGTGGGGGGAAGCGACCAGATCCTCCTCACCTGGACCGCTCCGGTCGACGACGGCGGGAGCGCGATCACCGGCTACCGCATCGAGATGTCCTCCACCGGTGTCGGCGGATGGATCATCCTCGTGGCCAGCACCGGCAGCACGGGCACCACCTACCTGCACACCGGTCTCTCCCCCGGCACCACCCGCTTCTATCGCGTGTCCGCGGTCAACAGGCGGGGGACGGGGCGGGCGTCCAACGTGGCCGAAGGCACCACCAACGCAGCGCCGCCCGGGCCGCCGCAGAACGTGCGTGCGCGCGCGAACGGGCCGAACAGCGTCCTCCTCGCCTGGGATGCGCCGGAGACCAACGGAGGGGCGCGCATCACCGGCTACAGCATCCGGATGGTCGGGCCCAACGACAACTCGTGGATCGTCATCCGTCCCAACACGTGGACGACGACGACCACCTTCACGCACACCGGACTCGACCCGGTGACCCGGTACCAGTACCAGGTCGCGGCCATCAACCGCGTGGGCGCCGGGGTGTGGTCACTCACCGCGACGACTCTCACGCACGCCGACCTTGCCGGGGTCCCGACCGGGCTGACGGCCCAGGCGGTGGGCACGGCGCGCATCGACCTGGCGTGGAACGCGCCCCGCTACACCGGCGGCGTCTCGATCATCGGCTACCGCGTCGAGGCCTCCGACGACGGGGGCGCAACTTGGAACATCATCCGCCGCAACACCAACGCCACGGCGACGACGTTCTCGGACGTGAACCTCCGCCCCGCCACCACGCGGCATTACCGCGTGGCCGCGATCAACCTCGCGGGGGTGGGGCGGTTCTCGAACGTGGCGCGGGCGACCACCGACGCGACCCTGCCGGGGGTGCCGCGACGCCTCAGCGCCGAGGCAACCGGCACCTCGCAGATCGACCTCTCCTGGCAGGCGCCCTCGGACGACGGGGGGGCGCGCGTCACCGGCTACCGCATCGAGGTGTCGGCCGACGGGGGCAGGAGCTGGGAGGACTTGGTGGGCAACACGCGCACCACGGCCACCGTCTATACGCACAGCGGGCTCGCACCGGCCTCGACCCGCCACTACCGCGTCTCGGCGATCAACCGGATCGGCGTGGGCGATGCGTCGCGGGTCGCGGGCTCCACCACGGATGCCACTGTGCCCGACGCGCCCACGGGGCTCGTCGCCAACGATGTCACGCCCACCCAGATCGACCTGTTCTGGGTCGCGCCCGCGTACAATGGCGGCGCCCCCATCACCGGCTACCGCATCGAGTTCTCGGAGACCGGCGCCACATGGGCGGATCTGGTAACCAACACCGAGTCCACGGTCACCACCTTCTCGCACCGCGATTTGCTGCCGGGGAGCGTGCGCCATTACCGCGTTTCGGCGATCAACCGGGCGGGCACCGGCGCGGCGTCGGCAAGCGCTTCGGCCGCGACCGACGATCCCGTGCAGCGCGCGGGGCGGCTGAACACCCGTGTCCTGCCGCATGTGGCGGCGGCGATGACGTCGAGCACCGTCTCGGCGATCGCCCGCCGGGTCGACGCGGTGGCCAGCGGGATGGGGATGGAGCGGCGCGTGGAGACGAACGGGCTCTCGTCGATGGCCGCTAGCCTGTCCGCGCCGGGCGCGGGCGGCCTCGAGCTCGCGCAGGGCGACCAGGCCGGCCTGGCCGCGCTCTTCGGCGGCACCTCGTTCCAGATGCCGTTCGGCACCTCCGACGGGCCGCAGCAGTCGTCCACGGGCACGCAACTGACGAGCTGGGGCGCGAGCGAGTACCACTACCTGGGCGAACCCGGCGCGAGCGGCGTCGACTGGAAAGGCAACATGGTGAGCGCCCACGTCGGCGTGGACGCGCGCGTGGGGACGGATCTGCTGGCGGGTGTCGCGGGCTCCTACTCCTCGGGCGGCTTCGACTTCACCGACAAGACCGGCGCGCGCCCGGTGACCGGCGCCTACGGCACCACCATGACCAGCGTGCATCCCTACCTAGCATGGTTCTCCGGCACGCGCGGCACCTCGATGTGGGGCTCGGCCGGGCTCGGCCGCGGCGAAATCGAGGTCGACGACGTGCGCGAGGGACTCCGCACCAGCCCCGCCAGCACGCTGACGGCTGCGGGGGGCGCCAGCTACCAGTTGCTCGCGCGCGGCTCAGGAGGCGTCCGCGTCAAGGCCGAGGGTTGGACCGGCCAGGTGATGGTCGACGGCACTGAGCAGATCGAGGAGGTCACGCTCAACATGCTGCGCGGCAAGCTCGCCCTCGAGCTGACGCAGAGCTTCCGCACGGACACCGGGAGCGAGATGGCGTTCCTGCTGGAGGGCGGGATGCGCTACGACAACGGCGACGGCGTGAACGGCGCCAGCGCGGAAGTCGGAGGCGGGCTCCGCTACACGAACTCCGGCTTGGGGTTGATCGCGGAGGGCCGCGGACGGTACGTCATCTCGGCGCTCGACGGCTACGAGGAATGGGGCCTCGGCGGCATGCTCCAGTTCGACCCGGCGGTCCGCGGCCAGGGGCTCTCGATTCGGGTGGCACCCGCCTACGGCGAACACCGGAGCGGGGTGAACCAGCTCTGGGAGCGCGGGGTGTCCGATGCAGTGGGCGGCCACCAAATGGGCATGGGCCCCAACGTGGACGGCGAGGTGGCGTACGGCATCGCCGACTTCCTGGGAACGCCCTACAGCGGCTTCCAACTCGGCGAGAGCGGCATGCGCGCCTTCTCAAGCGGCGTGCGCTACCACCTAGGCGCGGGCGTCGGGGTTGCGCCTGGAGGGGACCCGGCGCGAGAGCGGGCTCGGCGGGGCACAGCACTCGGTCGGCGTCCGCGGCAGGCTCAGGCTCCGCTAGGGCTAGGAGAGGGAGAAGCGTCGTGGCAATCGAGCGGTCGACCGCATCCGGCGCGCGCGCGGCCCCGCCGAACCGGGGTGTGCGCTACGTCGGCTGGCAGTGCCGCCTGTACCCGAACCGGCCGCAGGCGCGCCTGCTCGCCCGGTGCAGGGAGGGGCTCCGAGAGCTGTCCAACGAGCTGCTCGGCGCCTCGAACCTGAAGTATTCCAAGACGGGGCGGCACATGACGGGCAAGGAGTTCCGCGCGGCCGCCCAGGACTGGTGCCACCGCAGAGCGAACCGCGACCCGTTCCCGTCCACCGCCATCTACCAGACTGCGGCCGACATGCATGCCGCGTTCCGCAACTGGCACACGAAGCCCCGCGCGCGCCAAGGATTGCCGAGGTTCAAGCCCGAGGGACGCGCGCCCGGCATCTACGTGGCGAGCGCCGGCACCCGCTTCGATGGCACCCGCGTCCGCCTCCCGAAGTTCGGCTGGATGCGCTGGCGCGGCGGGAGCCTGCCCGCACGCCGGCTTGAGGGCCCCCAAAGCCGCACGACGCTCGGCATGGTGTACGGCCGCGTCTGGCGCGACGCCGGCGAGCGCTGGATGCTCTCATGCGTGTTCGAGTGCGGGCCGGCCGATGTCCCCGCGCCCACGGTCGAGGTCGCCGTGGTGCGCCAAGACGGCCCCGGCATCGTCGTCGAGCTCGACGGCAAGGCAGTCGACGTTCCAGGGCCGGATGAGCGATCCGACGCCGACAGGCGGCGGATGCGGCACCTCCAGCGCCGCCTGAACCGGTGCGCGGAAGGCTCGAAGCGGCGCGCGCGCCTGCTCGAACGGTTCCGCAACGTCGCAAGGAACCTCAGGAACCGCGAGCGCGACCGCCACCACAAGCTCACCACGACCTTGGTGCGCGCGGCCGGCGTGATCGTTGCGGCAGAGGTCCGGGGCGAGGTGCTACGCCAACTCAGGTACAAGGCCGAATGGCACGGCCGCAGGCTAACGGTACGGCGAGGCCCGCCGGAACCGGGGCACGCGAGCGCTCCAAACGCGCGCGGAGACCGGCGGCTTCCGCCCCGGTCGGTGAAGCGCGAATCGTCGAACGAGGGCCGGAGAGTTTGAGTTCGCCGAAGGCCGGAACCGACTCAAACCGCATGCGGCAAGCCGCCCGGGCCCATGCGGAGGAGCGATTACCACCAAGATCTGGAGCGGGCCGGTAGGAAAGCCGACGACCCAAGCCGCGTCGTCGTCCATCTGGGGTTCTTCGGCGGGATGGTGATCTTCCCGGGGAGGATGCCGCGTCGGTGCGTGACCGCCGCCAGATTGTTCGTCGAGGCGGCGACCGCGAGCGTGGACCGTGCTTATCCGGGCTCTAAAAGGAAATCCCGGAAACGCACAGATAGTCCATCATCCTTCGAACCTGACGGCCTGCGGCGGTTTCATTGTAGCCCTTCCGGTGCCACGCCTCGTGCGTCAACAGAAAAGGAAGATAGCGTTCACTTGACGAGGGTTCATGTATCGCATCTCGACGAATAAAAATCGAGTTGGTATGAACGTCCCATTTTCCCCAGAGCGTAACTCCTGGATAGGTGTTCAGGGAATCGTCGAACCACCAGAACAGCACGCCATCGTCCGCGGCCTCCACGACCGCATTCTTCCCCTCCGCGCAAACCGTATGGCGTTGCGCGTCAACCGGCGCCATGTAGGCAATCACGGAATCCAAGGGCATCTGCCCGCAGTTCGTTACGACGTAGTTTCCAGCTCTGCACGTCGATTGCGGCGCGAAAGCGGTGCTGCCTCCGACAAGCACTGCCAGCAGCGCTGACTTGAGGCGAAGTGGCGTTCGCGTCATCGCGCCGCGCCATCCCAACGGATGGTCGAGTGCCCTTCAACGACAAAGCTGCCCTCCCAACCTCCCTGGGTCAGCGTAACCGTGATCGTGCCATCCTTGCCCTCTCCGGAATCGTCACTCATCCTCTGCAACCCCTCGAAAGCGACCACGTACTTGTTCTGCGTCCGTTCCTCCACGCGCAGTATCAGGTAGTAGGCAACCAGCGAAGGCAGTTCCTCACCACGCTCTACCGCTCGTCGAACGTTGTCGTCACCCCAGTGCTCGACGCTCGCCCAGTCACTCCACTCCTGAGTATTGATCGCGGCGTCAACTCGCTGGCCCAAATCAGGGGCAAAACCCTCGTAGTGGATTCTGGTCGGCTTGACGTTGGTGATGCCTCGCACGGCCGACACCAATGCATCTGTCGGGTCGTCCGCAGGAGCCACCGGAAACCCCGTTTTGTCGCAGGCGACCGCTGGCAGCGCGATGATGCAGAAAATGGCCCACGTCATCCGGGGGCCAAACGGCGTCCGTGGATGCCGACGTGTCGGTGACGTGCCCATCGCCAACGGCAGCTTGATGGCTCCCAGTGGTCGGAACGATCGACTTGCTGCACGTTTCATCCCACGCGCTCCTCTCTCCGACGTTCCCTCAAGCACCGGCTGTCTGCCCAAACCCCATGGATGTTCGGCTTTTAGACCACGGCAGCGACGCAAGCTGAGGCGACACTCCGATTCCAGCCTAGTCCATCTGGCGTTTCCCGGCAAGGCCAGCCTTGAGCTACGGGAGCGTCGCAATCGAGGACCGGAAAGCGGCGGGTTCAAGGAGTCCTCGAAGATCTTCAGCTGCTCCTCGAACGCCCGTTTGGCTCGGCTGGCGGAAGGCGACGCACGGCAGAAG
Source organism: Gemmatimonadota bacterium (assembly GCA_022823145.1). GTDB lineage: Bacteria > Gemmatimonadota > Gemmatimonadetes > Longimicrobiales > Gaopeijiaceae > Bin94. Next base: position 25,212 of record JAJDXS010000072.1, read on the forward strand.
CAACGCGCTCGCAGCACTCCTGGGCCAAGGCTGGCCGGTCAAGGCCGTAACGGTCGTTCGCACCGGCGCGGAGTTCGAACGAGCGGAGAAGGCAATCGGCGATTTAGACCGATCCGGCCCGGTCTCCCAGCCGCTCGACGGCGTCAGCGACCAGCGACCGGATCCGCCACGAGACGGCATACGCGGCAACGTCTCCGCGTTCGCGAGCGAAGTCTTCGGCCCCAACGACGGTAGCGATTCCCCCGGATACCTACTTGGGTCGTGTTCCGATCCGACTCCAGCGTATCTCGCGAATGAAGGGGAATGGCCGGTAGGAATCCCGGTTGTAGGAGAAGTATCGGACGATGATCCGTCCCTCGAAGCGCCAGCGCTCCAGAAGCCCCCAAGTGCGTGAATCCAGACTCTCGTCGCGATGGTCGCCGAGCATGAAGTACCGACCGTCGGGAACCACGAGCGGACCCCATGTGTCGCGGGTCGGCAGGTAATCCTCCCTCGGACCGCCAACGAGGACCTCTTGCTGCCACAGCATCGCGGCTGCTGAGAAATCGGGCTCGTCATTCGTGTGACGCACGTATGGTTCGTCCTGCGCCTGCCCGTTCAGATAAAGGGTGTTGTCCCGCATCTCCAGCGTGTCGCCGGGCATGCCGACGAGCCGCTTGACGAGGATGAGCGTGTCGTCGTGCGGAGGATCGAATACCAGAATCTCCCCCCTCCTCGGCTCCGAGTAGCCGGGGACGCGGATGTCCGTGAACGGGATTCGCGAGCCCAGCGCCGCCTTGTTGACGAACAAGAAGTCCCCCGCCATCAACGTGGGCTCCATGGATCCGGACGTTATGGTAAAGGCCTGCAGCGCCACCACACGGACCGTCAACAGGCTGAAGACAAGGCACACGCTCCGGAGAAGCGTACACCTCCACGATGGTCTCCGCTCTTCGGCCTTCCCCTTGCTCTGTCCCATGGCAAGACGATCATTACCGAATGACCAATCACCCGAGCAAGCTGACTTCCACTCTGGCCCTGTCGCCCTTCCCAAGGCCAAGGAACGGCAGGTCGGAGCACCGATGCACCTGAACGACTTGGCTTCTCGGCCCGAGGGGCCGACAGGTCGACTTTCGGGGCCTTCGGCGAGGAGGACGGCGCGGGCGGAAGTCCCGCCGTTCAGGCCCGGTTTTCCCGCTTTCGCGGCACGGTCCAGCAGGGTCCGGTACAACGGCAGGAAGCGCAGATCGTGCAGCCCCGTAAGACTTTAGGCGATTTCCTGCCGGGATTCAGACCTCTGCCGATCCGCCGGACGGGCGCTACGCCGGCACGCTCGGGACGGGGACCGCGGCGCTACCGGACATGCCCGACGCTTTCGGCCCCGGCGGCCTCGTCGCCTTCATCGGAGCGGACGAGTTCGACGTTCCCGTGATTACCGTGAAGCGACTTCCGCCCGAGATCCGCTGAAGGGCTGACCCATTAGGGTTTGACTGCTCGCGGAGCGAAGG
>JAJDXS010000036.1 GCA_022823145.1 Gemmatimonadota bacterium
TCGCCACCGGAGGATCACCTCGCCCGAAGTGGCCCTGCGCCGCCTGCTCTCGTTCGACTACGTGATCGAGCACACCGGCCAGCCCTGGCTGCCGACCGAGTCGGAGAAGGTCACCGCGTTCGAGGCGCTCGGCATCGCTCGTTCGCTCCTGCCCGCCCGCATCTACCGGGGCGCCGCCGAGGGCGCGCGGCGATATTTCCCGCGCGGGATGCCCGTGGCGCTGGACTCCCGCCGCGCCGTGTTCGTCCACGCCGATCCCGGCTACGACACCTCGACGGCGCTCCGTTCGTGGCGGGATCGGCACCTGAAGCTCTGGGAGGCGCTGAGGGAGCTGGGCTGGTCGGTCGAGGCCGTCGGGGTCGCAGGCGGCCCGAGGGAACTCCGACGCGCACGGACGATCCTAGGCAACTGGGTCGGTGCCGCCACCACCGAAGAGCCCAGCCGGCAGCCCAAGACCATCGCGGCCGTCCGGCGCGAGATCGTGCGCGTTGAGAATGCCATCCGGGGAAGGGACGAGGCGGTCGTCGAGGAACTGGGCGGTCTCAACGGCTGCCTTCACCGCCTCGTTGAGATGCGGGAACTGCTCCGATCGGGCCTCCCCGGAGGCGTGATTCACGGCTATTCCGTTTGGGGTTCGAGCCGCTTCTCCGAGGGCGGGATTTGACCGTCCATGGGCGGGTGCGGTTGCCGATCCGTCGGTGTCCGTCTCAAATCGGGGTCGATGTGCAAGGAAATGCCGCCTTGACGTGCGGAACGCAGGATTCGCAAGTCGCTGGACGGCTTGGCGTTGTGCCACGGCTGCGGATCGCCGCTGCCGATCCGGGTCTCCGGGCCGTGGACGGGAGCGACCCATCCCTTCGGGGTGCCTGGTACGGCACGGGGACGGTTGGGATGTGCGCTGCCATCCCACCCTCGCCCTGGGTCGCTCCCGATCCAACAATCCCTGCGGGAAGGCCATCGAGTCCGTGTTCCGCGGTTGGTTGGGTCCGTGCGCTGAAGCAGTCGCCTCCGGGCCGTTCGTGGAGGGCTCAAAACGAGACGTACCCACCCATCTGGACGAGCGTCAGGGTGCCTCCGGAAGCCTCCCCGAGGTGGAGGATGAAGCGCGCGCCGTAGCGTCGTCCAAACGTCAAGCTCGCCCCGGCGGTCGGCGACACGTCGCCGCTATCGTACTCGACGCCCGCGCGAAGCGCCGGGCGAACGAACCAGCGCTCCCGCCCGAGCCGGACGGACGTTCCAATGCGGTTGGCGGAGCCCGCGAAATCGGCGCAGCGGTAGGTCTCGACCATGCCGTACAGGGACACCGGCCCGGTGACCCGTCCCTTGATGCCGACGTAGCGTCCCGGGCAGGCGTCGCCGCTGCCGCCGACGAGGCCCGCTTCGAGCATCGTCCGGCCCGGCTTCTCCTGCCCCTCGGCCTGCGCGGGCAGCAGCGCCAGCCCCAAGAGCAACAGCTTTCTCATCGCGATTGTCCGATCCCCCGGGTGGAGAACACACCGGCCCCGTTGAAGCAGAGACGGTGGTTCGGGTGCGAAACGGCAACGTTGGGAATCAACGTAACGCAGGGGCGAATGGATCGCCCGGCCGCGTCGGACAACACGGGCTCGTCCGGCGAATCGATTGGCCACGAGGATGGCCGCCGCTCCAACGGAAGGATGGTCGGCGAACGCTTGCTCCGCCGCCTTGTAGCGGCGCTGAACGAGCCCTTCCCGCCAGGGATCGCTGGTCTGGGAGCGACCCGAGGGAGAGGGGCCGGGGGTGCGCAAACGCGCCCGGCCCCGAACCCGCAGCAGTCCCTCGGACTGCCGGGTCGCTCCCGGCCCCGCCCGAACGGTCCCTGCGGCCCGGGCTCCCCGGGACCGCGAAGCGCAAGACGTTCGCGCGCTGCGGCTTGCGCCGCCCCGCCGGTGCGCACGCCGGGAGCCACGGGGTGCGCATCGACACCCCGTGTCGTTTTCGCGGGCGTGTGCGGTCCTGACCCGGGGCACTGGAGGTGCGCAAACCATCGCCGAGGTACGCAGTCCGGTCAAGCGTGCGGGGCGCGGAGGCTCCCCCGCTTCCCTTGGTCGTCCAGTCTGCTGGCGGGCTGGCCCCCGCCGCAGTCGCCGTCCCCTCGCTGGCCGAACGGAGTGGGAGGCGCGGTTATACGTTGGACTGGTTCCAGTCGCTGAAGCTTGGCATGGCTGGCAGCGCGCCGCGTGAGGTTGACCGCGGACTGGTACACCGACGCCTACTGGACGGTGGACGCATACGTCAGCTTCGGCGGCGAAGCGCTGAGCGACCTCTTCCAGTCAACGGAGTTCTCGATTGTCGCGAACAACCTGCTCGACACCCCCTAACTGTCCGCGATCACCGAGAACGCGGCATGGCTCGGGCGCTGCCCGTAACATATCCATGACCACGACCGTCGCGTTCTGACGCCGCCGCGTGAATCCGGGGAGCGTTCCGGCGTGAGTCGACCCCGCACGTTGAATGCATATCGCAGTGCGGCACGGCACATGGCACGGATCATCATTCGCACCGGGCGCAGGGGGTTCAGGCGTGGACAGCCACCCCAACCGATCTGCGAGGTGCCGCTTGGGGACCCAATGGGGTAAAGCGGAGCCCACGCCCCACGTCCCGATCAATAGAGTTCGGTCCGCGCGCTCTTCGCCTCACCGTCGTCGATCTGGCGGGCATCCGCGCCTTCGATCTGGTCCGCCAACACCTGCCCGTAGGTCGGATAGCACGACCGTTCGACCTGGGCTGACGGGTCCCAGAGCCGCGCCCGAATCAGGGCCTTGGCGCAATGAAGGAACGCTTCCTCGACCGCCACCTTGAGGACCGAGATGGGCGGCTTGCCCTTGATCGCGAGCAGTTCGAGCAGCGCCGGGTCGGTGGAGATATCGGCCCGGCCGTTGATGCGCAGCGTCTCGGTCAAACCCGGCACGAAGAACAGCAGGCCCACGTAGGGACGTTCGACGAGGTTCATCAACGTATCCACCTGACGGTTCCCCGGCCGGTCGGGAAGCAGCAGAGTCGCGTCGTCCAGAACATGCGCCAACGAGCCGGGCGGATCGCCGCGCGGGGAGGCGTCGGCACGCCCGTCAGCGCGTGCGGAACTGATGACGTAGAACGGCGAGAGGGCGATGAAGTTCCGGCAGTGGGCGTCCAGACGATCCAGGACCTTGAGCTCGGCCCTCGGCGCGGGCGGACGATAGACCGTGCGTAGTTGCTCCATTGTGTCGATGGACACGTGTGTCTCCTCTGGATCGGGCGATGCTGGTCCTCCAAGCTAATCGGGGGAAACCAACGAGGGCCACTCTCGCGCCTGCAAGACACGCCCATCCCCGCAGGCTCGGCTTCAGCGGGTCGGCGCGGCCTCTCCCGCGCCTCGACGTGAGCGGGCAGCAGCGCAAGACCCAAGAGCAACAGCTTGCCCATCGCGATGGTCCGATCCCGGGGTGGTGAATGCACCGGCCCGTCGAGGCCGGGCCAGTGGTTCGGGTGCGAAACCGAAACGTTGGAATCAACGTAACGCAGGGGGTGAAAGGACCGTCCGGTCGCGTCGGACCACGAAGGCTCGTCCGGCGAATCGAGTGGCAACGGCAACGCCCACTGCTCCGACGGACGGTTGGACGGCGACCGCTAGCTCCGCCGCCTTGAAGCGGCGCTGAACGGCCTTCCGGCACGGATCTCTGGCGCGGGAGCGACCCCTGGGAAGGCGGGCGGCGAGTTGTGAAAACACACTCGCCGCTATGCCGCACCAAGCCCTCTGGGCGGGGGGTCGCTCCCGCCACCGCCCGAGCCGCTGGTGCGCCACGGGCGATCCGGCCTCTCATCCGTAAGACGTTGCTGCACCGCAGGATAAGCAGGACGGCCAGTGTGAATCGCGGGCAGTCCGAAGTGTGAATCGGCCCCCCGCGTCGTTTTCACATTCCGGTGCGGCCTTAGGTCCGAGTGCTCGGGGCTATCAAATGCGCTCGCCCGACAGCTTTCCGGTTGGAGGATCCAACTTCGCGACGAGGTCTCACTTTCAAGCTCTACGGCGTCCGCCTCGATCGGGTTTCTCCGGCAACCGGGGGCCAAGCCGTGAAAACGCCGAGGGCACGCGATGGCTGGACTGGGTTGGGGGATGCCGTTTCGAATGCGTGGTCATGCTTGCTCCCTCGATGCAAGACTGAACGGCTCGCGGGCGAAGATGCGGCGCACCATCGGCTCGAAGAACTCCAGCGGCAGAGAATCGTAGTCGGGATCGAACGCGCACTGGTCCCAGCGGTGACAGAAGTCCACGGCGTCCTGATACCAAGGGTGGTCGCGGTACTTGTCGCGAGCGTTGCGGTCGCCGCCCCCATGATGGGCGTAGTAGTAGTACTGGAACAGGCCGTGGTGCGGACGATCCAGCAGGTTCGCTCGGTCACATAGGGACGCAGCAGCAGGGCGGCCAATTCCCCGTGGCTGTGCGGGGCCAGGAGATCGTCGATGTCGTGGAGGAGCGCCGCCACCACCATCTCCTCGTCCGCGCCGTCCCGATACGCACGGGTGGCGCTCTGCAGCGAATGCTCCAGCCGGTCGACCTGGTAGCCGGACAGCGAACCGGACAGCTCACGGAGGTGCGTCAGCACCCGGTCGGCGGTTCCGGCGGCGAACTCCTCCTCAAGGCGATCAAGCAGTTCGTAGTCCTCCCGGGTGCCGTCCGCCATCCTGGTGAAGCTCACCCTCGGGTTGTTGGGCTTTGTCGCATCCTCCATGCATATCACTCTCGAAACAAGGGCTTCCGACCGTAGGAAGCGTGGGTCCAAACCGAGAGCCGAGTCAAGGGAGTGACGCCCGAGTCCCGGACCTACGCCCGGCCCGCTTCGCGCACCACTCGGAGCTAGGGATGGCGACCGGGCTGCCTCAGCCGGGGCCCTGCAGCTTGACGCGCGCTGGAAGGGCGCATTCTGATACTCGGTGGCGTGTGCGTGCGTCGCGCTTCCGGCTCGAAACACCGACGCCCGAAGTCCTTCCGGCCGAGCAAGCATCGGGCCGGTCACCACGCACCCGAGGGAATCGACCATGCATCACTCGATCAGCGACCTCACTCGCAACGCGGATTCCCTGTGCGCCACCTGGAGCGGCGGCGCGCAGACCGATCTTCCCTACCTCTGGCTGCGCGACAATTGCGGTTGCGGCGAGTGCCGCGTCGAGCAGACGACGGAGAAGCGGTTCCACCTCTTCCGGGTCCCCGAGGACCTTCGACCCCTCAAAGTCGGCATCGAATGCGCCGGATCCAAGGACGAGGCGATCTTCATTGAGTGGCCGGACGGACACCATACCCGCTATCGGTCGAGCGAGGTCCACGGCTTCTTGAGCCAGCCTCGCTTCGACCTGCACTACTGGGATGGCCGGTTCCGACCGCGGAGATTCGACTATCAGCGTTTCTTGGCGAGCGACCGCGCCGCAGCAGAGCTGATCGAGGAGTTCCTGCGGACCGGGGTCTGCGTGCTGGTCGACGCCCCCACCGAACCGGACTCGTCGGAGCAGCTCGCGGCCCGGCTCGGCCCGATCCGCGAGGTGCTGTTCGAGCGCATCCATAACGTCAAGGTCGATCCGAAGGGATACAACATCGCGCACACGGGTCTGGCGGTCGCGCCGCACAACGACTTCACCAGCTACACATGGCCGCCGAACGTGCAGGCGCTGCACATGCTGGTGAACGAGTGCGAAGGCGGCGAATCCATCGTCGTGGACGGCTTCGGCCTGCTCAGCGAACTGCGCCGCGATCACCCCGACAAGTTCGACGTGCTGTGTGCGGTGCCGGTGCCATTCCGCATTTTCAGCGAGGAATACGAGTGCTACGCCGTCAAGCCGATGGTCGAACTGGACAGCGACGATGAGGTCCGGTTGGTGCGCTTCAACACCGCGCAAATGCAGACCATTCCCCTGTCCGAGCCTCGGCTGGCCGACTTCTACGCCGCCTACCACGAGCTGTCCAGGCGCGTCAACTCCCCCGATTCCCAGGTCAACTTCCGTTTGGAGGGCGGGCAGATTCTGCTTTGCGACGGGCACCGGGTGCTGCACGGCCGCACGGCCCTTCGCTCGGACGGCCGGCGCCACCTTCAGGACGCCTATTTCGAGCACGACAACGTGCGCAACCACCTGAGGTGGCTGCGGCTCGGCGGTCGGATCTGAAGACCGTCGATCCACGACCGGTGGCCAGCATCCCCGGTGGCGGTCGACCCGCCCGTGCAACCGAATGCCATCTCCGCTAGAGACCGGGACCCGTGCAGCGCTTCGCGCCTTGGCTCTCGGCGCCTCGGTCGAGATCTTGGCAGGTCAGGTTCCGCCGCCGAGAGCCCTCGCCAGCCACCTCCCGCGCGGATCTTCCATCTATGTGCCGTTCCCGCCCAAGGGCCGGTGGGCGGACACGGTCGTCGCCTGCGAACGGGTGCTGGCGGCTGGCATGACGCCGGTGCCGCACCTGCCAGCGCGCTCGGTGCGGAGTTCGGGTCAACTCGACGACTGGCTCGCCGCACTGGTCGAGAGCGGAGTGGTTTCCCTGATGCTGGTGGCCGGAGACCGCGACACGCCCGCAGGCCCGTACCCCGATACGCCGTCCCTGCTCGATTCCGGGCTGCTCGCCGGGCACGGTCTCCGGCGGCTGGGCGTCACCTCGTATCCGGAGGGGCACCCCCTCGTCGGCCAGGCTGAGCTGGATGAAGCGCTCCGGCGCAAGACGGAATACGCCCGGGCGACGGGTTCGGAGCTATGGATCGTGACCCAGTTCGTGTTCTCGCCCTCTCCCGCGCTCGCCTGGCTGGCGCGGACGAGGGAGGCCGGATGCACCCTGCCCGTCCGAATCGGCGTGCCGGGACCGGTCGCACTGAGCGCACTGGTCGGGTACGCTGTCCGCTCCGGCGTCGTGGCGTCCGCCCGGGCGTTGATGCGCAAGCCGGGCCTCGCACGCTTGGCGGGCAGTTGGTCACCGACCCCCGTCGCGTTGGCGCTCGCCCGGCACTTGGCCGCCCTGGAGAACACGCCCGCCGTGGGCATTCATCTGTTCACCTTCGGCGGCCTCGCGGACGCCGCCGAATGGCTTTCGAGTCTCCCAGCCGCCGATTTGGGAGGAACCGCCGATGGGTTCCATGAAAAACGGTGAATCGAAGCGCGACCACTGCCAGAACGTCCCGTCGAGTCGCCTGGACGGAAACGCCGTCTGTCAGACCGTTGCGTCGAGGCCCCGGGCCAGCGCCACCTCGCGGGCGCTGGGGTTCACGGAGGGGCGGAAGGGAACCTCGCACACTTGCGCGCGGTCCGGCCGGCCCGGCGCGCTGGCGTATTCGTCGGGCAACCATACGGCGAGATCTGTGCCCACGCCCGACTTCCCTGCGGGGACGTACCCGAGCGCGATGTTGCAGCCCAGTTCCGGGGCGTGCCAAGGCGAAGTGAGATAACCGATGGGGTCTCCGCCGTCCGCGTCCGAGACGAGCCAGAAGTCCGGGGCGTAGTCGTCAATGGGCTTTCCACCCAGCGTCATCCCCACCATGACCATGGCGAACGGACAGCGCCCGGCGTCGAGCTCGGCGCGCTGGCGCTCCAGCGCGGCCCGTCCGATGTAGTCCCCCTGCTTCTCGCGCGGCACCTGGTAGGCCAGATTGCACTGGAACGGACTCGTCTCATGGTCGATGTCCTGCCCCCAGGACAGGATACCGGCCTGGATCCGGCGCTGGTGGCCCGGAGCGATGACCATCAATCGGTGCGCCTCGCCCGCCCCAAGCACCGCGCGCCACAACTTCTCGGCGTGCAGGGTGGCATCGCGCAGATAGATCTCGTACCCCTTCTCGCCCGAGAACCCAGACTGGGAAACCACCACGGAACAGCCCGCGATCTCCGCTCCCATGATTCCGTAGTATGGGATGTCGCGGACGCCTTCGCCCACCAAGTCGACCATGAGGTCGAGCGACTTCGGCCCTTGGATCTGCAGGGGACAGACGTCGATTTCGTCGATCTCCACCTCCATCCGGAGCCCGACATTGACGCCCTGCAGCCAGAACAGCAGGTCGGAGTCGGCAAGCGAGAACCAGAACTCGTCCTCGGAAAGCCGCAGCAGCACCGGGTCGTTGAGAATGCCGCCCTTCTCGTTGCAGACGATGACGTATTTCGCGTGCATTGGCTCGATGCGGGTCGCGTCCCGGGTGATCACGTAGTCGGTAAACCGTTCCGCCTCTGGTCCCCTGACCCGGATCTGGCGCTCCACCGCGACGTTCCAAACGGTGACGTCCCGGGTCAGCGCCTCGTGCTCCGTCGCCGCGCCGCCGTCCTCGGGCCGCACGGAGCCGCGGGGATGGTAGATGCGGTTGTAGACGGTGGCCCGCCAGCAGCCCGCTTCATGCGACAGATGCCAGTAGGGGGACTTCCGAACCCGGGTGGAGATGAGCAGTTCTGCCGGCGTGCGGCCGCTCTGCCGAAGGTTGATCGGGACGATCCTGTCGGACTGGTCCACGCTGGTGGGTTGATGGATCATCGCCGGGTTCTCCAGTTGCGTTCCTAGTGTTGAGGCGGACGCGGGCGCGAACGCCGGTGCAGGTTCAGCATGTCGGACCAAACACCGGGGAGCAAGCGGTTAGAGGCAGGCTGCCAACGCTTCCGGCGGCTGACCGGACGCCGCTGGACTCCCCGTGTTCCGCCCGTTGGGACCCGAAGCGGCGGCTGGCGCATGGCCAGAGCCAGTTAGGCTGGCAACATCCTGGATAGACTGAGTGTGCACCGATACACTGCCAAGGCGGCATCCCAGTCGGGTTGGGCCGCCCCATCGCCGCACGGAGTGGAAGCCTCGCTCCGTTCGGGCTCACTCGTTCGCTCATGGTCATCGTAGCAGCTAACTTGCTTGGCGACTACAACCGAACGGACCCGGAGAGTCAGCTACACTGCCGCAGCGTCCGCAGAATGGGAGTTCGTCGCCATGACAACCTTTCAGAGCAACCTCAGCCTATTCTCAGCCGTCTGTGCCCGAGCCTCGCTTCTGTTGTTGCTGGCCGCAGCGCCCGTGGCCGCGCAGTCCGAGGGAACCATCAGGGGCACGGTCGAGGACGCGTTCGGCAACGCCATGCCCGGTGTCCGGGTGACGCTGACCGGCTCCGGCGTGGACGCGGAAGACCTCACCGACGCCGATGGGGCCTATGAGTTCACCGATCTCGCCGTCGGCAACTACGTCGTAACCGCCAACCTGTTCGGCTATGCTGCGCGGGAGATCCCGGTCACCGTCCGCGCGGGCGCGGTTGAAAATGTCCAGATCGTTCTGCAACCCTTCTTCCAGCTTGATCCGCTGAGCGTGGTGGCGGAGGAACCGACGGTCTTCGCGCGCAACTTCGTCGCGGAGCCGATGATTAGGCAGCAGTCGAGCATCACCGCCGTGACCTCGGTGATCGACAACCTTCCCGGCGTGTCGGTCCAGGAGGGGGACGGGTATGCCTTCGACGACTGGTCGAGCAACGTCGTCATGCGCGGGTTCCAGTCGACGATCAACGATGTGCAGATCGGCACCACCATCGACGGATTCCCCAACGGTACGTCGGACTACTGGAGCGGCGCGAAGGCGAGCCGGTTCGTGGATCCGATGAACCTCGGCGGGGTCGAGGTGTCGCAGGGGACCGCCGACATCGCCTCGCGGTCGGTCGAGGCGCTGGGCGGAACGCTCAACTTCCTGACGGCCGACCCGGCGGAGGAGGCAAGCCAGACGGCTTCCGTCACGATCGGCGAGAACGAGGGTCAGCGGTTCGCCGCACGGATCGAGACCGGATCGCTGTTCGGCGGCACGACGCGTGCCTGGGTCGCCGCTATCCGGCAGGAGGCGACCGACTGGATGGAGGGCTCCGCGAGGAACGAGCGGGAGCACGTCGCCGCCAAGATCGTGTCTTCGCACGGCAACCTCGACCTCACCGGCTACTTCTCCCACGACGACATCCACGAGGATGTCTACCAGCGGCTCTACAGCGATGCGGACTTCCGGGCCGACCCGCGCTGGGACCGGCTGATCGGCCACTGGCCGGGCGTGCCCTACCTGAACCAGTTCTACCGGCCCGGCTGGCAGACCCGGCGCAAGAACACGCTCGCCTACGTGAAGGCCGACTGGTCCGTCAGCGACCTGATCTCCCTCAGTGTGGGCGCATACAACCATCACAACTGGGGACGGGGCGACTGGCTGCCGCCCTACATCGTCGACGTGGTGGACGACGGGGACGGATCCGAGTCGGAACTGATGGGCCGCGCGCCCGTGCGGGGCGGCACCCAGCTCGGCGTGATCCGGTTCGTGGACAGCAACGGAGCGGCCGTCGGCCCCACGCCGGGATGCGCGTCGTCCTATATCTTCAACTACTACGGTTCGGGCGGACCGGAAGTCGATCCGGCCTGCCACCCGGGGGCGAGCGCGGTGCAGTCGTACCGCCACAGCCACTACGGGAAGAACCGCCTCGGCGTGAACATCGACGGGGAGTGGTCCGCGCTGTTCGGCGGGGGACGGGGCAGCGTGTTGCGCGCCGGCATCTGGTACGAGAACTCGCAGCGGGACCTCGGACGCGACTGGCATCGCATTCTGGACCCCGCGATCAACTTCAAGTGGGACGAGCGGGCGTACTGGCACCAGTACGAGTGGGAGTTCCCGCAAGGCGTCTTCAAGTGGTACGCCGAGGAGACGCTCTACTTCGGTCCGTTCGAGTTGACCGGCGGCCTCAAGCAGTACCTCGTCTCCGTGTCGCGCGACGACCAGTTCGGGGTCGACCGGACTCTTGATGTCGATTCCGACTCGAAGCTGCTCTTCTCCGGCGGCCTCACCTACGAGACGCCGGCCGAAGGCCTCGATCTGTTCGTAGGCTATGCCGAGAACTTCCGGGCGATCGGCAGCAACCTTCTCGAGGTGCCGGGCCGCAGTCTGGACCGCCTCGAGCCCGAGACAGCCTCGAACGTCGATGTCGGCGTCCAGTACGCAGGCGAGCGGATCGCCCTGAGCGCCACCCTGTACTCCATCGACTTCGACAACCGGATCTTCTACCTCGGCCCGCAGACGCCCGCAGGACCCAACTATCTCATCCCCGGAGGCGGAGCCTACTTCAACGCGGGCGGCATCGAAACGAGTGGTGTCGAGTTGGCCGCCACCGTGGCATTGACGGGCCGGACTTCCCTGTACAGCGCCCTCACGCTCAACGACTCGAAGTACGTCGGGACCGACGACCCGCTCGTCGACGCCAGCCAGGGCATCGTGCCCGGCACCGACGTGACCGGCGTGCCGCCCCGGCTCTGGGTCGTCTCCCTCGACCGCGACGGACCCTTGGGCGGCGGGCTGTCGGCAAAGTACACGGCATCGCGCCGCGTCAGCCTGACAGCGGACTGGTACACCGACGCCTACTGGACGGTGGACGCATACGTCAGCTTCAGGGGCGAGGAGCTGAGCGACCTGTTCCGGTCGACCGAGTTCTCGATCGTCGCGAACAACCTGCTCGACACCCCCTACCTGTCCGCGATCACGGAGAACGCGGCATGGCTGGGCGCTGCCCGAACCATATCCATGACCGCGACCGTCTCGTTCTGAAATAGCGCGGGGCCGCGCTACATGGACGGTCTTCGACCGCTGGGCGGGGGGCGTGGGCAGAGCGGTGGCACGGGACGGGCAAAGTGCATTAGCCGGTGTCTTAGGAAACGGCCCACCCAAACACAATGAGGAGCGGGCGGCACCGGCGAACCACGGCGGAAGCCGGGCTGTGGAAAGGACTGAATCCCCGGATGGCGCTGGCCGCCAAGGGCGTCGTGCTGGCTTTCGTCCTCGCCACGGTCTGGGACGTGGACGCCGCCGGCACACTGTTCGGCCGCATCCGCGATTGGATCGAGGGCACGCTCGGCTGGTTCTACTTCCTGGTCGTCGGCGCCAACGTGCTCGCCTGCCTGTTCCTCGTGTGCAGCCGGTTCGGCGGGGTCCGGCTCGGCGATGACGCTTCCTCGCCTGAGTTCAAGACCTCCTCCTGGCTCGCCATGCTGTTCTCGGCAGGCATCGGGATCGGACTGCTGTTCTTCTCCATCGCCGAACCACTCTTTTACTTCGACAACAGCCAGAGCGCGGGTTACCCGAACAACCCGAGCGCCGACCTGGCGGGTGCGGTGTTGCTCGACGAGCAGCGCGCCGTGCACGCCATGCGCGTTACCTACTTCCATTGGGGCATTCACGGATGGTCCGTGTACGTCGTGGTCGGGCTGTGCCTGGCCTACTTCGGGTTTCGCAGGAAGCTGCCCCTGACGCTGCGCTCCGCCCTGTACCCGCTCATCGGCGACCGGATCTACGGGCCAATCGGTGACCTGGTGGAC
>JAJDXS010000015.1 GCA_022823145.1 Gemmatimonadota bacterium
GTCCGCGCCGCCGCCGACATTGGTGCCGAGGCCGGCGGCGTCGAAGGCGCTGTCCGCGCCGAGCGCGATATTGAAAGTCTCGCCGGAGTCAGACGTGCCGTCATCCGTCGCCATCAGCTCCAGCGTCGCCGTCTGCGCCCCCGCGCCGCTGAAGCGCACCTTCGGGGTCGCCGTGCCGGTGTCCCGCAGCGCGACGCCCGTGTTGGTCGCGCCCGACTTCTTCGCAAGGCTCCAGTCGCCGGTGGTGACCCCCGTGCCGCCGATCACAAGCGGCACGTCGATGATCTCGCCCGCAATCAGCGCGCGGCCCAGCGTCACCGTGAACTCGACCTTCTGGCCCTCGTTGATGGCGGTCGCGGAGCCCACCTTCGCCAGGCTTACGACGGTGGGGTCGTTGTCGCGGATGACGACCGTTGCCGTCGTGCGCGAGCCGAGGGTCATGCTGTCGGGGTTGTAGTCGAACGACAAGCTGATTGTGAATGATTTGTCAGCCGCGTCAGCGCTGTTGGGGAAGGTGGCAAACCCCATGGTTGCAGGACTTCGACTGGTAGAAAAACGGATGGTACTTGAGTTGGTGATTCTATTCATTCGATAGTCAGTGCCTAATACCGCTGTCCCGTCGGTTGCCGTTATGAACATACTGGCAACACCGCTGCCAGTCGTGGCGAATAGATCGAGTCCGGTTTGATCCACCCACGAGGAACCCGCGCCGGCGGCCTCCGGGATGGTGAACGAACCCTGGGAAAACTGCACTGTGCCGCCGCTCTGCGCGGCGGCTCCGGTCGTGAGTCCTGCCAGCATCGGCAGGCACAGAAGAGCGGCCAACAGACTGCGCCACACACGGCGGGCGGCATGACGGACACCCGCAGCGGTGCGGGCTGAGGCAGGATCGAAGCTGTCGGAGGAGGTAGTGGGCCGGCGGGCGTCGGAGCGCCGGCCGGCGGAGGCGGAAGACTCAGGCGGGGAGGCTAGCGGGCGAGAGGGGTCCCATGAAGACGCAGGTTGGGCGACCCGGCGACCCGGCGACCCGGCGACCCGGCGACCCGGCGACCCGGCGACCCGGCGACCCGGCGACCCGGCGACCCGGCGACCCGGCGACCCGGCGACCCGGCTTCATTATACCCGAACCTTCATCCAACGCGCTTGTCAACCCCGAAACCGAAAGCCGGGGAAGCATGGCGGATAACGCCGTCCGAACCCTGTCAAGCATTGCGTTCATGGCTCATCCACCCTCTTTCGAGGCGATCCCAAGGCCATCGCGACCCGATGGCAACGGGAGTCGCGCAGAAATCAGTCAACCGTTTCTAACACGTCCGCGAACCCAAAGGAAGCAGCCCGCGCGACGCAGCCCCGACCGCGCCTCGGTGACGAACCCGGGAGAAGCCGGACGCCACTCACCGACCGGTCAAGCCCACCAGCACTCCCGACGCCTCGACCGTCTCCTGCCTGCCTCGTCGCGCCGTCCTCCAATCCACCGTGGACAAACCCCGACCGCAGGCGCCCGATCCTGTATTTCTCCTGCTTCCCATACGCTTCCCGCGAAGCATATGGGCCACGGTTCCAAAATCAACACCTCGCCAAAAATAGTCCGGCCTGCGGGCACTTCCCTTCCCCGTTCGCCCGACCATCATGCCGGCGACGCTCGGGTTGCGGGCCTGAAGGTCCTAGACCACCGCGGCGGGACATGCGGTGTCCTGGGCCTGTTGCCGATCCCGGTGCCGCAAGCTATTGTGACTACATTGGTTCGGGAGGGAGTCATGCGAACGGTACAGCTGCGCGAGGCCAAAGCCACGCTGTCGGCCCTCGTGGAAGGAGCCGCCAAGGGTGATACCGCCGTCATCACCCGGCACGGACAGCCCCGGGCTGTCCTCGTCGGCCTCGACGAATGGAACCGCCTTAGCCAGGTCCCGTCGTTCGGCCGCCTGCTTGCCACCTCGGGGCTTGAAGAGGGTGACGTCGCGCCGCGCAATACGAGCCCGTTACGCGACGCCGGACTTTAGGTTCCGCCTTGTACCTGGTGGATACGAACGTCCTCTCGATGGGGGCTCCCGGCCACCGCGAAGGTGCCGCCGCCCTGGCCGGTTGGCTGGACGCGCGTTCCGACGACCTCTTCCTGTCGACCGTCACCGTGGCCGAGATCGGCGACGGCATCGCCAAGCTGAGGCGGTCCGGCGGCCTCGTCCGTGCCGACCGTCTCGACGACTGGCTCGATGTCGTTCTTCATCTCTACTGACAGGGTGATGCCGTTCGACATTCCCGCAGCGCGCCTCGCCGGACTGCTGATGGACGGAGCACGTGCCACGGGTCAGGCGCCGGGCTTTGCCGACCTTGCCATCGCGGCGACGGCCGGTGTCCACGACCTTACGGTTCTCACCCGGAACGTACGGCACTTCGCACCGCTCGACATTCCCGTGATCAATCCGTTCGACTCGCTGCCCGACTGACCCGGCCGGCCAGCCGTCGAGACGACCAGCGACGATCTCGGTTACGTCTCCGGCGAGTCTCCAGCAATGCTCTCCGTGATCCGCACCGCCGATTCATTAACCGAATGTTGCACCAGATGCGCTGCAAGCGATGTCGCGCCGACAATGCTTACTCTTAACTGACCCGATGTAACTGATCAGCCGCAAATCGCCAGTTTCATTACTCACTCATGCATTGGGGATCAGGGATACCAGACTAATTTTGCGCCGTCCTCACAAGGATGCATTTCTGCTGTCCCCTGCACTTTGAGGCTTCTTTCATCTTTTTTCCAAACTAGGAGATTCACTTTGACCTTCATATCGTTTGGAGAAAGCTCGCCGTCCATGCCCCTGTCAAAGAGATAAAGATGCTCGTGTTTCGCTACGACCCTGCTGTCACCATAGGAAATCGGTATATGCGTAACTCCAAATAGTGCTGGACGATCCGCCCATTCCATAGGAAACACCGCCAAGTCGTAGCCAGAGAAGCAAGAAACATCCAGATCAATTGGCCCGTGATACGCACCGCTCAACACTACTTTGGCATCTAGCGCGCCGTTTTTCAGAGCCGAAAATTGACCATCGATTCGAAAAATTCCATATGGTGTATTACTGTGTTCCTCGACAACCGAAACGGTTCTTATACTACGATACGGCAGCTCAGTTAACGAATGAATGTTTGCGGCCCCTGAGATCCGTTTTGCACCATTGCTGCAAGATATACTAACCCAAGAAACTCCCGAAATCAGCGGATGAAAGCCAGATGCGATGGTGTCAAACATGCACTTTGCATGGAACTCCCCTGTACTTTCGTCCGCACATAGCTCACCGTTGCCAACAACCCTTTCGTTGTTGATGCTCCCGGAGTATGAGAACTTTATGTTTGCCACCCTGCGCCCTCCCGTATTGTGGTTGTGTGCTTCACGAATTTAAGCACTTTCAGCACGTTAGTGTAGTACTCTACGGCCTTGCGGCGATGGCGGCAAGCCCCACCGAGGCCCCACCAAGGCACCCATCACCCCCGATGAAGGAGGAACGCGATGACCGTGAGCCTTGACGAGATGATGGCGGAACTGCCGCCCGAGCGCCGGCGGCGGATCGAGGAGCGGGCGGCGGAACTGACCGCCGAGGAAATGACGCTGCGCGAGCTGCGCAAGGCCCGCCTGCTCACCCAGGCGAGCGTCGCCCGCGAGCTCGGTATCAGCCAGGATGCCATCTCCCGGCTGGAACAGCGGAGTGACCTTTTGCTATCCACGCTGCGTAGGACGGTGGAGGCGATGGGCGGCAGCCTGTCGCTGATTGCCCGC
The DNA here is from genome assembly GCA_022823145.1 of Gemmatimonadota bacterium. Classification (GTDB taxonomy): domain Bacteria; phylum Gemmatimonadota; class Gemmatimonadetes; order Longimicrobiales; family Gaopeijiaceae; genus Bin94. The sequence goes on from JAJDXS010000015.1 coordinate 3,770, forward strand.
TTTCCCGACTGCCCCCCGGTCGAGCTTGCCGGCATCGCGGAACATGTCGCCCGCGACTGACGTCCTCCTGTCGACGTTGCCAGCTGGCATTCCCCGCATTGTATGCGTGGACAAACTGCGCGTAGCGGCCGGCAAGCATAGAGTGCCGCCTTCCTAAAGTGAGACAATAGAGCATGAACGATCGTGATTCTGCCTCCACCAAATCCTCGGACGGACCGCAACCATCAATATCGGGGCAACCATCGGACGAAATTCGGCGGGCAGTTCTATCGGAGGCAACCCGCAACATTGTTCGCTGGCTACTCGGCGCTTCTGTAGGACTCATAGTCTTGGCACTTATGGGTTGGTGGCTCTACCTGAAGCCATACATAATGGAAGATCTCGGTGGTGTACCGCGAGGTGCCATACTAGCGTTTGATCGCGCTGACTTGACTCAAGACACGTGTCCGCAAGGCTGGTCGCCATTCAAAGAAGGCCGCGGGCGTTCAATTGTTGGCGTTGGTGACCCGAGCACGGCACCAGGACGTTTTGGGCTGGATGAAAAAGGTGCGCCCTTAGCGAATCGTTCCCTTCGCCAGCATGGTGGCACCGAAAGCCATTTGTTATCTCCGAACGAGCTACCACCTCATCAACATCCCGTCGGTGGACTAGAATGGGGCTATGACGTCAAAGGTAATCACCATCCAGCGCGCCTTCTTGTGGAAGATGGTCCTCCATATCATGGCAAAACAGGAAAACTAACCGCTGGCCCACAAAAGGAAAGCCAAAGTCAAGCAGCCCATAACAACATGCCGCCCTATATCGCGCTCTATCTTTGTAAGAAGAATTGATTAATTGTGGTTCGATATTGGCATGGACAGTTTATGTTGTATAATGTAAATTTTGGCACTGCTAGAAACAACCGCAATGTGATAAATTAAAAAAGGGGAGAATCAGTCAGCTTTCGGGTCAGAAGGTCATCGCATATTCGCCAATTTCTTGTTGCTCTGCTGATCGTGCTCGGTCGTTTGTCGAGCACGCCGGGTTACGAGGCACAGAACATGTGCTTGACTTCATATTCCGGCAACTCCATCCTGCCGCCATGAGATGGCAGGTTGCGTTCCATGACGAGTTTGCGCCGGAGTTTCGCAATCTGCCCGGGCAGGTGCAGGACGAGGTCTACGCGGTCGGCCGGTTGCTGGAACAGTTCGGGCCGCAACTGGGTCGGCCGCAGGTGGATACGCTGAACGGCTCGCGGCACGCGAACATGAAGGAGATGCGCTTCAGCGCGGCGGACGGAGAATGGCGGGTTGCTTTCGCATTCGATCCCATGCGCGAGGCCGTCCTGCTGGTGGCCGGCGACAAGTCGGGCGGCAGTGAACGTCGGTTTTACCGCGCGCTGATCCGCAAGGCCGACGAGCGGTTCGACCGGCACCTTGCCCGGCTTGCCGATGAAGGAGAAACGCGATGACCGTGAGCCTTGACGAGATGATGGCGGAACTGCCGCCCGAGCGGCGGCGGCGGATCGAGCAGCGGGCGGCGGAGTTGATCGCCGAGGAAATGACCTTGCGCGAGCTGCGCAAGGCCCGAGAGCTGACCCAGGCGAGCGTCGCGCGCGAACTCGGCATCAGCCAGGACGCGATCTCCCGGCTGGAGCAGCGCAGCGACCTGCTTCTGTCTACGCTGCGCAGGACGGTGGAGGCGATGGGCGGCAGCCTGTCGCTGATTGCCAGATTCCCCGACCGCCCTCCGGTCGAGCTTGCCGGAATCGCCGAAACCGCGACCCGGTCCGCCGATGTAAAGGTTCCGTCGAGCCGTGGAGGCTCGCAGAGGTGCGTGTCGTGAACTGCCGTAACGACAGGGGAGTTCTCGTTTGCGCCAACCAACGTCCCCTCCGGTTCGACGATGTCCACGGCTCGACGTAAGCGTTCGGCTCCCGGGGGACGAAACACACGCAGTCGCCACCGGGGTGATGCAGTCCCGAGGGAAACCGAGACCTTCCGACAGTTCAGCCCGCCCCGTCGTCGCGCTCATCCCCCGGGACCCGAACGGATACACGGATACGGCTCGACGGAACCATTACCCGCCGATTCCCGCCAGTCGTCGCCTACAGTTTGAAAAAATCTGCATTCGGTTTGATGACGGAATGTGTTTCATCCGCAGGGATGACACAGTAAGTGGATGAAACAAAAGAGTAAATCAGATTATAAACATACTTCTTCCGGGCACCCCCGTTCTGTCGTTCGGCACCGCCGGATGCAACCTCGCGTGCAAGTTCTGCCAGAACTGGGACATGAGCAAGTCCCGGCAGACGGACACGCTCGCCGATGCCGCGAGCCCCGAGGATCTCGCGAGCGCCTCCGTGCGGCTCGGGTGCCGCAGCATCGCCTTCACGTACAACGATCCGATCATCTTCCTCGAGTACGCAATCGACGTCGCCCGCGCGTGCCGGGAGCGCGGCGTGCGTTCGGTCGCGGTGACTGCGGGATACGTCTGCGACGCGCCGCGCCGCGAGTTCTTCTCGTACATGGACGCCGCGAACGTCGACCTCAAGGCGTTCACCGAACGCTTCTACTGGAAGGTGACGGGCGGGCATCTGGGGGCGGTGCTGGAGACACTCGAGTACCTGCACCACGAGACCGACGTGTGGCTCGAGATCACCACCCTCCTGATTCCGGGAGAGAACGATGGCGACGCGGAGATCGACGCGATGACGGCGTGGATCGCCGATCGCCTCGGTCTCGGGGTGCCGCTGCACTTCACCGCGTTTCACCCGGACTGGAAGATGCTCGACCGGCCCCGCACTCCGGCCTCGACCCTCACCAGGGCCCGCGCCCGCGCCCTGGGCAACGGCTTGCGCTACGTCTACACGGGCAACGTGCACGACCCGAGCGGCGGCACCACCGCATGCCACGGCTGCGGCCGGTCGCTGATCGTGCGGGACTGGTACGTGCTCCGGGATTACGGCCTCGGAGACGACGGACGGTGCTCGGCGTGCGGGACCGCGTGCGCGGGCGTCTTCGACGGCCCGCCCGGACGATGGGGCGCGCGGCGGCGCCCGGTTCGACTGTCCGCACGCCTGCGCGCGACTTGAAAGATCGGCGGCAATCTTCGTATCATTCGCGGTCCGGGTGCGGGGTGGAGCAGTCTGGCAGCTCGTCGGGCTCATAACCCGAAGGTCGCAGGTTCGAATCCTGCCCCCGCTACCAACAGTCTAGGGCCCGTTCGGGGCCGAATCGGGAAACCCCTTTCGAGGGGTTTTTTTGTGGCGGCTCGGCGCAGTTGTCGAACCAGGACGGATCGGAGAAGTGGGCCGTGCGCCCACTTTTTCGTTTATGCGACGCACGGAGCGAACCGGTCGGAGGCGGTGGTGATGCAAATCGCCGGGGCCGGCGAACGGGAAGGACGGGATCGGATGGGGAAGGCGCGGGTGGAACTGCAGTGCGAAGAGTACCGGCCGGGCCGACCTGTGGTGGACGACGCCATGCGCGAACGAGAGACGCGGTTGCACGAGCTGATCGAGCCCACCGTGAATTCGCTCGGGTTCGAACTGGTG
>JAJDXS010000037.1 GCA_022823145.1 Gemmatimonadota bacterium
GCCCGCCGCGCTTGGATGAAGCGATCCCAATCGCGCTGGGAGAGTGTCTCCGGCCTTCGGTCCCTGCCGAAGAAGTCGAGGAACATCGCCATCGCGGCTCTGTCCCGCTGGCAAGACTTCCGCCCCTTCGTGGGCGTCACCTCCTCGCCGTAGATTTCAAAAAGCCGTCCCAGGGTTAGCCGCTCGGGCTCGGCTTCCGCGTTGCCGTTCAGGTCCGGGCTTGCGAACCCGGCGGCGAACTCGTCCGCCTGCTTCTTCGCTCGGGTCCAGTCCCGATGCCCGAGCGACCGGGTGAGCCTGCGCCCGTTCTCGCGCCACTCGACTTGGAACAGGCCGGTCTTCGGGTCAGGGAACACCCTGACCCGGTTCCGACCCCATTCGCCAGCGCCGTACGAGCGCCGACTTCGTTTCGTGCATGCCATCGTTCGATTCCTCTCGATTCGATGGACTGCACGATCTGCGCGTTTGAAACGTCGCGCCGGGCGGGCGCGTCGTCCAGAGGCGGCGGCTCGGCCGACTCTGGCGCGGGCGCGCCTCGGGACCGTTGGTTTCTGCGGTTTGTGGAGGAGCCAGATGTGCTTTTGTTTCACAAAAACTCTGGCCGGGGGAGCTTTCCCCCGGACCCCCTTACTGCATCTGCGTTGCCGCTCCTGGCCCGTCTCTTTGTGCCATGTGGGTCACCGCCCCCCTCCAAGCCTTTGACGGTCTCCGGCTGGCGGCACCCGGCTGACTCGCACCGTGTACTGCTCCAGATCCCCAGTTTCGATGTATGCCACGAGCCCGTCCGGGCCGAAGGCGTCGGGCATGGGCGTCCCCGCCGGATAGGTGCCCAAGTAGCGGCCATCGGGGGTCAGCACGTCGATAGGACCATCGCTGACAGGCTCGTCGCCGCGTCTTTGGACCCAGATCTCGCCGTCCCAAGTGGTGCGAAGGTTACGAACGACTGGAACCTCTTCGGCGGCGGACCGGGCTTCGAGGAACCTTCGCTGCGACCGCACTGCACCTTCCCGAATCATGTCGTCCGGGATCATTCCCTGAATGGGATTGCCGCCCCCGTCCACGACCATTGACGCTCGCCGGAACACTGCCACGGCGGTCCGCTCAACCTCCTCAAGCCGCCGCTTGATCTCTTCTTCGACAATCCGATCCGTGACCGGCTCAGGCTCGAAGGGGCGGCGCAAGATGCGCTCGATCTCGCCTGCCGGATCCGTGACCATGATCCTGTACGCCGTCGAGTCCGAGAACGCCACGCCGCCTCCGGGCAACGCACCCACGAAAAAGCCGGGATCGAAGATGCGCGGGTGAGGCGTCGTCTCCCCCGACCTGACGGTTCGACTGCCGATGCGAACCTCGACCGGTCCGGCAGACGGCGGAGCCCACCCGTGGGCAACGAACTCCTGCGCCAACTCGTCACCCTCAAGCGAGAGCCGGAGTACCGAGCGTTTCCCCGGCGGATCCTCGTCCTCCTTGGGCTGCATCGGCAGGTGTCGCACCAAGTCTCCCGAGGCCACAAACAGGCCGCTGCCTGAACCCCGGTCGGCGGCGATTCGACCCGCCACTCCCAGCAGGTCGTTCCCCACTCGCACGCCACGGTCGAAGCTGCCGTCGCTGTTGAAGATCTGGAAGGTTCGGTGCCGTGGAATATCGGTAACGACGATACGGCCGTCCGGCAGGATCACCAGATTCTGGGGGAAGTCGAACTCGCCCGGGCCGTTTCCGGACCGGCCAATGGTCCGCATGAAACCGCCGGCCGGATCCACCACCACGATGGTCCGCGCGTCTTGGTCCAGCAGATGGAGGTTGCCTGCGGCGTCAAAGGCCGCAGTCTGTAGCAGCCCAAAGTGTTGCCACTCTGGAGCGTCCAGCGACCCCAGACTGAAGACTTCCGCGAAGTTTGCGTTCAGCCAGCGGTCGTCACTTGGAAGTTCGACCACCTGTTGGGCCGACGCGGGGGCACACGCAACGAAGAGTGCGGACAGGATCTGGAGCCGGACCGGGGGTTTCATTCTGTCGCAGGGACAGCGGGCCATGGGAGTTCGGATAGAGGGGTGGGTTGCGGCAGCGTCCCGCTCTGCCAACGGACGGCTCCCAAGGTATCTGGGCGCGGCGCCGCGTGTCCAGGCGGCTTGGCGGATTGGGACGCGGTGGCAGGTCAAGGTGAAGACCCGTCGAGGCGGTCGTCGTACTGCGACATTCCGCGCCGGTTGACGGAGCGGAGGCAAACCCCGCTCCCGCTTTATTGGAGCGCGAATCGGGGGATCGAAGGGGGGCGGAAGCCACCCTCGCCAGCCCCGCCGTGTAATACGGGGGGTAGGCTGGCTTGGCCACCTTAGCGTGGCTCAAGCCAGCCGGGCGGCGCTTTCTCGAAGGTGCCAGCGCCGGCCGTGGGGCGGCGGTCGATACGAGGGGATACCCCCTTGCTACTAATTCCTTAGTGGACGTACGCCGATGCACCCCGTATACTTCAGCAATGGAAATGGCGCGAAAAAGCCGAATGGCCGCACTCATTGCTGCTGCAACGGTCTCGTGCAGCACGTCGGCTACCGTTGACACGACGGTAGCCGATTCGGCCGGGGTCGCGATCGTCACCAACAGCGGCACTCCGGCGCTGCTTGATTGGACCCTCGATACGGTGCGCGTTTTCGGTGGTGACGACTCTGGACCGGCCACCTTCTACCTAGTGTCGCAGTCGTTGGTGGATGTTGATGCCCAAGGCCGGATCTTCGTCCTAGAGCCCTTTGAGTTCCGGGTCACAGTCTTCGATTCCGTGGGACGGGCGCTATCGACCATGGGCCGCCGGGGAGAAGGCCCCGGCGAGCTGGGATGGCCCGTCTCGGTGAGCGCGGCGGACGACGGGCACGCCTACGTCCATGACGGAACTCGACGGAAGCTCGTACGGCTGGCACTCGACCAGCCCACCGGCACCGAATCCCCGTTCGGCCATAGCGTCATCTATGCGAGGCTGCGCCATGCGGAGTTCACTCCCGCTGGAATCCTCGTCTGGGCCCGGGAACGGTACTCCGGCTCCAACAACCGCTTGGACCGCCTCCTCTCCGTCAGGGGCCAGGACACGACTGCGCTGATTTCCGGCAAGCCGTCCTACCGCACCGCAGTATACTATCCGCGGTGCAGCTTCACCTTCTCGCTCCACCAGCCGCTGGCCCCACGAATCAGATGGTCCCAATGGGGGGACCATGTGGCCGTGAGCGTGTGGGGCGGGTTCCGGGTGGACGTGCTGGAAGACAACCGGTTGGTCAGGAGCATCCGCTGGGCCGGTGTCGGGGAGAACCGGCTGAGCCGCTCCGAGGCGGTAGCGCTCCTGGAAGCTCAGGGATACCTGGGGGCCTGCGATGACGGCCCGGCCGAGAAGATCGAGAAACACGGCTTCCATCCGCAACCGCAGATCGTGCGGGCGCTGGCAGTCGCTCCGGACGGGCGGCTGTGGGTCCAAGTGAACACCGTCGAGGGAGTCCGCATTCTACTGCTCGACACCGAAGGGCGCATTGCGGGTGTATTGCCCGATGGCTTTCCGATGCCCCTGACGTTTCTGCCCGACGGCCGCCCGCTCGTCCAGATCGTGGACTCCTTGGATGTTGAACGGCTTGGGGTGGTCAACGTACGACGGTGACCGGCGCCCGGTAGCCAACGATCCAGCGAAGGCATCGGTTCTCCGAAACTTCACCATATAGTGCCCCCGATTTCCAGCCGGAGAGTATCATCAGCCGCCTCGAATCACGACTGACATTCACATTGCTTTTGACCGCCGGCCGCGACTTGCCCGGATCCGCTGAGGCCCTCTCGCGGAGGAGGCGGGCTATCGTTGCGTGACGTGGTTGGCACCCCGACGCTTGGAAACCCTCGGGCCGGCACTCAGCCAATGTCGGTTAGACCCGCAGCCGGGACGACCTGGCCGGCCTGGGACAAGGGGGCGAAAAATCGGCTTCTGCGACCTTCGGTAAGGGGCGGCGCGGGCGCCAGAGTCCCGCCATTCACAACCGGTTTTTCCGCTTTCGCGGTACGGTCCAGCAGGGTCCAGTACAACGGCAGAAAACGCAGATCGTGCAGCCCTGTAAGACTTTACGTGATTTCCTGCCGGGATTCAGACCCTTACCAATCCGCCGAGG
>JAJDXS010000006.1 GCA_022823145.1 Gemmatimonadota bacterium
GGAGACCGATGGCGGCTGAAAGGAGAACTGTATGGAGAGAACTTCGACCGCGAACGATTTGAGCGACCGGCTGCGGAGACGGCTGGAGAGCGAACGCAGGGAGATCGAGGAGTTGACCGCGAGCGAGCTGAAGCGGCTCGCAGAGAACTCGCGGCGCGTCGCGAGGAACGCGCTCGGTACAATCGAGCGCGATACGGAGGAGGCGACCGGGCGGATGCGCGAGTTGCTGGCAAGGGCGTGGCAACGGCCCCTGATCGTAGGCCTGAGCCTTTGGATCGGTTTCTTCGGCGGAAGCTGGGCGACGATGCGCTGGTTGGCGGTGAGCATCCAAGACCGGATCGAGACCCGCGCTGGACTGGGCCGGGACATCGAGGACGCAAGGCAGACGCTCGCCCAACTCGAGGCGGACACCTGGGGGATCGCGCTGCTGGAGATCGAGGGGGAACGATACGTGGTGCTGCCATTCGGGACACTGGCGGACCCGGGCTGGGAAGTGCGCGACCGCCCAGCCGTGAGGCTGTCGAACAGGTGAAGGAGTTGTATGACCGCTTTAGAGGAGCAGTTGACGAGGGCCTTGCGGAGGTTGTCCGAGCAGTACGCGCAGGAACAGCGGCGGCACTCCGGGCAGATCGAAGCCTTGCAAGAGTACGTCGACGTCTTGCGAGAGTACGTCGAAGCCTTGAGGCAGCACGCCGAGCGGCAAAGCGAGGAAAACGAAGCCTTGAGGACGCAAATCGAGCGGCTCGACGGGCAAGTGACGCGCTTGGCCGAGTACTATGGGACATCCACCGCCGTGAGGCCGCGCGGTCGCGGCTGGTGATACGGCCGCCGAAGCCCGGGCCGGACCGCGATGCGGGGCCGAGCCGCTGATGGCCTCCGTCGCCACCGAAAGCCGTCGGTCTGGCGCGCGCGAACTCCCTCCGCGAGCTTTGGGTCAGGCGGATCGTGCAGTCCATCATCGGAGGAATCGAATGATGGCACGCACGAAACGGGACCGGCGCAGCTACAGCGCCGGCGAGTGGGGCCGGAACCGGGTGAGGGTGTTCCCCGATCCGAAGACCGGTCTCTTCCAGATTGAGTGGCGGGAGAACGGACGCAGGCTCGCGCGGTCGCTCAAACACCGCGATTGGGCGCGCGCGAAGCGGCAGGCCGACGAGGCCGCCGCGGGCTTCGCGGTCCACGAGCCCAACGGCAAGGCCGAGGCCGAGCCCAAGCCGCTGACTCTGGGCACGCTCTTTGACATCTACGGTGAGGAGGTGACGCCCACGAAGGGCAAGGGCACGCAAGCGCGCGACCGGTACTCGACCGAGATGTTTCTCGGGTTCTTCGGACGGGACCGCGACCCGGCGACCCTCTCGCAGCGCGATTGGGACCGGTTCATCCGGGAGCGCCGCGCGGGCAGGGTCGGGGCGTCGGGCCAGCCGGTGCGCAACCGGACGATCGAATGGGATCTGACGTTCCTGATGGCCGTGCTCAACTGGGCCGCGAGGTCGAGGGACGACCAGGGCCGCCTGTTCCTCGACAGGAATCCGCTGAAGGGCCTCAGGAAGCCCACGGCGAAGAACCCCGCAAGGGTTCTCCTGACCGAGGACGAGTACAGGGCGATGCTCGGGGTTTCCCGGCAGGTCAACTGGCGATTCCACGTCGCCCTCGTGCTCGCGCACGAGACCGGTCACCGAATCGGTGCCATCCGCCAGCTTCGGTGGAGTGACATCGACTTCGAGGGCAGGACGATCCGGTGGAGAGCCAAGCACGAGAAGACGGGATACGAGCACGTCACGCCGATGACGGACGAGGCGGTTGCCGCCTTGGAGGAGGCGCGGCGCATGACCACCGGCATGGGAGACACTCCGGTGATGCCCGCCGGGACGGACCCTTCCCGGTGCATGGACAGTTCCTGGGCCTACCAGTTCTGGTGCAGGGCGCAGAAGCGGGCGGGCTTGGAGCCCAAGCGCGGGAGGGGCTGGCACTCGCTGAGGCGCAAGTTCGCCTCGGACCTGATGGACCTGCCCCTCAAGGTCCTGTGCCAGCTCGGCGGCTGGAAGAACGCCCACACGGTTCTGCGCTGCTATCAGAGAGCCGACGAGGGACAACTCAGGGAGGCGCTGGAGAGCCGCCGCAGGGTTTAGGTCTGAGAATCCCGATCAGCGGGAATCAAACAGCGGGAACCGGATCGACGAAACCCGTAAGTGACGCGGGTACAAACAGATACGATTCTGGTGCAGTCCGCTGGTAACACCGCAGGACGGTCTGGGCCTCCTTCCAGCCACCGAGATCGCAGAGCACCTTGAGCGGCAGACCCATGAGGTCGGTCGCAAACTTGCGCCTCAGCGAGTGCCAGCCCCTTCCGCGCTTGGGCTCCAGCCCCGCCCGCCTCTCGGCGGACTTCCGCCAAGCGGCCATCCGCGGGCCGCTCACGCATGTCGAGGGATCCCGCAACGCGGGCAAAACCGGCGCGTCCCCGGACGCGTGATTGTGCTGCCTCGCCTCCTCCAAGGCTCCGGTCGCCTCGGCGGTCACCGGCGTCCGGTGCTCGTGGCCGGGGCGATCAGGGGCCGGGAGGATCTGGTCGAGGGCTGGCGCGAGGATCTCGACCGGGATCACAGGGACGAACGGGCCGAGTTGGACAAGGCACACGGCGAGCGCGCCTGACCGCACCGCCGTCGGCGTCTTCGCGGGCCATTTCCCGGTTGGCTTCGATCACCATGGCGACGGCTTCCCGCAGGTTCGACCGAGCTTCTTCGAGGGAAGCGCCCTGGGTGTTGGCACCGGGAAACTCCTCGATGAAGGCGATGTAGCCTTCAGGGACTTTCCGGAACACCGCCATGCATTGCAGGTCCACCACTGAACTCCTTGTGACGCCGAGGGAGGCATTCACGCTAGCGGTCACCCGGCGCTAGCGCCATCCTCCGCCCGGGCGGTTCGGACGTCTCAACCTCGGCGGACACCGCCGCCAGCGGCTTGTCAAAACCCCCGCCGGTAATCGCGGGGAGCCGCAGCGACGGCAACGGAACCGCGTGTGCCTATTGGCAGGCGAGAGCCGGTATGGCATCGGCTGCCGCCGGACGGCTTCGTGATCCCTGCCCAGCGTCACCTTAACGGGCTGCTCATTGCCTCATATACCTCCACGAACTCCACGCCCAGTTCGTCCCGCCTCAGCACGGCGATCCTCCCGTGCGCCACATCCAATAGCTCGTGCGGCTGGCCCGTCACAGCGACCGTATCCTCAATCCAGATAGGCCGAAGCACCGGGAGGCTGAGCTTCCCGACCGGCGTCCCGTCCGCGTCGAGAATCGTCCAGCGCCGCATCTCGTCGGCCAGCTTCGGGTAGTCGCCGATCCAGATCCCCCCATCGGGGTCGACGCTGATCGCACCATAGGCCGGATAGGTGTCCCGCACCGTCGACTGCTCCAGCCGCCGGCGCCAGTTCGCGTGAACTTCCTCGGGGAGAATCGCCAGGAAGGTCTCGGTCCACTCTTCCTTCTCCGCTGCCGTGACCACCTGCGGCGAGTACCCGCCGCGAATCCGGGTGACGGGGGCGGCTCCCCGGTAGAGTGTGAGGTTCAGCGAATCGTTCGTGCCGACGAGCGCGTGTTCTCCTCGTCCGGTAAAGAGCGCGGTGCGGCCGAACCCGACGGGGTTCCAGTCGTCGCCGACGTGGCGCTCCTTGCCCGCCCACTGGCCGAGCGTATCGACGATCTCGCCATCGTCGTTCGCGAGCACGAGGAAAACCGGACCCCGCTGGATTCCCGGGGGTAGGGTCGGCCGCGTCTCCAGCGCCGCGAGCACCTCTCCGCTCCCCAGCCGACTCAGCGGGACCGCCGCCCCGAGTCCCGCCCCCTGCTCCAGGCGGACGATGTCGGTCACCGTTCCCTGCGAGTCCAGAAAGGTCAGTCGGCGCTGACGCCAATCAAAGACGAACGGCGCGCCATCCGGGCCGACCGCGACTCGCTTGATATCCAAGTACTCCCCCGGCCCCTCGCCTTCCTGACCCGAACGCGCGCGAACCGTTCCGTCCGGTTCAAGGAAGGTGAGTTCGAACAGCCGACTATCGGCGATGACCAGCGACGAATCCGGCAGAAACGCAGCCGCTATGACCGCCTCGAAGAAGAGATCGGGAATCGTGGTGGTGGTATGAAGGAGTCGCAGCTCCACCTCAGGCAGGTCGAGCATGTGGACATCCGAAACCCGGACGATCTCCACGCCCGCAGAATCGGCAGTCGTGATGTAGCCCCTGCTTGCCGTCTCGGTTGACTGACTCTCGCATGCCATGGTGGTAGAGAGTGCGGCGAAGCTGAGAAAGCGCGAAGTCTGTGACATTCTCTGGTCCTTCCGACGGCGGTGGTCCCGCAGGTTCCACCAAGAACGCTACGAGACCTTGAGTAGCTTCTACAATCTAAAACAGGTACGGGTGAAGCAGTGTACCATGTTCGTTGGGGCCGACGAGGAAGTGGCAATGCCGGGCATTGATTCCCCCGAAAACCGCGCTCACGCGTTACTAGCTCGACGGCACCCCAGGCGGTGTTCGTTTGTCAGCGACTCAACTCCGCGAGCTTCGCCCTCGCCAGTTGCGCTGGCTCGTAGTCCTCATCGGCGTTCTCCCACACGGTAAGCGCGCTCGTCAGGTTCTCCACCGCCCCCCCGATGTCCCCCCGTGTCTCCATCAGAAACGCCATCTCCAGGTGCGCGTGCGGATCGGCCGGAACCAAACGAAACGCTTCCCTCAGCTCGGCTTCCGCTTCGTCGAGGAAGCCCGCGCGGCGCAGCGCGCGACCCGCTCCACGGTAGTACCTACCCTCCGGCGATAGGGCGATAGCTGCCCTGAAGCTCTCCGCCGCCCCTGCGTAGTCCTCCGCGCGGTCGCGGATTAGCCCCAGGTCCCCCAAGAGGGTTGCCCTAATGGGTCCCCGAACATCCCCAGCCTCCACTGCGTCCGACGCTTGCCGGTGCGCATCGAGAGCGGCTTCCACGCCCTGCGCCGCAAGAGCGACGTGAACGGTCGCGCTTGCGACGTAGGTAGACAACGGTGTCTGGAGCCCTGCCCACAATTCCTCCAGGAGGGCGACCGCCTCGTCGACACGACCCGCGTCAAGATATACGAGGATGTCGCCGACGCGCCCGAGAGCCATGGCGCGCGGCGTCTCGAAGCCTGACTCCTCCTGCACCCTTGCCTCAATCGCGTGGATCGCATCTGCCATCTCCCCACGCCGGTGGTGATAACGAGTAAGCCACGACAGCGCCCGGACCCGCTGCGCTCGAGTGCTGGCTTGCGCCAACAAACGGTCGTACCCGGCACGGGCTTCCTCCAATCGCCCGACATCCAGATCGAGGTCCGCGAGCAACCTCGCAGGTCCCTGTGACATAGGTTCCAAGGCGATGGCCCGCTCCAGCGCTTCGCGCGCGTCTTCGTGCTGGCCGCGCCGCCGGTGGAAGTCCGCCAGCGAGTAGTATCCGGATACGTCTCCGGGGAACCGCTCTACATGCTCGGTCCACAGGGACAAAGCCTCGGCATAGTTGCCCAGACTCTCGTGTGCTCGGGCCATAGACAGGATTGGTCGGCCGTCGAGGGGATCGAGGCGGCGGATCTCGGTTAGGGTCGCCAGCACATCCTCCCATTCACCGTTGGCCACCTGCATCCCGGCCCGAATGTTCAACGCGTTCAAGTCGTTGGGATACAGTCCGACCCACATGTCCACTACGGTCGCCACTTTGTCCGTCTCCCCAGTCTCCACGTAGTACTCCGCCCTGATCTGGAAGCCGTAGCGCTCGGGCACTCGGTAGAGGTTCTCCATGGCCGCCACCAGCGGTGCCATGGCGACGACCGCACCCTCCGCCGATTGTCGCAACACGAGGTGCAAGGCGTATTGTGCGATGGTGAAGCTGGGATCGAGGGTTGTGGCGGTGGTCAGGTATTCTATGGCCCCCTCGACATCTCGGTGGACGCGGTCGAGGAAAACCCCCTTGAAGAAAGCCTCCACTGCGGCGGCGTTCTCGGAGAGCCGTGAGTGTAAGGGCAAGTCCTCGACGCCCTCGCGGACAGGGATCTCCAGGGCTCTCTTCACGGGTCCCGACATCTCATCGACAAGTGCGAGCAGGTCGGTCCCTTCGTGGAAGGTCTCCCCCGCGAGCGATCCGTTACCCGCTCTGTACACCCTGAGGTTAATGCGAAAGAGTTCGTCCACCCGGTCGATCTCGCCCACGGCCATGAAACCCGCGTACGACTCCCGCGCCAGTTCGCGCTTGAGGGTCAGTGGCGCGGTCGTGAAGTCTTCGAACCCCCGCTCCTTCACGTATGCCGACCTGTAAATCGGAATCGGCACGAAGAACTCGTCCGCCAAGAGGTCGAGCGTCAGCGCCTCGGGAACGGCGTGGGAGATCCACGACTCTTCCTCTGTGATCCCAGGTCCGAGATCCCAGGGAAAAAGCGCTGTGGTCTTCGTGAACTCGGTCTTGGGCCTTTCGCGCTCAATGGTCTCCCCGTCCTCCGTCTCCACCGTGACTACGGTGGTGGCTGATCCCAGTTCGTCTCCTTCGAAGAGCACGGATGCCACGACCACGCACAGCACAAGATTGGCGGGGATACCGATCTTCTCCGTCCGTGCCAGCGAGTCTCTGTCCCGCCCCGGTTTGCCATGATACCAAGCCAGCATGCAAACACTCGGCAGCATCGTGAACAGCGTGATTAGCACCATGCGCGTCCAGTGCGGCGGGAGCAGGAACTCATCCACAGCGAAGGCCGTGAACTCTACCAGACCCCATGATGCACCGGCGTAGATGGCCAGAATGTGCGGCACGCGCCGTTGGATCAGGTCGCGTGGCAAGCTCGCCAATGACGGCTGGGAAGCGGGAGGACTTTCCGGCGTGTCCATCCGAACAGTCTAGGTCCGCTACAGGACCGTGGCAAACCGCAGTCGTGTCCAGTCGAGAGACCGGGACAGAGGCACACTTTTGTTGAACAGGCTGATTGAAGGTGAGCCCCGGACATCCCTTGAGTCCGCTCAAGAAGGCGGTCCGAACGGCTTTGGGAGTCCCGCTATTCCGGTCCGTTTTTCCCGCTTTCGCATTACGGTCCAGCAGGGTCCAGCCCAACGGCAGGAAACGCAGATCGTGCAGCCCTGTATATGGTTAGACGATTTCCTGCGTGCGCCGTGGAAAGGCGCGCCTTCCTAGCGGGTGCGAATCCCGCCCGGCAACTGTCGCTCCAGCCGGTAGCAGCCAGAGCGGCG
>JAJDXS010000032.1 GCA_022823145.1 Gemmatimonadota bacterium
TTCCGACGGAAGTCGTCCACTGATTCCGATTCATTTCGTCCACTCGTTCCGACGGAAGTCGTCCACCCATTCCGACGAATTTCGTCCACCCGGATGTGGTGTCGGAGCGGAGGGCTCGAGCGGGTGGGGAGGGGTGCTGGATGACCTGATGTAGGGGCCGTCTCTTTCAGCCTCGCGAGAGATCCCTGAGCGAGGAGGAAGACGGTGGCCCGGCAGAGGTTGTCCATGCGCAAGATTCGAGACGTACTCCGGCTGAAGTACAGCCTTGGCCGGAGCAACCGGGAGATCGGGGCCATTCTCCGGATCTCCCACAGCACGGTCGGCAGCTACGTCCGGCGGGCCCGGGAGGCGGGAGTGTCCTGGCCGCTGCCGGACGACCTGGATGACGCGCGGCTGGAAGCGGCTCTTTATCCGCCGACGGCGCCGTCGCGGGTTCGGCGGCCGGAGCCGGACTGGGCGCGCGTGCACCGGGAGCTGGCGCGTCACAAGAGCATGACGCTTCAGCTTCTGTGGTTCGAGTACCGCGAGGCGCACCCGGACGGGTATCAGTACAGCCGCTTCTGCGACCGGTACCGGGAGTGGCGCGGCCGCCTCGACGTGGTTCTGCGCCAGGTGTACCGGGCGGGCGAGAAGGCGTTCGTGGACTACGCGGGCCCGACGGTCGAGGTGGCGGACCGGCGGACCGGTGAGATCCACGAGGCGAAGGTGTTCGTCGGGGTGCTGGCGGCATCGAACCACACGTTCGTCGATGTGACCCGGACGCGGTCGCTGCCGGACTGGACGGTGTCGCATGTGCGGATGTTCGAGTACTGGGGCGGCGTTCCAGAGCTCGTGATCCCGGACAACGAGAAGGCGGCGGTGCGGCGGGCGAGCCGTTACGAACCCGACGTCAACCGGACCTACCATGACCTGGCGGTCCATTACGGAACCGCGGTGATGCCCACCCGGCCGCGATCGCCCCAGGACAAGGCGAAGGTGGAGGCGGCGGTCCAGAACGTGGGGCGATGGGTTCTCGCGCCGTTGCGCAACCACCGGTTCTTCTCGCTGTCGGAGGTCCGCGAGGCGGCCGCGCCCCTGGTGGCGGCGCTCAACGAGCGGCCGTTCCAGAAGATCGAGGGCAGCCGCCGCAGCCTCTTCGAGGATCTGGACCGTCCGGCGCTCAAGCCGCTCCCGGCCGATCGCTACGAGTACGCCGAGTGGCGCAAGGCGCGGGTCAACATCGACTACCACATCCAGGTCGACAGCCACTTCTACAGCGTCCCTCACGCGCTTGCCCGCCGGGAGGTCGAGGTCCGGCTCGGCACAACCACGGTCGAGATCTTCCACGGGCACCGGCGTGTGGCCGCCCATATCCGCAGCCGCAGGAAAGGCGGATACACGACCGATCCGGGCCATATGCCCGCCGCGCACCGCGCCCATCTCGAATGGACCCCGTCGCGCCTCGTCCGCTGGGCGGGAAAGACCGGGCCCCGGACCGCCGACTTCGCGAGGACGCTTCTCGAGACCCGGCCCCACCCGGAACAGGGCTACCGCAGCTGCCTCGGCCTCATGCGGCTTGCCCGCGCCTACCCCGCCGAACGGATGGAGGCCGCCTGCCGCCGCGCGCTGGACATCGGCGCCCACAGCTACAAGTCCGTGAAGACCATCCTGACCGCCGGCCTCGACCAGGCAGACCCCGGCGAGCAACGCTCGCTGTCCCTGCCCACCGATCACGCTCACGTCCGCGGACCGGACTACTACGCCAACTCCCACAACGGAAAGGAGACCTGACGAAGATGCTTCGACAACCCACCCTCGACCTGCTCCACGAACTGCGCCTAGCCGGCATGGCCCAGGCCTTCGAGGAGCAACTCGCCATGCCCGACGTCGGCGAACTCGCCTTCGACGACCGGCTGTCCCTACTCCTCGAACGCGAGAAGACCGAACGGGAACAACGCCGCTACCTGCGCCTCAAGGGGCTCGCCAAGCTCCACCTCGACGCCACCATCGAGGACCTCAACTTCAAGGCCAACCGCGGCCTCGACCGATCCCTCATCCTCCGCCTCGCCTCGGGACAGTGGATCAGGGAAGGCCAGTCCGTGCTCGTCACAGGCGCGACCGGATCCGGAAAGTCCTACCTGGCTTGCGCCCTCGGCCACCAGGCCTGCCGCAACGGCATCTCCACCCGCTACTTCCGCGTCTCCCGGCTCCTTGACGCGCTCGCCCTGGCCCGTGCCGACGGCTCGTACCCGAAACTCATACAGCGGCTCGCCAAGACCTGGCTCCTCGTCCTCGACGACTGGGGCCTCGCTTCCCTGTCAGGCCAGAGCCGGCACGACCTGCTCGAGGTCCTCGACGATCGCTACGCCCGCAGAGGAACCATCCTCGCCTCCCAACTCCCCGTCGAACACTGGCACGACGTTGTCGGCGACCCCACCTTCGGAGACGCCATCCTCGACAGGGTCCTCAACAACGCCCACCGCATCACCCTCAAGGGTGGCTCCATGAGGCGGCTCTACGACTCAACCAAGGAGGCCCACAGCCCTCACGACCACGCCTGACCCATCCATGTCCAGCACCCCTTCAAGGATCACCGCTCAACCCGGACGACTTGCCTCGGAATCGGTGGACGCCTTGGCCCGGAACAGCCGGACGGCTTCGCCCGGAATCGGTGGACAACTTCGTCGGAATAGGCA
>JAJDXS010000043.1 GCA_022823145.1 Gemmatimonadota bacterium
GATCCGCACGTCCGGTTCGACGAGCAGGGGCTGGAAACGGACCTACGGGTGACGAACTATGCACCGCCGCGAAAGCGTGCGGAGGATGCCGCGTCACCCTAAGGGCACCGCGCCAGCCCCTGACTCTACCGGGATTCAGGCCGCCAACAGTCCGCTGGGCCACCTCGTGTACCTGGAGAATCCCGGCGCGGAGGCGCGGTCGGCCCCGTGGGCGCGCGTCATCCCGCCGCTGGTCACCGGACGCGGGTCCTTCATCCGCGTGTTCCTGGCAGACTTCAACCAGGACGGACGGCCCGAGATCGTCGCTGCCAACAAGGGCGCGCAGAACCCGGGCCCGGACGCCACGGCGCCCCAGCCCATTTCCTGGTTCGAACTGCGCGGCGACCCCCTCCACCCCGCGAGCTGGGTGGAGCACGAACTCGCGCGGGTCCCGTGGCCGATCAACTCGCAGCCGGTGGACCTGGACGGCGACGGAGACCTGGACGTGCTGGGCGGCTCGGTGGCCGAGAGCCGCGTCTTCTGGTTCGAAAACGTCACCGATGGCGACATCCGCTTCCGGGAGCACCGCATCGAGATCGACGGAACCTCGATCCCTGCGGCCGATCGGCCCCCCGGCGAGGAGGACACCGACCGTGCCCTGGTCACGGGGTTCAACGTCGACTTCGCCGACCTGAACGGAGACGGCCGGCTGGATATCGTGCTCGCGGAGGATTTCCGCTATCTGGTCTGGCTGGAGCAGCCCGAGCGGCCGGAAAACAACTGGCGGCTGCACGCCATCGGAAACACCGTGCCCGACCAGCTCGTGGGGCTCGCCGTTGCCGACATCGATGGCGACGGAGACCCGGACGTGCTGACCGGCGGCTACAGCCGCGGCCCGCGCGACGCCGACCGTGGGGTGACGGCCTCGGACCCTCTCGGCCGGCTCGCCTGGTTCGAGAACACGGGGAACTTCGGCGTCACCTGGACCCGCCACGACATCTCCCGCCGACAGCGCGGCATGTTCGACAAGTTCCTGCCCCGCGACATGGACGGGGACGGTGACCTGGACTTCGTCTCCACCCGCGGGAACAGCTCCGTCTGGGACGGCGTGTTCTGGCTGGAGCAGGTCAGGTCGCCCGAATCCCGGGCCGCGTTCGAGCGGGCGCGGGAGGTCGACAGTCCGGAGATGCCGCTGCCGCCGGCAGACTGATCCCGGCAGCCACGTTCACCGTCACGACGGCGGTGAGACCAGCCACGCCCAGTCGTCAAGGAACCTGGGTGCCGCGCCGTCCTCCGGCATGAACCCGTCCACAATGACGCACAGATGCGAGTATTCCGCGCAGGCAGGGCTTGAATCGACCGTGGTGCGGTTCTGGACCGGAGGGATCCCGATTGCATCGTACACGTCGCGACGAATGTCGTCGTAGTCGTCCAGGTGGTGGAATGCCTTGAAGAGTGCCGGATCCGTGACGCGGGCCTCATAGACGAATCCCGGGTACGCCCTCTCGCCCTCGATCCCGAGCACGCCCCCCGCAACGGAGCCGACGCCCGCCGCCCTGTGGCGTGTCAGCGCGATGAACATCGAGATCTGTGCGCCCTGGGAGTGCCCGGTGAGGACCACGCGGTCCCAACGCACCTCGCTCCCGTCGTCGGTGAGGTACGCCCTCATGGCGAGATGGCGGAGCGCCTCGCGAATGGCGCCCTCCACGCTTCGGGCAGGTGGCACGGACAGCAGGCCTCCGTCCGTGCACGCCATGCTCCCGGGAGCGGCGGCGGCCTTGGCCGAGAGCAGGCGGACCAGGCATTCGGGCTCCTGCGGCCCGCTGGGCGAGTCAGTGGTGGTGCAGCACTCGGCGGCAAGTTGCGCATTCTCGTAGGGCACCGCGATCACGCAGAGACCGGTTCGGTCACCGAGGTGCTCGACGAACTCCCGGTAGTAGTCCGGGGTGAGACCCGTTCCCGGCGCGAAGGTCACGAGCCGGCCCCGGTCGTCCTCCGGCACGCAATGGCCGGCGTGGTAGACGGCACCGCCCGGGGTGAGGCCGAGAGGAGAGAGCTCGGAGTCCTCCCGGCTGTCGTCCTCCAGGTTCCCCCCGCACGCGGCGAGGAGGAAAGCCGATGTCGCAACCATCGTTCTCATTGTGCTGTCCCGCTTCGTTGGTTCGGTCGGTTCCCTGCAAACTACGGCGCCCGGTCGTCCCGTATCGAGGCAAACCGCGATAACTTCGGTATACATGGACCGCTTCCCACTCGCCCTCGCAGCAGTTCTGCTCGCATTCGGAGCCGCTTGCGCACCCCCCGCGCCCGACCGCCTTCCCCCGGACACCTTCGCCTTCGGGGTCTACGGCGACGGCCCCTACTTCTTCTGGGAGAGCGCCCGCCACCGCCGTCTCTTGGCAGACGCCGAGTCCACCAACCTCGAATGGCTGATCCACGTCGGCGACATCGTCTGGTCCCCGGGCTCCGACAAGGCGCTACGGAAGCGCCGGAGCCAGCTCGATGCGCTCGACCTCCCGGTCGTCTACACCCCCGGAGACAACGAATGGACGGATCGCTACAAGGCCCGCGGCAACTCCGGCGATCCCCTGGACCACCTCGACGTCCTGCGCCGCGTTTTCTTCGACGACCCGCACAACAGCTTCGGCGGACGCCCCATGCCCGTCACGTCGCAGGCGTCGAGCGGCGATTTCACCGGGTTTCCCGAGAACGCGATGTGGCAGCGCGGTGGCTTCGTCTTCGCGACGCTACACATCGTGGGGTCCTGGAACGGCACCCAGCACTTCCCCGGGCGCACCGAGGCGCACGACGAGGAGGTGGAGTTGCGCACCGACGCCGCCATCGCCTGGATGGACCGCGCATTCGCGGCGGCGGCAGCCGAATCGGCCTCGGGCGTCATCCTCATCGCCCACGCCAACGTAAGACTCGAGACCGGCGGGGCGGGGGGCCCGTACGAGCCCATCGTCACCGCCCTCGCAACGCACGTTTCCCGCTTCCCCGGCCAGGTGATGTTCATCCACGGCGACACCCACCACCAGCGCCTGGACCAGCCGCTGCGTGACAACGCCGGCACGGTACACGAGAACTTCACGCGCCTCGAGACCTTCGGTTCGCCGGACATCGGCTGGGTACGGGTGGTCGTCGACTCCATCGCCGGCCGCGTGGTCGAGTTCGAGCCGCGACTGGTGCGTGGATGGTTCTAGCGGCCGCCCGTGGACAAAACCCCCGCGGCATTCGAGCGGCGATGCATCCGGCCTGGACGCTTCGCCCCACCCTTCGAAAACGTAAGAATAACATTACACTATGTCATGTTTGGCATACATCTGACGCCTCTAGGGCTGCGCTCTGCGTTGCTCCTCAGCCCAATAGCGCTGCTATTGGCCCCTCGTCGCAACCTGCCAGCCCGGC
>JAJDXS010000076.1 GCA_022823145.1 Gemmatimonadota bacterium
AGCTCTCCGGGCTTCTCGTCCTCGCTCGCTTCTCCAGAGTCGCTCGTTGCCCCTCTCCACCGTTGGAAGGGCGTAAGCACTAACCAAATCACACACCATCAACCCCAACAACTAATCGTCCGTGAAAGCGGGGCAGGTCCAGGCTACGCCGTCGTGGACGCCATCCTGGATCGCTGGACAAACCTGAGGGACGGCGCGGCCTGGCGGGGAGCGACCCGGGATGTGACCGAGCCGCTGCTCCATGGTCCGCCTCCGGAAGAGGGCCGCGATCTCGACCCGCTGCTGCAGGAGATCGCAGGCGACATCATGCCGCTGGCGGGCCGGATCGACCACCCCCGTTTCCTCGCCTTCATCCCCTCAAGTCCGACATGGGCTTCGGTTCTGGCCAGCTTCCTCGTCAACGGGTACAACGTCTTTCAGGGAACCTGGCTCGAGTCGGGCGGCCCATCCCAGATCGAGGTCACGGTGACCGACTGGTTCCGGGAGTGGATGGGCTACCCCGAAAGCGGTGGCGGACTGTTCACGAGCGGCGGGTCCGCGGCGAACCTGGTCGCGATCGTCGCCGCCCGCGAAGCGGCCGGCAATCCCGTGCGCGGGACCGTCTACATGTCCGAGCAGGCCCACGCCTCGGTGGGGCGCGCGGCCAGGATTGCGGGGATCGATCCGGAACTGCTCCGCGCGGTACCCACCGATGATTCCTTCCGCCTCTGCCCACGGCACCTTGCGGCCGCCGTGGAGCGGGATCGCGCCGGCGGGCTTGAGCCGTTCTGTCTGGTGGCGAACGCGGGAACGACCAACACGGGCAGCATAGATCCCCTGGCCGAACTGTCGGACATCGCGCGGTCCGAAGGCCTGTGGTATCACGTCGACGCAGCCTACGGAGGGTTCGCGGTGCTGGATCCCGCAACACGGCCCCTGCTCGACGGGATCGAACTGTCCGACAGCGTCACTCTCGATCCCCACAAGTGGCTCTTCCAGCCGTACGAGACCGGGTGCCTCATCGCCCGCGACGTCAGCCGCCTTGCTTCGGCCTTCCGGATCATGCCGGACTATCTGCAGGACGCGGAATGGGGCCCCAGTCACGTCAATTTCTGCGACCGGGGACTCCAGCTCACCAGGACTTTCCGAGCCCTGCGCGTATGGCTCTCGATTCACAGGTACGGACTGGCGGCCCACAGGAAGGAGATCGCCCGCGCGATCGCGCTGGCGCGTGTTGCCGAGGCCAGGGTGCGCTCCGAAGAGGAACTGGAGCTTCTCTCGCCGCAGAGTCTCGGGGTGGTCTGCTTCCGCTACCGGGGTGACGGATCCGTGCCGCGGGGCAGCCTCGACGGTCTCAACAGGCGCATCCAGAAGCAAATCGTGAACTCCGGCTTCGCGATGATGTCCTCGACGCGAATACGGGAGTGCTTTTCCCTGCGCTTCTGCGTCCTCAACTACAGGACGACGCAGGAGGACCTCGAGCGCACTCTCGACAGGATCGTCGCGGCGGGCCGGCGTCTGTGCGCCGACCACAGCGATCCCGCTGGCCCGAGCCGGGCCGAGCCGGGCCGCCGGGTTCCCGAGAGAGCCCGGGCGTGAAGCCCTGGGTGTGGGCGGGCACCACGGCCGTCCTGGCTGTCGCCTTCTCGGCATCCGGACTGGGGGATCCGCTTCGTTCGGTGGCTGCGGCCGCGTGGCTGGCCCTGGTCCCCGCGCTGGTGGCGGGGCAGGAGTTGCCGCCCGCGGAAGCCCTGCGCGACCAGCGCCCGGCCGTGTATCTGAGTTCGGCTCTCGTGCTTGTCCTGGCGGGAGGAGTGACGCTGCTGCTGTCGTTGGAGTTGCGAGACGGCGCCGGCATCTGGCTGGAATGGGACGCTCCAACGCCGTTCCTGATTGCCGCCACCGGTTTGCTGACGGTTTGCGGACTGGCGGTCGCATATCTTTTCCGGGGACTCTCCGCATTCTTCGGCTGGTGGGAGACGGAGACCGTCCGTGCGATCATGCCGGCCACACCAGGGGAAAAGGGGCTGTTTGCGGTGCTTGCACTCGCCGCCGGGTTCGGCGAAGAGATCGTCTTCCGCGGGTTCCTGACCGCGTTTCTGATCCCCTGGTTCGGTTCCAGCCTGCTCGCCGCCCTGCCGGTGAGTGCGGCATTCGGTATGCTTCACGGGTACCAGGGGCCGCACGGCATGGCGCGGGCCGGTATCACCGGCCTGGTTCTGGCCCTGGGCGTCGCCTGGACCGGGAGCCTGTGGCCCGCGATCCTGGCGCATACCGCGCTGAATCTCCTGTTCGGACTGGTTCTGCGCCGATCTCTACTTGGAGGAGTGCTGTGGAAATAGACCTGGCCCTCACGGCGGACGCGGCCACGATCGACGGATCGGGAAAGCTCAACCTGCTCGGGATCTTCGACCAGATCAGCGTGCAGCAGTTTCCGGCGCGACACGGTCGTCTGGCCCTGGTGCTGCGCTTCCTCGGGGGTGCCGGCGACGCCGGTACGCACAACCTGAGCATCACACTCGCCAGCCCGGGCGGGGAGCAGCTCCTCTCGCTCAACGGCGAACTGAATGTCAGGCCGGGACGGGGCAGCCTGCAGACCGGCATCCGTGTACCCCACGTGATCAACCTCGACGGAATCGTCTTCAAGGAGCAGGGCATCCATACCTTCGACGTCGTCGTGAACGGACGCCACAAGGCCACCCTGCCGCTTACGATCGCAAAGCGGAGCAGAATGGCATGACGCGCACGGTGGCCCAACTGCGGATCCATCCGGTGAAGGGGGCTCGCGGCCTGGACGTGCAGTCCGTGGAATTCGATGCGTTCGGACCGCGGTTCGACCGGCGCTGGATGGTGGTCGGACCCGACGGCACCTTCGTGTCGCAGCGCTCCACGCCCCGGCTGGCAACCGTGCGCCCGAAGGTGGACGAACGCTCCCTGACCCTGGCCGCGCCGGGAATCGAGGCTCTGGAGCTGCCCATCGCTCCCCAGGGGGATCCTGTCCGGATCACCGTATGGAGTTCCGAGCTGGAGGTCCGCACCGTTTCGCCGGAGGCGGACGGCTGGCTGTCCACCGTCCTCGGAAGCGCCCACCGTCTCGTCTTCATGAGCGACCAGGATGTTCGCAACACCGACCCGGCCTATGCCGACGGTCACCGGGTCTCCTTCGCCGACGGCTATCCGGCTCTTCTGGTCACCCGGGGCTCCGTGGGAGAACTGGCGCGCCGGGCCGGGCGCGATATCCCCGTCGAGCGCTTCCGCCCGAACATCGTCGTCAGCGGCGACCGTCCCCACGAGGAGGACTTCTGGCGCAGCTTCACGATCGGAAACCTGCGCTTCAGCGGCGTGAAGCTCTGTGCCCGCTGCAAGGTCACGACCATCGACCAGTACTCCGGCGACCGTGACCCCGACCGCGAACCGCTGCGAACGCTGGCGCGCTACCGCCGTATCGAGAGCCTCGTCTACTTCGGGCTCAACGTGGTCCACCACGGTACCGGGCGGGTTTCGCTGGGAGACTCCGTGGAAATCCTGGACCACGGCATCGTGCGCGGGGCGCTCTGAACCGACTTCGGGCCTGTTCGGTTACATTTCGGAGCGAGAGGTCCGGCCGCTCCGTTGTGACGCATCCAAGCCAGGTAGGTGCGAATGTCGGTAGCCCAGATGCGTAATCGCGTGCTCCCCCGCTTCATCGAGGAGGAGATGCGGCACTCCTTCCTCGACTACTCGATGAGCGTGATCGTGCAGCGCGCGCTCCCCGACGTGCGAGACGGCCTCAAGCCCGTGCACCGTCGGATCGTCTTCGCGATGCACGGCCTTGGCCTCCAGCCCGACCGCAACTACAAGAAGTGCGCAACCGTCGTCGGCGAAGTTCTCGGCAAATACCATCCCCACGGCGACTCCGCCGTCTACGATGCGCTCGTGCGGATGGTCCAGGACTTCTCGCTCAGGTACCCCCTTGTCGATGGCCAGGGCAACTTCGGGTCCATCGACGGCGACTCTGCCGCGGCGTACCGCTACACCGAGGCTCGCCTCGCCCCGGTCGCCGCCGAGCTCCTCGACGAGATCGAGAAGGACACTGTCGTCTGGGAGAACAACTTCGACGACCGGCTCAAGGAGCCCACCGTCCTGCCGGCCCGCTTCCCGAACCTGCTGGTCAACGGCAGCTCCGGAATCGCGGTGGGGATGAGCACCAACGTGCCCCCCCACAACCTCGCCGAGGTGGCAGCCGCGCTGCGCACCCTGGTGGCAAACCCGGAATGCACCAACGCCGAGCTCATGCAGGACGTTCCCGGACCCGATTTCCCGACCGGTGGCTTCATCCTGGGGTCGGACGGCATCCGCAGCATGTACGAGACCGGCCGGGGCCGGATGATCATGCGTGCCCGCGTGGTGACCGAGACTCTGCGCGGGGGCCGCAGGCAACTTGTCGTGACGGAGCTTCCCTACGCCGTCTCCAAGGCGCGGATCATCGCCCAGATCGCTGCCCTTTCACGCAAGGGGACGATTCCGGAGGTGGCCGATCTGAGGGACGAGTCCGACCGCGAGGGCATCCGCCTCGTCGTGGAGCTCAAACGGGGCACCGACGCCGACCGGATGATCGCGCTTCTCTTCAAGAAGACGGCGCTCCAGTGCACCTTCGGCGCGATCCTGCTCGCGCTCGACGGCGGCAAGCAGCCCGGCGAATTCACCCTCAAGGATCTCCTCTCCCGCTACCGGGACCACCGGATCGAGGTGATTCGCAGGCGCTCGCGCTTCGAACTGGAAAAGGCGGAGGCCGAGCTGCACGTGACCCTGGGTCTCCTCCTGGCTCTGGCCCATATGGACGAGGTGATTGCCGAGATCAGGGCTTCTGCCGACCGGGACGAAGCGTCGAAGAGGCTCCAGCACCGCTTCGGGCTGAGCGAGGTGCAGGCCGACGCGATCCTGAAGATGCGCCTGGCGCGCCTGACCGCGCTGGAGGGTGATCAGCTTCGTGCGCGCGAGAACGGTCTGCGCGCGACCATCCGGGACCTCCGCGCGCTCCTCCACGACGATTCGCTCCAGCTCGCCATGATGCTCGAGGAACTCGACCGTGTCGTGGAGCGCTTCGGCGACGATCGCCGCACGGTCATCCTGCCGCGCACGAGCAAGACCGACTTCACCTACGTGGAATCGAGCGCGGCCGATGAAGACGTCGTGGTCACCCTGTCGCGCCAGGGATACGTCAAGCGCGTCCCCATGCACCTCCACAAGCGGCGCGTGGCGGCGG
This sequence comes from Gemmatimonadota bacterium, assembly GCA_022823145.1. Taxonomy (GTDB): domain Bacteria; phylum Gemmatimonadota; class Gemmatimonadetes; order Longimicrobiales; family Gaopeijiaceae; genus Bin94. The sequence continues at coordinate 5,225 of JAJDXS010000076.1, forward strand.
GCACCGAGCTCGCGGACATGAAGCGTTACGCCGGCGACTACCTCGAGCGGCTGATGGTTGCGCGCAATCGGGGCTGGCTGCTTTGCTTCACCAGTCGGGGCCAGGTCCACTTCGTGAAGGTCGAGGACATCCCCGAGAGCACGCGGGCCGCCCGGGGCCGGTCGGTCTGGGCCCTTCTTGGAGTCGACCAGCACGATACCATCGTCGCCATCCGGTCCGTGGACGATCTCGAGGAAGACCGCTACGTGGTCTCCGCGACACGGCTGGGGTTGATCAAGCGGACCCGGCTCAACGAGTTTTCCAACCCCAAGGCCGGGGGCCTCATCGCGGCTCGCGTCCGTCCTGGCGACTCGGTGCTGGACGTGGCACTGACAACGGGCGACAACGAGTTCCTGCTGTTCAGCCGAACGGGCCGCGCCGTGCGCTTCGCCGAGGAACAGGTTCCGGTGACGGGGCGCGTGGCCCAGGGGGTCAAGGGAATCGGGCTCAGAGACGGAGACAGGGTAATCGCACTCATGGTCGTGAAGAGAGAGGCTTCGGTGCTGGCCGTCACCGCTGGCGGGACCGCCAAACGGACGCCGGTCGCCGAGTTTCCCCTGCACGGCCGGGGCGGACTGGGTGTGACGGTCATGCCCGCTTCCGACAGCGGCGGCCACCTCGTCGCCGCCCTCGAGGCACTCGATGACGACAACGTCATGCTCGTCTCCGCCGGCGGGGCCATGACCGGGCTCGCGGTGGCCGACGTCGATCTGCAGCGCCGCAATGTCGCCGGCAAGCCGGTGGTCGATCCGGGCAGGGGTGACCGCGTCGCGGAGGTCACGCGGGTGCACGGGGATCCCGGCACGGCTGACGACACGCTTCAACTCGACCTGCTGGGCTCCGGTCCGCGCCGGTGAGATTCCTCGTTCTGGGCGGCGGCGCCCAGGGCACGGCCGCCGCGTTCGATCTTCTGCAATCCGGCACGGCCGACGAAGTCGTGGTCGCGGATCTTGCTACCGACAACCTGCATCCCTGCCTGCGCCCCTACCTTGACGACGGCCTGACGCTGCTCGAGGTCGACGCCGCCTCGCGGGACGATGTGGCCGCAGCCATGGAGGGGATGGATGGCGTTCTCTGCGCGCTCCCGTACCACTTCAACCTCCACATGGCGCGGTTGGCGGTCGTGGCGGGTATCCATTTCACGGACCTGGGTGGCAACACGGCGATCGTAGGGCGGCAGCGGGAGCTGGACGGCCAGGCGCGGGAGCGCGGGGTTTCCGTCGTGCCGGACACGGGGTTGGCACCCGGGATGGTCAACATTCTCGCACAGGCCGGGATCGACGCGCTCGACCGGGTGGACGCCGTCCGTCTGTGGGTGGGCGGCCTGCCCCGGAACCCGAAGCCTCCCCTGAACTACCAGATCGTGTACTCCCTCGAGGGCATGCTCGACTACTACGTCACCCCTGCCACGATCCTCCGGGACGGAAGGCTGACCCGGGTCGAAGCCCTGTCCGGACTCGAGCACCTGGAGTTTCCGGAGCCGGTGGGCCGCCTCGAGGCCTTCTTCACCGGCGGAGGTACGTCGGCGTTGCCCTTTCGCTACGAGGGACGGGTCGACACCATCGAATACAAGACTCTTAGGTATCCGGGCCACGCCGGGATCATGCACGCCATACGGGAGCTCGGCCTGCTCAGCGACCGGGAGGTGGTGCACAACGGCAGCCGGGTGAATCCGCGCAAGTTCTTCATCGAGCAGGTCAAGCCCCTGCTTTCGGGCGATGGCGGCGAGGACATCGTGGTCGTGCGGGTCGACGTTGCCGGCCACAGGAACGGTCACGCGGAGCGGATCCGCTACCACCTCCTTGACCGTCACGACCCGGCCACCGGGCTCAGCGCCATGGCGAGGACCACCGGCTTCTCGCTCGCGATCACCGCGCTCATGCAGACCCGCGGCCACATACGCCCCGGCGTTGGCACCGCCGACGAAGTCGTTCCCCCCGGCCGGTACATAGATAAACTTCGACGCCGCGGCATCGACGTCGAACAGACCACCAGCACTGGCAAATCCCAACCCCAACCCGCCGGCCAGCCGCCGGCGCTCCGAGGATCACCATGACCAAGTCTCAAGACACCGACGAACGAGGCCCCGAAACCACTCCGCTCTCCGGTCGGCGCGGATGGGGTGGAACCATTGCCGCGCTGCCGGCCCTGCTTCTCTTTCTCTCCCCCTCCCTGCCCGCGCAGTCGCTGACGAATCCCCGGGAAGGACGGTTCGGCGAGATCAGGCAGCTGACCTTCCAGGGAGAGAACGCGGAAGCCTACTGGGCCTTCGACGGATCCCGCCTGATCTTCCAGTCCACCCCCACACCAGGTGAAGGGTGCGACCAGATCTACATCCTCGATCCCGAGACCGGCGAAACCGAACTGGTCAGCACCGGCGACGGCCGCACGACGTGCTCGTACTTCTACCCCGGCGGCGACCGCATCCTCTATTCATCCACCCACCACTTCAACCGCGCCTGTCCGGCCCCGCCCGACTTCTCCCGGGGCTACGTCTGGGCCGTGTACCCGAGCTTTGACGTCTTCGCAGCCGACGCCGACGGCTCGAATCTTCGCCAGCTCACCAGCTCGTTCGGCTACGACGCCGAAGCGACCTTCTCGCCCACCGGGCACCGCATCGTCTTCACGTCCACGCGCGACGGGGATCTCGACCTGTACTCGATGCTCCCCGACGGCTCCGACGTGCGGCGCCTCACCGACCGGCTGGGCTACGACGGCGGCGCCTTCTACAGCCCCGACGGCACGAAGATCGTGTGGCGCGCGCACTACCCCGAGACCGAGCAGGAACGCGAGGACTACCTGTCGCTGCTCGCCGAAGGCCTCATCCGCCCATCCGCCCTCGACATCTACGTGGCCGACGCCGACGGATCGAACCCGCGCCAGATCACCGACAACGGGGCGGCGAACTTCGCTCCATATTGGCACCCCTCCGGCGAGCAGATCATCTTCTCGTCGAACATGGACGACCCGCAGGGGCGTGACTTCGAGCTCTACCTGATCAACGTGGACGGGACCGGACTGGAGCGCGTCACGTGGTCGGGAGGCTTCGACGGCTTCCCCGTCTTCCACCCCGACGGCACGCAGCTCGTCTTCGGCTCCAACCGAAACATGGCGCACGAAGGCAACACCAACCTGTTTCTGGTGGACTGGCGCGACTCAACGTAAACGCAACATTACATTTTGTAACGTGCGCCTTACATCGTTTCCAGAAAGCGGGTGAGCACCCGGTGGGTCAGGCCCCAGATCACCTGGCCCTCGACGCGCACGCACGGAAAATGCCGCACCAGGCCACGGTATCTCCATCGGTAGCTGCCCTGGTTGGCCGGATCCTCCAGCGCTTCCACGGGGAACCAGTGCACGGAGGCGACCTCGCGGCTGGCGACCCGCGCCGACCGCCCGGCCCCGACCCGGAACGCAAAGGGCCAGATGGTGAGCGGCGGAATCCTCACGGCCATGGGGCGCAGCGCTTCGAGTCGCCCCAGCACTGTCCCCGCCCCGTTCAGGTCGACTCCCGTCTCCTCACAGGTCTCCCGAATCGCCGCGCCCAGCAGCCCCTCGTCGGCCTCGTCGAGGCGGCCGCCGGGCAGGGCCATCTGCCCCGACCAGGGATCCCCGTCCGAGTCCGCACGCCTGATCGCCAGGAAGTCGCACTGCCGCACCGCGGGATCCTCGCGGTTCCCGGGGGGACGCAGGATCAGCGCTACCGCGGCGTTCTTCCGGCGCGGATCCGGGACCGCCGACTCGACCGGCCCGAACTCCGCGGCCAGCGTTCGTCGCAGTGCGGACAGGCGCACCTGGTCGGACCCCGTACCCAAAGGCTGCCGCGCGGCTACACGCCCGCGCGGTCCGGGCCCCAGATGTGCTTGTGCAGCTGTGTCTGGAACCGCACCGGCAGGCCGCTCGCCAGGATCTGCGCGGCAAGCTCCTCCAGCCCTTGCGACCCCCACACCGGGGAGATGAGCAGCGCGCCGAGAGACCCGTCCCGCACCCGCTCGTCGAGACCATGGCGCCGTATCGCACCCGCCGCCCACTCGAAGTCGCCAGGGCCGTCCACGACGAACTTGACCTCGTCACGGCCCGTCAGGTGGTCGAGGTTGGACCACAGGTTGCGGTGCTCTTCGCCCGAGCCCGGGCACTTGAGGTCCATGATCCGGTGCGCGCGCGGGTCGAGAACGCCGATGTCCAGTGCCCCCGACGTCTCCACCAGAACCGTGCACCCCTCGTCCAGCAGCGCCGCGGCGAGCGTGGCGGCGCCCGGCTGGACCAAGGGCTCGCCGCCGGTGATCTCGACCAGCCGGCACCCGTGGGTGCGCACGGCGTCGAGGACCTCGCCCATCTCCATGCGGGTGCCCCCGTGGAAGGCGTAGGCGGTGTCGCACCATACGCACCGCAGCGGACACCCGGTGAGGCGCACGAAAGTGCAGGGAAGGCCCGCCCAGGTCGATTCTCCCTGGATGGAGTGGAAGATCTCGGTCACGCGAACCGAGCGCGTGCGATCCCGGTCGACCCTCATGCAGGCTCACCGTTGCGGCCGCCCGACGCCTTGCGCACAACCGCCTCGTTCAGCAGGCGCTGAACCTCGTGCAAACCCAGGGCCCCTGCCTGGTCCACGACCGCCTCTCGCGTCGGCCCCTGCCAGAGCAGCGGCGTCTCCACGTGGCCCACGATCCCCAGCCCGGTCTCGGCCCAGCGCGGAAACACCAGGTATGCGGCGACCGGCGCGCGCAGATCGCCCGAACGCTCCGTCTCGATCGACACCGTGTAGGGGCATCCGTCGCAGGCCTCGAAGGCCGGAGGCCTGTTGTGGACCGAGAAGTAGCCCCCGAGGGTATGATCGTCCTCGCTCTCGCCCGGCTTTACGGCTTCGGCCGGTTGCTGTTCCGCTCCTGCCATGCTGAATCGCCTGTGGTGTCCTGTTGTGCGCGTGCCCGCCGTGCCGCCCCGGCACCCTCGCCGCCCGGCCCCGAAAGCTACATCTTCCCGGGGCCCTCGACACTTCCAACCCCTGACACGAAAGCGAACCGACCTTGAAAGCTGCGGTCTTTCACGAGAACGGCGGTCCCGAGGTTCTGGCTGTCGAAGACATGCCCACGCCGTCGCCGGCGCCGGGAGAGGTCAGGATCAGGGTCCAGGCCTCCTCGCTCAACCACCTCGACCTGTGGATGCGGCGAGGGCTGCCCATCGAGATCCCCATGCCCCACATCGGGGGCTCGGACATCGCGGGAACCGTCGACGAACTGGGCCCCGGAGTGCACGACTCCTGGCTCGGCAAGCGCGTCGTCGTGGACCCGTCGCTGAACTACGACTGGTACCAACTCGCGCGGGCGCCGCACGGCCACAGCCCGCCGCTCGAGATCATCGGCGAGCACACGCAGGGGGGGTTTGCCGAGTACGCGGTGGCCCCCGCGGCGAACCTCGTGGAGATCCCGGAAGGCGTTTCCTCGGAGGCGGCGGCCGCCGCGGCGCTGGTGGGCGTCACCGCGTGGCACGGACTCTTCTCGCGCGGACGGCTGCGGCCCGGCGAGCGCGTGCTGGTCACCGGAGCAAGCGGCGGCGTCTCGACGATGGCCGTGCAGTACGCCAGGGCCGCCGGAGCCGAGGTCTTCGCGGTCACGTCGAGCGGGGAGCGGGCGGAGCGCGTTGCGGCGCTGGGCGCCCACCACGTCTTCGACCGCACGGCGACGCACTGGCCCAGGGAGGTCTTCAGGGCCACCGGCAAGCGCGGAGTGGACGTGTGTCTTGATTCGGTCGGAGAGGCCGTCTGGCGGGATCTCGTCCGCGCGCTGGCGGTCGGCGGCCGGCTGGTTTCCTTCGGCGCCACCACCGGCGCCACCGGAGCCGTCGACATCCGCCTGGTCTTCTGGCGGCAGCTCACGATCATGGGCTCGACGATGGGTACGCCGGCCGAGTTCCGCGAGGCGATGCATCTGGTCTTCAACGGCAACGTCGCCCCGCCGATCCACGATGTCCTGCCACTCGACCAGGTCCGCCGGGCCCACGAACTCCTCGAGGCCGGCGACGTCTTCGGCAAGATCGTGCTCAAGCCGGGCTCGGAGCCCAGGTGAGGATCCGCGACGCGCAGGAGCGGGTCGACCGCTGGATCGCCCGCTTCGAGGAGGGCTATTGGCCCCCGCTGGCGATTCTGGCGCGCCTCATGGAGGAAGTCGGCGAGCTTTCCCGCGAGGTCAATCACCGATTCGGCTCGAAGCCCAAGCGCGACGACGAAACGCCGGCCGAGTTGGAGCTCGAGATTGCGGACGTGCTCTTTGTGATCATTTCGCTGGCAAACCAGCAGGGAGTCGACCTGGAGCGCGCCTTCGACCGGGTCATGGACAAGTACGAAGCCCGCGACGCCGGGCGCTGGACGCCGAAGGTGGCTCCCGGATCCGGCAGGGCAGCGCCGGGATCCGGCAATCCTCCCACGCGTCCGACGACATAACACAACTACCTGCTCCTCTGTCTGGAAAGTTATGGACAACGGCGACACGGATGCGACCCTGGTGGCGCGCGTTCGGCGAGGTGACAGCCGAGCCTTCGACCTGCTCGTCCGCCGGCACCTGCGGACCGCGCACGCGGTCGCCCGGGCCCGGCTGGACAACCCCGCCGACGCCGACGATGTGTGCCAGGAAGCGTTCATCAAGGCCCTGGAGCGGATCGACGACTGCCGCAATCCGGCGGGGTTCCGCGGGTGGCTGCTCGCCATTGTCCGCAACACGGCCCACAACCAGCGACAGTACGAACGGCTGAGGGCGACGACGCCGATCGAGACCGTGGTGTCCGCCGCATCACGCGACGACCCATTCGCAGACACGCGGAACTCCGAACTGCGTAGCCGCCTGAGCGAAGCGATGCAGCACCTGACCGAATTGCAGAGAAGGGTGCTTGTCCTCTACGACCTGGAGGGATGGAAACACGGCGAAATCGCCCGTGAACTGGGCATATCGGCCGGCTCTTCACGGGTTCACCTCCACGTTGCCCGGAAGGCCATGCGCAAGCGCCTGTCGCGCGACCTGGCGTACGGGAGTCTCTGAGAAAGACGAAAGCAAATGACGAACTCGCCTGACAGTCACGACCGAAGAGCCGCCCGGGCCGGGCCCGAATCCCGGAGCAGCGTGTTCGAGCTCTCGCCGGAGAGGAATCCCTCCCGGTGGGAGACACTGGTCGAACGGATCAATGAGCGGGCACGGCCGATTCTCGAGGCGCGCCGCCGGGAGACGGTCGCGGGGACCCTGATGGGGTGGAGGAGGCCGGTGTTGACCGCCTCGGCCACCCTCGCCGCCGCCGCGGTCGCCGTGTTGTTCCTGCTCGCGGGGGATGACGGCGATCCCGTCGAGACCACCTTCGCCGAAGCCATGGTGCCCTGGTCCGTCGCGGCCTGGATGGACGGGAGCTATGCGCCGACCGTGGAAGAGCTCGTACAGGCCGTCGAGGAGTACGCACCATGAGCCGCAGATCATCCGCAATCGCCGTGCTCGCCGCCGTCTTCTTCGCCGGCGCGGCCACCACCCTGGCGCTCCTGCGCGTCGCCGAACGGCGCGGAGAGACCGGATTCGGGCCTCCTCCGGCCGCGTTCTGGCGCGCGGAACAGCCTCGGGGCCGGGCCATCGGGTCGCGCGACTTCCCGGGCGGACCGTCGCTCACGGAACTGGCGCGGACGCGAGTCACCGAACACATGACCGAAACGCTGGGGCTGACCGAAGAGCAGCGCAGCCGCATCGAGGACGCCTTCGACCGCAGACGCGCCGCGGCCGAGGAGGCCATGAACCGGGTCCTTCCGACGCTCCAGACCCAGATGGACTCGCTCAACGCCGAAATCGAGGGAATCCTCACGGACGAACAGCGCGAATCGTTCCGCGACTATCTGCGGCATGATCGCGAGCGCTTCAGACGTCGGGGGGGCGGGCCGACGCGCGGACGCGGCGGGCGAACGCGCTGAGCAGAGTCCGCGGGCGACACCGCAGCCTGACGGTCGCCTCCAGCGTTTCCGGGCGGCTTGCAGCCGGTTACATGCACTTGCCTCAGGATCTTTTGACGGCATCTTGTCTCCTGCCTCGGTGCTGAACCGGCCGGGGATTCACGCCGGAGCCGGTTGACCCTCCAGGGAGGTCGACAAGACCCGCTACATGAAGCGCATTGTGATTACCGGCGCCGCCGGGCAGATCGGTACAGAACTGGCCGCGAACCTCGCAGACCGTTACGGAAGCGCCGCCATCCTGGCTACGGATGTCCGTGATCCGGCCGAGTGGGAGAACGGCGGGCAGGCCGAGCAGCTCGATTGCATGGACCTCGAGGCCGTGCGGCATACCGTCGTCCGCTTCGGCGCGGATGCGGTCTTCCATCTGGCGGCGGTCCTGTCGGCGGCGGCCGAAGCCGATCCCCTGAGGGCCTACCGGATCAACATGAACGGCCTGGTGAACGTGTTGCACGTGGCAGCCGAGGCCGGGTGCCGCGTCTTTACACCCAGCTCGATCGCCGCGTTCGGGCCCGAAACCCCGCGGGACCCCGCACCGCAGTCCACCCTGCAGCGTCCCACCACCATGTACGGGGTCACCAAGGTGGCGGGTGAGCTGCTCTGCGACTACTACCACAGCCGCTTCGGCGTGGACGCCCGGGGACTGCGTTTTCCGGGGCTGATCTCGTACACCGCTCCTCCCGGAGGAGGGACCACCGACTACGCGGTCGATATCTTTCACGCCGCGTTGCACGAGGGGCGCTACACCTGCTTCCTGAAAGCCGACACACGGATGGACATGATGTACATGCCCGACGCCATCCGCGCGGTGATCGAGCTTATGGAGGCGCCGTCCGATTCACTCACGCACCGGAACGCCTACAACGTCACGGCCATGCAGTTTACGCCGGCCGAACTCGCCGCCGAGATTCAGCGGCATTTGCCGGCTTTTCTGATCGACTACAGCCCCGATCCCGTGCGCCAGTCCATCGCCGACTCCTGGCCCGCGCGGCTGGACGACTCCGAGGCGCGCGAACAATGGGGCTGGAAGCACCGCTACGAACTTCCGGACATGGTGGCGGACATGTTCAGGGGGTTGGATTCACAGACGGCCCGCATCGAAGCGGGAGCCGCCGGGAGGTAGCGCGGACTTATGCCGATGGATCGCCTGATCCCCGTGGTCGAGGGGCTTGTGGCCGGAATGGAGCAGCAGGGCACCGCAAAGGGCGCCGAGAACGTGGTTCGCGAGGTGGTGCCGCCGCAGGGCGGCCAGGGCCCGCGGTTCCTGCTGGAGGGCCAGGGCGACAAGCCGTTCATCCGCATGAACGCGAACTCCTACCTCGGGCTCAGCCTCCACCCCGAGGTCATCGAGGCCGAGGAGGTCACCGCGCGCGCGATGGGCGCCGGGCCCGGAGCGGTGCGCTTCATTGCCGGCACCCACTCGCAGCACCTGGCGCTGGAGCGCGCGCTTGCCGCGTTTCACGGGCGAGAAGAGGGGATGATCTTCTCGTCGGCGTATGCGGCGGTTGTGAGCGCGCTGGTCTCCCTGACCGACAAGACCACATTCGTGCTCTCCGACGAGCTCAATCACAACTGCATCATCATGGCGATCCGGATGTCGCGTCCCGCGGGCAAGGCGATCTACCCTCACCTCGACATGGCTGCGCTCGACCGCCAGCTCGAAGCCGTCAAGGGGAAGGCGCGCCGCGCGATCGTGGTCACCGACGGCATCTTCTCGATGCGCGGAGACCATGCGCCGGTGGACGAGATCATGGAGATCGTGGCGCGCCACGACGACGCTTTCCCCGAGAACGTGGTGGTCCTGGTGGACGACTCCCACGGGGTGGGCGCGTTCGGCGACACCGGCCGAGGCACGGAGGAGTATACGGGGAGCTCACCCTGCGACCTGCTGGTGGGGACGCTCGGCAAGGCGTTCGGGGTCAACGGGGGCTACGTGGTGTCGGATTCCCCCGTGATCCGGTTCCTGCGCGAGTCGTCGCCGCTGTACATCTACTCCAACCCGATCACCGCGGGCGAGGCGGCGGCGGCGATGAAGTCGCTGGAGATCCTCACCGGCCCGGAGGGAGAGGGCCGGCTCCGCCACCTGCGGGCCCTGACGAAGCGCTTCGAGTCCGGACTCCTCGAGCGCGGCTTCGAGATCATCCCCGGCGACCACCCGATCGTGCCGATCATGGTGCGGAACACCGACGAGACGCGCCGCCTGGTGGCGGCCCTTTTCGACGCCGGGGTGCTGGCGACGGGCCTCGCCTACCCGGTGGTGCCGCGCGGCGACGAGTCGATCCGCTTCCAGATCAACGCCGACCACACCGAAGCCGGGATCGACTACGTGCTTGCGGCGTTGTCCGAAGCCCGCGCCGCCGGTTGAGCTAGGGGCCTGTGATGCGGCTCGCGTTCATCTCCGACATCCACGGCAACCTGCCCGCGCTGGACGCCGTCCTCGCCGACATCTCGCTGCGGGAAGTCGACGCCACCTACCACCTGGGCGACCTCGTAGGGTACGGCCCCTGGCCCAACGAGGTCATCGACCGGATACGCGCCCGGGGGATCGCCGGGATAGCGGGCAACTACGACACGACCGTCGCGCTCGGACACGATACCTGCGGCTGCCAGCACGACGACCCGGTCCAGAAGGCCCTCTCCGTCGAGAGCTACCGATGGACCACGGCGAAGGTGACGCCCGGGAACAAGCGCTTCCTCGCCAGTCTGCCCTTCCGCCTCGACCTGCGCCCATTCGGGGGCCACGCGGCGGGACCCGCTGTGATCATCGTGCACGGCGCCGCCACCCTGAACACCGTCTACTGGCGCGAGGATCGCACGGAGAGCTTCTGCCGGAAGATGATCGCGCGTCTTGGCGCAAATGCGGGGGACGTGGTTCTTTTCGGGCACACCCACAAACCGTGGTCCCGCGTCGTCGACGGACGGACGCTGGTCAACACCGGTTCCGTGGGCCGGCCCAGGGATGGCGACCCCCGAGGGTCATATGCCTTGGTCGACCTGGGCGCCGACGGGGCGGACATCCGGTTCCCCAGGGTCGCCTATGACCTGGACCGGGCGAGTGCGGCGATCGTCGCGGCAGGTCTTCCACCGGCGCTCGGGGCCATCCTGAGGACGGGCGGGCTCAGAACCTCGGACTGACCGTCAGACTGAACGACATCGAGAAGCGCTGGTAGTAGGCGCCGCTGAAGTTGGTCTCGGCCCTCCTCCAGCCGCCTCCGATCCCCGCGCGCACTCCGTCGCGGAGAAAGCGCGTCACCTGGGCGAAGACGATGGTCGCATTGTCCGCTTCCTCGCCCGGGATCAGGAAATCCTGCTGGTTGATGTACCGCTTCACGGCCCACAGCCCCTGCAGGTCGAGCTGCGTGTCTTCACCCAGTTCCACGCTGCCCTCGACCTCTATCCTGCCGGCGTTGTAGTCGACCCGTCTGGAATTCGACCGGCTCCGCGTACCGTGGGCGCGGAGTGCCAGCTGGAACCCCTGTGTGTCGCGCCGGTCCAGGGTGAATTCGCCTCCGATTCGTGCTGCATTGTCCCTGCGGAGCAGTCCTTCGCCCTGCTTCGGGTAGCTGTGATGGAGATAAGTGCCGAAGAATCGCAGGGTCGACTGGTCGCGGATCTCCGGATCACGGGCTTCCGGAGGGCCCCGGAAGAACATCTGAACACCCGCCTCGAGACCGGCCGAACGGCGGTCGAGATCGTCCAGGGCCGGCAGGTCGGCCGTGTAGTCCTTGGTCTCGCCGGTCAGCTGGCCATAGAAGGCCAGGTCCGCGGCCAAGGCTCTGGAGTAGTTCGCAACGACGGCCCCCGCACTGTACCCGGGCGCCAGATAGAGGGGCAGCGGCGGCCGGTCCGCAATATGCCTTGAGTCCAGAGAGGGGATGACGACCAGGGTGCCGCCGCCGAAATGCTGCGAGTAGTTGGCCCGCACCCTGCCGGAGAGTTCACGAGGGGCGTAGTTGCGCGCCTGAAAACCGCCCGTCCAGAACTGCCTCATGCCGAAGTCGAACTCGGTTATCAGCGATCTGCCGTTGTCGGCCATCAAAATGAGGGTGCCCGCCGCGCCCATGTCCCCTGACGCGCCGAGCGCGCTGTCGGTGGAATCGACCTGTGGAACGGCAATGGACAGGAAGTTCCCGTCGCTGCCGTACATTTCGCCGCCCACGCCCATGGTAATGGACACGTTCTCCAGCCGGACCTGGCCGGACGCGGTCCCGCTGCCCAGGACCAGGACCAGAACGCCGAGGATCACCATGCCGTTACGGTTCACATCCGCCTCCTCGCCGCTTCTGCACGCAACTCGCTCGCCCTTGCCAGCAACTGCTCGACACGGGCGATCCTCTCGTCCCTGTACGCCTCCATGAGTTCTATCCGCTGTTCGGGAGTCTGCGCCGCCGCAGTGTCGCCAACTATCTCCGGACCACCCTCGGTCGTGGGTACGACGGGAATGGTCATGTCGCCGAAGCGCCTGATCCTCGCACTGAGGTCGGCTGCGCTCCGGTCACGTTCCAGCCGCCGCCGGAGGGTCGCGATCCTGTCCTCCAGTTCCACGACCACAGCGCTGTCGCGAAGCGCACGGTTTTCCAGCAGTGTAGCCTTCCGCTCGAGGTCGTCGGCCGTGTCGTCGTCGCGGGCAACCACTTCCGGCATGGGTTCCAGCACCAGCAGCAAATTGGTGGGGGCAAGGTCGCTTTCAACCGTCTCCAGACGCTCATGCCAGAAGTTGTACAGAGAAATCGACTCATCCAGCGAGTCCCCCAGCGGCGTAACCCGGATGGTGTTGTTGAGTATCTCCAGGTAGTTGTCCAGCGCGCCGATGAACGAATCGCCCGCCTCCTGCCATTCCCCCAGTTCGATTCGGACCTGCCCTTCCTTGATTGTTCTCTCGTCCGAGAGCGACAGGATCTCGCCGAGGATCCGCTCGGCCCGGGCCGGATTGCTCTCGAACTGCTGCAGGTATTCGTCGTTCAGCCTGTTCCAGTTGCCGTCAATACGGTCGAATTCCGCAGCGGCGGCCTGGTAGCGGAGGGAAGCGGCTATGTAGACATCATCCCAGTACTCGACGAGCTCGAGCGGACTCCGGCCAACCTCCTGCGCACCCCCACGGGAGGGCGCGAGCGTCACCGCCACAGCGGCAGCAGCCAGCAGGAGAAAGGCCCTCATCCCTAGATCCCGTACTTCTTCGTCTTGTACTCGAGCGTGCTCTTGTTGATCCCCAGGAGCCGGGCGGCCTCGGCCTTTACGCCTCCCGTGCGGGTGAGCGCCTGCCGAACCAGCCGCTCCTCGATCCCTTCCATGGTACGGCGGAGGTCCTTGCCGTCTCCCAGGGTGCCACCGGCCAGTTGCAAGTCAAGGGTGCCGCCCAGGTTGGCCAGGAACGGAAGATCGCCCTCCGTCAGCGTGTCGCCTTCGGCCAGTACGAGGGCGCGCTCGATCACGTTTTCCAACTCGCGCACGTTGCCGGGCCAGTCGTATTCCTCCAGCCGCTGCAGGGCCACGGGGTCCAGCGCCGTCACGTCGGAGCGTGTGCGTGCCTGCAGCTTCCCTATGAAATGCTCGGCCAGCAGCTCAATGTCGTCCTTGCGCTGCCGAAGCGGAGGAACCTCCATCGCGACGACGTGCAGCCGGTAGTAAAGGTCTTCGCGGAAGTCGTCGCCGGTGAGCAGTTCTTCGGCGGGGGTGTTGCTGGCCGCGACGATCCGCACATCGACGGGGATGGTCTCCTCGCCCCCCAGGCGCTCGAGCTCCCGCTCCTGCAGGACGCGCAGAAGACGCACCTGCGTGGCCGGTGCCATGGTCGAGATCTCGTCCAGAAACAGCGTGCCTCCGTCTGCGAGCTCGAAGCGTCCCCGGCGCTTCCTTTCGGCACCGGTGAAGGCGCCCCGTTCGTGTCCGAACAGTTCGGAGTCGAGCAGGCCTTCGGGAAGGGCGCCGCAGTTCACGCGGACAAAGGGCCCCTTGTGGCGTGCGGACCGCGCGTGGATGGCCCGTGCCACCAGCTCCTTGCCCGTTCCCGACTCCCCGTAGACCATCACCGTCGAGTCCGACCGGGCCACCCGCGCCAACAGACGCTTGACCTTCCTGATCGCCTCGGACTCGCCGACCATCTCGCCGTACGGCACGTCGGGCTCGTCGTCGCCCTCGCTCCGCAGGTAGGTGTTCTCGACCCGCAGCGCCAGATTCTCACGCTGCAGACGCAACCGCTCGTCACGCTCCCTGAGGATGCGATCCACCTTGATCGCGAACTCTTCCGACGAGAAGTCCTTCGAGATGAAGTCGCAGGCGCCCATCTTCATGGCCTCGACCGCCTTTTCGATGGTGCCGTAGCCGGTGATCAGCAGGACGTCCGTATCAGGGGCGGTCTTCTTGACCTCTTCGAGCACCTTCATTCCGTCGACCCTGGCCATCTTGAGATCGGTGATGACCAGGTCGGCACCCTCGTCGTGCAACAGCCGGAGGCCCTCCCGTCCACCGCGGGCGGAGAGGGTCTTGTGGCCGCGCCGACGCATCAGCAGTTCCAGCCCTTCCCTCATCGAGTCGTGATCGTCGATGATGAGCACGCGCCTGGAAGCGTCCATCTATTTCCTCCCTCCCCGGGCGCCCTGCCGCTGGACATCGGCGGCGGGCAGATCCTCGGAGCCTCTCAAGTATACGTGGAACTCCGCACCCTTCCCAATCGACTCCGGTCCGGTGGGTTGCGGCATCAGCTCCACCCGACCGTAGTTGGCCTCGACGAGCTTCCTGACGATGGCCAGCCCCAACCCCGCGCCCTGCTCCTTGTCGCCCACGAAGGGTTCGAAGATTCGCTCTCGCAGCTCGTCCGGGACTCCCGGCCCGTCGTCGCGAACCGAGACTCGCACTTCTCCGCGCCGGCTGACGACGTCCACCCACACCGTGGTGCCGGCCTGGGCGGCGTTGCGCAGCAGATTGAGGACGAGGCGCTTCACCTGCTGCGGGTCGGCCGATGCGAGGACCGGCGTGGCCGGCTGGCCGAGATGGAGCTCGCCGCCCTTTCTGTCCAGCTCGAGCTCGGCAAGGGCAACGGCCTCGCGCACCGGCTCGCGCACGTCGTGCAGAACCACCTCGCTCTCGCCGGGACGAGCGTAGCCCAGGAACTCGTTGATGACCCCATTCAGGCCAACGACCTCTTTTCGTACCCTCTCGAGAATCCTTCGCCGCTCCTCGCGGTCCTCGGTTTCGATCGCCGCGGCGGAGAACAGCTCCAGTCCCCCGAGCGGGTTGCGGATCTCGTGAGCGACCTGAGACAGCATCAGGCGCATCTGCTCGTCCCTTCGCTGAATCCCCGAGCGCATCCGTTCCATGGCCCGTGCGAGGCGTGAGAGTTCGTCCTCACCCTCCAGGGTTACCGGGCGGTCCATCCAGCCCCGCTGGATCCGCAGTGCCGCCCTGCTCAGGGTCTCCAGGCGCCCGACGATCCCGCCGGCCAGGCGCCACCCGAAGAGTGCGGCGAGCGCCGCGGCGCCCAGCGACAGGCCAACGATCGTCCACCTGAGGTTGTTCAGCGACTCGAAGTAGTCGGCGCGCATTCGCAGTCCCAGAAAGGCGCCGTCGGCGATCCTGCGGATGCCGTACTTGTAGATCTGTCCGTCGGCAGCCGGGACCGGGTCGGTGGTTGCGAATTCGTTCCGATAGGCCTCGGGCACCTCGACGAAGAGATATGGCTGGACCCAACTGAGCTCCTGGCCGATCCCGACCGAGTCGGCCGGCGCCGGGGTCGCCAGCACTCTCGCCACGGGATCTCCCGGCATCCAGCGGAACACGTCGGCGCCGTCGACGAAGCCGGTGACGAGCCGCTGAAGCGCGCTCTGGATCTCCCTCCACTCGTCGGTGTCCTCGGCGCCGGGCTCCAGCAGCAGGAGGGCCTCGTCGTCGCGCAGCACCAGTTCGTGCGCCACGCCGGCCACGTCGAGCAACCGGTGTTCCAGCGACTCCTCCAGCTGCCGAGCGGCCGCGTTCCACGCCAGCACCCCTTCGAGCGCCGTCGCGAGAATCGCGAACGCGACGAACAGGACGGTGAAGCGGTTGCGCAGACTCACCGGCCGACCCTCAGCAGCCCGTGGGTGAATCCGCGCGAGCACCGAGAGCGGCGAGGCGCGGGGCTGGCAAGGCGCCTTGAAGGGCGAATAGCAGGGCTATTCGGCCGAAAGGCAACGCAGAGCGAAGCGAACCAGCGCTGATGCATCGCCGTTCGAATGCCGGGGGGATTTCTCCCACGGGCTGCTACGTTCCGCATGTCACCGGGTCCAGTCTGACCTCCGAGAATTCGATCGGCGCGGGCGCCCTCGGTGCGAACACGATGTGGAAGGGGCGGACGATGCGGTGCGCGGGAACACAGAAGTCGCCCGGTATCCGCTCCACCCACTCCACCTTGGTACCGGCGGCGATCGTTATCACACTGCGTATCTCGGCCGAGTCCCCGACCTCTTCACGCACGCCCAGGAAACCTGCGAGGACCATGTCGGTTTCCCAGTCCACGCCGGGGGGAAGGGTGCGCGCACCATGGTTATGCTGTCTCCAGAATTCGTCCCAGGCTGCCTGTGTCTCCTTCGTGTCTCCCTCGTCTGGGGTGCGGAAGACGAAGGTCGTATGCGTTTCCCAGCCGGTGTCGGTCCCCTTCGCGACGGTTCCGAAGGGCAGGCTGCCGACATACGCTGACCGGAACCCCGTTCCCACGGTTTGCGTCCGCACCATCTGGACGAACTGGACCACCTTCGCCGCGTCGACATCGGGACCGGATCCGGCCGTGACGAGGGTGGCCAGCGTTCCTGACGCGCAACGGACCCATACCCGGTTTTCCCCGCTGGGGGCGTCGATGATTCGCAGAGTTATCCTGCTGTGGTCGCCCTCGCATTCCGTGAGTTCGAGCGGCGGGACTTCGGCAAGCTGGAAGTTCGGATCCTTGTCGAGGTCCTGGATGACCCGGGAATAGTTGTCTGCATACTGTAGCGGCAACCCGGGATTGCGCCTTCCCTCCTGTTCCCCCACGACGTCCCTGTAGCCGATCTCCTCATACATCGTCCAGCCGCCACCCGAGGCCCACTCGATCTCCTGCCTGAGCCAGCCGAGCCCCAGATGCAGTGGCGTCTCGACGGTGACGTGGATCTCTCCGGACCGTCCAAACGGCACCCCGTTGGGGGGATTGGTGACGTCGCAACCTCCAATAAGCACGTAACTGATGGTCAGACTTACAGTTACATGGATTGGCACATGACGCCGCCCCCTTTTCCCATCTGTCCGCGCGGTGTATCTTTCCATCAGCATGTCCTCCATGTCCCGCCTCGGAAAACTGCTCGCCGAGCGAAGCGTGAAGTCGGGCGACTTCACGCTCGCCAGCGGGCGACGTTCAAGTTACTACGTCGATGCTCGCCTTACGACGATGTGCGGCGAAGGCCAGGTGCTCGTCGGCGAGGTTTGCTGGAATGCACTGGTGGAGGCCGGCTGGGACCCCGAGTTCGTGGGTGGGATGACCCTGGGAGCCGATCCCGTTGCGTACGCGATCGCGAATCATGCTACCCGCTCGGGCCGAAGGCTCGATGCCTTTACGGTGCGCAAGCGCCAGAAGGGCCACGGGACCGGGCGGCAGATCGAAGGGGGCCTTCCGGCCGGGGCCAGAGTGGTGGTCGTGGACGACACGGTCACATCGGGTGGCAGCCTGCTCGAGGCCGTGCGCGTCGTGCTCGCTCATGGGGCCATCGTGGTGGGTGTCCTCGCGCTGGTCGACAGGGACGAAGGAGCCCGGCAGCTTCTGGCCGACGCGGGCTACGACCTGCATTCCGTGTTCCGCGCCAGGGACCTCTGCTGACCGGAACGAGGATCCGGTCCGTCCCGGGACCAGGGCGTGACCGCGGTCGGTCAGTCGACGAGACGCAACGGCATGATGAGACACAGGTAATCCAGCTCCGCGTCGGTCGGCTGAATGGTTGTAGCCCGTTCGGCCGTCTTGAAGCTCATCCGGACTTCACCCGCCGGCATGTTGCGGAGAACCTCGAGCAGATAGTTGGCGTTGAAGGCGATCTGCAGCTCCCCGCCTTCGTACTGGAGCTGCAGTTCGTCGCGCGCTTCGCCGAGGTCCGGAGTTATCGCTTCGAGGTGTAGTGTGTCGGGCTCGAAGGCGAGCTTGATCTTGTGGGTCTGCGTGCTGGCGACCACGGCCGTGCGCCGCACCGCCGCCTCCATCGCACCCTTGTCCACCGTGGCCAGCTTGTCGTTGTCCTTCGGGATAACCTGTTCGTAGTTCGGGTACTTCCCGTCGATAAGGCGTGTGTACACTTCCCTGGTATCCGAACGGAAACCCAGGTGGTTCGCTGCCCGCGCCACGGTCAGCTCGCCGTCTCCGTCGAAGAGGCGTTCCACCTGGTTCAGAGCCGAGGGAGGCACGATGAATTCGGCGGTTCCCGTGCCACCCGACCCCGATTCCACCCCCATCTTCGCGAGACGGTGGCCGTTGGTCGCCACCATGCTCATCCGCGACTCCTCGATCTCCCACAGAACACCATTCAGGATGGGCCTGCTTTCTTCGTTCGAGACCGCGAACGCCGTGGACTGGATCAGCATGCGCAGCGACGCTTCGGATACCGTCCATCCCTCTTCGAAATCGATAGCCGGGAAATTGGGGAACTCCTCGCTTGCGAGCCCGTTGAGCTTGAACCGGCTGTTCCCGCAGCCGATCTCCAACTGGTGTCCGCGTACACGCATCTCCACCGGTTCGTCGGGGAGTTCGCGCGTGATTTCCTGGAGTTTGCGGCCGGGAACGGTGATCCCGCCCCCCTGGGGGACCTCGGCCGGGACCTTGACCCGGAGCGATACGTCTAGGTCGGTGCCGCTGATCCAGACAGATTTGCCGTCGGCCTCGATGAGCACGTTGGACAGAACGGGCAACGTGGTCTTGGTCGGGATGCTCGCCGAGACGGCAGCCAGGCCGGAGTGGAGGTTCTGGCGTGTGATTTTCAGTATCATGGCGCAGGCGGGTTGGGAGAACCGATGGAAATCCACGGACCCCTGTGGTCCTCTGTTGAATTAGTAATAGAGAAACAGAAAATCGTCATCATAGTGCATGTGGAAAAGTGGGAGAACACCGGTCCGAGCAGCTTCTGGAGCCTGCTGCCGGAAGGCGAAACGGATACCCCGAACGATTGTGGAAATATCTGGAAACACGGGCGGTTATGCCAGCAAAACCGGATGCACTGTGGAAGAATGCAGGGATTCAAGAGGTTGTCCACATGGTTTTCCACATACGGCGACCGTGTTGGCCCGAGGCCGGAGAAACGCGATCACGCGGGGATGGCGCTCAACCGCTTCCGAAGTGAATCGACACGATTCTGGAGATCCTCGTCCTTCCCGAGTTGCTGCTCTACCTTCCGGATCGAGTGGATTACGGTGGAGTGGTCGCGATCTCCGAAGTACTTCCCGATTTGCGTGAGCGACAGATCGAGCAGCTCTCGCATCAGGAACATCGCGACTTGGCGCGGGATCACGATATTGCGGGAACGGCGAGGGGAAACGAGTGCCCCGGTCGTGGCGCCCCATGCTGCAGCCACCTCATCCCGAATGAGTTCCGGGCCCAGTGGCGGCTGTTCCCGAAGGGACCCGACGCCCGCCAGGGCCGCCCGGGCCAGACTTGGGGTGACTTCCCTTTCGGTCACCGAAGAGAGCGCGAGCAGCTTTATGATGGCCCCCTCGAGCTCGCGGACCGAAGATGTGCAGAAGCGGGCCACCAGGTCGAGGACCTCGAGGGAGAGATTCATATTCTCCTCATCGGCCTTCTTCCGGAGAATGGCGACCCGCGTCTCGTAATCCGGTTGGCTGATTTCGGCCACAAGGCCCCATTCGAAGCGCGAGACGAGACGTTCTTCGAGTCCCTCGAGATCCTTGGGATGCCTGTCGCTGGTCAGGACGATCTGCCGGTCGCTGTTGTAGAGCACGTTGAACGTGTGGAAGAACTCCTCCTGCGTGTGCTCCTTGCCCCTCAGAAACTGTACGTCGTCCACCAGGAGGAGGTCGTAGGAACGGTAGCGGGCGCGGAACGCGTCGGTCCGGTTCTGGTAGATGGCGGTCACCATCTCGTTGACGAATTGCTCCGCCGGCAGGTAGCAGACGCTCGTGTGCGTCCGCAGTTCCAGCATCCAGTTGGCGATCGCATGCATGAGATGCGTCTTTCCCAGTCCGGTCGCACCGTAGAGAAACAGCGGGTTGTAGCTGCGGGCAGGACGTTCCGCGACCGACCGGCTTGCCGCCTGGGCCAGGCGACTGTGTTTGCCGACGATGAAACGGGCGAAGGTATACCGATGGTTCAGCCCCGATACGCGATCCTGCCCGCTCGCGGGCGTGGGCAGCGGATTCTCGGGCGCCGTCGGCGACTCCACGACCGGGGCCACGGAGAGTTCCGGTGTGCTGCGGTTCGGAGCCGAGCCGGCGGCGGTGACGCTGATCGTGACGGCACGTCCGACGATGCTCCCGGCGATTTCGCCGAGCATCCCTCCGTACTTGTCTTCGAGCCACTCGGCGTGAAAGCGGCTTGGGGCGACAATGTGAAGAACCCCCTCCTCCCAGGAGTCCACGTCAGCGGCGGCCAGCCACGTATTGAAGCTCTGCTCGGGTAGAGTGATTCTGGCCTGCTCGAGGATCTGTTCCCAGAGTTCCGCCACAACTGGTTCCATTCGCGCCTCGTTCGGAGGGAAAAGGTGGGCGAAGCTAGGCGCTGGCCATGCGGAAGTCAAACGCGGGGGACGGGGCCGGTCGGGGGGTCGGCCGAAGGCCCGATCGATGGCGGTTGACCGGTCAAATGCCGAGCAGATAGCTTACAGGGCTGTCAGCGATCTGGCCGAGTGCAGGTGCGCGCGGCCCGCCTTCAGGACGGGGACCGGAAAGAGATGAAACCGACATACAGGCCGCGGAACCGCAAACGGGTCAACAAGCATGGTTTCCGGGCGCGGATGAGCACGAAGGCCGGACGTGCGACACTCAACCGGCGTCGCCGTCGCGGACGGTGGGCGCTTGTGGTCCGGACCGGATCCAAGAACGGTCGCTAGCGGTCCGGAGGTGCCAGGCCAGGACGGCTGCCGGCAGCCCGGGCCGCATCGGTTGCCGAGAGCGGCACGGATCAGCCGGGGAGCGGAAATCCGGTCAATGCTCAGGGAGGGAGCCCGCCAGCGGACACGCCTGGCCGATCTCTACTGGCGCAGATCGGTGGAACCGCTGCCGCGCATGGGGCTGGTAGTTCCGAAGCTGGGCTACCGGATCGTCGACCGAAACCGGATCAAGCGGCGGGTGAGGGAAATCGGGCGAAGCATGCTGCTCCCAAGGCTCCGGCAACACGGGCCGGAGCTCGACATTCTGATCAGGATCCGAAGGCCCGCGTATCGGGCTGCGTATGCGGAACTCGAGTTGGCGATTCTGGAGGGTGTGGAGGCCGCGTGCTCAAATACGTGACGACCGCGATGATCCGATTCTATCAGATGTACATCTCGGTGCACCTGCCACCATCGTGCCGGTTCCTGCCCACCTGCTCCGAATACACCCGTCTCGCGATCGAAACGCACGGCGTTGCGCGGGGGGTCTGGCTGGGCATGAAACGCATTGGACGCTGTCATCCATGGGGCGGACGCGGTTTTGACCCGGTGCCCGGAAGGGGCGAAGGATGAGGCCCGAGCTCCGGTTCTTCCTGGCGTTGACGCTGATGATCGGCGTCTTCGTCCTGACCGAACTCCTCTTCCCTCCCATCCGGCCCGAAGCGCCTCCGCTCGAAGAGGGAGCGGTCGAGTCGGTCGAGCCGCCCGCCCCCGAAGTCGTCACTCCGCCCGAGCCGCCCGGCCAGACGCCGGTCGTCGAGGAACCTGAACAGGACCAGGAAGCCGCGGAACGGCTGGTGACCGTGGAGACGCCCCTCTACCGGATGACCTTTTCCAGCTACGGCGGCGTCGCACGGTCCATCCAGCTGCTGGGGTATGATTCGTTTACCCGTGACGGGCCCGTGGAACTGGTCCCGGAGGGACAGCAAATCCTGGGCGGAATCTGGATCGCCGGGGTCGGAGGAGATGCGTTCGACCTGTCGCGCTACGCTCACACGATCACCCCGGCGGAGGGCGTCCGGATCGCGGAAGGCGCTGGACCGCAGACACTTACCTTCCGATACGATTACCCCGGCGGACAGTTCTTCAGCGAGATCCGGTACACCTTCTCACCGGATTCGTACATCGTGGTCGTCGAGGGGGATCTGCCGGCCATTGAGAGGGCCTCGCTGTTCGTGGATCTGGGGCCGGGTCTGGAGATCAACGAGCTGCGCGAGGCGGACGACCGCAGGATGATGGCCTTCGCCGGGAACCACATCGACGACGGGATCACCTCCAGGCCGCTGGCACGCGTGGACGAGCCAGAGTCGCTGGATGGCCCGCTGCGCTGGGCGGCGGTCAAGAGCAAGTACTTCGTCGAAGTCATTCTGCCGGGGAGACAATCTGGGGGGACGGACTTCCTGACGGGGATCCGGGCCGAGGAGGGCCCGGTTGTCGGCGGCCCGCTCCGGATCAGGGTCGGCACCCCCGTAGGCGAAGCCGGCGGCTATACCTACAGAGCCTACCTCGGGCCCATCGAGCGGGAGCGGCTCATCGCCATCGGAGACGACCTCGAGGAGGTCAACCCTTACGGCTGGCGGTTGTTCCGGCCCATCGTGCGTCCCTTCGTCGGCATCGTCCTGTGGCTGGTGAGGTTCCTGCACGAGAGCCTTTTCCTTTCCTATGGCTGGGTTCTGATCGTCATCGGGATCGGAATCCGCGTCGTGATGTGGCCGCTCAACCGCAAGATGATGCTCTCGCAGGTCAAGACGATGGCGGTGCAGCCGCTGGCGGAGGAGATCAAGCGCAAGTACGGGAACGACCCGCAGCGGATGCAGCAGGAAACGCTGAAGCTCTACAAGGAACACGGAGTCAACCCGCTGGCGGGCTGTCTCCCGATGATGATCCCGATGCCGGTGCTGATCGCGCTGTTCTTCGTCTTCCAGAACACGATCGAAATGCGGGGCGTTCCCTTCATGTGGCTTCCGGACCTCTCGGCCCCGGACCCGTTCTACATCCTGCCGGTCTTCATGGGGGCGAGCCTCTACCTGACGCAGCTGCTCACCATGAGGATCTCCGGGAGCGCCGGGAATCCGCAGATGAAGATGATGCTGTACATGATGCCCATCCTCCTGACGGTCCTGTTCTGGCGGTTCCCGTCCGGGTTGAATCTGTACTACGCCACGATGAATCTGGCGTCCATCCCGCAGCAGATCCTGATCGGCAGGGAGCGGAAGAGGATGCAGGCGGCCGGGCCGCTGAAACGCCCCGTGTGACTTCGGTGGCGGTATGGCCGAGCCCCGTTCGCTTCTGGACACCATCGTCGCGCTGGCGACTCCGCCCGGTGTCGGCGCGGTCGCGCTGATCCGGCTTTCCGGCCCGCGGGCGCAGGAGATCGCAAGCGCTCTGGCGAACGATGACGAGGAGTCGGCAACGGCGTGGCCCGAACGTCGGTGCCGGCTGCGGTCGCTGTACCGTCCCGGGTCGGACGACGTTCTCGATCGGGCGCTCTTCACGCTGTTCCGGGCTCCGCGGAGCTACACCGGCGAGGACCTCGTCGAGATATCGACTCACGGGGGCGTCTCCATTCCGGCAAGCGTGGTGGACGCGTGCGTCGCGCTCGGGGCGCGCGAGGCCCGCCGGGGCGAGTTCACACAGCGTGCCTTCCTGAACGGCAAGCTCGATCTTACCCAGGCGGAAGCGGTCGGGGACCTCGTCGCCGCGACCTCGCCGAAGCGGCGGGCAGTCGCGCTGCATCAGCTGGAGAGAGGGTTGGGCGAACGGATCGCCCACCTGCGTGGCGAGGTGATCGGGCTGTCCGCGCTGCTGGTGCAACACATCGATTTCCCGGAAGAAGACGACGCGCCGACTTCCATCGAGACGATCGTATCGCAGGCGGACCAGGTGACATGCGAGATGGATCGGCTGCTCGCGACAGCGCCTGCCGGCGAGCTTCTGCGACACGGTGCCGTGACGGTTCTCGCCGGGCGTCCAAATTCTGGTAAGTCCAGTCTGTTCAACGCGTTAGTAGGAACGGAGAGGGCAATTGTCACCGAGGAGGAAGGCACCACCAGAGACGCCATAGAAGCGGTTGTGTCGATTGCCGGCTTCCCGTTCAGGCTGGTCGATACTGCCGGGTTGCGGGACGGTGCCGGCCGAGTGGAACAGATGGGGATCGAGATTGCACACCGCTACCTGGCGAGCGCGGACGTGGTTCTCTATTGCCTGGAAGCGGGTGAGGCGCCCAGCGCCAACGAAACCGCTTTCCTCCGGTCGTTGTCCTGCCCCATTGTGAAAGTATTCACAAAGTGGGATCTGGCACCCGAGAGCGCGGCACCAGGGAACGGTGAATTGCCCGTGTCGGCAGTATCCGGCGAGGGATTGAGCGACCTGAAAGAGACGCTTCGCGATCTGGTCTTCCAGGGAATCGTCGAGGGCCGTGACGAGGTTCCAGTCGTCACGAACGCGCGTCAGGCCGATCTGTTGAAGCAGGCAAGGGCGGAAGTCGGCGGGTTCGGCAAAGCGCTGGCGGCGGGGATTCCACCCGAGGTGGCGGCGGCGCATCTCAAGACCGCCGAGAGTGCGCTGGAAGAGATTCTCGGCGTCGTTGCCACCGACGACGTGCTGGACCGGGTGTTCAGGGACTTCTGTATCGGCAAGTGAGCGTTATGAGGCTTCGTTACGATGTCGTCGTGGTCGGCGGGGGTCACGCGGGCGCTGAAGCGGCGGCCGCGTCCGCCCGCATCGGGGCCAGGACGGTGCTGGTCACGCCGGACCTCACCAGGATCGGACAGATGAGCTGCAACCCGGCGATCGGGGGAGTGGCCAAGGGAACGGTGGCGCGCGAAGTGGATGCGCTGGGCGGGGTCATGGGGCGGGCCACCGACGCGGCGAGCATCCAGTTCCGAATGCTCAACCGTTCGAAGGGACCTGCGGTGTGGGGCCCCCGCTCGCAGTGTGACCGGGCGCGCTACCCGATCGCGGTCCGCCGGATACTGGACGAGTTGGGCAACCTCGATCTGTTTCAGGAAATGGTGACCGGGTTGCACTTCGACGGTCGCGCAAGGGGAGTTGAAACGCGCGGTGGCATCGTGATCCAGGCCGACGCGGTCGTGGTTACGGCGGGCACGTTCCTCCGTGGGAAGATCCATGTCGGCGGAACGGCGGCGCTCGGCGCGGGCCGCGCGGGCGAAGGCCCGTCGGTCGCCCTCGCCGAGGCTCTGGAGGCGCAGGGACTGAGAATCGCTCGCTTCAAGACGGGTACGCCGCCGCGGATCGACGGCAGATCAGTCGACTATGGGAAGTGTGAGCGCCAGGACGGAGACAGCGAACCGTTCCGCTTCTCCTACTACTCGAAGGAGCCATTCCTGGAGCAGCGGCCCTGCTGGATCACGTGGGCGGGAGAGGCGTTGAAAACCGTCGTGTCCTCAAATCTGACCCGTAGCGCTCTCTACGGCGGCGAGATTTCGGGGCAGGGTCCCCGCTACTGTCCATCGATCGAGGACAAGGTGAAGAGGTTCCCCGACGCGCCCCGGCACCAGGTCTTTCTCGAGCCCGAGGGGCTGGAAACCACGGAGCTGTACGTGAACGGGCTGTCGACGTCGCTGCCTCCCGATGTCCAGGTCGATTTTCTCAGGTCGATCCCGGGGCTCGAAGACGCAAGGATGACCAAGCCGGGGTATGCAATCGAATACGACTACTTTCCTCCCGATCAGCTTCGTCACACTCTGGAGCTCCGCGAGGTCCCCGGTCTCTACTTCGCTGGCCAGATCAATGGCACGACCGGATATGAGGAGGCGGCGGGACAAGGCCTCGTCGCGGGCGCGAATGCGGCGCTGGCCGTACAGGGAAGGGACCCGTTCGTGCTGGAGCGAGACCAGGGGTACATGGGCGTGCTCATCGACGATCTCGTTACAAAGGGGGTGGACGAGCCCTATCGCCTGTTCACATCCCGCGCGGAATTCCGCCTGCTGCTGAGACAGGACAACGGACCGGCAAGGCTGGGCAAGCTGGCGCGTTCGGTGGGGCTGCTGACCTCGGAGCAACGGGTGGCCCTCGAAGAGCGACTCGCTCAGGAGGCGCGCACGATGGTCTGGTTCAGGGAACACACATTTGCGCCGGCCGACGCCAACAGGGTGCTGAGGGAAGTGAACAGCGCCCCCGTTCAGAGCCCGGTGAGGGCCGGCAAGCTCCTTAAACGGCCGGGCGTTACTGCCGGTGCGCTACTGCGCGTAGCCGGGGACGAGGCCCCGGAAGTGGATCTCGACATCCTGGCGACCGTCGAGATCGACGTGAAGTATGAAGGGTATGTGCGGCGGGAGCTTGATCGTGCGGCAAGGCTCAGGGCACAGGCGGGCTTCGTGATTCCGGAAGACACGCCCTTCGGCGAGTTGACCACGCTCTCTTACGAGGCCCGACAGAAGCTCGCCAGGATACGGCCCGCCAACGTGGCCCAGGCGAGCAGAATCCCGGGCGTATCTCCGGCAGATCTCCAAAACCTCGTGATGGAAGTCAGGCGGCGGACGGGCGAGACTGTTTCACGTGAAACACGGGCTGCATCACCGTGTTAGGTTTCTGAAACGCGGGGGGTCGTCCGGGGAACCCCCGAAGGAAACCGGAACCTGCCCACTGCCCAACACGCCAGGCTGGCGTAGAAACGGATTCGCTTCGCTTGACCCGGGTCATCGCAGTCGCAAACCAGAAGGGCGGAGTCGGCAAGACCACAACCGCGGTCAATCTGGGTTCGGCCCTCGCCAAGCGGGGTGCGAAGGTACTGCTCGTCGACATGGACCCGCAGGGAAACGCGTCCAGCGGGCTGGGCCTGGTCGACCGGGACAACATCAACACAGTCTACGATGTGCTCGTACGAGGTCTCCCGGCCTACAGAGCCATCCAGAAGACCGCGTGCCACCCGACACTGTCGCTCCTGCCCGCAAACCGGGACCTCGTCGGGGCCGAAGTGGAACTGGTGGGTGTGCGCGACCGGGAGACCATTCTCAGAGAAGCGCTCGCTCCGATCACTGGGGACAGTGATTTCATACTGATCGACTGTCCGCCCTCTCTCGGTCTTCTGACCCTGAACACCCTGGCGGCCGCAGGATCGGTGCTCATCCCCATCCAGTGCGAGTACTATGCACTCGAAGGTCTGTCCCAGCTGCTCAACACGGTCCGGCTTGTACAGCGGGCTTTGAACCGCGCTCTGTCCATCGAGGGAGTGCTGTTGACCATGTACGATCAGCGCTTGAGCCTCTCGCGACAGGTCGCGACCGACGCCAAGCGTTTCTTCGGATCGAGGGTCTTCGAAACGGTCATACCGAGGAATGTGAGCATTGCCGAGGCGCCGAGCTTCGGCCTGCCCGTTGGCGACTACAGTCCGGCTTCCGCCGGCGCCCGCCGATATGCTGCTCTGGCACGGGAGATCGCAAGCAACGGCGGGAGACTCCCGGCGCACAATGGAGTTGGCAAACCATGAGCAAGAACGACCGATTGGGCAGAGGCCTCGGAGCGCTCCTCGGAGACTACATGGAGACCGGTCAGCCGACCCGGGACGACGCCGCTTCGCCCAGCGGACTCCCGGTTCGCGCCATAGCCCCGAACCCCTTTCAGCCCAGGCGCACGTTCGATCCCGACGACCTGGCCGAATTGGCATCCTCGATCGAGGTCAACGGGCTGTTGCAGCCCATTCTGGTCCGACGCTCCGCCTCCGGAAGAACCTACGACCTGGTCGCGGGAGAACGCCGCCTGCGGGCGGTCAAACAGCTCGGCTGGGCCGAGATCCCTGCCCTGGTGCGCGAGGTGGACGATCGCACGCTCCTCGTGCTGGCCCTGGTAGAGAATCTCCAGCGGCAGGAGCTGGGGCCGCTGGAGGAGGCCGATGGGTATCAAACACTTCGGGACACATTCGGGTATACCCAGAAGGAGATTGCTGAAGCCGTCGGCAAGAGCCGCTCGGCGGTCGCGAACATGCTGCGCCTTCGAAATCTGCCGCCCTCCGTCCGACGCATGCTCGTGGAGGGCAATCTCACCATGGGGCACGGAAGGGCCCTGCTGGCCGTCGAAGATCCCTTGAGAGCCGCGGATCTGGCGCGTGACGCGGTAGCAGGCGGGTGGTCCGTGCGCGAAACCGAACGCAGGGTACGGGACTTGTCGAAGGGGTCGCAGGAGTCGCCGGAGCCGTCGCCCACCGCGGTCGCGAAAGAGCCGGATCCGGCCATATGCGCCCTCGAGGATGCCCTGGCCGACCATTTCGACACGCGAGTTGCGATTCAGTGGAAGGGCCAGGGTCGCGGCACGATACGCGTCACCTTTCAATCCGCACGCGATCTCGAGCGCGTCTTCGCGGCGATGACGGGCCGGGAAGCCGCGGCGATCCTCGCGTGAAGGGATAGGGGTCGGAACCTTGGACAGGGACGACCGGAAACTGTCGATCATCGTGCTCCCGGACTGGGGGCCGGCACCAAGGACTGTCGAGATTACCTGGCGTCACGCAAGGATACTGGCGGTGCTGGGGGCGTTCGTCGCGGCGGGATTCCTGGTAATGGCCGCGACCTGGATCTCCATGGCCCGGCGAGCCGCGGCCGCCGAAGAGCTGAGGGTCGAGAGAGACGCACTCCTGGCGCGAAGGGACAGCATGGCCATTCTGGCCGAGCGCCTCGCCGGGCTGGAGACGAGAGAGACGCAACTGCGGGTGTTGTCCGGCCTCGAGGGGAGTCGTGATTCGGCGCTTTGGCTGTCCGGCGCCCCGCGTGCGGTAGCCTCGGCTTCGAACCCTGCGGCTGGCGATGCCGCCACTGCTCCAACGATGTGGCCGCTGACCGAGCGCGGGTTTGTGACCCAGTCCCTGCTTGCCGGCGAGGAAGGGGATCATCCCGGGATCGACATCGCGATACCGAGCGGCTCGTACATCAGAGCGGCGGGCGGCGGCGAAGTGATCGAGGCAGCGGAGGATCCGGTCTATGGGCGCTTCGTGCTGATTGATCACGGGAACGGTGTTTGGACCCGATACGGGCACGCGATATATTTGACCGTTGAGCGAGGCCAGAGCGTAAAGCGCGGCGAAGTCATCGCGTTGTCGGGCTCAACCGGGAGGTCAACGGCCCCCCATCTTCATTTCGAGATCATGAATAGCGGGCGCGCGGTAGATCCCCTGTCGATGGTGACCCCTCCCTGACCTCGCCGGCCCTGAAGTCCGACAGATTCCAGATGACCTGACAATGAGGACAAGAAAAATGGCGAAGGGTCGTGTGGTCCCGGTTCCGCCCGAGACGGTCATGTCCATCATCGGCCCGGGCATGCGCGTGAAGGGCGACTGCGAGACGAGCGATACGATCCGCATCGAGGGTGTCGTCGAGGGGTCCGTAACCGCGAAGAAGGCGGTGGTGATCGGCCAGGAAGGCCGCGTGACGGGAGACATCACCACGGCCGACGCGAAGATCGCGGGCTCGGTGAAGGGCACCTTGAACATCCGGTCCCGCCTCGAACTGAGCGAAACGTGTGTGATCGACGGTGAGATAAGGGCCGCACGCGTTCAGCTCGACGACGGTGGGAAGGTCAGCGGCGCGCTGCATGTCGGTCCGCAAGGCGCGGCGCCAAAGGATGGGGCGGGCTCGACCGGGCAGCGGATGATGAAGAACTCCCCGCCATCGCAGCCGGCTGCCGCCGGCAGGCGACTCGGCCGCAAATAGGCCGAAGCAGCCCCCCCAATGCGCGGCGTACCGCTCCGGGAGATCGTCGCCTTCCTGGACAGCTACCTCGAAGTCGAGTCGGTCGTCGACTATCCTAATGCACTCAATGGCCTGCAGGTCGAAGCGGATGGCCCCGTGGAACGGTTCGCGGTCTCGGTGGACTCGAGCGAGGCGGTCATCCATGCCTCGCGGGACTGGGCGGACCTGCTGATCGTCCACCACGGCCTCTTCTGGCGGGGCCTTCAACCCCTGACGGGGCCACACTTCCGGCGCGTTAGGGCACTGATCGAGAGTGGTACGGCTCTCTACAGCGCTCATCTTCCCCTGGATTCCCACCCGGAGGTCGGAAACTCGGCGGCGCTGGCCCGCGCGTTGGGTGTGACTTCCCTCGAGCCCTTCGGAGAGTACGGGGGGGCACCGGTCGGCTGGCATGGAGTGCTGACCGGGCCGGGCGCCAGCCTCGGCGACTTTGCGGCCACCCTGTCGGCAGTCCTCGGCAACGAGGTCAGGACCTTGCCCGGGGGATCCGATTCGGTGTCCGGGGTGGGTATCGTGACCGGTGCCGGAGCATCGGCCCTCGGCGAAGCAGCCGCCCTTGGACTCGACGCCCTGGTCACCGGGGAAGCCCAGCATCATCATGCCATCGAAGCTGCCGAAACGGGGGTTGCCATATTGCTCGGAGGCCACTACGCCACGGAAACCTGGGGCGTGAAACAGGTGTGCGAACTGCTGACTCGGCATTTCGGAATCGAGGGCCGTTTCGTAGACTCGCCCACAGGGCTCTGAGCAGGGCCTCCGCCTACCATCCACTGGAGAAACCGATGAGCAGTCCCCGGGGAACACGACGTTCGTTTTCGGCTATCGCGGCGGTGGCCGCCAGTGCGGCACTCGTGGCCGGCCTCACCACCGAGGGCGTGCGCGGACAAGTCGCGACACCCACCGACCACTTCGGCTTCCCGATGGGCGCCGAACGGCGGCTCGCCAACTGGGATGACCTGACCGCCTACTACGAGCTGCTCGCGCACACCAGCGACCGCGTCGCCGTGGATACCCTCGGGCCCACCACCCGGGGCCGCCCCTTCGTGATGCTCACCATCACCAGCCCGGCCAACCATGCGCGCCTGACCGAACTGCACGGCATCCAGCGCCGGCTTTCCGACCCGCGCACCGTAGCCGGCGACGACGACCTCGAACGCCTGCTGGCCGAGGGGCGCACGATCGTAATGATCACCCACGCCATCCACTCGACCGAGGTCGGCAGCGCCCAGTCGGCTGCCAGACTCGCGCACCACCTCGCTTCCTCTCAGGACGAGCGGGTGCGCGATATCCTCGACAACGTGATCCTGCTGCAGATCCCGTCGCTCAACCCCGACGGCACGCAGTGGGTCAACGACTTCTACAACGAACACGTCGACACCGACTTCGAGGGCCGCGCGCCGCCGTGGCTGTACCACTTCTACACCGGCCACGACAACAACCGCGACTGGTACACCTTCTACCAGAACGAGACGCAGCACACCGTCCGCGCCCAGAACGACTGGCACCCCCAGATCGTGCACGACATCCACCAGATGGGCGGCTCGGGCGCGCGCATCTTCTTTCCCCCCTACATCGACCCGATAGAACCCAACGTGGACCCTGCGCTCGTGACGGCCGTCAACCAGCTCGGGGCGTACATGGCCGCTGAACTGACTTCTCAGGGGAAGAAGGGCGTCGTCATCAACGCCATCTACGACGGCTTTCATCCAGGGCGCGCCTACATGCACTACCACGGGGGAGCCCGTATCCTCAGCGAGACCGCGTCCGCACAACTGGCCAGCTCCGTGAACGTGCCGCGCGAAGTGGTGCAGGGCGGGCGCGAGTACGACGCCGGCCAGGCGGCGTGGAACTTCCCCTGGCCCTGGCGAGGCGGCGAGTGGGGCCTCCCCGACATCGTCGAATACCAGTTCTCGGGGGCGATGGCACTCCTGGTCAATGCGGCGAGGAACCGGCGCTTCTGGCTCGAGAACTTCTACCGGGTGAACGAGCGCGCGGTGGCGGGGTGGGACAGCTGGCCGGCCTCGTGGGTGATTCCCGCCGGGCAGGAGAACGAAGTCGGTGTCCGGAGCGTCCTGCGCATCCTCACCATGGGCGACGTGGAGGTCCACCGCGCGGAGACCGCCTTCACCGCGGACGGCACGACCTGGCCGGCCGGCTCCTGGGTCGTCCCAATGCGGCAGCCGAACGCCGCCTTTGCCCAGACGCTGCTTGTCGAGCAGGAATACCCCGATCTGCGCCAATTCCCGGGAGGCCCGCCGAAGCGCCCCTACGACGTCACGGCCCACACCCTTCCGCTCCTGATGGGGATCGAGGCGCACGCTGTCGAGGCTGCACCCGAAGTGGCACTGGGTGACCCGATCGCGGTCCAGTCGGTCGACTATGTGCTGCCCGAGGCCCTGACTGGAAGCGCCGCCCCCCGCGTCGGCATGTACAAGGGCCACCAGGAGCCGATGATCGCCGGATGGACGCGCTGGATGCTCGACCGGCACGGAATGCGGTACGACTCGCTCCACGACGCGCGCATCAGGGCCGGATCGCTGGGAGACGACTACGATGTCCTGATCTTCCAGAGCCAGTCGGACAGATCGATCAGCGAGGGCCATCCCGCAGGCTTCCTGCCAGAGGAGTACACCGGGGGCCTCGGCGAGGACGGCCGCGCCGCTGTGCGCGATTTCGTCGAGTCGGGGGGCCGGCTGATCGTCATGGAGGAAGCGGCGGACTTCGCCGCCAGCGTGTTCGGCCTCGGGATCGGGAATGCGGTGGAGGGGCTGTCCAACACCGATTTCTACGTGCCGGGCTCGATCCTGCGCGTGGACCTGGCGCCCGACCCCCTGTCCAGCGGCTACGGTGGTTCCACTGCGGCGTGGTACTGGCGGAGCAGCCGCGCCTTCACGGTGGACGACGACCGCGTGGAGGTCGTGGGGACGTACGGGCAGGACAACCCGGCCATTGCCGGCTGGATCCTGGGGCCGGAACGGCTGGCGGGACAGCCTGCACTGCTCCGCGCGCGCGTCGGAGAAGGAGAGGTGATCCTCTTCGGATTTCAGCCCAACTATCGCGGGCAGAGCATCGTGACCTGGCCGCTCTTCTTCAACGCCATTGCGGGTGGGAGGCTCATTGGATGACGCAGGCCGTCCGTGTCCCATGTCCGCGGTGCCAGCATCGGGCCAACTCCGCCGAAGCCAACTTCTGTTCCCGTTGCGGCGGCGCCCTGCGCGGGCCTCCGTGCCCGTCGTGTGGCGCGCCGTCGGAAGCGGGAGACAGCTACTGCACCCAATGCGGTGCTGCGGTGCAACCTGAGCGGGCACGCTTCGGCGGGCCGCCCGCCCGCGTCCCCTGGGCGGTCGCGGGAATGCTGGCCCTGGCCCTGGTGCTCGTGCTGGTGCTTCGAGGCGGCGGAGGACGTGAGATCACGCTGTCGCCCCCGCCCACCGGTGCGGGCGGCGGCCAGGGCTCGACCGCCACGACGCTGGGACCGACGTCGGCGGTGGACCTTGCTTCGATGACACCCCGGGACGCGGCAAA
The DNA here is from genome assembly GCA_022823145.1 of Gemmatimonadota bacterium. Lineage (GTDB taxonomy): Bacteria > Gemmatimonadota > Gemmatimonadetes > Longimicrobiales > Gaopeijiaceae > Bin94. The sequence goes on from JAJDXS010000076.1 coordinate 38,545, forward strand.
CAGGCTGTTCAACAGGGTCATGAGGGCCCTGGAGGCGGGCAATCAGGCAGAGGCGAACCAGTTCCTGCCCATGGCGATCGCCTCGTACGACCTGATTGGAGCTCTGTCCCTGGACGACCGATTTCACCTGTCCCTGCTATACGCGGCCGCCGAAAACGGCGAAGCGGCCCTTCAGACGGCGGAAGCCGGGCTGGCCGTCCGGCCTACGCACATTCTCCTGCTCGGGGCAGCCGCCCAGGCGGCGCTGCAGATCGGCGACGCGACGACCGCCCGCGCGCACTACCAGACGCTCGTGGACGTCTACGACGAAGAGATCCGAGCGGAGCTGGAAGAGTATGGGACGGGAGATGGTGGCCACGCCAACCTCCTCCCGGCCCTCCAGGCCGAAGCCGCCGCCTACCTCGCCGACACCGGATAGGGCAAAGCCAACATGATCGAATCCCCCCTGGCCCTCGCGACCCTGATCGCGGCCGTCACCGCGCTCGCCTTCTGGCTGGACTACCGCTTTCCCGCGCTCGGCAAGGTGGGCGCATCCATGATGGCCATCATCTTCGGTGCCATCCTGTCCAACACCGGCCTCGTGCCCGTCGCGTCGCCGGTCTACGACGCCGTGCTCGGTCCCGTCACCTCGGTGTCGATCGCCTGGCTGCTGCTGTCGGTGAATCTGCGCGACCTTGTGAAGGCGGGACCGCGCATGACCGGCGCGTTCATCGTCGCGGTCGTGGGCACGATGATCGGCGCGTTCGTGGCGGCGCTCCTGTACAGCGACCGATTCCCGGAGGACACCTGGCGAATCGCGGGGGCGCTGACCGGCACCTATTCCGGCGGCTCCGTCAACTTCGTGTCGGTGGGCCGCGAGCTGGGCCTTTCGGGTACACTCTTCGCGGGACTCAATGCCGCGGACGCCGTAGTGACCGGTCTCTGGCTGGGCGCGACGCTCATACTTCCCGTTTGGGTCGCGCGGTTCTATGTGCCGGTGCCCAAACCGGCGCGGGCGGAGGAGACGCCTGTCGGCCAGGCCGCGAGGGACTCCGACGAGCGCTCGCGTCACCATCCCTACTTCGTCCGCGAGGGCCTGTCCGCCGTCGGCATCGCGAACCTGTTCGCGGCCGGGCTGATCCTGGTCTTCGCCTCGGAATGGCTGAACCAGCTGTTTCCCCTCATCCCTTCGATCCTGATCCTGACCACGCTCGCCCTTGTATTGGGCCACTCGCCGCTCTATCGGGAAGCCCCGGGGGCGATGCAGCTCGGGTCGATGGGCCTCCACTTCTTCTTCGTGCTGATCGGCATCCTGTCGCGGGTCTCGGAGATCGCTGCGGTGGGCTTCGAGGTCTTCTTCTTCACCCTCACGGTCGTCGGCGTTCACGGAGTCTGGGTGCTGGGAGTCGGCAAGCTGCTGCGCCTCGACATCGGAACCCTTTTCGTCGCGTCCCAGGCCGCTGTTGGAGGCCCGTCGAGTGCGCTCGCGGTGGCAATCGCACGTGAATGGCGCCACCTGGTGCTGCCCGGCGTCGTGATGGGGCTCTTCGGCTACGCGGTGGGCACCTACCTCGGCCTGGGTGTAGCCTACCTGCTGCGCTGAGCCGGCCGGACCCGGTTCGTCCTCGACCGGGCGCGCCGCGAGCTGCGCCCCCGCTTCCATGGTGCGGAAAGTCCGACTTTCTTATGATTCACGCCCATTCGACGCAATCGGAGACTACCGGAAGTGATTCCGCGGGATACGAATAGACCGGGCGGCTACGCGCCCGCAGGCAAGGATACGGGCCGAGTGAAGCCGAAAGGCACGTCCCGGATCCCGGCTCATTGCGGCGTGGACACCATCCCGATCACCTCGCGCAAGCCGTCGTGGCTCAAGGTGCGCTCTCCCGGAGGGCCGAACTACCTTCGCCTCAAGCAGCTCATGCGCAGCCAGTCGCTGCACACGGTCTGCGAGGAGGCCGGCTGTCCCAACATCGGTGAGTGCTGGGAGGCCGGCACCGCCACCTTCATGATCCTGGGCGATGTATGCACCCGCGCCTGCAAGTACTGCGCGGTGGCGCACGGCATGCCCACCGAACTCGATCTCGACGAGCCCGGGAGGGTGGCCGAAACGATCGAGGCGATGGGGCTCGACCATGTCGTCATCACTTCGGTCAACCGGGACGAGCTCGCCGACGGCGGCGCGAGCATCTACGCGGCGACGATCCGCGAGGTGCACGCGCGGCTGCCGCACTGCTCGGTCGAGGTGCTCATCCCCGACTTCAAGGGCGACGAGGACGCGCTGCGCACGGTGATGGATGCTCGCCCCGCGATCCTGGGCCACAACCTCGAGACGGTCGAGCGGCTCCACCCCGAGGTGCGGCCGGGCGGCCGCTACTGGCGCTCGATCTCGTACCTGGGGAGCGCCAAGCGCATCGACGCGTCGATGCTCACCAAGACGGGCATCATCCTGGGGATGGGTGAGAATGCAGGCGAGATCCGTCAGGCCATGGCCGACCTGCGCGAAGCCGCGGTCGACATCCTCACGCTGGGACAGTACCTGCGCCCGTCCCGCCAGCACATTCCAGTGGCCCGCTGGGTGACGCCCGGGGAGTTCCAGGACTGGAAGCGGATCGGCGAGGACGAGTACGGGTTCCGCCACGTGGAATCCGGGCCGCTTGTGCGCTCCAGCTACCACGCGAAGGAACAGGCGCGCGAGGTCGAGGCGGGGGGCGCGGGCTCGATACGCAATGTGATGGAGGCGGACATACCGGCGCCGGCCGAGCTGATCGGCCCGGGCAGTCCGGCAGCGGGCACGGATGGAACCGGGCAGCCCGCCGTGCGCCGCGAGCTCATCCAGCTCCGCACGTCGACGAGGCCGACCAAACGCGCCACCGGCACGGGCGGCTGACGCAACGTGGCGCAAGGCATACAGGAGAAGGAAGCAGTGGCGACGATTACCGGAATCGGGACCGCCGACGACGAGACCGAAGCGGCCGCCGCAGGGCTGGAGGGGTTCTCCGGCGACGAACTGCAGGCCCTGCTCGCCGAGATGCTCCTCTACCGCCGCTTCGAGGAGAAGGCTGAGGAAGCCTATGCGATCGGCAAGATCGGCGGGTTCTGTCACCTGCACATCGGTCAGGAAGGACTTGCGGCCGGTGCGATCAAGCCTCTCCGCGAGGACGACCAGGTCGTCACCGCCTACCGCGAACACACGCAGGCCATCGCCAAGGGCATAACGCCCCGGGCGGTAATGGCCGAACTCTACGGGCGGACGGACGGCTGCTCGGGCGGACGCGGAGGATCGATGCACCTCTTCGACACCGCTGTGGGTTTCCTCGGTGGACACGGAATCGTGGGTGGCCAGATTCCGCTCGGTGCGGGCGTCGCGTGGGCCATCAGGTACCGCGGCGGCGATCAGATCTGCATGTGTTTCATGGGCGACGCGGCGGTCAACCAGGGCGCCTTTCTCGAGGCGCTCAACATGTCCGCGATCTGGCGGTTGCCCGTGATCTACGTCGTGGAAAACAACGGCTACGGCATGGGCACCGCGTTTTCACGAGTCTCCGCCACCGAGATGGAAGCGCGCTCGGGAGCCTTCGGAATCCCGGCGCACACCGTCAACGGGCAGGACGTGCTGGAGACCTACCGGTTCTTCGAGGATCTCGCCGGGCATGTGCGATCGGGGGCGGGCCCGCAGTTCGTAAACGCCGTCACCTACCGCTTTCGGGGACACTCGATGTCGGACCCGGTGTCGGGGACCTACCGGTCGAAGGAAGAAGTCGAATCGCACGTCGAGGAGCAGGACCCGATCACGATCCTGCGCAACCGCATGATGAAGGCGGGCCTGCTGACCCAGGCTGAACTCGAGGCCATGGACGCCGACGCGCGAGCGGCGAGCGAAGATGCCGCGGACTTTGCGGACGCATCGCCGCTGCCCGACCCCTCGACGCTCTACGATCACGTGTACGCGGAGATTAATCCGCACGGTCGGCTTTTCCTGGACGGGAGGAGCCCCCATGGCTGAGATGACCTACCGCGAGGCCCTCAACGCGGCCATGTGCCAGGAGATGGACCGGGACGATTCGGTCTTCCTGATGGGGGAGGAGGTCGCCGAGTACGACGGCGCCTACAAGGTCTCGCGCGGAATGCTGGCCCGCTACGGGGACCGCCGCGTGGTCGACTCGCCGATCAGCGAACTGGGCTTCACAGGCCTCTGCGTCGGCGCGGCGATGACGGGACTGCGCCCGATCTGCGAGTTCATGACCTTCAACTTCTCGATCCTCGCCCTCGACCAGGTCATCAACAGCGCGGCCAAGATGCTGTACATGACCAACGGGCAGATCCCGGTCCCGATCGTCTTCCGCGGACCCACCGGCGCGGCGCTGCAGCTCTCCGCGCAGCACTCCCAGGCCTGCGAGACGTACTACGTGCACGGGCCCGGCGTGAAGCTGGTCACGCCTGCAACCCCCGCCGACGCCAAGGGACTGCTGGCCGCGGCGATCCGCGACAACGACCCCGTCGCCGTCATGGAGGGCGAGTTGCTCTACAACGTCCGCGGCGAGGTCCCCGACGGCGAATACGTAATCCCGCTGGGCGTGGCCGACCTGAAGCGCTGGGGCGACGACGTCAGCATCATCACCCACGGCAAGATGGTGCACGTGGCCCTGCAGGCGGCACGCACGCTGGCCCGTGACGGGATCGAGGCCGATGTGCTCGATCTCCGCTCGATCCGCCCACTCGATGTCGACGCCATCCTGGAGTCGGTGGAGCGCACCAACCGCGTGGTCTACCTGGAGGAAGGGTGGCCTTTCGCGGGCATCGGCGCGCAGATCGTCTCGCTGATCCAGGAGGAAGCCTTCGACGATCTCGACGCGCCGGTCGTGCGGGTGACCCAGGCCGACGTGCCGATGCCGTACGCGAAGAACCTCGAGCAGATCGCGAAGCCCGGCGTGAAGGGCGTCGTGGAAGCCTGCAGGAAAGTGATGTACCTGCCGGCGTAACCCCGGACAAGCGAAGAAATGGCAACCAAGGTCCACATGGAAGCGCTCTCGCCCACGATGGAAGAGGGCCAGGTCGTGAAGTGGTTGAAGGAAGAAGGCGACGCGGTCACGCAGGGAGACATCCTTGCGGAGATAGAGACCGACAAGGCCACGATGGAGCTGGTAGCGCGCGGTGACGGCGTGCTCAGGAAGATCCTGGTGGCCGAGGGCGTCGCGGCTCCGGTGGGCGACGTGATCGCGATCATCGCCGCCGGCGACGAGGACATCGCAGAGCTGGTGGCGGGGCTGGGCGGCGGGAGCGCGGCGACGAATGGCGGGGCGGCCGTGCCTGCGGGGGAAGCGGGCGCGGGACAGGATGTGGAAGCCGCTGGCGCCGCCACTCCCGCGGCCGCACCCGCAGGATCCCCCGCGACCGGCACGGCTGCGACAGCCAGCGGCCGGGTCAAGGCCTCGCCGCTCGCCAAACGGCTGGCGGGCGAACTCGGCCTCGACATCCGCGCCGTGCAGGGATCCGGACCGGGTGGCCGCGTCATCCGGCGCGACATCGAAGCCGCGGCCGCGGCGGCCGCCTCGGTGCCCGCGGTGACACCCGCGGTCACCGTCCCCGCGGCAGCCCCCGGCGAGGACTTCGAGGACCTACCCCTGTCCCAGATGCGCAAGACCGTGGCGCGCCGCCTGACCGAATCGCTCGGGCCGGTGCCGCACTTCTTCCTGACGGTCGACGTGGACATGACGCGCGCGCTGGCGGCACGTGTCCGCGTCAACGAACTGCTGGCCGCGCAGGGCGCCAGGGCATCGCTCAACGACATGGTCATCAAGGCCGCCGCGGTCGCGCTCACCCACCACCCGGATTGCAATGCGTGGTGGCAGGGCGACTCCATCCGTCGCTTCAGCCGCGTGCACATCGGTGTGGCTGTGGCCGTGCCCGACGGCCTGATCACGCCGGTCGTCACCGACGCCCACGCCAAGGGGCTGGGACAGATCAGCACCGAGGTTCGCGAACTTGCCGGACGTGCCCGCGAGAAGAAGCTCCAGCCGCACGAGTACACCGGCTCGACCTTCTCGATCTCGAACCTCGGCATGTTCGGGATCGAGGAGTTCACGGCGGTGATCAATCCGCCGGAAGCCGGGATCATCGCCGTGGGCGCGGTGGAGGAACGGCCGGTCGCGGTTGATGGCGAGGTCGTCGTGCAGCCGCGCATGCGGATCACGATGAGCTGCGACCACCGCGTCATCGACGGCGCCCAGGGCGCGCGCTTCCTGGCCACGCTCAAGTCGTTCCTGGAAGAGCCGGCGGCGATCCTGATCTAGCTGGCGGGCTGTGTCCACCCGGAGCCGGGCCGCCGATGGAAAGAGTAATGTCAACATGACAAATTGTAATGTCACCATGACATGCACCGGGCCGTGCAACCGGCTGTTGACGCTGATCGCGGCGGCGATCGCCATGCTTTCGCCCGCGCTCCACGCCCAGGACGCCACGACCCTGATCCGCGCCGCCCGCCTCATCGACGGCCACGGCGCCCTCGTCTCCCCCGGCGCCGTCCTCGTCGCGGGCGAGCGCATCGAAGCGGTCGGCGCGGCTGCGCTTTCCCACCCTGCCGACCGCACAATCGACCTGGGCGACGCCACCCTCCTCCCCGGCCTGATCGACCTCCACACGCACCTCACCGACAAGGTCGGCGTGCACTGGGAGGAGGTGCTCACCACCACCACCCCCGCGCAGGCGGCGCTCTACGGCGCGGCCAACGCGCTCACCACCCTGCGCGCCGGCTTCACCACCGTCCGCGACATGGGCCCCACCTGGCCCTACACCGATGTCGAACTGCGCGACATCATCGACGCCGGCGTAATCCCGGGACCGCGCATGCAGGTCGCCGGCAACTACGTCTCGTCGACGGGCGGCGCGGGAGACGCCCGCCAGTTCTCCATCTACGTCGACGTGCCCGCGGTTCGGAACCTCGCCGACGGCGTCGACGCGGTGCGGGCCGCAGTGCGCACCAACCACAAGCACGGCGCCGACTTCACCAAGATCCTGGCCACCGGCGCGGTCCTTTCGCAGGGCCTGTCCCCGGGCGCGCAGCAGTACTCCGACGAGGAAATCGCGGTCGCAGTCGAGGAGACGAACCGCTGGGGACGCTTCACCGCCGCGCACGCCCACGGCACCGAAGGCATCAAGGCCGCGATCCGTGCGGGCGTGCGCACCATCGACCACGGCTCCATGCTCGACGACGAAGCCATCGCCATGCTCCAGCAGAGCGACCACACCTACTTCGTCCCCACCCTGTACGTCGGCGTAATCGTCCCGCGGGACGGCGCGGCGCTGGGAATCCCCGAGCCGCTGATCCGGCGCTCCACCGAGATGATGCGCTACCGCAACTCGACCTTCCGCCGCGCCCTCGAGGCCGGGCTGACGATCGGTTTCGGCACCGACGCAGGCGTCTTCGAACACGGCCACAACGCCCGCGAGTTCCAGGTCCGGGTCGAGATCGGCGAGAGCGAAATGGACGCGATCACCTCGGCCACCAGCATCTCGGCCATGATCATGGGCTGGGAGTCCGACGTCGGGTCGCTCGAGCCGGGCAAGTACGCCGACGTCATCGCGGTGCCCGGCAACCCGCTCGACGACATCACCGCCCTCGAACGCGTCATCTGGGTCATGAAGGGCGGCGAGATCCACCGGGACGACCTGGCGCCGGGGCGTTAGCTTTTCACGGCCGAGGCGTCCGGGCGCCAACTTCCACCAACCCCCAGCGAGAGGCTTCCCTTGGCAGGAGATCGACACAGCAAAACGGACTTCGACGTCGTCGTGGTCGGCGGCGGACCGGGGGGCTACGTCGCCGCGATCCGAGCCGGCCAGCTCGGCCTCAGGACTGCGTGCATCGAGGCGGACAAACTGGGCGGCGTGTGCCTGAACATCGGATGCATCCCCACCAAGGCGCTCCTCAGCAGCGCGCTCATGGTCAACGAGCTCAGGCACGCCGGCGGGCACGGCATCACCTTCGACGGATTCACGGCCGACCTCGGTCCCGCGCAGAAGCGCAGCCGGTCGGTGGCCGCAAAGCTCTCGAACGGCGTCAGCTTCCTCCTCAAGAAGAACAAGGTCGCCCACATCGAGGGCTATGGACGTCTTTTGGGGGGTGGAAAGGTCGAAGTCGACAATAACGGCGAGAAGCAGGTCATCAGCGCCCGCGACATCATCATCGCCACGGGTTCACGACCGCGCAGCCTGCCCTTCCTGCAGATCGACGAAGAACGAATCTGGTCTTCCACGGGAGCACTCTTCCAGGACAATGCGCCCGAAACGCTCGTGGTCGTCGGCGCGGGGGCGGTCGGGATGGAGTTCGCGGACATCTACAACGCCTACGGCACCAAAGTCACCGTCATCGAGGCGCTCGACCGGGTCCTGCCGCTCGAGGACAAGGACTCCTCGCGCACCGTGGCCATGGCCTTCAAGAAGCGGAAGATGGACATCTTCACAAGCGCCCGCGTGGAGAGCACGGAAGTCGTGGGCGACGGCGTCGTCATCTCCTTCACCGACAAGCGCGGCAAGGCCCACCGGCTCGAAGTCGACTACGTGCTGTCGGCCGTGGGGCGGATTCCCAACACAGAGGACATCGGGCTCGAAGCGGCGGGTGTGAAGGTCACCGAACGGGGCAACTTCGTCGTGGTGGACGAAGCGATGCGAACGAGCGTCCCGGGCATCTGGGCGGTGGGCGACTGCGCGGGCCAGCAGCTCCTGGCACACAAGGGCATGCACGAGGGCGTCGTGGCCGCCGAGCACATCGCCGGGGTCGGCCACCACACCGTGGACTACGCCAACGTGCCGAACTGCACCTACTGCCACCCCGAGGTCGCATCGGTGGGACTGACCGAGGAACAGGCCCGCGAGAAGGGCCTCGACATCGAGGTCGGCAAGTTCCCGTGGGCAGGCAACGGCCGTGCCCTGGCCGCCGGCGACTCCACCGGATTCGTGAAGGTCATCCGCGACAAGCGCTACTCCGAGGTCGTCGGCGCGCACATCGTCGGCCCCCACGCCACCGAGCTCATAGCCGAATTCGTAATGGCTCGCCACCTGGAATCGACAGTCGAAGAGATCGACCTGGCCATGCACCCGCACCCGACGCTGTCCGAGGCGGTTGCGGAAGGGGCGCTCGGTGCGCTCGGGAGGCCGCTGCACATCTGATCGGCCGCGACGGCGGACCGGGCCAACCCTGACGTAACGGCGGAACCGTTCAGGATTCTATCTTGTGCGGTCACTTGATGTTATGGGATTTCTGGATCGGATTCCCGCTGTCTGACTCCCGCCGAGTGGAGAACCTCAGCCGCGTGGTCTCCGGCGGGCTTCCAGTGCCTTCCGAAGCTGTCCTTCGTCGGCTCGCTGGTAGCATTCGAGCACCGTCTTGGCGGTCTTCCAGCCGCCCAACTCGCAGAGGACCTTGAGCGGCTGGTCCATCAGGTCGGACGCAAACTTGCGCCTCAGCGAGTGCCAGCCCCGCCCGCGCTTCGGTTCCAGATCCGCGAGCCCTTGGGCCTTGTACCACCAAGCTCGCACCAGCGACCGGCCCGCGCACTTCGAGGCAACCGTCGGCGCGGGTAGCACCGG
>JAJDXS010000062.1 GCA_022823145.1 Gemmatimonadota bacterium
CGGGCCACGGCAAGTGCGTCGTCCATCCGGGCGACAGGCTGCGATCCGCGAACCCGCTCGGGAACGTGGACCTTTCCGGGGTCGAGGGGACGGAGCCCCTCGTCGGCCTCGCCGGGGACACGCAGAGTGTGGCCCCAGCGAGTATGCTGACTGCCTTAGCGGGCAACCCCCCTCGCCGAAGGCTCGGTGCGGCGTAGCGGCGAGTGTTTTCACACCCTCGCCACCGCCTCCGGGGTTGCTCCTGAACCAGAGATCCCTTGCGGGAAGGCCATCCGAGCGGGCGTTGAATGACCCGAGGGCAACGTTCTGCGCCACGGTTGTCGAACGCCCGTAGCGCGCGTGGTCGTCGCCTTGCGTGCTCTCGTCTTCTTCGGCGATGGTAGGTGGAGTCGGTCGAGGCGGGACCTGAAGCCAACCGGAGGGGTGACTGCAATGCATCGGAAGGCGCGGTCAACATGGGCCATCTCTGTCGCCATCGCGTCCGTTGGTTTCCGGGGAGCGACCGGAGCCGGTGCCCAAGAGGTTGTCGATCTGCCTGCCGAGGACATTCCGCTCCCAGCAGACTTCGAGGTGGTGTATCGCCTTGGATCAGCGGATGCGGCAGCCCGATGGGAGGAGTTCTCCTCGATCCGGAGCATGGGCTTCGATGGTGCGGGAAACCTCCATCTGCTGGACGGGCCGGGGAATGGGGGCGGTGGGCGAGTCGTTGTCGTTGACGCCGCCGGGACGCACGTACGCGACTTTGGCCGTGTCGGCCAGGGTCCGGGAGAGTTCCGGGCGGCCGTGCAGCTCATCGTGTGGGCAGACGGCCGCACCGCGGTCGAAGATGTGATGCATCAGGCATACCATGTGTTCGATCCAACTGGCGATTTCGACCGCATGGTGCGCGAAGTGAGCGCGGGCTTTGGAATCACGACCCGCCCGGGCCTCCGCCCGCAACGGACGGACGCTTGGGGGCTGATTGGGCGGAGCGGGCGCTCCATCGTACGTGTCGACCTGTCCTCGGACGACGTGGCGGAGCGCAACTTGCTGGAGGCTTGGACGCCCCCTGGCCGGGAGGACCAAGGCCCCCGATTCGGAGACGTCGAGGATGTCGTTGGCGAGGTGTGGGGATTCGAACCCGAAGTGCTGTACGATGCGCTGCCGGCGGGCGGCGTCGCCTTTGCGGATTCCTCCGCTTGGGCCATCAAGCTCGCCGACACTCTTGGCGAGGTCTCACACATCCTGCGGCGACCTCTGCGGCCCTTGCCGGTGACTGAGGAGATCAGGCGCACGGAGCGCGAGCTCCGCCTCGAAGCGCGCCGCAATCAGGAGGATGCGGTCCCCGCAGGACAGCAAGTGCCACCAACTGTCCAAGCGTTGCTTGATCGCTTTCGATCCGTTCACCTAGAAGCGATCGAGAACATGCAGTTCTTCCCCGAGGTGCCCGTCATCGCGGCTCTCCGCGTAACTTGGGATGGTAACCTGTGGGTCGAGCGGAGCACGGAGCCGGGCGCAAGCGAGCCGGGTCCGATCGACGTGCTCTCACCGGAAGGGCGCTACATCGGCACTTTCCCTGCCGGACGCCTCGAAATGCCGGATGCCTTTGGTCCGGACGGTCTGGCAGCCTTCCTCGAAACGGACGAGTTCGATGTCCCGGTCGTCACCGTGAGGAGGTTGCCGCAGAATGTCCGGTAGAGGCCCGGCCCCTGAGGCGAGCGGCGCGTCCTGTTCAGCGCAGTCTCCCCCGGCGGACGCCCTCGATGCGGTCGCCGAGGACACCCCGCAGGCGGTCCTCGCAGGCAAGGTCCGGGGCGGCGGGACTGGCCACATCGGCGGCGTGGACGGCGCGGGTTCGCCGAACCTCGGACGGGCTGGACGGACTCGGAAGCGGCTCGCCCCACCCGTTGAAACCCGAACACCACCGAAGCCGTAATGGCTGTCATGGATCGCGCGGCCGCTTGGCCGACCAGCCAAGGGAAACACTTCGGTTTGCCCGCTGGCCTTCGAGCCGCGAAGTGCTGTTTCGTCGTGAACGCAGGGCTGGCATGCCACGGAGTGCGGGCGGGACAGGGCGGCAGCGCCGGAAGAGGCGCAACTCGCCGGAGTCGCGTTCGACGGTAGGCTACGCTCCGAGCTAGAGCCGTACTTGAGCGCGGAAACGACATGGGGGTTCGATGCGCACTTCGGTCGCCCGGCGATGCGCACCAGCGTTCCCGTCCATCCGCTGGCGCGGGAACGTTTTTCGGCCTCACCGGCCCGTTCGCCCGTGGCGCACGGGCCGGTCGGGCCGTGACGCTAGCGACCCGGCAGTCCGAGGGCCTGCTACGGGTTCGGGGGCAGGTGGGTTTGCGCACCCCCTGCCCCCGACCCTTTTCGGGTCGCTACCGAACCAACGATCCCTCGCGGGAAGGCCAAGGGTGCCGCCATGAGTGGCGGTGGACGACCGGACCGGCCACGTCCGATTCGGATTCGAGCGCCCCATGGGGACGGCGGACACTGCCGGTGTGGCGACCACGGCAAGAGCCGTCGCCGCTCCGGCGACGGCCCCCCGGCTTGCAATTCCTGTCGCGAGCGCGGGCCTGTCGGGGGTCGAGGGGGCAGAGCCCCTGGCCAGCCCTCGGGTTATACCGAGGGTAAGCTGCTCCCGGCAAGTAACAGGCCGGGGAGCCAGCCCGGCGGACGCTCTCGGAGCGACCGCCGAAGACGCCGCCGTTCGCCCGGAGGCGGGGACGACCGGGACGCCGGAGCCGGCTTCCGGTTCATCGAGGCGAAGGGACCGACCGGGGAACCC
>JAJDXS010000013.1 GCA_022823145.1 Gemmatimonadota bacterium
GATCCGATCTCACGAACACCATACGGGCCCGCGGCAAACGAGCGCCGCATCAAGAGGCCGGACATATGAAAGTACCTGACCACCATGCCCCGACCCCGGTTCGGAAATCAGGCTTGCTCACAACGGGGCGTCCACATATGAACTACCGTGCACACACGCAGCACGAGGCCCTCGCATTCCTCTCATTTGGCCTCATTTCCGGCGAACCGGTGGATCAGGTGGTCAGGGCACCACCGTAAACGACCCCATCATCCCCGCGTCCAGATGCTCGGCGATGTGGCAGTGAATCATCCATTCGCCCGGGTTCGACGCCTCCATGAGCAGGTCCACCGTTGACCCGACCGGCACCAGAACCGTGTCCTTCCACGCGAGGTTGCGGTTCTCCACCCCGTCGCGCGACAGCACGAGAAACCGCTGGCCGTGCAAGTGGATGGGGTGGTGCATGGGGTGAAACGCGTCCGCGTCGTTCCTGAGCCGGATCTTGACCACGTCGCCGAGCCGAAAGCGCCAGTCGATCTCGGCGTTTTCGGGGGCCTCGCCGGGGTCGTCGGGGGTGGCCGGGTCCGAGCCGTGGCCGGTGACATCGCGCAGGATCCACCGCACCTCGTTCGACGTCGACAGCCAGTTCATGTTGGGCATGCCGTCCGTCCACTCGACCGGCGGCCGGTAGATGGTGTCGATCGAAATGAACTGCTGGACCAGGATGGGCAGCCCCTGGATGTCAACGGTCAGGAGGAGTTCGTGATCGACCTGCCGGTCGAAGTGCGGGCGGAATTCCGCAAGCTCGGCTTCGAGGACTGCATCGGTTCGCATGATGGAGTGGGAGGAGAGGAGGGCGTCGGCCTCTTCAACCGCAGGTCCTTCGACAACGACGGCGCCCAGAGTGTCGACGGCTGCTTGGAAAGTTCCGCGCATGTGGTCGACAACCTGCACCTGGTTGAGTAGCGCGTAGGTGCCTGCGGCGGGGAATCGCACCTCGACGATGTAGCGCTCGGCCGGCGAGATGACCAGCGATTCCACCATCATTTCCCGCTCGAAGCGCGACAGGTCGGTGCCCACGAGCTTCATGTCGTGCCCGGCGAAGCTCAGGTTGTAGCTGCGGGTGTTGGACACGTTCGTGACGAAGAAGCGGACGACCTCGCCAGGGCGGACGGTGGCGGCGTAGCGCTCCTCGCCGTTGACCAGCATGACGTTCCCGAAGCGCCCCATGATCGTGAAGTTGGCGGCGTCGCGCCCCCAGGGGAGCAGTTCGTCGCCGTCCACCAGCAGGTCGTCCACCATGATGAACTCCTCGCGGGTGGCGGGACCGAAGTAGTCGGGGCGCGCCGGGTCGACCATCATGTTGCCGTAGAGGCCGCCGTCCTGCTGGATGTCCTCGCGCACGTGCGGGTGGTACCAGTACAGGCCCGCGTCGGGGAAGACGACCTCGTAGATGAACTCGCCGCCGGGCGGGACGGGTGGCTGGGTGACGTCGGGGACGCCGTCGAAGCGGTTCTCGAGGCGGAGGCCGTGCCAGTGGATCGTGGACGGCAAGTCGATCGAGTTTGTGAAACGGATCACAATCTTCGTGCTCTGGGCGACGCGCAGCAGCGGCCCGGGGTACTGGCCGTTGAAGCCGTACATGACGAAGGTGCGGCCGCCGATCCTGCGCTTCACGATGCGGGCTTCGAGGGCGACGGTGTCGCCGTCGGCGACGTGGAGGATTTCGCGGGGGGTCGCCCAGGCGAGGGAGGCGGTGTCGACGCCCTCGCCTGGCAGGAAGGGGTCGACGGATGGGCTTACCTCCCGAAGGCCCGGCAGCATGGGGTTCCGCAGCATCATCATGATCATGTCGCCGGAGCCGCGGACGGTGTCCATCGACATGGCCATGTTCGTTTGCATGTTCATGTCCATGCCGCGGGCGCTGGCGGTGTCCTGGGGGGCGGCGCTGGCGGGAATCGTCCAAGGGGCAGCCAGGACCAGGGCTAGCAATGGCGGAAGTCGGTGGCGACGTCCTATCGAAGTAGTCTGCAATGCCGACATTACATTATGTAAAGTAGGCGTTACAACTCTAGCGCGACCATGGGGGTACGACCCGGTTCATGCGGGCGTAGGCGATCGACTGGCCCAGGTGCTCGTTCATGTGGGTGACCAACTGGAGCAGAACCGCCCAGCTTGCCACCTGCCGGCCGTACAGCTCCACCGGCGCGGCCAGGTCGGCGTCGGACATTCCGTCGACCACGGTGCGCACATGGTCCATGGATGCGGCCAGCAGGCTCACCACCTCGTCCTTGTCCGTCCCGCCCTCTTCGAGCGACTGGTAGTCCACGCCCTTCGGCGGGTCGACCCCGAGGTTGAGGTGCGGGTACATGTAGTTGTAGCGGGCGACGTGCCTGTAGACCCGGGCCACCGTCATGACCCCTTCCATGGGCGACCAGGAGTACGACTCGGCGGGCATCGCCTCGGACAGGGCCACGAACTTGCGCGCCGAGGCCTCGAACTGGCCCTTGAATTCGGCGCGGAAGTCGGGGGTGTCCTGGGCGTGGGCGGGTGCGAGGGCGGCGGTCAAGACGGTTGCGACGGCCGCGAGGAGTGCTGCGGGGATCGAAAGGGCTGGACGCTTGGACATCGGTAGCTTCACTCCTTGCGCGAGGGATCGGTTCGCAGATTCGGTATCGCCACTTCGAAGTACCATGATATCTTGAAGTTCATGTTCAGGAAAACCGACATTCGCGCCACCCGGTTCCGCGCCCTCGTCGCCTCGTCCACCCTGGCGACCATCGTCGGCGCCCAGGCGTGCACCACGTTTCACGCAATCAGCGGCGATCCCCCGCTCGGTGAGCAGGTTCGGGCCCACCTGACGCCCGAGGGGCAGGTGCGACAAGCGTCCGCTACCGGCATGGCACGCACCAGCGTCGAGGGGAGCGTCCTGGGGGTCGAGCCGGATGTGCTGTTGCTCGTCGTTCCCATTGCGGGCGTCGTCCCGGAGTTGCAGCGGAGTCCGAAGATCGCCGATACGCTCCGAATCGCGAGGGGCGACGTGACCGGAATCGATGTGCAGCAGTTTTCGGCGGCGCGCAGCGGCCTTCTGGCTGGCGGGGTCGCCGCAGTCGGCGTGCTCGGCGTTCTCCTGGCAGGCCACATAGGGTCCTCCGACGGCGGGATCGGGGACCCCACCAATCGGAATGCCTTTCGACCCGGTCTTCCGATCATCAGGATTCCCATCGGCAGGTAGGAGAATCGGCCGACTTCCGGGCTCGGTCCCGGCGCTGACCGCAGGGAGCAGCACCAACTCATGCTCCGACCTCCAGCCCTGATACGAACACGCTTGCGTATACACAACCCCCGACATAAGGTGGAGGCCATCGTCACCCCTACCCTGCGGGAAAGTCCTGCAAAAGGAGGCTTCGCATGAGAGTTCCGAATGTCGTATCCCGGGCCGCCCGGCCCCTTCGGGCAACCACATTGCTTGCGTTCGCCGCCGTGCTTGGCGCGGTCCTGCCGTCGTCCGTTCTGGCGCAGACCGGCAGGATCACGGGAAGCGTGCTCAACGCGTCGAACAACACCCCCATCGGCGTCGCCCAGGTCCGGGTCGGTGACACCGGACTCGGCATCGTGACGGGTGACAACGGTCGCTTTGTCATCCTCAACGTTCCGGTCGGCACGCACGAGGTGGTTGTCGAGCGCATCGGCTATCGCACGGAGAGTCAGACCGTTCAGGTATCCGCCGACCAGGCGGCGGTGCTGACTTTCCGCATGAGTGAGACGGCCCTCGAACTCGACGAACTGGTGGTGACCGGAACACCAGGGGCTTCGTCACGCCGCGAACTCGGCAACAGCGTCGGGAGCGTGCGCGCCGCCGTGCTCGAGGCCACGCCGTCGCAGACATTGACGGAGATCCTCAACGGGCAGACGACCGGCATTCAGCAGTGGCGCAACGAGGGACAGGTCGGCGGCGGTTCGAAGATCGTGCTTCGGGGCATCAACAGCATCAGCCAGGACGTGCAGCCGCTGATCTACGTCGACGGCATCCGGATGAACAACAACTCGGGGATCTACAACAACCGCTCGAGCATCAACCCCGGCCCGGCGGGCGCCCAGACCTCGCCCAACCCCCTCGATCTGATCGATCCCGCCAACATCGAGCGGGTCGAGGTCGTGCGGGGAGCGGCTGCGACGACGCTCTACGGCACCGAGGCCGCGGGCGGCGTGATCCAGATCTTCACCAAGCAGGGACGTGCCGGACAGGAGGCTACCTGGACCGCGGAGATGACCGCGGGCACCCGGTTCATGACCGGCAACTCGATGGGCCCGGTGCTGGGCAAGACCGACGACTGGGGATTCACCAAGCCCTGGTATTCGAACGGCCCGCTCGGCGAAGCGAAACTCTCGGTGTCGGGTGGCACGAACACCATCAGCTACTTCGTCTCCGCCGGCATGAACTACGAAGACGGCGTCATCGACAACAACGACGACCAGGTCTACAGCGTGCGCGGCAACTTCAGGATGCAGCCCACGTCGTCGGTGAATCTCCAGCTCAACTCGGCCTACACGCACCGCACCACCAACTACATGGAGATGGGCGACAACGCCACGGGCTTCATGCTCAACGTGCTGCGGGGCACGCAGGACTACACCAACGCGGCGGTGGACCGGGACAACTACCAGGGCGACCCGGACCAGATTCTGTTCGATATCACGAATAGCGGCCGTGTCGAGCACTTCGTAGGCGGCCTTACCTCGACGCACACGGCCGACGGTCTCGGACTGACGACCCGGCTCACGGTGGGGCTGGACTACACCACGGCCTTCAACCAGCAGAACTTCCCGTTCGATCACGTCCTCCGTCCCCGCGGCCGACGCAATCTGAACGAGTGGGAGCACCGCACGATCACCTTCGACCTGGGCACGACCTGGGAATACAACATCAGCGACAACATGTCCTCCAGCTTCTCGGCAGGCGGACAGATCTTCAGCGACTGGGACCACACGGTCTACGGCTTCTCCGAGGACTTCGGGGGCCCCGGCGAGAAGACGCTGACATCGGGTGCGACGACCACCTCGAGCGAGGACCTGCTCAAGGTCGTCAACGCGGGCTTCTTCGCACAGGAGGTCCTGGGGATCGGCGACAACCTGTTCCTGACCGGCGGGGTCCGCGTCGACGGCAACAGCGCATTCGGGGAAAGCCTCGGTCTTCAGGTCTATCCGAAGTTCAGCACCTCGTACGTGATTTCGGACACGGACTTCTGGCCCAGCGACTTCTGGCCGGTGATGAAGCTCCGGGCGGCGTGGGGTCAGTCCGGCAAGGCGCCCGGTGCCTTTGACGCCGTGCGCACCTGGAACCCGGTGGCCGGTTACGAGGGGCAGGCCGGGGTCACGCCGGCCAACCTGGGGAACCCGGACCTGGGTCCGGAGCGCTCCTCGGAGCTCGAGCTGGGCTTCGAGGGCAGCCTGTTCGACGACCGGATCGGCGTCGATGTCAGCTGGTACAACAGCGTGACCAGCGATGCGCTGATGCCCGTCACGGCCGCTCCGTCGGACGGCTTCCTCAGCTCGCAGCTCAAGAACGTCGGCGAGTTCAAAAACACCGGTGTCGAGGTGGAGTTGAGAGGCGTTCCGGTCTCACTGGAGAACGTCCGCTGGGAGGTCACGGGACGCGTTTCCACCATCAGCAGCGAGGTCCTCGACCTCGGTGAGGCGCCCGAGTTCTTCCTCGGGTGGGGATCGATTCTGGGGCAGTGGGTGCGCGTCGGCTATCCGATCGTGTCGCTCTGGGGTGAATCGGTGTCGAACCCGGACGCGATCGCGGATCCGGTCATCGAGGAAAACCACTACTACGGTCCGGTCTATCCGACCCACATCCTGAGCGGGACCACCTCGATCAACCTCTTCCAGAGGCTCACGATCTATGCGCTGGGCGAGTACCACGGCGGACAGTACCAGTTCAACATCATGCCGTGGCAGCAGGTGCGGCGCGGTCTCTGGCCCGAGTGCAACGAACTCGGGCTGAACAATGCCGACGACGCCGCGGCGTGGGCCGCCGCGCCGGCGATCTGGCGCGCGCGCTGCCAGCTTCCGACGCCGAACTTCGACTTCTGGATGCGGCCGTCGGACTTCTTCAAGCTGCGCACGATCTCGGCGTCGCTGCTGGTTCCCGACAACCTGATTCCGGGAGCCACGGGCACCACGCTGACGGCCACGATGCAGAACGTCTTCAAGTGGTCGAATGGCGCGGGCATCGATCCCGAATTGACCGTCGGCTACGGCGGCGGCGTAGGCACCTTCCCGGCCCGGTACGAGTACTACCAGCTACCGGCGCCGGTCATGTTCTCCATCAGCCTGCGGGCCAACTTCTAGGCCCGGCGGAAAGAAAGGAGACATACGATGAACAGATATGCGAAGAGATGCCGGGGGACCCTCTGGGCGATGGCGTGTACGGTGCTGTTCGCCGGATGCGACCTGTTCGAAGTCGTGAACCCCGGTCCGATCATCGACGACGCGCTGAACGAGGAGTCCGCCGGCAAGACCGTGCTGATCGGCGTGGTCGCCGATGTCGAGGTGGCGCTGGACGCCATGGCCTGGCTGGGCGGACCGGCGTCGACCGACCTGAACGCGGACGCGACCCAGCCGTGGCTGCAGGACGCGGGTGAGGGCCGGCTGACGGTAACCAACGCAGAGTCCAGCTGGAACCCGATGCAGCTGGCACGCTGGGGCGGCGCGGCCGGAATTGCGCGGCTCAACGAGACGCAGTCCGACGCGGCCTCCAACCAGTTCCTGACCGCGGCCTACATGTGGGCCGGGTGGGCGAACCGGATCCTCGGCGACAACGTCTGCATCGCCGTCTTCGGCGGCGAGGACAAGGACGGCGACGGAATCGCCGATCCGGGCGATGTGCACGAAACGAACATGCACTACACGCGTGCCCTCGAACGCTTCGAGGCGGCGCGCACCCGGGCCCAGAGCACGGGACACGACTCGATCGCGGTGGCTTCGACCGCGGGGATGGCGCAGGCCAACCTGATCCTGGGCAACTACTCGGCGGCGCAGTCGCTCGCGGCTCAGATTCCCGACGACTTCATGTGGGTGGCGCACCGCTCCGACAACAGCGGGCGGGAATGGAACTCGGTGTGGCAGTTCACTCACGAGAACCAGAAGCAGATCACGGTGTGGCAGATGTACAACGACAGCATCGGGCCGGACACCGACCCCCGCGTGCCGTGGCGGGACATGAACCAGACCTCGGGCGGCGGCGTGAAGCCCTTCCTCCGCCAACTCAAGTACACCGACCGGGCCGACGACTACCCGCTGGCCAAGGGTCACGAGATGCGTCTGATCGAAGCCGAAGTCATGCTGCGCATGGGTGACAGACAGGGCGCGATCGACAGGATCAACCATGTGCGCGACCGCGTCGGAGTGCCGCCGGTGTCGGCAGCGACCGACTCCGACGCATGGCTGGCCCTGGATCGAGAGCGGAACTTCGAGCTGTGGCTCGAGGCGCGCCGGCTGAAGGACAACGCCCGGTTTGCCGCCGAAAACCTCAGCCCGTGGGCCGTCGCGTTCATGCAGAACCGGGACTACTGCTTCCCGCCGAGTCTGGCGGAATGCAGTGCCAACCCGAACGTGACGGGGAACGCGTACTGTAGCCAGAACTGAGTCCGGTCCCGAGAGCGGGGCACACCGGCCGCCGGGGTCGCCAGATGCGGCTCCGGCGGCCGGCTTGCGTCGGTGCGCGGGCGGTCGCGCCGGAAGTGATGGCTGCCTATTTGCCGCGCGGTACCTCGTCGGCCTCCAGCATGCGCCCGGCCAGCCCGGGCGGCGCGATCTCGCAGGCGTCGGCGCGGCCGAACCAGCGCCGGCGGTTGCGCGCGAAGACCTGGTAGGCCGCGTCCCGTAACGGTCGGGGAACGAACAGGGCCACGGCCAGGGCCGGCCAGGGGAACCGCAGGTGGCGCGCAAGGCGCAGCACGGCGGTCGAGGCCGTGTGGACGCCGGCCCGGTCGACGAGCACGATGGCGTCGGGCAGCGAGTCGAAGTCGCGGGCGGGGTCGCCGAGCGCGACGACGCGGCGGGCGGCGTCGGAGGCCAGGGGCGCGAAGCTGAGCCGTGCCAGCGGGTCGCGCTTCACGGTCCACCGGACGGTGGCGTTGCAGAAGGCGCAATCGCCGTCGAAGAGCACGACCGGCCGGGGATCCGTCACGGGACCTCTCACGGGAGGGATTTGCGCCAGCGGGTGCGCGTTCGCGAAAATGCGGGCGGTCGTTTCGCGGGACGCAAACCACACGAACGGGAAGACACGACAGGATGAGCGTAAGGCTGATGGTGGGGACGGGGAAGGGCGGCTTCTGGGTCGACAGCGACGATCGCCGCGCGTGGACGGTGAGCGGGCCGTTCTTCAAGGGGTGGAAGGTGACCGCGGGTGTGCGACTCGCCGATGGCCGCTACATGGCCGCGGTGGCGAGCGACATCTACGGGCCCGCGCTCCATGTGTCGGAGGACGGGAAGAACTGGGGGCAGCTTCCGACAGGGCCCGCGTACCGCGATGGGGGCGACCGGCGCCTGCGGGAGATCTGGACACTGCGCGAGGACCGGGGCGTGATCTACGCCGGCGTCCAGGACGCGGGGCTGTTCACGAGCTCCGACGGCGGCGAGAGTTGGCGGGGCGTGTCGGCGCTGAACGACCACGCGACGCGGCCTGCCTGGATGCCGGGGGCGGGTGGCCTCTGCTGCCACGCGCTGCTTTTCGACGACACGAACCCTGACCGCATGTGGTGCGGCATTTCGGCGGTGGGCGTGTTCCGCACCGACGACGGCGGCGCCACCTGGGTGCCGAAGAACGCCGGCGTGCCGGCCGCCCTCGAGGACGAACACCACAAGGGGATCGGCACCTGCGTGCACGGCTTGGCGCAGGATCCCGACGACCCCGACCGCATCTTCCGACAGGACCACCTGGGGATGTTTCGCAGCGGGGACGGCGCGGAGAACTGGGAGCGGAACGAGGACGGCCTGGAAGCTGCGTTCGGGTTCCCGATCGTCATCGACCGCGCCAGCAGGTACCTGTTCGCCGTGCCCCTCGAGGCGGATCAATACCGTGTGCCGGTCGGTGGAGCGCTCCAGGTCTATCGCAGCACCGACGCCGGCGACAGCTGGCGATCTGCGTCGGAAGGACTGCCAGCGGTCGACTCGTGGGGCACGGTGCTGAGAGGCGCGATGGCGGTCGACAACCTGGATCCGGGGGGCGTCTACTTCGGCACGACGTCGGGCACGCTGCATGCGAGCGCCGATCTGGGCGCGAGCTGGACCAACCTCCCGGTCATCCTGCCGCGCGTACTGCATGTGTCGGCGTGGGTGGACTGATGCCTGCCGTGACCGTCACGCTCCCTTCGCTCCTGGATCCGGCGACCGGGGGTGTGCGCGAGATGGCCGCCTCGGGCCGGACCCTGCGTGAGGTCTTTGCCGACCTCCTCGAACGCGAGCCGCGGCTGAGACCGCACCTCTTCAACGAGGCCGGGGAGCTGCGGCGCCATGTGCTGTGCTTCCACAACGGGACCAATACGCGCTGGATGGACGGATGGGACGGGCCGGTGGCCGACGGCGACACGGTGCTCTTCATGCAGGCGGTGTCGGGTGGGTAGGGGGCAGGTCGTCAGCGTCGACGCGGCCGCGTGGGGTGTCCGCGCTCGCTTCCCAAACCACAGGTGACCTGGATGCCCTCCTGGTTCAAGCGCTATGTGCTCCCGGGGCTGGTCTTCCAATCCATCATCATCGCGGGCGGGTACGGGACGGGGCGCGAGCTGATCGAGTTCTTTCTCGAATACGGGGTGGTCGGCGGCCTTCTCGGGATGATCCCGGCCACCATCCTCGTCAGCATCACCTGCATGGTCGGCTTCGAGTTCGCGCGGGCGTACGCCAGCTACGACTACCGCTCGTACTTCAAGCACCTGCTGGGGCGCGGCTGGTTCACCTACGAGATCGGGTATCTGACGGCGGTCATGCTCGTGCTGGCGGTGATCGGTTCGGCGGCGGGCACATTCCTGGAGGAGACCTTCGAGCTGCCCGGTTCGGTCGGCGCGGTGGCGCTGCTGGTCGCGATCGGCGTGCTGGTCTTCAAGGGCACGGCCACGATCGAGCGCTTCTTCGCGGGGTGGTCGTTCCTGCTCTACGGCGCCTACCTGGTACTGTTCGTGTGGAGCATGGCACGGTTCGGAGACCAGATCTCGGCCGGGATCGCGGACGGCGAGGCGCTCACCGGGTGGTTCTCGTCGGGCGTGCGATATGCGGCGCTGCTGGTGGCGCTGGTGCCGGCGATGCTCTTCGCGACCCGCCACATCGGCCGCCGCCGCGAGGCGCTCTGGGCGGGGGCGCTGGCCGGACCCATCTCGATGATCCCGGCGCTTCTCTTCTTCCTGGCGCTGGCCGGGCAGTATCCGGGGGTTCTCGATCGCCCCGTGCCCGCCAACCACATGCTCGAGGTGCTGGGGTCGCGTCCCTTCCAGATCATCTTCCAGCTGATCCTCTTCGGCACCCTGATCGAGACCGGCGCGGGCCTGATCCACGCATTCAACGAGCGCATCGACGGCGTCTACCGCGCGCGCGGCAGCAGCATGCCCTCTCGCTGGCGCCCGCTGATCGCGCTATTTCTACTGGCGACGGGGTACGCGATGTCGCGGATCGGCCTTGTCGACCTGATCGGAATGGGATACAACGCCATGAGCTTCGTGTTCATGGGCGTAGTCGTCGTCCCGCTGCTGACAGTGGGCGTCTACAAACTGCGTGGCCGCGCAACGGCTGAGCGCGACCGCCCGACCGCCGCCGAGGCATCATGACCGCTGCCGGGCACCTTCTTCACAGCCGGAATGAGCAACTGAGCATATGAGTAACCCGACCCCCCCACCCAGCCCCGTTGGCGGGCGCAAGAAGGCGGGCCGCCGGGACGGTGCGCCTGCGGAGACCCCGTTGGCGGGCGCGATCGAGCGCCGCCGTTTCCTGGCGGCGGCGGCAGCCGCTGCGGCCGGCGGAACACTGCGGCCGGAGACTCTCGGCGCGGGTGGCCTGGTTGCCGGCGTTGCCCCGTTGTTGCCTCTCGCGCCCCAGCCCCCGCAGCAGCAGGAGGCCCCCCCGCCCGTCCCCCTGGGCAACGGCGAGCCCCCCGCGCTCCAGTTCCAGGCCTACCCGGGCGGCACCGGGGCGCTCATGGAGAAGCTTTGGCACGAGACCGGCGGCAATCCCTTCGAGCGCACCGAGATCGAGATCGAGCGCTGGAACGGGCCGGTGCCCGGTGATGAAGAGGATGTCGCCTTCCTCCCGGTGCACCGCCTCGCGGCGCTGATCCGGGCCCGCGATATATCGTCCACCGAGCTGACCCGGATCTATCTCGACCGTCTCAAGCGGCTCGATCCCGTGCTTCTCTGCGCCGTGACCATCCTGGAGGGCCGCGCTCAGGAAGAGGCGCGCCAGGCCGACCTGGAGATCGCCGCCGGGGACTGGCGCGGACCGCTGCACGGCATCCCCTACGGGCTCAAGGACCTGTTCGCCGTCGCGGGAACCCGCACGACCTGGGGGTCCGCCGAGTTCAGCCACCAGTTCACGCGGTACGATTCGCAGGTGGTCGTGCGGCTGCGCGAAGCGGGCGCGGTGCTCGCGGCCAAGCTCGCCACGGGTGAGTTCGCGCGGGGCGACCAGTGGTACCGCGGCAGAACCCTGAACCCGTGGAACCTCGACGAGGGGTCGAGCGGGTCGTCCGCGGGCCCCGGGTCGGCCACCGCGGCGGCGTGCGTCGCGTTCGCGATCGGCACCGAGACACAGGGGTCGATCGTGTCGCCGTCGCGGCGCTGCGGGCTGACCGCGCTGAGGCCCACCTTCGGCCGCGTCAGCCGCTACGGCGGGATGGTGCTGTCGTGGAGCATGGACAAGACCGGGCCGATGTGCCGGAGCGCACTCGACTGCGCGCTCGTCTTCAACGCCATCCACGGCGCCGACGTCAAGGACCCGGCGTCGCTCACCGTGCCGTTCCGCTTCGACCCCGATCCCGACCTGGGGGCCATGCGCATCGGCTACACCGAGGACGCGCCCGAGACGTTCGTTGAAGCACTGGGGGCGCTCGGCGCGGACCCGCAACCCATGGCCGAGATCCCGCGGGGCAGCTCGAACTCGCTGGGCGTCGAGTCGTCCGCGGCGTTCGATTTCCATGTGGCGCGGGACGGCGAGCCGGAGCCGCTGCCAGAGGATCTGGAGCCGGCGGAGCGGCGGACCCGCGGCCGGTTCCGGGGCGGCAGGGACGTGCGCGCGCTCGATTTCGTGCAGTCGCAGCGCCGCCGTCACGTCCTCATGAAGGAGATGGCCGAGGTCATGAAGGACTTCGACATGTTCGTGAGCGGCTCAGGCCTGGTCGGCCTGACCAACCAGACCGGCCACCCGGCGGCGGTGGTCCCCTACGACTTCGGCGTGCGCAACCCCGATTCGGAGAGCCCGACCGAGATGCCGCTGACGACCACCCTGATCGGCGACCTGTTCACCGACGACAGGATCCTGAGCGTGGCGCACGCGTTTCAGAAGGGGACGGACTGGCATTCGCGGCGGCCGGGGATCGAGTAGGAGTTGCGTCGACGGGTTGCCGGACGATTCAGCCAGGCGCTGTCTCTCCTGCGACCGGCAGGTGCACCGGCGAGGCCGGTTGCCTCTCCGACCTCAACGCAAGCTCGAAGGCCGCCAGACTCTCGGAGATCCCATCCCCGGTGTGACGGAATTCCTCCGGGATTGCCCGTTGGCGTACTTCTACACGTTGCAGCGTCTCCTGAATGAGCCCGCTTGCGACTCCCGATGCCGCATCAGACCGCCGCCCGACTTCGTTGAACGAAGCCAACTCCGAATCCAGGTACGACTTGAATCCCCGCAAAGCGGTCTGCTGACGCGTGAGCTTCTCGCAGTGATAACCCATGGCGGCCAGCCGGATTGCCAGCGGCAACAATCGCGGATGGCTCCTGGAGACCTGGGCGATGTAGCGTGAGAACACCGGCAACTGGTGCGGCGTAAGGCGCCGCCGGATGCCCATGATGCTCAAATAGAGCAGGTGTTTGCTCGCCGGTTTGTATAGGTGCGGCACCGGATTGAGGTTGTCCAGCAGGGTCAGGCAGCGGTCGAAGTAGTTGTGAAGCGTCGAATCGTAAATGGTGCCGACGACCCGAAGGTACCCTTCCACCAGCGTCGTGGGATCCATCTGCGGCTTGAAGTTCAGGGCAGTGGCATCGATTTCGACAGGTTTGTCCAGTAACCGGTTCTCACGCTCCAGCCGGGTCCACAGGTTCGTTCCCTTCAGCGCGGTCAACAACCCGACCAGCGCGATCGGAATCCCTGCCTCCTGAATGAACTCGATCTGCGCATCGAACGCGTTGTCATCGTCGTCGTCGAGGCCGAGGATGAACCCGCCCAGAACCATCATACCCTTCTGCTGAATCTTTCGTACGGACGTGAACAGGTAGTTCTCGTCGCGCGTGTCGAGATTCTGAGGCTTCTTCATCTTCTTGAGAGCTTTCGGGTTGGGCGTCTCGATGCCCAGGAAGACCGCGTCGAAGCCGGCGTCGATCATGTCGTCCATCAGGTCGTTCATCCGAACGAGGTTTACACTCGCTTCGGTGAACACCGAATAGGGATGTCCGCGCTTCTTTTGCCATTCGGCGAGCACTGGGAGGAGCCTCGACACCTCGCGCTTGTTCCCGATGAAGTTGTCGTCGACCAGGAAGAGCGGACCCCGCCAGCCCAGCTCGTACAGGTGATCGAACTCGGCCACCATCTGTTCCGGCGATTTCGTTCGCGACACGCGGCCGTAGAGCTTCGTGATGTCGCAGAACTCGCAGTCGAAGGGGCATCCTCGCGAGAACTGCAGGCACATCGAGTGATACTCCTTCATGTCTATGAGGTCGAAACGGGGGATCGGAGCCGTACTCATGTCCGGCTTCCTCGGGGCGCGATAGACCGTCCTTGCAGTGCCGCTTTCCAGATCGCGAAGGAAGGTCGGAAAGGTCTCCTCGACCTCGTCGAGCACGAAATGATCGATCCCCTCCATCTCTTCGTGAAAGGTGGTGGGATGCGGCCCGCCGGCGACGACCGGGACC
The DNA here is from genome assembly GCA_022823145.1 of Gemmatimonadota bacterium. GTDB lineage: Bacteria > Gemmatimonadota > Gemmatimonadetes > Longimicrobiales > Gaopeijiaceae > Bin94. The sequence continues at coordinate 14,088 of JAJDXS010000013.1, forward strand.
CGCGCGCGATTACAGCGCTCCACGACCTCCTCGAGTGAGGGGCGCTGTGGAATCATGGTCGACGTGAAGGCCAGATCCGCCCACTCCAGGTCGGAGTCCTCGAGCGGGGTCACGTTGAGGTCGACCACGCGCAGGTTGTACCGGGACGGGAACATCGCGGCCACGGTGAGCAGGCCGAGTGGAGGGAATGCCGCCTTGATGCCCAGGAGGTCAAGCGCGTAGTTGTTGCCCCAGTAGGTGGGAGGGTGTTTCGGATAGAGGAGGAGGGCGTTCGGCATGCGTTACGTCGCCCGGTCCAACACGAGTTCCGACGCGGCCCGGCTCGCGACGAACTCGCGGTAGTTGGCGAACGCGGCGTTCACCTGGTCGCGGGTCAGGCCGTGGTCCGCGATATCGTACTTGTGCCGCTTCTCCAGGCGCCGTTGCTCCTCCTGCCTCCAGAACCAGGCTTTCATCGCCTCAATCGACTCGGCCTCCATCGGCCAGCCGAACCGACGGTAGATGCCGACCACCACGGCGATGGGGTCGCGGACCAGATCGTAGAAGCTCACATCGTGCCAGCGGTGTTCCAGTTCGGGGTGTGACCGCCGAAACTCGGTCGCCCGGTCAAGCATGCGACTCATCGCTCTCAGTTGTTCGGTACCGAGCTCCTTGCGGGGGCGCGGCTCGCTGATTTCCGACCGGAAGCGCTCCACCAGACTGCACCAGGACCCCATGAATTCGACGGGTTCGCGATGCGTCTGAATGAACAGGGCGTCGGGATATGCCTCAAGCAGAGCGCCCAGTTCCATCAGATGGGTCGGCATCTTGAAGATCCATTGGCACTGGCGGCCCGGGTGACAGGCCCTTCGCTGATAGTTGTAGTGCTGCATGGTGCGGCGATGCACGTGGTAGGCCTCGCGGGTGCCGCTTTCCTCGAGCCAGCGCTCGTACTCGGGCAACCGATATCGAGTCGCGAACACCCATGTCTTGAGCGACAACCTGAGGATCGGGATATCCTCTTCCGGTTCATCGAGCCCGGCATGGTGAAGGCCCGCGAGGGTATCTACGATACGCCCCGCTGCGAATACGTCCGCCGCCTTGATACGGCGGGGATCCCGGGGTGTGCCGACGACCGTTGCGTAGTCGCCGTCCGGAATGACGGGCTCGACGTATTCGTAGGCCCGCAAGGCCCAGAACCGCCGGTCCCGGGCCAGTAGACGGTGCAGAAAGGTCGTGCCCGTCCTGTTGATGCCCACGATGAACACCGGCCGTTCGATTGGCTGCCGTCCGATTTCCGGCAGCCGCGTGCGCTCTCCGGCCAGTTCGGCGTTGTTGCGCAGTATGCGGCACAGGTCGAAGACGCAATGCCCGATGCGCTTTGCCAGCAGGCCGGCTTCGGGAGCGTTGAAGCCCTCGACGAGACGGGCCAATCCCTCCAGCATCCACTCGGGGTAGGTGGTGGCGAAGGGCACGCCGTTGTCCCTGGCGTATCGCCGGGCCTGCTTCAGCACGCTGTCCAGGCTGACCCCCAGTTGCGGAATCGCCTGCGGCCACTCTTCCTCACGGTCTCTGACCCAGCGGTTGTAGCGGACATACCTGGTGAGAGGACCCGGCCAGTTGATGTCACCAGGACAGTCCTCTCGAATGGCCCGGTCGGAGACCGGCAGCGTCTGGACCGTTTCGGAGCCCCGAAACCAATAGGGGGCGAAGTGATCAAACAGGGGCCAGCTGCGGGCCATCGGAGACTCGTCCCCGTGCGCCTGACAGGCGCGCTTGAAAACGGTGTAGGGAACCTCCGGATAATCGAGGCCGAACTCCGCGAGCTGCATGGCCCGGTACGACGGCTCGTTGTTGCAGCAGTTGTAGACGGTGAAACGCCGATTCACATTCATGGAAATGTCGGTGCACATGCGCGTCAGCGTATCCACCGGATCGTCGGTGGCCCGCATGGTGAACCCCTGCGGAATCATTCCGACCTGGACCGCCGCCGCGAAGACAAGCTGCGGCGGGGTGTCCGACTGGGCGTAACCCGTGGAGGCCATGGTGGTTTGCCCGAAACGGAAGACCGCCGCCGGCAAGCCGACCTGATGCGCGAACAGGACGGCCTGTTCCGCCACCAGCTTGCTCCAGGCATACCCGAGCAACCCGAGCGGCATCACCCTCTTCATCCTACCCAGGTCCGGCTGCGCATGGTCGCCGATGTGGCAGTCGCGATATTCGCCGGCAAAGGAGTGCACGTACTCGGGGAACACACCCATGGTCGAGACGTGAAACAGGTGCCTGAGGCGGACACTCAGACACAGCCGGAGGACCTCGCGCACTCCGAGAGCGTTTACCTGGCGGAGGGACCGGTAGGACGCGACCAGGTTCGGGTCGGCCGCAAGGTGGTAGACAGCATCGATTTCCCGGCAGAGCCGTCCAAAGTCGGCTTCCGGAAGTCCGAACCGGGGCTGCGAGACATCACCGGCGTAGACGTGGATTCTCGATGCGAACGCGTCGTCCCAGGTCTCCGCGTGTTGCATGTTGGCGCGCAGTCGCTCGAAGCCGCGTTCCGCCGATTCGGCCCGCACGACGCAATGGACCGTCAGTTCGGACTTGTGCGCGAGAAGGTCTCGCACGAGGAAGCGACCGACGAAGCCGGTTGCGCCGGTAACCAGGACATGGCGGAAATCTGCGGGTGAAACGGCGTCCAGCGGCGAAGCGTCTTCGAGGGCGGTGCGAACAACGCGGCGCAGAGCGGTGAGATCGCGCTGGCATTCGGGCGGCAAGGTTCCCACGAGTGGCGGGACAGGATACTGCGAGGCGGACGAGGCGGCCATTCGCTGATTCAGTGACCTGAACCGGCCGTGACCCCGGTCGCACCGGCGGGCATCGGGCGATCCCAGTCTCCGTCTGCGGCGGAGGCGGGGAAGGGTTCAACATTCGGAAAGTGATCGCTGGGCCGATTCGCAAACGGCGAACTTCTTCTGCGGACCTGACGGACCGGCTGACGCGACCGGGCCGCCGAAACGTCGAGTTCGGAGGTCGCCTGGGCTACTCCATCCGAAGCCGCTCCCTCGACAATGGTCTGGGCGAGGGAAAGGGCCGTGGCGGTGGTCATCAGCTCGAGAGCGCTGACCTGGTGGTTGTACTGGGTCTGAATGAATGCGCCCAACTCGGCGACCGAAATCGAAGTGAGTCCGAAGCTCGACAGAGGTTCCGTCATGTCGCCTTCCTCGTGGCCGCAGAGCTCGGCCACCTTCGCCGAGATCTGCGCGACGACCCCCTCGACGGACAGGTCAGCGCCCGCATCCACTTCGAACGCCGCCTGATTGTTGACCAGCCGACCGTTGCGCATGTAGTCGGGCGAGTCGACGGACCAGGGCGGGTTCGAGAACAGCGCGGTGACGAGATGGTCGTGACCGGACATGGTGCGCAGCGCATAGTCGAGATTGGCGATCGCGAAGTTGGCACTCACGGTGGTCATCCCGGCCGCTCTCATCATCCGCATGACATGGAGACTGCGCGCCGCCATTCCGACCTCGGTGACCGGACCCAGGTTGTAGGAGAGGGCCGGCAGCCTGCGTCGGCGCCGCCACGCTGCCAAGCCGTCGAGGAAGGCGCTGGCACCGCTGTAGTTGATCTGTCCGAGGTTGCCGAAAGTCGACGCGATGGAGGAGAAGAGTACGAAGTGGTCCAGGTCACAATCGATAGTGACGCGGTGCAGATTCAGAGCGCCCTCGGCCTTGGGGCCGAATACCTTGCTCAGAGAATCGGGGGAAGTGTCGAGGAACGAGCGGTCCTCGAGCGTTCCAGCCAGGTGGAACACCCCCTTCAACGGCCGCTCCAGCCGCGCGATGCACCCCCGAACGTCCGCTTCATTGCGCACGTCCCCGGGGACGATGTCGATTTCGTAGTCCTGCTTCATCTTCGACAGCGTGGTATTCTGCCGAATCCAGGCCACGTCCCGGCCCCTCTCCGGGTTTCGGTCCATCAAGGTAAGGTGCCGCGCCCCGACGGCGATCAGGTAGGGCACGAAGCGGAGACCGAAACCGCCCAGGCCGCCGGTGACCAGATAAGTGGCGTCGGGGTCCAGGAAGGGTCGGGTGTCGGCAACGCCGAATCCCGGTTCCGTGGAGTTCTCCGGCGCCTTCAGGACCAGTTTCCCCTGGTGCTGCCCCGTCGTCATCATGCGGAGCGCCTTGCCGTAGTCCCGGTATGGAAACACGGTGAGCGACGCCGGCGCTACCGCTCCCTCGGCCATGAGGTCGAGGCAGGCCTGCGAGAGCACATGCGCGAGGACGGGGTCGTCGAGCATCAGTCGGTCGATGTCGATCGCGGCGAAGCGGAGGTTCTTGCGAAAGACCCGCATGCTCAGCGAGTTGTCCGTGTAGATGTCGACCTTCCCGATTTCGCAGTGCCAGCCGGAGGGACGCAGGGCCTCCAGGCAGAGCGCGATGTGATGGCCCGCGAGCGAATTCAGAACGACATCGACGCCTTCCCCGTCCGTGGCTTGCATCAGATCGTCGTACCACTGGTGACTGTGAGAATCGAAGGCACCCCGGGCCCCCATCGCCAGGAGCTGTTCGCGCTTGCTCTCGTTGCCCGCGGTCGCGTAGATCTCCGCACCCACGTGTTTCGCCAGCGCGATCGCGGCCTGTCCGACACCGCCCATGGCCGAATGGATGAGCACGCGCTGGCCCTTCCTCAACCGGGCGAGGTGGATCATGGAATAGTACGCGGTGACGTATACCGACAGCACCGACGCGGCCTCTTCCATGCCAAGACGGGACGGCTTCAGGAAGGCGAGGTGTTCGTTCACCACTACGCGGTTGGCGATACAGCCGCCCGCCGTGAGAGCCACCTCGTCGCCGACCTTGAGGCGCTGAACCGCCGAACCCGTACGCCGCACCACGCCGCTGGCCTCAATGCCGACTTCCCGGCCCAGCGCCGAGCGCTCGTATGCCATGGCCGGCAGCAGCCCAAGCGTGACCATGACGTCCCGGAAGTTGAGCGCCGCCGCGGCGACCTCTACCTCCACTTCCGACGGGCCAGGGGCGGGCGGTTGGTAGGTGGTCATCCGGAGACCGCTCACCTGGCCGGGGTTGTCCAGGCGGAGCCTGTAGGCCGGATCATCGCTCCCGGGGACGAGGGGTGACCGCTGCCGCACACTCACGAGTCGCGGTACCCAGAGCCGCTGTTCCCTTACCGCCAGCTCGCGCTCCCGCAGGTCACACCGGGCCAGGCTGGCCAGGGTCACCAGGTCGTCGTCCGTGGCGATGTCCACAAGGCGAAAATCCATCCGGGTGTCTTCGGCGAGCAACTCCAGGGCGATACTCCGCACCGCACCCCATAACGCAGTTCCCCGAGGATCCTCCACTCCGCACGCAGCACCGCGCGTTACCACGGTAAGGCGGCATTCGCGGGACGCGCTTTCGAGGCGGAAGGGCGCCAGGGCCTGGAGAAAGGCCACGAACCGCCAGGCCATCCGCTCGCCGGTGGGATCTCCCGGGTCTTTTCCGACGAAAAAGTCGATCGCCTCCAGGTCAGGGGCTCCCGGCCACTCCTCCAGCCAAGCGAAGTCTCCCGCTTCGAGCGTCGACCAGGGCACGGGATGGACCTCAGGCGAGTCCAGCAGGTCGATCCAGCCTGTGGCCATGCTGCCCGGTTCACCGATCACCCAGCGCGGCCCGGCAGCGGCGGCTGCAGCTTCGCTCCCGCCTGCAACTCCAGTCATGCCCGCAACGGCGTCCGGGGCCTGCAGCAGAGTCGTGCGGGCACCGGTGTGGACGGTCGTCCAGTCGGCGTCGGGCTCGATGACGTCCTCCTCGCCGTGGTGCACGAGCACGAGGCCGCCTGCGACCACCAGCCGATGTGCAAGCGCCCACTGCTCGGACCCGAAGTTACGGGCCTCGTGATGCAGCAGCAGAAGTTCCGCGGCTGCGGGGCGAAGCAGCCCCGACGTCATCTCGAGATCGCGGGCGTCCGCCCCCAGCGGATCGAGCGAAGCGAACCGAATCGCCGCATCATGGTGGTTGAAGGCATCGTAGAGTGTGCGCGTGCACTCGTCGTCCTCGCCGAAGAGCCAGTACTCGGTCTGGGCGTCGAGACCTGACAAGCGCTCCAGACACTGGTTCAGGATCGTTGCGGCGGGCTCGCGCCGACCCGCGATCTCGATCACACGACAGGCGTAAGGCTCGCCGAAGGCGCCTCCCTCCAGGGCCGCGATCAATGCCCCCGAATCGACCTCGCCGTGCCGGATCGGATCCTTGAGCGGGGGCGATGTCGGCACGAACTTCGGCTGCCAACGGATGAGGTGCTTGCTGTCGGGGACGTCGCTCCAGCGGGGATTGCTGTTGAAGGAGTGATACTCACCGATGTGGGCAAGCAGTTGCCCTGTGGCGCCATCGTAGAAGCTGAGGCGGCCGATGTAGAGTTCGCCGAGCGGCTTGTTGTACTGGCCCCGTTCGTCCACGTCGAACCAGTCGCCCGTGTCGACCAGGAAGCAGGTGATGCGCGGGCCGGTTGGCGGTCGCAGGAAAGTGATGTCGCAGGCCCGCTGGGGCATGGAGAAGAAGTCCGGCAGGCGCATCAGGTAGCGCAGGAAGATCTGCAGGCCGCCGTCGGTCAGCGGAGGATAGAGGAGATAGCCCTCTTCGCGGCCGGATGCCCACAACCCGTCATCGACCTCGATCTCGAAAAGCAGGTCGGTCGACCGCGCGTCCATCTCGATCCGTTGAACGCTGCGGAACTCGGGGCCGAATTCGAAGGCGTCTCCTACGACCGCTTCGATCTGGTCGTAGAACTCCTCCCCCGTCGCCAGAGGCGAAGGGTCGAAGTCGGAGGCGAGCACGTCCTCCAGCGTCGGCAGGGCGTCTACGGCGTGGTCTTCGTTCACCCGGCGCACCCTGCCGCGGCAATGCAACGTCCCCTCATCGTCGCTCTCGAAGGAGCGGGTCGAGATGGTGAAGGTGAACTGGTCCGGTGCGTTCGGAATCGGGAAGAGCGCCGTCTGCAGCCTGACCGGTGTCCGGCTCACGGGAGTGTGCTGCAGAAACTCGATCTCATCGATGTGAACGGGGTCGCCCGAAAACGCCTGTAGCAGCAACTCGATGTAGCCGGCGGCCGGGATGATGGGCGCGCGATGGACCCGGTGGTCCGTCAGCCAGGGGAAGTCCTGCTCGGAAAGGCGTGCCTCGAAGAGAATATGGTCGCACGGCACCCTGTGGCCGACCAGCGGACCGTGCGAATACTGTCCGCGCTGGACGAACATCTCGTCGTCGACCAGGTCGTCGTGGGTAGTCGTCTGTTCCTGCGGATGCCCGGGGAGGAGATGGGCGATGGGTTCCGGGCGCGGATACTGGGCCGCGAAGTCCAGCTCGACGCCGCTTCGGTACAGGGCTCCCAGCGTTTCCTGGAATCCGAGACACACATCCTGGTCCTTCATCAGGGTCGGGATGCAGGCCGGGACCGAGGAGGCACCTTCCAGACACTGCCGGATCAGGGGCTGCAGCGCGCCGTGCGGCGCGATCTCCAGAACCACATCGGGACGGTAGTCCCTGACAACGGTCTCCATCGCCGCCGCGAAGAGGACGGGCTGGCGGATGTTGGACCACCAGTACTCGGCGTCCAGGCGCCGCTCCGACACGACGGTCACCGACGACACCATCGGCACGTCCCCGTCGAAGGCGCATTCGTTCAGGAAGGACAGGGAGGCAATCACATCGTCGCGCAGCGGGTCCATCGCCGTCGAGTGGAACGCAATGTTGCCGGGGATCAGCCGATTCTGCAGGCCGCGGCGCTCGAGCTCCGCCACGACAGGCTGCAATGCGGGCTCCTTGCCGCAGATTACAGTGTTGGCCGGCGCGTTCTCGCAGGCTATCTCGACCTGTGGGGCGCGATGGTTCCGGCGCTCGAACGGAACCCGCAACTCCTCCAGCAGCGCCTCGACACCCAGCCGGTCCAGGCCGATCGCCAGCATCCGTCCCGAGCCGGCCACTCTCTGCTGAAGGGTGGCGCGGTGATAGACCAGATGCGTGGCCTCCGCCAGGGACAGGGCCCCGCTGGCGTAGGCGGCAGCCACCTCACCGGAGCTGTGTCCGATCACGCAGTCCGGGTGCACGCCCCAGGTCGAGAGCAGTTCCACCAGTGCGCACTGAATCATGAAGATGACGGGCTGGGCCAATCGGACTTCGTTCAGTTCCTCCTGGCTCGCCGAAAAACAGGCGTCCCGCAGCGATGTCCCGGAGTGCTTCCGCCACTCCGCTTCGACGGCGTCGACCACCCGGCGGAAGACGGGGTCGGCGTCGTAGAGTGCGCGACCGCACCCAGCCCACTGCGTGCCCTGGCCCGAGAACACCATCGCCACCCGGCGCTCACCCTCCTCCGCGGTCGAGGCGTCCGGCGGTTCCTCCACGTATGCGTCCAGCGCCGCTGCGAGCTGTTCGTGATCTCGCACGGCGAAAGCGGCCCGCACGGGGAAATGGCTGCGCCTGCGGCTGAGATTGCCCGCCAGCGTGTACAGGTCGATGTCGCGTCGGTCGAGGACCTCACCCAGGCCCCGGGCTGCCTGCGCCAGGGCATTGGCGTTGCGTGCGGACAGCGGAATCATGTATCCGCCGCGTGGGGCCAGGGGCACCGACCACGCCCTCGGTCGCTCCGGCCGGTACTCTCGCACCACGCAGTGCCCGTTGGCCCCGCCGAAACCGAAGGAGTTGATGCCGACCACGACCGGGTGCTCCGGGAAGGGCTCGCACTCGGTCTGCACCTGCATGGGGCAGCTGTCGAAGTCGATTTCCAGATTCGGGGCCAGGAAGTTCTTCGAGATGGGCGCGAAGGTCCGGCGCTGCAACATCAGGATGACTTTCAGCAATGCGGCGCTGAACGCCGCCGCCTCCAGATGCCCCACGTTGCTCTTGACGCTGGCAACGCGGAGCGGGACATCGCGCTCCACGCCACCGAAGGCCTGCGCAATCGCGTTTCCCTCGATGCGGTCTCCCACGACAGTGCCGGTCGCATGCGCTTCGATGTAATCGAAGTCCTCGGGGCCGAGTCCCGCGCGCATACAGGCCGTGCGCATCAGATCCACCTGCGAATGACGGGTGGGTGCGGTGATGTATCGCCCCTGGGCCATCCCTTCGGCGTCGTCGGCGGTTCCGGCCGTGTTCACTGCGGTGGCTTCGATCACGGCGAAGATGTGGTCGCCGTCCCTTTCGGCCACCTCCAGCGGCTTGATGGCAAAAACGAACGCCCCTTCGGCGCGCATGTAGCCGTTGGCGTCGGCGTCGAAGGAGTGACACCTGCCATCGGGACTGATGACTCCGAGAGCGTTGAACGAAGCGCTGCAGCGAGCCGATCCAAGGTAGGTGGCGGCCCCCACAAGAGCCTGATCGCAGTCGCCCTGTCGCATCGCGTTGATGCCGGTGTGAAGAGCGGTCAGCGACGCCGAACAGGCGGTGGAGCACGCGAGCGACGGCCCCATGAGATTGAGGTGGTACGAAATACGGTTGGCCAGCATCGAGGCGTCGATGCTCAGAATGGAAAACTCGTTGGTTCCGTACAGCGCCCGCCAATTGGCCGTGGACGCTACCTGGGCCCCGATGAATACGCCGGTGGCACTGTTCCGAAGTGCGTTCAGATCCCACCCGGCGCTCTCGCAGCTCTCCCACGAGCAGCCGAGCAGCATCCGGATCTGCGGATCCATGTACGCCATCTCGTTGCGCGAGACCCCGAACAGGCCGCCGTCCATACGCTGCTCGCCCTGGTCGCGTATCAACCCCTCGTAGGCACTTCCGAAGCGGCCCGGGCCCGAGAATCCGCCGATGGGCTGGTAGCCACGTCCGTAGCGGTCGGTTACGAGCTCCCGGACAATCTCGCGCTCGGCGAGGAGCCGCCAGAAGTCGTCGTCGCAGCGGATGCCGCCCGGCATCCGGTACGCATACCCGACTATGGCGACGGGATATGCAGAAACCGGCGAGTCAGGCTTCACGACCGGAACTGCTACTCCTCGACGAACTCCGCAACGACCCGGTCGGCGGTCTCGAACATCTGCTGGAGCCACTCCTGCCGCCTGGCTCTCATTTCCTTGACCTTCTCCCAAAGCGCGTCGCGGATCCTCCGTGCGGCTTCCTCACGCGCTTCACCGGAAAGGTCGGTATCGTTCTGGAACTCGTATTTCTCGATTGCGAAAGCCGCGATGTCGAGGATGTTCTCGCCGACGATGTTGAGATCGACGGCGCTCCTGATCGTGATGGTCTTTTCCTGGCGGTTCGTCATTGTTCAGCTCCAATGGGATGGGAGAATGGCGGAAAGCCGTGGGAGGCTGGCCGTCGGCTCTGGATGCAGGGGTTCAGGCATTCGAGAAGGATTCGATTGCCGTTGCCCGGGAATCATAGACATTGATGATTCGGTCGAATCCGCTCACCGCAACGATGTCGCGGTTGAACTGCGAGAGCGAGCACAGCCCGAACCTCTTGTCCGGACCGGTGAATCGTCTGGCAATGACCAGACATACGCGAAGGCCGGCGCTGCCGATGAAGGCCACCTGCTCGAAATCGAGGACCAGATTGCGGTCATCGGGCCCCAGACCCTCTTCCAGCAATCTCTGGAACTCCTCGGCGCTGCCGCTGTCGATACGGCCGAGGAGGGAGGCGATCAACGTATCACCGGACCTTACCCACTTGAGGTCGACTGTCATGTTAACTCCGTCATGGAATCTGCCTTGGACACTGCTTCAGTAAAGAAAAGGGGCCAATGGGTGGGCCAGTCAAGTGCCTGGCCGTCTGCTTACGCCCACCGTGAGGATGTCGACGTTGTGGTATTCCCGGTGCTTCACCGATGTGGCGTGATGACGCAGGAGCGCCAGCGAGAGATCCCGTTCGCTGGTAGGATCCGGGCGGTCACCGAAGAGCATCATCCGGTTTTCGAGGTTGCCGGCATGCGTGGCCGCGGTGAATTCCAGTGACGCGCCTTCCCGGGCGTTCCGGGCCACCACGCGCAGGCGACGTTCCTCGTTGGCCGGTGCGTGATCATCCTCTTCCTGTCGCAGGAGACTCAGCAGCGCTTCCTCGGTCGCCGCCCGGAGCCGCTCCGTCGCACTCATACCCCATCCATAACGAGCCGCGAAGTCGACCACGAAACGATCGAGTCCGGGGAGGCTTTCGGGGCGAAGCGGCATCTCCGTCCTGATCCGGCGGGGTCCGGTCAGTTCGAGGAAGAGGGTCAGGATAAGGATGGTGAGCCCCCCGGCGGTCAGGCCGTTGGCCAGCATTCGACCCGTGGGCGTCGCCAGGTGGGCGGGGAATATGGCCTGGAACTGGATGCCCACCCCGATCCAGAGCGAAAGTCCGGCGATGAGGGCATTCTGCCGGCCCACGCCTTCATGGAAGACGATGCGCATCCCCTGCGCAAACGTCAATCCGAAGATCACCGTAAGGTATGCGCCCAGCACCGGAAGCGGGATCGACAGAATCAGCGCCACGATCTTGGGCACGAACGCCAGACACACGAACACGATTCCGATATGGATGCCGATCCTCCTGGCCGCCACGCCGATTCCCTCCGCCATTGAGATGCCGGCCAGGTAGGGCCACGGCGGCAGCACCCCTGCGAATCCGGAGAGCAGAGTGCCGACGCCGCAGGCGTTGACGGCCCCTTCGACCTTGCGGAAGTCGATCGCGCGGGACGCGCGGTATGACAGCCGCTGCATGCGCACCGAATCGCCCACCTGCCTGACCGTGATCACGAAGGTCACGAACAGGAAGCCGGGCAGCAGGATCCAGAAGCCCGGGCCGAAGCTCAGGTCCAAAGTGAGCGGCGGCAGTGCCGGCACGCCGATCCAGCGGGCATCGGCGATGCGGCCAAGGTCCAGGATCCCGAAGAACGCGGCGCTCACACATCCCGCGCCCATGCCGAGCACCGGGGTCCAGGCCCGCGCCATCCGTGGGGCACGAAGCATCAGACCGACGACGATCAGGATCGTAACGGCGGCGACCGTCGGCGCCGCGGCCGGGTGCGCGTGGTCGGGTACGCGCGTCAGCATGGCGAATCCCATGGGCATCACCGTGACCGACACAAGCGCCAGTAGTGTACCGGACACCAGCGGAGTAATGACGCGCCTCAGGCGCGAGAGGCTGGCCGACAGGACGAACTGGAAGATTGCCGAAGCGACCACAAGTGTTGCGAGCAATGGCGGTCCGCCCGTGACCAGAGCGAGAACCGCTACGCCGATGGCGGCTCCGGAAGCGCCCATCACGGTCAGGCTTCCGCCACCGACTGCGCCCAGGCGGCCCGCCTGCAGGACGGTGACGCCTCCGCCGATCAGCATGCTGGCGAAGATCGCCCACGACAGGTAGCTGTCGTCCAGACCGGCCGCGCGCGCGACGATCGTGGTGACCACGACGACCGGCACGCACACCAGGATGCCGACCTGCAACCCGATCAAAAGAGACATCAGGCCGGGAGGCTTCTCATCGGCCGCGTAACGCAGTCGAGTACCTTCAGTACGGCTCAACTGTCACCATCTCCCCGTCCAGGAGCATTCTCCGAAGAGCCCGAAAGGCCGACTTGGTGCTGCACACCCCAGGACCTGTACTTGTCACCGGCGCAAATGGATACGTCGCGTCGTGGCTGGTCAAGGCGCTCCTGGAACGAGGTGTCGACGTGCATGCGACGGTGCGCGACCCTGCGGACCCGGAAAAAACCGGCCACCTCCGGGCGATCGCACAAGGCGCTTCCGGCACGCTGTCCCTGTTCCGGGCGGACCTGCTGGATCCTGCCGGGTTCGACCGAGCCATGATGGAGTGTACACTCGTGTTCCACACGGCGTCACCACTCATTGTGCGCAATGTCGAAGATTCGATGCGCGATCTCGTCGAACCGGCGACGCGAGGCACCAGGCATGTGCTCGACGCTGCGGATCGCGCGCCGTCGGTGGGGCGGGTCGTCCTGACCTCCAGCATCGTCGCGACCTACGGAGACGCCGCCGATCTGGAGGACGTGGGCAAGGACCGGTTCGACGAGAGCCACTGGAACACGACCAGCAACGTGCGCCATCAGCCGTACTCGTACTCCAAGACGCTCTCGGAGCGGCTGGCATGGGAGATGGCCGGGAGGCAGGACCGGTGGGATCTGGTAGCCGTAAACCCGGGACTGGTCCTGGGACCAGGACTGAGCCGCCATACGAAGGCGGAGGGCGTCCTGGTCATGCGGGATTTCGGGAACGGGTACTACCGCTTTGGCGCGCCCGACCTCGAATTCGCGATCGTGGACGTGCGCGATGTGGCCGAAGCTCACGTGCGCGCAGGGATGCTGCCGGATGCGAACGGGCGCCACATCCTCGTCGCCGGGTCGCGAACGCTGGTCAAGATCGGTGCCGTCCTGCGGTCGCATTTCGGCGACGACTTTCCGTTCCCGCGACGAACCGTCTCCAACACCGCTGCGCTGATGCTCGCTTCGCGGCGGGGAATCCCCCAGTCCGTCGCGAAACGCAATCTGGGGTATCCGCTCAGATTCGACAGCGGTCGCGCAAATGACGCCTTGGGAATGAGCTTCCGACCGCCCGAAGAGTCCATCGTCGACCACTTTCAACAACTACTGGACGACGGGCTCGTCAAACCGATGGCGAGTCGCTGAAGCTTTTATTGCAGCGACCGTACCGGCTGCAACTGGCGCGGGACCACCGAAGACTACGACTTCGGAATCTCCTTGTCCGGATCCACGAACGGCTTGCGCACCACCACAGATTCCCGCTCCCCGTCCCGCGTGGCCACCCGCAGCCGCGTCCCCAACTCCGCGAACGCCGTCGGCACCATCGCGTAGCCGATGTTGCGCTCCAACCGCGGCGACCACACCGCCGAAGTCACGAAGCCGATCGCCTCGCTGCCCGTCCCGCCCGCCCGCACCGGCCACCTCGTCATGTTCAGGTCGAGCGGCGCCCCCGCGATCTCGACGCCCGCCAGCCGCCGCCGCGGCCCCTCCTCCGCGATCCGCGCCAGCGCCCCACGCCCGATGAAGTCCCCCTCCTGGCCGAGGTCCACCTGCCATCCCAGCCCGACCTCGTACGGATTCGTGTCCAGCGTCATATCGATCCCGTAGTTCAGGATCCCGGCCTCGATCCGCCGAATATCCGACGGGCCGGTGGGCGCAATGCCCAGGTCGGCGCCCGCGCCCATCACCCTGTCCCACAGCTCCACCCCCCGGCTGCCGTCCCGCAGGTAGATCTCGTAGCCGACCTCGCCGCTCCACCCGGTCCGCGTCACCACCACCGGGATTCCGCCCAGGTCCGTCTCCGCGAACCAGTAGTAGCGCAGCCCCGCCACCCCGTCCCCGAACAGCCTCCGCACCACCTCCTTCGACTTCGGCCCCTGCACCTGCATCGGCGACACGTCGGGCTCGCACAGCCGCACGTCCAGCCCCGAATTCAGCGCCACCCCCTTCACCCACAGCAGCACGTCGCTGTCCGCCAGCGCCAGCCAGAAGTGATTTTCGCCCAGCCGCAGCAGCACGGGGTCGTTGACGATGCCCCCGTCCTCGGCCGTGATCAGCACGTACTTGCCCTGCCCGACCGCGCACTTCGACAGGTCGCGGGGCGTCAGCAGATTCGTGAATTCGAACGCGTCCGGCCCGGTGATCTCGACCTGCCGCTCGACGCTCACGTCCCACACCGTGACCCCGGTCCGCAGCCTCTCGTACTCGGCGTGCAGATCGTCGTACCGCGTGGGCAGAAACATGTGGTTGTAGACCGTGTAGGCGCGGCATCCGGCGCGCAGGGTGGCGTCGAAATACGGCGAACGGCGGAGGCGGGCCCCGCGCTGGATGAGGGCCATGTCGAAGGCGGGTGTCATTCGGGGGTCTCCCTGGGCTTGGGGATCTGGGGTTGAGGAATGGAGGTTGAGGAGATTGTGAACATTTTCACGAGCGCTTCGTCAATCGCGCGACCTGCTTCCGTCCGCGCAAGATCGCGCCTGCGGCAAGACGGCCCGGTCCTCCCGTCACGCCGCCCCCCGGATGGCACCCCGAGCCGCACAGCAACAATCCCTTGACCGGGGTCGCATACCGCGCCCAACCCGCGATCGGTCGCATGAAGAGCATCTGGTCGAGTCCCATCTGGCCATGGTATTCGTCACCGCCGGTGAGACCGAGTTCCGTCTCGAGGTCGAGCGGCGTGAGCAGGCGCTGGTCGACGATGCGGTCGCGCAGCCCGGGGAGGCAGTCGTCGAGGACGGCGAGGACATTGGCGAGCAGGGTGTCGCGGTGGGCATCGTCCTGCCAGCTGCCCTCGCGCAGGTGGTATGGTGCGTAGCGGACCTGGATCGAGGCCACGTGGCGGCCGGCGGGCGCGAGCGTGGGGTCGTGCAGCGTGGGGATCACCATGTCGAGGTGCGGGCGGGCCGAGGCGCGGCCGTACTTCGCGTCATCGGCGGCGCGTTCGAGGTAGTCCAGGCTCGGTGCGACCAGCGTGTGGCCGGCGAGGCGCTCGGCCGCGTCCGCAAGTGGCGGGAGCCCGTCCAGCAGCAGGTGCAGGACCGCCGTGGTCCCGCGCAGCTGGATGTTGCCGACCTTGCGGTTGAACTCGGGGCCGAGCCGCAGCGCGCCCACCAGCCGGAAGAAGGTGCGGCGGGGATCGGCGCCCGAGATCACGCAGCGGGCGGCGATCTCTTCCCCGCTTGCCAGCGCGACCCCGGTCGCGGCGCCGTCCTCGACGAGGATGCGCTCCACCTCGGCTTCCGTGCGCACCTCGGCCCCGTGCGCCCGTGCCGCCGCGGCCAGCGCCGCCGAAAGCGCCCCGATCCCGCCCTTCACGAACGCCGACGAGCGGAAGCCGTGGGGGTCGCACCCGGTGGCGTGGTACAGCATCCGCAACGCGCTGCCCATGGCGCTCGGGCCGTGACGGGAGCCCGACAGCGCGGTGCTGGCCAGCATGCCCTTGAGGGCGTCGCTCTCGAACCAGTCGTCGAGGAGGTCGCGGGCCGGGAGCGGCGCCACGCGCAGCAGTTCCACCACCGTGCGCTTCCCGAGCCTGCCCGCCTGGATGAGCGGGCGGAGGAGGCGGAGCCGCTCCCGCGTGGTCATGTCGTGCGGGGCGGGGGCCGGGTGGTCGAGGGCGACGCGCAGCACCCGCGCCATGGTGCGCAGGTGGTCGGCCCAGTCGGCGAAGCGGGCCGCGTCGGTGCGGTTGTGACGGGCGATCTCGTCACGGGTGCGCGCGGGGTCGCGCCACAGGGTGAGGGCCTCGCCGCCGCCGGTCAGCGAGGTCGCCAGCGCGGGGGGGCGAGCCCACTCGAGGCCGTGGGCGGCGAGGCCGAGGTCGGCGGCGAGGTCAGCGGGGAAGAGTCCCGCGTCCTGCGCGGCCACGTTGACGGCGCAGCCCGGGAAGATCTCCGCCGTCGAGGCCGTGCCCCCCAGGACCGCACTCCGTTCCAGCACCAGGACCTTCCACCTCTCGCAGGCGAGCCGGGCGGCCGTCACCAGTGCGTTGTGACCGCCCCCCACGACGACCGTGTCGTACTGCTTCACTTCCCCCTCCTCCCCCTGCCAGGCCCTCGCCGAAGATCCGCCAGCACTCTGCCCGCCGCCAGCTTGCCCGGTGCGCCCATGATGCCGCCGCCCGGATGCGTGCCCGAGCCACACTGGTAGTAGCCGCGCACCGGCGTCCGATAGCCCGCGTGTCCGGCGACCGGACGCAGGAAGAAGAGCTGCGACGGCGTCAGTTCGCCCTGGAAGATGTTGCCCTGGGTGAGGCCCGTGGTGCGCTCGATGTCGAGCGGCGTGACGACCTGACGGTGCAGGATGATGTCCCTGAGGTTGGGGATGTGGCGCGCCAGCGTGTCGACCACGGTGTCGCCGAAGGCCTCGCGCTTCTCGTCCCATGTGCCGTCGCGCAGTTCGTAGGGGGCGTACTGGACGAAGCACGACATGACGTGCTTACCGGGCGGCGCCATGGCTGGATCGATCGCCGAGGGGATGACGATGTCGATGTACGGTTCGCGCGAGAAGTCGCCATACTTGGCGTCGTCGTAGGCGCGTTCGAGGTAGTCGATGGACGGGCTGATCGAGACGGCGCCTCGGAGGTGGGGGCCGTGGCCGGGCATGCAGCTGAAGTCGGGGGCCGCGTCGAGCGCCAGATTGACCTTGCCTGAGGAGCCGCGGAAGCGGTAGGCGCGCACAGCGCTGACGAGGTCGGCGGGGAGGGCGTCTTCGTCGACCAGGTCGAGGAAGGTGCGGTGGGGATCCAGGCTTGAGGAGACGACCTTCGCGTGCAACTCGTCGCCGTTGGCGAGCGCCACGCCATTGACGCGCCCGTTCTTCACCAATGCCCGTGCCACCGGCGCGTCCGTCCGGATCTCGGCTCCCGCCGCGCGCGCCGCGGAAGCGATTGCGTTCGCCACGGCGCCTGTTCCGCCCTTGGCGAAGCCCCACGCCCTGAAGTGGCCGTCGATCTCGCCCATGTAGTGGTGCAGCAGGACGTAGGCGGTGCCCGGCGAGCGGGGGCCCAGGAAGGTGCCGATGATCCCGCTCGCCGACAGGGTGGCCTTGAGCACGTCGGTCTCGAACCACTCGTCGACGAAATCGGCGGCGCTCGTCGTCATGAGCTTGACGAGCAGGTGAAGCTGATCGGGTTCGAGGTTGAGGAAGTGGCGGGCGAGGCCGAGCAGACCGCGGATGTCGCCCGGCCCCAGCCGTGCGGGATCGGGAGGGGCGATGCCGAGCAGGTGCTTCACGGCGCGCGCCATGTAGAACAGCGACCGCCCGTATTCGTCGTAGGCCTCGGCGTCGCGGATCGAGAAGCGCGCGATCTCGCGCCAGGTGCGGTGGTGGTCGGCGTCGCGGTAGAGGCGGTCGCCGTTCGGCAGCGGGGTGAGGGTGCTTTCGAGCGGCAGGATTGCGAGGCCGTGGCGGGGCAGGTCCAGTTCGCGGATGATGTCGGGGCGCATCAGGCTGACGACGTACGAGAACACGCTGTACCTGAAGCTCGGGAAGATCTCCTCGGTGACGGTGGCGCCGCCGAGGAGCGGGCGCCGTTCGAGGACGCACACGTCGAGGCCCGCGCGCGCCAGGTAGGCCGCGTGGACGAGGCCGTTGTGGCCGCCGCCGATGACGATCGCGTCGTACTTGCGGGCCATCAGTGGTCAGCCCCGCCTGCGCGCCGGGTCGAAGAAGGGCGTCCGGACCACGCGCGCGGGGACCCGGTGGCGCACGAACTCGACAGTGAGCTCGACCTGAATGCGGGTGCCGGGCCGGGCGAAGGCCCGCCTGATGGTGGCGAGCGCGATGTACTTCTTGAGGATCGGTGAGAATGTGGAGCTGGTGACGTAGCCGATCTGCCTGCCGGTCGTCCGGCTTCCCCCCGTGTAGATCGGCACCGCCGCCCGTGACGCCTTCCCCGCCACGAGAGGCGGCAGGCCGACAGCCGCGAAGCGCTCCTCGATGCGCGGCCAGTCGACCTCCAGGCCGGCGAGCGCCCACGGAGATGGCTCCGCGGCTTCCTGTGCAAGTGCCCGGCTCCCCACGAACTCGCGGCCGGAGCGCGGCTGCACCGTCCACCCCAGCCCGGCCTCGTAGGGCGACGACTTGCGCGACTCGATCAGCGCAGTCCAGCTCGACACGTAGTCGATGTCCTTGAGAAGGAGCCCGGCTTCGATCCGCGCAATGTCCAGGGCGTCGAGACCGGCGGGCGCGATCCCGAAGCCCCGGCCCGTCTCCACGAGTGCGTCCCACACGGCGATCGCGTGTTCAGGCGAGAGCCAGATCTCGTAGCCGAGGTCCCCCGTGTAGCCCGTGCGGGTGATCGTGACCGGGGCCGCGCCGATGTGGCCATCGGTCAGCGCGAAATAAGGGAGCGCGGCGATGTCGGCGCCGGTCACGAGCCCAGCGAGGATGTCCCGCGAGGTGGGGCCCTGCAGGGCGAGCGCCGCGAGGTCGAGCGAGATGTCACGGACGGTCGCGTCCATCCCGAGCGCGCAGTCCTGAAACCAGCGCAGGCACGGGTCGGCGGCCGTGATGCGGAAGATGTCGGCACCCAGTCGTTGCACGGTGCCGTCGTCGATCAGCTTGCCGGCCTCGTCGCACCAGGGCGTGTAGAGCACTCGCCCCTCCGCGCAACAAAAGACGTTGCGCGTCACGACCCGGTCCACCAGCGCGGCCGCATCCGGGCCCGCGACCTCGTACTTGCGCAGCGGCGACACATCGAAGAGTGCCGCCCCGCTGCGTACGGCGTAGTACTCGTACTCGTGGCCGGGCTCGTAGCTGAGCGCGGCGGCGTAGCCGGACCAGTTGCGCCAGCGGCGGCTGCGGCAAAGGGCGGCGGTGCGCGGGTGGAAGGGGGTCTCGAGGAGCATCACGACGGTCCCGTGCGACGCCCCGACGGATCAGGCATGCATCGCCGAAAAGAGCGCCTGGTGGGATGTCACGATGCGCTCCAGGGCCTCCTGGTCGGGCTCCAGCGACCACTCCCCGCGCTCGGCGGTACCTCCCAGCACGATCCCGTCGCTGCGCGGCTGCATGTGGATGCCCAGCCCGCCACGGGATGGCCCGGGTCCCCCGAAGGTTCCGTAGTCGACTTCGGGCTGGGGCACCAGCACGGTCAGCTGGCCCTTCACGGGGACCAGTTCGGTGTCACTGAAGAGATCACGCGCACCGAGGCCCGTGCAGTTGATCACGAGGGACTCTTCCAGCGCCACCAGTTCGCTCGGTTCGGTGAACTTGCGGATGACGATGCGCCCTCCGAAGTCGATGAAGTCGCGCACGAGAGCCTCGAGGTAGATCGAGGGCTCGATGCGCATCTGGGTGCGCCGGGTCGCGTAGCGGGTCGGGAAGGGGTGCTCGCCGGGGCCGAGCCGGGTCATGCCCGTGCGCAGGTGCGCCGGAAGCAGCGAAGGGCGCTCCGGCTCACGGTCTGTCTGCCGGGGGCGGGGCTCGTTGTTGCTCAGTGCAAAGCTGCGGATCCACGACACGCCGTATCCCCGCCCGACCAGGAGCTGCAGCTGGCGGTAGGAAATCTCGACGGCTTCGCGGAACTGCGCGTCCCAGGCGGGAGTCCGGAGATCGCCGTCGACGAGCCCCGACGTGGGAGTGAAGCCGGCGAGTGACATGTTCGAGGTGGTGTTCGGGGGCACCGTCATGGCATGGATGGTGACCCGGAATCCACGGCGCTGGAGCTGACGCGCGCAGGTGAGCCCCACGACCCCGCAGCCGATCACCGCCGCGGCGCGGCTGTCGTGTTCGAGGGCCATCTCGGCGGCCATCTGTCCCGTGCCCCACGAAATCGACATGCCCGCCCCGCCGTGGCCATAGTTGTGGATCACGGTGGTCCCGCCGAGCCGTTCGGCGCGCAGCACGAATCCGGAGGGTCGATGTGGCCGCAGCCCCACGGTGGTGCGGATGACACGATCCCAATCCGCCCGGACGGGCGCCAGAACAAGCGAAGGCCGATCCACGGACCATGAGCGCACCGAGCACGCGCCCAGCCCGGTCCCGATCAGGCTCATTCCGCCGATCTTCAGCATTGTCCGTCGGTCCACCGGTCGCCTCCGGCCGAGTCATTCGTGGCAGACGCCATTGCCGATACCCATCTTGGTCCTCACGACCACGAACGGCAACTTGCGCCGCCTGCGGTCAATGGGGGACTGGAGACAACGCGACTATTGCCAGCTGCAGGAGCGGCCCACACGTTGAGAACACCTCCAACCACCGCGCGCATGGCCTTACCGATCGCCCCGGCAACGCTCCTCACCGGGGCGGTTCTGTTGTTGTCTGCCGCCTGTGCTCCCGAAGAGCTTGCCGATCGTCCGATCGACGTGGCCACGAAGCCCGAAGGGGCGGCCGGGGATGTGGAGTCGGAGGCCGGGCCCGCGGTCCTCGACCTGGAGCGAGCCCTCGCACTGGCCGCCATGCCGCTGTCGTGCGTCGACCGTCCGCATGCACTCCGTCCGGACCGCGAGGGGTATCTGGACGATGTCGCGTACACGCGCCGGCGGGGTTTCGAGCAGGAGCGCGCCTTCTACGGCTGCTGGGACTGGCACTCGGCGGTGAACTCGACGTGGGCGATGGTTCGCCTGCTCAAGGAGGTGCCCGGGTTGTCGGTCGGGCCGCTGATCCGCGAGAAGCTCAGGGACCACCTGTCCGAGACTGCGATGGAGGGTGAGCTGGCGTACCTTACCGACAATCCTTCGTTCGAACGGCCCTACGGCTGGGCATGGCTGTTGCTGCTGCAGGCCGAGTTCGCGTCCTGGGACGATCCCGACGCGCTCACATGGGCTGCGCGGCTCGAGCCCGCAACGAACCTGGTGGCCGAGCGGCTGGCGGCCCACCTGGGGGAACTGGAAGGACCGGTGCGAACCGGCGTGCATCCGAATACGGCCTTCGCGATCGGGATGAGCCTGCAGGCCGCGGCCATGCGCGCACGTCCCGAGCTCGAGGTGGCGCTGCGGGACGCCGCTGTCCGCTTCTTCTCGGACGATCACCGCTGTCCGACCGCCTACGAGCCCGGGCGTTCCGACTTCGTGTCGCCCTGTCTCGAAGAAGCGGCGCTGATGGCCATGGTGATGGAGCGCGAAGCCTACGTCGCGTGGCTGGACAACTTTCTTCCACCCCTCGATTCCGACGAGTTCGCGTCGCTGCGGAACCCGGCTGCTGCTGCACAGGCGGAGGGGGCGCCATCGGAGGGAGGGGCCGTGATCACCAACGACTCGCTGCGGGCGGTTTTGGGGGCGCGTTCGCACCTCATAGGGCTGGCGTTCACGCGGGCGGACGCGATGCTGCGGATTGCCGGCGCCCTGCCTGCGGACGATGCGCGCGTCGAGGGCTTGCGCGCGCTGGCCGAGGAGCATGCGCGGGCGGGTTTCGAAACGATGTTCGACGCAGACTATGCGGGTTCGCACTGGATCGGCTCGTTTGCGGTCAAGTACCTGGTTGAGGCCATGAAGGGAGGCTTCGGATGAAGAGAGTGACGAGAGCCGGTGGTGCTGTGTCAGCGGCCGTTGCGTGGGCTGCGGCGGTGGTCGTGGCGGGGACCTGGGTTGCGCCGGCGGGCGCACAGGGGCCGGTGGTTACCCGCGGAGAGCCGGCCGACGTCGGCATGTCGGCGGGGGTGCTCGCCGGGGGTGTGGCGCTGTACGAGGAGGCGATCGCGCGCGGGAACCTGGTCGGCGCCGTGCTGCTCGTGGCGAAGGACGGGAAGGTCGTCCTGCACGAGGCGCTTGGCTGGAGGGACCGGGCACGTGATGTCCCGATGGAACCGAACACGCTCTTCCGGATGGCGTCGAACACGAAGCCGGTGGTAGCGACGGGCGTTGCCATGCTCGTAGAGGACGGAAAGCTGAGCTACGGCGACCTCGTTCGCGAGCACATGCCCTCGTGGGACAACTACCGGGCCGGGTTCATCAACATCGGTCACCTGCTGTCGCACTCCAGCGGGCTGAGGATCCCCACCCTCTTCCTGCAGCCGTACATGCAGCCGTCGGCGGAGCACCCAAACGCGCCCACCCTGCAGCTGGAGGCGGCGCGGTTCGGCCCGGTCGGCGCGGAGGTCGCGCCGGGCACCAGCTACAGCTACAACAACCCCGGCTACAACACCCTGGGCGCGCTCATCGAGATGGCGTCGAGCATGCAGATGGACGCGTACCTGGACCGCGAGCTGTACACGCCGCTGGGGATGCACGACAGCTATCACCACGAGATCGACGAGAAGATGGACGGCAAGCTCGACCGCATGTCGGTGGTCTACTACGAGCGCGACGGCGAGGGCGGATGGGCCCCCGGCTGGACGCCGGGCGATCCGCCGCAGGTCCCGTTCGTGCGCGCCTCGGGCGGGATGATCTCGACGGCCGACGACTATGTGATCTTCTGCCAGATGTTCCTGAACGGCGGGGTGTACGACGGAAGGCGGTATCTGTCCGAGGAGAGCGTGGAGCTGATGACGTCGCCGAAGATCCGCACCAATTCGGGCTCGGCCGGACCGGCCAGCTACTACGGGTACGGGTGGTCGGTTTCCGCTGAGGGCGTGTTCTCGCACGGCGGGTCGGACGGGACGAACGCCTTCGTGGATCCGAACCGGCAGATGATCGTGCTGGTGTTCACCCAGACGCCGAGGGGGAACAACCCGGTGGGGCGGTTCCTGGAGCTGGTGTACCAGGCTATCGAGCCAGATGTAGCTCAATGAGGCGTCCGGCCGCTTCGTCGGTCGCCTCGAAGGCGGTTTCGCCGCCCTGATTCGTTGCCGCCAGCACGGCAAAGTCCCTCTCGGGCGCCATCCAGACCACGGCGTACCAGCGCAGGTTGCTGCCGGAGTGGGCCAGGGCCCGTCCCGCGGCCCACTGCCGGTTTGTGACGACCCACCCTGACGCGTAGCTGAACCCTTCGGCCGGCGTGTGCAAGCGTCGGACCGACTCGGGCTGAAGCACGTCCGCCCGGCCCTGTTCGCCGGCCAGGTGCATCGCGATGTAGCGTCCCAGGTCCCGCATCGTGGCGTGCACCGTCCCGGCGGGGCCAAGGCCCGGCGGGTTGTCGGCACGTGGATCGCCCGGTTCCAGTGAGAACCTGCCGGTGCCCTGTCCCAGGTGTCCGCGGGGCTGGTCCATGGCGCCCGGCACTCCCGGAGCGCCGAATCCCGTGTCGTCCATTCCCAGGGGCGCGAAGAGGCGTGTGCGGATGAGAGTCTCCCATTGCTGTCCGGTGACGGCCTCGAGCGCGGCGCCCGCGATCATGTAGCCCACGTTGGAGTAGTGGTAGGTCTGGAGCGGCGTGAATTCGGGGGCCGTGCCGAGGACCTCCATCGCGAAGGCGCTGCGCTGTTCGGGCAGCGGGTCCGTGTTGTCGAGCATCTGCGTCCAGGTCGAGAACTGTCCGATCTCGTTCGTGAAACCGCCGCGATGGGCGAGGATCGGCTCGATGGGGACCGGGCGCAGGTCGGGGTGAATGTCGGGAATGCCGGGGAAGGCGGCTTCCAGCGTGGTCGTCCACTCCAGGGCGCCCTCCTCGATGAGGATCGCGGCAAGCGTGGACGTCATCGACTTCGTGATGGAACCCAGGTGCCATTTGTCATGGATCGTGACGGGGACCAGGGACCCGTGCGCCCGGGTGCCGGCCGCACCCAAGGCGACGAGCCGGTCACTGGTGACGATCGCGCCGGCGAGTCCGATGAGGCCGTGCCGCTGGCGCACATCGAGGAGGAGCGCGGAGATCCGAGACGCGGTGACCGTCAGGGTGGCGGTACCCGTCGCCCCCTGGCTGGTGGCGGTGACGGTGGGCGTGCCGGGTCGCGCGCCCGTCACCAGGCCATCCTCCCGGATCCAGGCCTGGCCGGCCTGCGACGTGGACCAGGTGATGGCCGGGTTGGCGACCGGCTGGCCGCCGGCGTCGGTCACGGTCGCCGTGAAGCGGACGGTGTCGCCCACCTCGACGGACGCCATGGCGGGCGTTACCCGGATGGTGGCCGTGGGGGTGGAGGGAGCAACGGGCGTCGTGGGCTCGTCGGCACTCCCGCATGCGGCCGCGAGGAGCGCGGCGGCCACGCCGACGGTTGCCGGCGGTGGGCGGACGGTCGACACGGCGCTTCCTCCGCGCCGTCAGGCGGCTCCGCGCTTGCGCCAGTAGCGCGCCAGACCCCACCACGAATCGAAGAAGCCGGAGGCGGTGGCGTAGAGCGCCATGTGTTCCTTGGGTATCCTTTCACCGAGCCGCGCGGCTACCCAGGCGGAAAAGGCGTGGGCGCGGGCGCGGTCGTCGGCGAAGCTCGCGTCGCCGAGGGAGTCAAGCACCCAACCGGCCCACGCGTCCAGTTCCGTGCCCAGTTCGGCGAAGTGCGACCGGAGAGCGCGGTACGGACCGAAGTGCGTGGCGACGATCCGCTCCGGCGCCCACGCCATCACCCTGTCCATGCTCGCCTTCCACACCTCGACGTCGATGTCGGGGGGTGGGGTCACGGGGATCGCCGGCCCGCCCCGGATGCGGATGCCGCCCACGTCCCCCACCCACGCCGTCCCGGTCGCGGCTTCGAAGTAGGCGACGTGGTGCTTGGCGTGTCCGGGCACGTACGCGACCTCGAAGCCGCGGCCGCCCAGCGAGACCGTGTCACCCTCGTCGACGACGCGGAGCGACGCGCGCGGCACGGAGAGGAACTCGCCCCAAAGGGTGGCCATCGCGTCGCCGTAGATGCGGCCGGCCGAGGCGAGCAGGCGGGACGGGTCCGCCATGTGGGGTGCACCGACCGCGTGCACGTGGACGATCGCGCCGGGAGCCTCCCGCACGATGGCGCCGGTCGCCGTCGCGTGGTCGAGGTGGATGTGCGAGAGGAGGATGGCGCGCACATCCTGCAAGCTGTGCCCCAGCGCCGCGAGGCCGGCACCCAGGGCGTCCAGGCGCGCCTCCGGACCGGTGTCGACCAGCGCGATCCCGCCCTGCGGGAGTTCCAGCACCCCGACCCCGATGATCGTGGCGCGATCCTGGAAGTGCACATCAACCAGCGCCGCGGCGCCGCCGATGTCATGCGCGGTCGCGGTCCCCGGGACGGTGCGGCGGCCCTCCCGCAGGCTCCCCGTGACAGTCACGCGCCGCCCTGGTCGGTCGTCATCGGGTCCTTGTGGCTTCCCCACTGCTCGAACCACTTCCTCAGGTAGAGCTGTGTGCGGAGGAAGTTGGACGGGCGTCGGCTGGTGCCGTGCCACTCGCCCTGGAAGCGCACCATCACCGTGGGGACGCCCAGGTACTGCAGCGCCTGGTACATCTCTTCCGTCTGCGGCATGGGCGTGCGGATGTCCATCTCGCCCGTGAGGAACATCGTGGGCGTGGTGACGTTGCCCACATAGAAGATGGACGACCGGTCGATCCACTCGGCGGGGTCCTCCCAGAAGGGCTTCTCGAAGGTCCGGAAGTAGCTGATCGCGTCCGACGTGCCCATCGCCGAGATCCAGTTCACGATGGGGCAGTTGGCGGACGCGGCGCGGAAGCGGTCGGTGTTGCCGACGATGTAGCTGGTCAGGATGCCGCCACCCGAGCACCCGTAGACGAAGACGTTCTCCTCGTCGACGTAGCCGCGCGCGAGCATCTCGTCGACGCCGTTCATGAGGTCGGGGAAGTCGGCCCCGGGGTAGTCGTGGTTGATCGCGTTGGCGAACTCGGTGCCGTAGCCGGTGGAGCCGCGGGGGTTGGTGTAGAGGACGACGTAGTCGTTTGCCGCGTGCTCCTGGAACGCGAAGTTGAAGCCCCCGTTGTACATGGCGTGGGGGCCGCCGTGGATGACGAGCATCATCGGGTACTTGCGCGACGGGTCGAAGTCGGGCGGCTTAACGATCCAGCCCTGGATCCGGAAGTCGTCGGTCGAGTCGTACCACACCTCCTCGACTTCCCCGAGCTGCACGTGGCCCAGGACGTCGGAGTTGACGTCGGTAAGGCGGGTCACCGCCTCAGGGTGCGTGAGGTTGAAGCGGTAGATGTCGCCCGGCTCGTGGGCGTCGGAGATCGTGCCCACGGCGACCCCGTCGTCGGAGAAGGACGACATGGCGAAGAGGTGCTCGCCAGATGTGAGCATGCTGACGCCCCGATCCAGCGACACGAAGTGTAGCTGGCGGTAGCCGTCGCGGCTGACGTTGAAGTAGAGGCCGCCGCCGTCCGGAGCCCACGTCATCGGGCCCACCTGGCGGTCGTAGTCTCGCGAGATGACGCGCGAACCGGACCCGTCGCGATTCATGACGTGGATCCTGACGTTGCGGTAGGTGTCGTCGTGGGCGTCGATGCCGGTGTAGGCGATGAGCGACCCGTCGGGCGAGGGCACGGGCGCATTGTCGGGACCGCGGCGGCTGGTCAGCTGGCGGATCTCCCCACTGCCCACCGAGACGGCGTAGATCTCGGATTCCTGCCAGTGCTCCGGCCGGTCGGCGTCCTCGTGGCGGAACGACGTGAAGTAGATCTCGGTTCCGTCGGGACTCCACTCGATGGAGGAGTGGTTCCAGTCCCCGTCGGTAAGCTGCCGGGGGGTGCCGCCTTCGGCGGGGACTACGAATACATGCGTCCATCCCGTGTCCACATAGCCGATGCCGTCCCGCTTGTAGGCCGGTCGCTCGACTACCTTGGGTTCGCGTTCCCACTGGGCGCCGTCCGGCCTGGCCGGCAGATCGACCCCGGCGAAGTCGGCGCGGTCGGACACCCGGCTCGTAAACGCGATCCAGTTTGCATCCGGGGACCAGCGGGGGTTGGATGGCCCGTTTTCAAGACGCGTGATTTGCGTGGTCAGGCCCTCTGCGTCCATCCAGCGGACATGGAGCTGAGAGCCGCCCGGGTCACCCGGCGCGGTGTAGAGGATGCGGGTGCCGTCGGGCGACCAGGCGCCGCCGCCGCCGTCGACAAGGTGCCGCTTCCTGGATCCGTCGGCGTTCATCATCCAGAGCGCCGACTCCCGCCGGTCGTTGCGCTTGTCGATCCACCCCCTGGTGTAGACGATCCGGGCGCCGTCAGGCGAGATCCGCGGGTTGGACACGCTCTCGATGTCCATGTACTGCTCCAGCGAGAGGCGCTGTTGGGCGGCGGCCGGGGCGGTGAACACGATGGCCGCGAGGGCAACGGGAAGGATGTTCGAGGGCAGGAGCGCAACGAGGCAGCGGCGAGTCATGACAGTTCTCCTGGCAAGTCGGGTGTTTGAGCAAATTGTATGGAAAACATGACAATATGTAATGTTTGATTGACATGATAAGCGGATACGGGCGTCCCCCTACACATCCTGCACTCCGTTGGCACGGACTAGGACAGGAACCTCTGAAGCGATAGCAGCACACCGATCCCGACAACCATGATCCCGCCCATCCGAATCGTCATGCGGTTCTCGAGGTCTCGCAGCCCTGTACGGACCGAAGTCTCGATCTTCTCCATGTCGCCGCGGATGGAGGTCTCCATCTTCTCCATGTCGCCGCGGATGGAGGTCTCCATCTTCTCCATGTCACCGCGGATGGAGGTCTCCATCTTCTCCATATCGCCGCGGATGGCAGCCTGCAGCTGCTCCATGTCGCCGCGGATGGAGGTCTCGACCCGCTTCAGTTCAATACGGATCGACGTGTCGACCCCCTGCAGATCCCCTTTGGTCGGGAAACGCTCCGCGAATCCCTCGGCGAAGGTGAGGACCAGTACCGTTGCCTGGGTCTCATCAAAACCGGCCTCGTCGCGGAGCCTGTGTGCTGCCCGGAGTGTATCGAAGCCCATCATGACCTCCAAAATGTGGCGTAGCGATTGCAGCCGCCAGCGCTTCAGAAGCAGCAGCGACCGATAGGGACCACAGTATTGGCCGGAAGGTCGGGCGGTTCCATGGCTCGATGGGTCCGACTTTTTCGGCAAAGCGCGCGGGTGACGGGGCCGGTGACGAATCTCCCGGATACTGCGAGCGAACTCCGCGCTTCGCGATCGGGTTTCGCGCCGGCGAGGAGCCCCTTACGAAGCCGGGGCGCTCGCCCTCCGGATCGCCTGTCCGGGATACACGCCGTCGACCAGGCTCCCGTCACGCACCACCGGCGTCCCGGCCACGAGCACATGCATGAACCCGCGTGAGGGCGCGGCCGGGTCGTCGTAGTCCGCCATGTCCAGCACGGTCTCGGGATCGAAGAGGGCCAGGTCGGCATCGGCGCCCTCCTGTACCCGGCCCTTGCGGGCCATGACAGGAGCTGCGCCCTCAACCCGCCGGGCCGGCAGGATTGTCATCTTGGCCAGCGCGTCCATCAGGCTGATCACGCCCCGGTCGCGCGAATAATGACCCAGAATGCGGGCGAACGTCCCGGCGCCGCGCGGGTGCACCGAGGTGAACAGGAACGGAATACCGTCACTTGCGGCGATCACATCCGGCTGCGCGACGATCCACTCGTTCGTTTCCTCGTTGCGCCCGTGGATGACTACCCACCCGCCCTGCTCGCGATACTGCCGGAAGGTCTCCGCGTTCAGCCGCTCCGCCTGGCCGGGCCACTGCAGCCGCTGGTATTCCGAGTCGTCCAGCCCCTCCCACGGGTCGAACAGCGCGGACTCGATGAAGGTCGAAGACGCGGTGTACGGATACGCTTCGGTGGTGACGTCCAGCCCACGCTCCGCGGCTCCACGGATCAGGCCCAGGGCGTCCACCGCCGACTCGTCGGCGGAGGAATTGAGGTGGACGATGTGAAGCGACACCCCGGTTGCGGCGGCGTTCGCAATCACCTCCTGGAAGGGCCCCAGATTGCCGCCCTCGTCCGCTGCCCGCAGGTGCACGTAGGCTGGCACACCGTTTGCCGCGGCCGACTCGAAGAGGTCGATGATCTCGGTCCGCGAAGCACCCGGGGTGTAGGTGATCCCGAAGCCGTACCCCAGGCCGCCTTCCTCCAGACCGCCCTCCATCAGCGCCGCCAGTTCGGCAACCTGTACGTCGTCCAGCTCCTGATAGATGATGTCCGAGCCCATCGACTCGTTCTGGCCTGGGGGCAGAGTCGGCTGGTGCCCGACATCGATACCCGCCAGGAGCTTGGTCCGGGCATTCGGGTGGCTTACGGTCGCGCCGAAGTTGAGCAGTGTGCGGCCTTCGCGCGAGGCGTACCAGGAGGCCACCGGGAAGACACCGATCTCCAACTCCAGTGCGGTGGTCACTCCGTCCAGCGCCTGCAGGCGTTCGCCCACCGAACTCTGGCCGTGGGCGTGGAGGTCGATGAACCCGGGTGCCACCACCAGCCCTGTCGCGTCGATGGTGTCGCTTCCCTCCAGCGCGTCCTCGGTGACCTCGACGATCGTCCCGCCGGTGATTCCCAGGTTGCGCGTGGCGTCGAGCCCCGTTTCGGGGTCCATGACGCGGCCGTTTACGATGACGAGGTCGTGCGTGGAGCCCCGCAGCCACCAGAACGCACCGAGGGCACCGGCGACGACGACAGCGAGCAGCAAAAGCTGGTTGCGGGAGCCTGGAGAGAGTCGGGACATGGCTGGGCCTGTATGCGTTGCAGTCGGTGTGGCGGCGGAGCCGCGATGTCTGAGATTCCGCACTGGCGTGGCCGTGCGCAACCCTGCCCCCCGGGCCCGCCGTTCATGTTCCGTCGGGCATCAGCCTGGTTCCCGGATGAAATGCCGCCCAGGCGGCCCAGAAGGCGACGTAGGCATCGGCAATGGGGCGCAGCCTTCGCCGCGTTCCCGCCAGTGGTCCCGCAACGGGCGTACCGTCGACGGCCCATGTCGTGCCGGTCAGGTTGTCCACCACACCGCCCTCGCCCGCGACGAAGTTGGCTGCCCGGGAGCCTACCTCCGGACGATACGCCATCGCCGCCTCGCGCGTGCCGTCCCAGATGACCATTGCGGGGGCGTCCCGGTAGGTGAACTCGAGGGCGGCGTGGTCGCCCAGCGAGGCCATCGCGCCAAAGGAAAACGCCTGGGGCGGCGCGCCGGGAGGATCGCCGGGCAGGCCCAGGACGCGCTCCTTCGGTGGCAGCCGCCCGTCGTCCAGCGGGATCGGGTGGTCCAGGAAGTCGGCGTTGTGCGGATCCTCGTACTCGTCTCCGTACGGATTGCGCACATAGAGCCGCCAGTCGCTGAAGCCGCCGGGCGCGCCCACCATGCGCGAATCGGGGTGCAGCGATCTCCAGCCGGCCATGGTCATCTCCACGGCCGGCAGCCTCTCCAGGCGGGTGCCGGTCTGCGGGCCGCAGCGGGCCTCGCCCAGCATCTGCAGCCAGAAGGACTCCGGCACGTTGGTGTCGTACATGACGAGGTTGGCGTTGTAGAGCAGACCGGAGACCCGCAATTCGGCGCCGCCCACCGCGTTGCGCCGAAAGGCCAGAGCCGACCCGGTGAGCGGGCAGTAGGTCACGACCATCCGGTCGTCACCGTTGAAGTTCACGATCTCGTGGCGCCACATGATGTTGTGCGGAATCACGATCCAGTCTGCACCCAACTGCACCGCGATCACGCGGTCGTGGTCGCGCACGAAGGAGTTGGCCGGAATCATCGGCGAGATGGGCACGATCTCGGGGTCGGTGAGCGCCGGAATCCCGTCCCGCCCGACCCCGCCGTCGGCGAGGAAGGCGGGGTCGAGATCGCAGACGAGATCGTCGTCGGGGGTCGGGCCCGTGCCGATGCCGCCCGCACCGTCGCACCCAGCCAGCAACAGGGTGGAAAGGACGCACCACGGCGCCGCCCTGCGCGATTGCGCGGTGCCGACGTGAAGTGCGAACATTGTGGCGACCGGCCCGGTCATGGATGATCCGAGGTGGCGGAGAGGTTCCTGCTGTTTGTGGGAATGTCCATGCGACATGACTTGGGCCACAACCCCAACCTGATATCAGGCAAGCGTCCGCGCGCGCTCACGGAACCCCGTCACGATGAGATCAGGCAGCCGAACCCGCTCCCGCCGCCCTCCCACCCCCCTTGTGCTGCCAGCCTGTGCGCTCGCGCTGGGACTCGTCCTCGCGGTCATGCCGTGCCCGGCTTCCGCCCAGTCGCAGGCTTCCACGGGCGTGATCCGGGGCCAGGTTCTGGACGCGACCGGCACACCTGTTGCCGGAGCGGTCGTCGAGATCGTGCACCTCGAGACGGCGCTGGCGACCACGGTGCGCACCACCTCTGCCGGCACTTTCGTGCGCCCGCTCCTTCCGCTCGGACGCTACGACGTTGCCGCGCGGGCCGAGGGTCAGCTCGGATCCGCCGTGTCGCCCGGTCTGGTGCTGCGCGTCGGCGAGGAGCTGTCGGTGACGCTGCGCTTCGGCGTGGTCGAGCTGGAGGGGATAACGGTCGAGGGACATCGTGAGCATCTCGTGCACCCCGAGGACGTTACGAGTTCGACCAGGCTGCCCGGGGAGGTGGTCGACGCGCTCCCCAACAACGGGCGCAACTACCTCGATCTGGCGCTGCTGACTCCCGGGGTCGCGATCTCGCAGGGGCCGGACGGAGACGAGCTGAACATCAGCGGCCAGCGCGGGATCTTCAACAACTTCATCGTCGACGGAGCCGACTTCAACAATCCGTTCTTCGGCGAGCAGCGGGGAGGGCAGCGGCCGGCGTTCACCTTCAGCCAGGACGCGATCGAGGAAGTCGTGGTGGTCAACCAGGGCGCCACGGCCGAGTTCGGGCGGTCGGCCGGGGGGTTTGTGAATGTTATCACAAAGTCCGGGAGCAACGAGTTCGCGGGTTCCGCGCACTACTTCGGACAGTGGGATGGGGTGTCGGCCGCGTATCCGGCTGCGCTGCAGGCGGGAGAGCCGGACTTTCTGCGGAGCCAGTTCGGCTTGACCGTCGGAGGGCCCATCGTGCGCGACCGCGCGTTCTACTTCGTGGCGTACGATCAGCAGGCGGCGACCGAGACCAAGCAGGCCCGGCGGCTGGTCCGCGAGCCGGGGAACCTGGCGCGGCTCCGCGGCTTTCTGACTTCACAGTGGCCCGGGCTCTTCGACGACGAGTTCGGACCCATCACCCGGACCGACGATGCCCGCGCATTGCTCTTCAAGACCGATTTCCACCTCGACGGGAGCAACCAGCTCTCGTTCAAGTACAACTACAACTGGTCCGAGCAGCTCAACGGGACCTTCGACGTGGACTCGTGGGGCGTGTCGGCCAACGGGGTGGAGACCGACGAGGCGCACGCCTTCAACTTCAGTTGGCGGTCGCTGATCGGGAGCACGATGTCGCACGAGTTGCGCGTGCAGTGGGCGCGCGAGGACCGCGTGCGCTGGTACGACGGGCCGCTGATGCCGGGTTCGACGCCTCCCGCCACGCCGCAGTTCGCGAAGCTGGGCGGGCGGCCCTTTCCCGACATCGGCATGGACTTCGCCGACGGGTTCCGGATCGGACTGCCGTTCTTCCTGCCCATCGATCCCGCCTACGACACGCGGCTGCAAGTGGTGGACAACTGGTCGTGGCTGACGGGCCGCCACCTGCTCAAGGCGGGCGTCGAGTACAACCGGACGGGGATTACCCAGCAGTTCATCGGCTTCGCCAACGGCCGATACATCTTCGACTCGGTCGACGGCTTCATCAACTTCGTGACGCAGGGGAGCCGGTACGTGACGTGTTCGGACGGGTCGGACAGCGCGACCGGGGAATGTCCCGCGGGGACTGCCATCACGGGACCCGTGCTCACCTACCTGCAGTCGGGTACGGTTCCGGGGGTGGCGCCGGACCGCCTGGGCAGGGGTGACTTCGGCGTGGGCGAACTGGCGCTCTTCCTGCAGGACACCTGGAAGCCGACCGACCGGCTGACCGTGAACCTCGGCCTGCGCTGGGAGGGAACCTGGCACCCCGAGGTTGCGGTCCAGCCTGACGCGACCTTCTACGCGCCCTATCTGAACGACCCGAGATTCCCCTCCGTCGGGACGATCCCCGACGACCTCGACAACTTCCAGCCGCGGCTTGGCCTTGCGTGGGATGTCGGCGGCGACGGACGGACCGCCGTTCGGCTCAACGCCGGCGCCTACCATGCGCGCATCCCGATTCTGGTGTTCGCGCAGAGCGTGACCACGAACGGTGCGTTTCAGCAGATCTTCTTCCGCAGCAGCTTCGGGCTGCCGGACCAGGGGCCGCCCGCGATCGGCCAACTCATCGACGGGAGCGCCACGGCACCGTTCCTGCCCGACATACACGTCACGGCCAAGGATCTGGAGTTGCCGCGCACCTGGTCGTTCGCGGCCGAGATCGAACGGGAGCTGCCGGGCGAAGTGGCCGCGAGTCTCTCGTACCAGCACGCGCGCGGCGACCACCTCTTCCGGTTCGTCAACCGCAACGACGCGGTCTTCGGGTCGCCGTTCGGGATCGGCACCCACCCCGGAGGCGGCGGGATAGGCACGCTGACGGTGGCGGAGAGCACCGCGCGGTCACGCTACCACGCCGTGACGGCCGGTCTGCGCGCCCAAGACGCCATGGGCGGGCGGCTGGCCTTCGACCTGAGCTACACGCTGTCGTTCGACAGGTCGGACGACGACAACGAGCGCGATCCCTTCACCTTCCGATATGCGGATGCGTCCAACCTGGCGCCCGATTTCGGCTGGTCCGATCGCGACCGGCGCCACAAGGCCACCGGCTACCTGGCGTTCTCGCTGCCCGGGGACATCGCGTTCAGCAACATCCTGCGCTACCTGTCGGCGTCGCCCGTCTCGGAGAGTTGTGCGCGGCGCGGCGAGCGGGCCGCCCAGCCCTCCGACCGCATCTGCACGGACGGCGGGATCCTGGAGCGCAACACGCTGCGCCGCGAAAACGCGTTCTTCACCTGGGACATCAGGCTGTCGCGGCCCTTCGCCGTCGGCGACGAGCGGACGGTCGAGCCCGTTTTCGAGGTCTTCAACCTGACGAACGCCGACAACTCGCTCGACACCGCCAGCGGCTCGCTGCTCTTCAACTTCGACGGTTCCATCCGCAGCGGGCTGGGGGATACCCGGCGCGCGCAACTGGGTGCGCGGCTACGCTTCTGACCGTCGGCCCGACGGCTCCAGCCTACACCAGTCCCCCGATCACCCCCAGCAGCCGCTCCACGTCGTCGCGGTTGTTGAACATCCCCACGGCGGCCCGCAGCAGCTTCCCGTCTTCCTGAAAGGTGACCGCCACGCCTTCGTCGGCGAGGGCCCGGCCCAACCGCTCGTGGTCGAGCCCGTGATGGAAGCTGACGATCGCCGACGGGTTGTTCGGCGGAGTGAACATCCGCATGCCCAGCGCCCGGGCGCCTTCGCGCAACTCTGCCGCCAGGGAGTGGGTATGTTGGGCAATCCTGTCGAGCCCGACCTGTCCCAGAAACTCGAGAGCGGCGTCCAGCGCGGTGACCGGCCCGTAGGCGGGGTTGGCGTACTCCAGCTTCTCGGCACTGGTCTTCAGTCGAAAGCGGTGTCCGGGCAGGGTCTCGGCGACCTGCCGGTGCCCGTACCGGTCCGCGCTCAGCCACTCCAGGTGTTCGCGGCGCACGTAGAAGGGCGCGCAGCCGAAATCCGCGTGCAGCCACTTGTAGCCGTTGCCGCAGGCGAAATCGACCCCTTCGTCGTGGAGGTCGGTGGGGAATGTGCCCCATGCCTGGATGGCATCGGCGAAGAGGTAGGCCCCGTGGGAGTGCGCGAGGTCGGCCAGGGCGGGAAGGTCGTAGCGGAAGCCATTGCGGTTCGACACCCAGGCCACGCTGATCAGCCGGGTCCGCCGGTCGGTTCGCGCGGCAAAGTCGTCGACGGTCACGACGCCATCCCGGGAGGGGATGATCCTCAGTTCGATCCCGGCCCGACGCTCCAGCTCGCGGTAGAGCACGAAGGTCGTCACGAAGTGCAGCTCGTCCACGACCACGTTGTCGCCGGCCCGCCATTCCATGGCGCTTACGATGATGTTCTCGGCGCCGCTCGTCGCGTAGAGAAAGGCGAGTTCGTCCTCATCGGCGCCGAACAAGTCCGCGAAGCGGGAGCGTGCACCCGCAATGGCCTCGCGGCCCGCCGCCGCGTCACGGCGGCGCATCTTGTTGTCGGCGTACGCGTGCAGCGCATCGCGGACGGGGACGGGAAGCGGTCCCACCGAAGCCGTGTTGAGGTACGCAAGCTCGTCGGTAACCGGAAAACTGCCGCGTACCCCGAGTGGGTCGTCGGAACCGGTGTTCGCGGAATGGAAGTCCCGGTCCGCGCCAGTCCGTTCGCGTGACTCCGGATAGGCTCCGCCGGTGCGGATTCCCGGAATTGTGGCAAGTCCGGCCGCGGCCGAAGTCGTCAGGAATCGTCGTCGGTTCAAGCGGTTCATGCATGCCTCCCTGAGACCTTGTTGCGGCTGTCAGGCCCGCGTAAGCTTCTGTTCCGGATGAGCATAGGCGTTGGTGCCGACCGCTCGAACGCTCCACGACGGTAACACCGTATCCCCAATGTCGACCAGCGCAAGAGAGCCTTCACGCTACCCGGAGCCTCCCGGGCCCAGGGGTCTACGCTCTTGCCAGCATCGCGCGGCCCTGGAATCGGAGGCCATCGAGATCATCCGCGAGGGTATCGCGGCTGCGGCGCGACCCGTCATGCTCCATTCCATCGGCAAGGACTCTGCCGTGCTCCTGCACCTGGCCCGCAAGGCGTTCTGGCCTGGTCCGCCTCCCATGCCGCTGCTGCACGTCGACACCACATGGAAGTTCCGCGACATGATCGCCTTCCGCGACCGGATGGCGGCGGAGGCCGAAATTCGCCTGATCGTCCACACGAACCGGGAGGGTGTCGACGCGGGCATAACCCCGTTCACCCACGGGTCCGACCACTACACCCAGGTGATGAAGACCGTGGCCCTGCGTCAGGCACTCGACGCGGGCCGCTACGACATGATCCTTGTCGGAGCGCGCCGGGACGAAGAAAAATCCCGTGCCAAGGAGCGAATCTTCTCACTTCGCAACGCCCGGCACCAATGGGATCCCAAAGCCCAGCGGCCGGAGCTGTGGCACCTCTACAACACCCGTCTCCAGGAGGGCGAGTCCCTCCGCATCTCCCCGCTGTCCAACTGGTCGGAAGCCGACGTCTGGTACTACATCGCCGCCGAGGGAATCCCCATCGTGCCGCTTTACCGTGCCGCCGAGCGCCCCGTGGTGGAGCGCGACGGCCAGCTGATCATGGTGGACGACGACCGCATGCCGCTCGCACCCGGCGAGGTCCCCACCCGCCGCCGTGTCCGCTTCCGCACGCTCGGATGCTATCCGCTCACGGCTGCGGTCGAGAGCAACGCGGACACACTGGACGCAATCATCGCCGAAACGCTCGCGGCCGACCACTCCGAGCGCGAAGGCCGCCTCATCGACCACGACACCGAAGCCTCGATGGAGCGGAAGAAGCGGGAGGGCTACTTCTAGATGGCGCCGACCCTCAGGTTCGTCCTCTGCGGCAGCGTGGACGACGGCAAGAGCACGCTGATCGGACGCATTCTGTACGACTGCCGCCAGGTGTCTGCGGATCAGATGCAGAGGGTTGAAGAGGACTCGCGCCGTTACGGCACGCAAGGCGGCGCACCCGACCTCGCTCTCCTCATGGATGGCCTGCAGGACGAGCGCCGGCAGGGCATCACCATCGATGTCGCCTACCGTGGCTTCCGGACGCCCCGGCGGTGCTTCATCGTCGCGGACGCGCCCGGCCACGAGCAGTACACGCGCAACATGGCGACCGGCGCTTCCACGGCCGACGCAGCGGTCGTGATGGTGGACGCGCGCAAGGGAATCCTGCCTCAGACCACCCGCCACACCCGGATCGTGGCGATGTTCGGGGTGCGCCACATCGTGCTTGCCGTCAACAAGATGGACCTTGTGGCGTGGGACCGCGGCACCTTCGAGACGATCGACGCCGCGTACCGGACGGTGGCCGAAGAGATGGGACTCGCGCAGGTCGCATCCTTCCCCGTTTCCGCTCTCAGCGGCGACAACGTGACGCGGCGTTGCGCGCACACGCCCTGGTACGGCGGCCCGCGCCTGCTCGAGCACCTGGAAGCGTTGGAGACCGAGCCGCCCGCCGCGCGGCAGCCCTTCCGCATGCCGGTCCAGTATGTCAACCGCCCGAACCCTGACTTTCGCGGCTACTGTGGCCGAATCGTGGCCGGTGACGTGTCACCCGGTGACCGTGTGCGCGTCTCGCCCGCAGGAACCGCCGCCGAGGTCGAGTCGATCGTAGTGTGGCAGGGCACGCGCGACAGCGCCACGCGGGACGATTCGGTCACGCTCACCCTCAAGCCCGACGTCGCCGTCTCCCGGGGCGATGTCATCGTGGCCGCCCATGACCCGCTCGAAGCCGCGGACCAGTACCGGGCGCGGCTCTTGTGGATGGGCGACCAACCGATGACGGTGGGGCGCCCGTACCGACTGAAGCTGCACACACACGAAGTGGGCGCCACCGTGACCCGAATCAGACACCGTGTCGACGTCGACGACGGCAGTGAACTCGCCGCCGCGCAACTCGAACTCAACGACCTGGGCGTGGTCAATCTCGCCACCAATCGACCGATCCCCTTCGCTCCCTTCGACGAGTCACGCGAGTTGGGCGGCTTCATTCTCATCGACCGTGCGACCAACGCGACCGTGGGTGCCGGGACGATCACCTATTCACTCATGCGCGCGGCGAACGTCAAGTGGCAGGATTTCGACATCACCGGCGAAGTTCGAGCCGATCTCAAGCGCCAGCGTGCTCGCTGCCTGTGGCTGACCGGTCTCTCCGCTTCCGGCAAGTCGACCGTGGCCAATCTGCTGGAGCGACACCTCGTGAACGAAGGCCGGCACACCTACCTGCTGGACGGGGACAACGTCCGCCACGGTCTCAACCGGGACCTCGGCTTCACCGAGGCCGATCGCGTCGAGAACATCCGCCGCGTGGCGGAAGTCGCCCGCCTCATGGTGGACGCCGGCCTGATCGTGATCGTCTCTTTCATCAGCCCCTTCCAGTCCGAGCGCGACTTCGCCCGCAGCCTGTTCGACAAGGACGAATTCATGGAGATCTTCGTCGACGCATCGGTGGAGACGTGCGCCCGACGCGACCCGAAGGGCCTCTACGCCAAGGCTAAGCGGGGCGAAATCAGGAACTTCACCGGCGTCGACAGCCCCTACGAGCGCCCCGAGCGCCCGGATCTGCGCCTCGACACCGAGAAGCTCTCGCCGGAGGCGTGCGTGGAGCTGGTGATCGAAAGACTTGCCTAGCCGCTAGGACGGCGCCCCGTCCGGGCCCGTGCCGGCGACGAACTCCACCGCAGCGGCCTCGCTGCCGTGGACCGAGAGAACCTGGTTGAAGCCGCTGATCCGGATGACCTCCTCGATCTGCGTAGACATGTCGCAGACGGCGAAGGCGCGGCTGGTCCCGCTGAACTTCCTCGCGGTCATCAGGAGAATCCGCAAACCGGCACTGCTCAGATAAGTCAGCTCCGAGAGATTCAGGACCAGGGACCGCTCGTCCGAGTCGCTCGCCTCCCGCAGGATTTTCGCGCATTCCATGCTGTTTGCGGTATCGACGCGACCGGCGAGCCTCGCGACCAGGACGCCGTCGTTACGTGCCCAACTGACATTCAGTGCCAACTCGCGGCTCCTTTGATGGGGGTGTTGAAGGACATTAGAGTAATGCAGAAGGCAACAATCCCGAAACGGACGGTGGCATGGCCGAATCTCGCAGAGGATTCCTGAAGCAGTCGGTCGCGACCGTGGCCGCGGCCTCGGTCGCCGCATGCGCACCGGAAGACGGCCGCAACCCGCCCACCACCGATACCCCCCCCGCCCCCCTCCCTTCAACCACCCTGCGCGCCGTGGCACAGGCCATCCTGCCCGCCGAACTCGGCGACGACGGCCAGCAACGCGCCGTCGCCGCTTTCGAACGCTGGTCGGACGGACTCGAACCGGTCGTCGAGCTGGCCCACCCCTACCTCGTGCCCGAAACACGCTACTCCGGCCCGGATCCGAGGCCGGGATGGACGGCGCAGCTCCAGGGCCTTGAAAAGGAATCCCGCAGCCGCTTCGGCAGGGGCCTCCCCGACCTCGAAATTCCCACCCGCAGGACCCTGCTGACCCGCGCAGTCGAACAGACCGGCTCCGGCCTCGGAGCGCCCGCCAACGCAAACCACGTCGCCATCGCGCTCATGGCGCACTTCTTCGCCTCGCCCCTCGCCACCGACCTGTGCTACCGCCGCACGATCGCAAAGCAGCAGTGCCGGGGACTCGACGGCGCGACAGCCGAACCCGGGGCCGCCCCATGACCCGCGTCATCGAGAGCGACATCTGCATCGTAGGTGCCGGTATCACCGCGGCCATGGTCGCCGAACGCCTCGCCGAGCGCACCGACGCATCGATCACCGTTATCGAGGCCGGCCAGCGCACCGCCTCACTCACCGAGCGCACCAACACCCGCGCCCGCATGCTGGCCTACGGCGAAAACCCCTACCCGAACGACCACATCCCCGACCAGACGGGCACCGGCGCGATGTACCGCCAGATGGTCGTCGGCGGCTCGGCCATGCACTGGGGCGGGGCCATCCCGCGCTACTCGCCCGAAGACTTCCGCCTGCGCTCCCTATACGGCGTCGGCTTCGACTGGCCCATCTCCTTCGAGGACCTCGAGCCCTACTACCAGGAGGCCGAGGAACGCATCGGCGCCGCGGGCGAACAGGGCCCCGCCGACTGCGACCCGCGCTCGAAGCCGTACCCCATGCCCCCGCTCCCGCTGTCGTACAACCTGGCCCGCATGCGCGACTGGACCGACAGCGCCGGCATCCCCTTCTGGACCCAGCCGTGGGCGCGCAACACCCGGCCCTACCGCGGCCGCAACGTCTGCCAGCGCTGCGACACCTGCGCAGTCTGCCCGACCGGCGCCAAGTACACCCCCGACTTCGCCTTCGACAGGCTTCTCGCCGAACGCCGCATCGACCTTGTCACCCGCACCCTCGTCCGCCGCCTCACCCTCGAGCCCGGAACCGGCCGCATCGCCTCCGCGGAAGCCGTCGACCGCGACGCTCCCGACGAACCGGTCGAATTCCGCGCCGACACCTTCGTGATCGCCGCCGGCCACGCCTGGAGCTCGCACCTGCTCCTGCTGTCGGCCAACGCGCGCTTCCCCGACGGACTCGCCAACCGCACGGGCAACGTCGGGCGGTATATGACGGGTCACTGGTACGTGAGCGGTTTCATCGACCTTCCAATGCGCCTGTACCCCGGCATCTTCACCAACAACAGCCTTCTGTCGCACCGCTTCGCCAGTCCCGGGGCCCTGGACCGCTATGTGCGCCACGATCTGCGCCTGTGGGAGTCGAATGTGGGAAGAGCCCCGCGACTCCGAAACGACGACGGCCGCCTTCTGTGGGGAGACGAAGTCATGGCAGACTGGCGTGAGCGCAACCGCACCGGCGCCACGGCCCGCATCCGCGCGTACTACGATGTCCTTCCCGACCGCGAGAGCCGCCTCACCCTCGACGGCGCGAAGACCAACGCCCTCGGCGACCCGATGCCGCGGATCGACTACCGCCCGGCCCGTGCCAGCCTGGACCTGGAAGACCACACCCACGACACCATCCTGGGCCGCTTCGACCACCTCGCGCGCGCAGCCGGCGGCGCCATGATGAGCACCCGTACCTCCCGCCTCTGGGAGCACCCCGGCGGCGGCTGTCGCATGGGCGACGACCCCGCGTCCAGCGTCGTCGACCCCTGGGGCCGCACCCACGACCACGAGAACCTCTTCGTCGTCGGCGCGCCGACGATCGTCTCCAGCGGCTGCGCCAACGGCACGCTCACCTTCTGCGCCCTGTCCCTGATGGCGGCCGAAGAGATGGAGAAGGGGCTGTGAGGGGCCTCCTCGCTGCCGCTGGCCTGGCCATCCTTCTCGCCACTCTGCCGGAGCCCCTCGCGGCCCAGTGGGGCGGACGCACCCGCTGGGCTCCCCCGCGCAAGCCCTCGGAAGCGCCCGAATACGGCGAATTTACATTCTGTCGCCTGCAGTACCGGCCGGTGCGGCGCGAGTGGCTCGGCACGGGATGGGACACGGACTACCCCGACGGCGACCGCAACCTCCCCCTGCGCCTTTCCCAGCTGACCAGGGCCGATATCGCGCGCGACGGGCGGGGCGATCCCTTCCACGCGGTCGTTGAAGCCACCGACGCAGACCTGTACAGGTGCCCATTCCTCTTCGCTTCCGATGTCGGGACCGTCGAGCTCAAGGAAATCGAGATCGTGCGCCTGCGCGACTATCTCCTCAAGGGCGGCTTCCTGTGGGCCGACGACTTCTGGGGCGAATATGCCTGGCGCAACTGGATGATCGAGATGGGCAAGGTCCTGCCGGGCTACCGCATCGTGGAGGTGCCGCCGGATCACGTCCTCTTCCACACGCTGTATTCGGTGGACAGCATCCCGCAGATACCCTCGATCCAGTACTGGCGACGCAGCGGGCGCCTGGGCACTTCGGAGCGCGGTGCCGAGAGCGCGACCCCGGCCCTGCACGGCATCATGGACGAGTCGGGCCGCCTGATGGTCATCATGACCCACAACACCGACATCGCCGACGGCTGGGAGCGCGAGGGCGAGGACGACGAGTTCTTCTACCGGTTCTCCCCCAACGCCTACGCCGTCGGGATCAACGTGATCATCTACATGCTGACGCACTGACGGGGCCCGGTTGAGCGACTGGTGGGCCGAGGGGCTCCTCTTCGAGAACTGCAGCTGCACCGCGGTCTGCCCCGGACACATCCACTTCAGCCAGAAGTGCACCCACGAAGTCTGCCAGGGATTCTGGGCCATCCGCTTCGACGACGGGCGCTTCGACGACCTGGCGCTGGGCGGGATCTGCGCGGCCATCATCTACGAGACGCCGCCGGTGATGATCGAGGGAGGATGGAAGCAGCGGATCGTGATCTCGGATCAGGCGACGGCAGAGCAATTCCGGGCCGTGGAGGAGATTCTCACCGGTGTGCGCGGGGGACCGTGGCGCATCCTGGCCCGGTTCGTCGCCGAGCCGCTGCCTACCCGCGCGGCCCCGATCGCCATCGACGAGCCGCCGAAGGGGAAATCCGTAACGATCAGGGGCATGCTCCAGGGCGCGATCGAGGCGATCCGGGGCCGGAACCGCGCCGAGCCGGTCAACTTCGTCAACATCTTCAACCAGATCCACGACTCCACCCAGGTGATCGCGATGGGCTCGACGCGCTGCGAAGACGGGGATTTCGCCTTCTCGATCGAGCAGACGCACGCCCTCTGGTCGCGATTCCGCTGGACCGGTGAGTAGAGTCCTCGCCATGTGGCTGGCGATGACCGGCCTCATGATGGCGCCGGTGGTCTACCCGTGGCTCCGCGCGCTGCACCGGGTCGCGGCGGGCCCGCCCGCCTCCGTGACGCCGTTCCTGGGCGGATACATGCTCGCGTGGGCCGGCTTCAGCGTCGCCGCGGCCGGCGTGCACGTCTCCCTCGCCGCGATGGCGTTTCCGGTTCCCTTCCGCCTGGAGGCGCCGGCACTCTCCGCCGCCGCGCTGATGCTGACCGGAGCCTACCAGCTCACCCCGCTCAAGGGGGCGTGCCTGTCGCACTGCCGCTCCCCGGCGGGCTTCCTGCTGTCGAAGTGGCGGGACGGCCCGGTCGGACAGGTCCGCATGGGGTTCGAGCACGGGCTGCACTGCCTCGGGTGCTGCTGGGCGCTCATGGCGCTGGCCCTCGTGGTGGGGATGGGGAGCCTGGCGTGGATGGGCGTTCTCATGGCGGTGATGGTGGCCGAGACCGCGCTGCCGTTCGGGGCGCGGCTGGCGCGTCCGGTCGGCGCCGCGCTGATCGTCGCGGGCGTGGTCGTGGCGGCGATGGGCGGACCGGCGTGACGTTGCCCGTCGGGCGGTCCTCCCGCAGGCGCCCCGCGGCGCTGTC
This sequence comes from Gemmatimonadota bacterium, assembly GCA_022823145.1. Lineage (GTDB taxonomy): Bacteria > Gemmatimonadota > Gemmatimonadetes > Longimicrobiales > Gaopeijiaceae > Bin94. The sequence continues at coordinate 57,301 of JAJDXS010000013.1, forward strand.
CGGGCAGGCAGGGGCGGCTACCTTTCCCGCATGAAAGTCGCCTTCTTCGTCACCTGCCTCGCGGACCACTACTTTGCGGACGCGGCAGCCGATGCGGTTCGGCTCCTTCATCACTTGGGGTGCGAGGTGGGTTTTCCGCCCGATCAGACGTGTTGCGGACAGCCGGCGTACAATGCGGGGCGGACGCGGGAAGCGCTCAGGATGGCAGAACACACGCTGGATGTCCTTGCCGGGACCGACGCGGTGGTTCTGCCCAGCGGTTCGTGCGCCACGATGGTCAAGAAGTTCTATCCCCGGCTGGCTGGCGAGTCGGGGAATCGGGTCTCCCGGGCCACGGCCCTGGCGGAGCGGACTTGGGATCTTGCGGAATTCATCGTCCGGCGGCTTGGGGTCACGCGGCTTGGGGATGGGCTGGCGGGCCGGCGGGTCGCGGTGCATCAGGGGTGCCACGCGTTGCGCGAGCTGCGGCTGGAGACCGAACCGACGACGCTCCTCGAAGGGGCCGGAGCCGAGGTCGTGCCCTGGGAGGCGCAGGAGGAATGTTGCGGGTTCGGCGGCCTGTTTTCCGTGAAGATGACGGCGGTTTCCGCGGCCATGGCGGACCGGAAGCTGGAGACCCTGCCGGACGTCGACTGGGTGGTCTCGGGCGATGGCGGATGCGTTCTGCACCTCGACGGGCGCAGCCGGGCACGCGGAGACGCGATCGAATTCGTGCACCTGGCGACCGCGTTGTGGCGCGGGGTGAATTGACATGATCCGCGACTACGCGGCGCGCTCACGCGAGATCATCCGGGACGAACCGGGCGTCCGCGAGGCGGTCACCGGGGCGACCATCGCCTTCGACGAAAAGCGGCGGAAGGGGTACGCCGAAGTCGACGCCGATGCGTGGCGGCGCTGGGCGGAGGGGGTGAAGAACCACACGCTCACGCACCTGGACCACTATCTCACCGAGGCCGAGGCGCGGCTCCGGGCCAACGGCGCGCAGGTGCACTGGGCGGCGGATGCGGCGGAGGCCCGGGAGATCGTGATCGGACTGGCGACGCGGCGCGCGGTTGCGAGCGTGGTCAAGGGCAAGAGCATGGTCACCGAGGAGATTGATCTGAATCCCGCGCTCGAGGAGGCGGGGATCGAAGTGATCGAGACCGATTTGGGCGAATACGTGCTGCAGCTCCTCGAGGAGCCGCCGAGCCACATCCTGGGGCCGGCGTTGCACAAGAGCCTGCGGCAGGTGCAGGATCTGTTCGCCGAGCGTCTGAACACCGCGCCCGACGGAGACCCCGATACCCTGGCGCGGGCCGCGCGCGAGGTGCTGCGCAACGCGTTCATCGACGCGGACATGGGGATCACGGGGGCCAACTTCCTGGTCGCCGAGACCGGCACCGTCGCATTGATCGAGAACGAGGGCAACATCCGCCTGACCACCTCGCTGCCCCGGGTACACGTGGCCGTGGTCGGGATCGAGAAGCTGCTTCCGCGGATGACGGATCTGGCCGGCTTCCTCCAACTCACGGCGCGCGCGGCGACGGGCCAGCCGATCGGGTGCTTCGTGTCGCTCATCCAGGGGCCGGCCGCGGAGCCCGGGGACGATGGGCCGGAGGAGGTGCACGTCGTCCTCGTCGACAACGGCCGGACGGACGTGCTGGCTCACGAACACGCCTGGGAAGCGCTGCGCTGTGTGCGGTGCGGGGCATGTCTGAACGCCTGTCCCGTCTACCGGCAGACCGGCGGGCACGCGTACGGCCACGTGTACTCGGGGCCCATCGGGTCGGTGCTCGACCCCGGATTGCTTGGGTTGCACGACGCGATGCCGCTGCCCTTCGCGTCGTCGTTGTGCGGCGCGTGTGAGGATGCGTGCCCGGTCCGGATCCCGATCCCGGAGCTGCTGCTCGAGTGGCGGAGAGAGGCCCAGGACGAAGGGCTGACGCCCTGGAAGGAGCGCGCGGCGCTGGCTGGGCTTGCCAGTGTCGCGACACAGCCGGGGCTGTACCGGCTGGCGGGTAGAATCGGATCGCGGCTGGGTGCCAGGGGCGCGGCACGGGCGCTGCCGATGCTCGGGGAGTGGGCGCGGGATCGGGCGCTGCCGAAGCCGAGTCCGCGCACCTTCCGGCAGCTGTGGCGGGAGGGGATCGAGTGAGCGCGGGCGGCGAGAGTTCCCGTGAGAGGATTCTTGGCCGGGTGGCGCGGGCTGCGGCGAGCCGCGGAAGGCTGTCGCATCCGGGCGCGCTGGCCACCCCGGCGGCGGCGGATCCTGTATCCGGGTTTGTGAAATGCTTCACAAGCAGCGGCGGGGAGGTGGTACAGGCGGATCGGGGCCGTCCGGCGAACGAGTGGCTCACCGGTTTTCTGCAGGCGCTGGAGCCCGGGGTCGTGGGCGTGGCCGTGGGCCCTGAGGTGCCGGCCGGACTGCGGCCTCGGCTGCCCGATGTTGCCGCCGCGCACGCAGGTGCGGGGATCTCGGTGGCCTGGGGGGCGGTGTCCGAGTCGGGGAGCCTGATTCTGCCGTCGACGGGAACGCGTGCGGTGCAGCTGCTTCCCCCGGTGCATGTGGTGTGGGTGCCGGAGGGCAGGGTGTTCGCGCGCATGGAGGACGCGTTGCGCGAGCTGCTGCACGGCTTGCCGGCCGCGGTTGGTTTGCATTCGGGTCCCAGCAAGTCCGCAGACATCGGGCGGACGGTGGTAACGGGGGTGCACGGGCCCGGGCGGTGCATGGTGGTGTTCATCTGAGCACCACCTCTCGGGCCCTCCACCACGGAACAAGCCAGTCCCCGAAACTGGGCGACCGGTATCCCTCGCCCCCGTAAGCCACTGCGACCGCCGGCACGGGCAGGCTCTTGAAGTGCCGCCTCACGCGCTCGACCCCCCCGAACAGGGCGGCCGAAAACGCCGCATCGACGTTGACATCGACCAGAGTCAGGCCCTCCGGCCCCTCGATCACGAGATCCGCTTCGGCGCCATTGCGGTCGCGGTAGAACCAGAGGCCCCGCGCATCGCCCCGGTTCGCCCGGTGCTTGACGACCTCCGACACTACCCAGTTCTCGAAAACGGCTCCACGGAGCGGATGCGACCCCAGCTGGCCCGGGTCGCGGATTCCCAGCAGCCAGCAGGCCAGGCCGGCATCGTGGAAGTACAGCTTCGACGCCTTCACGAGCCGCTTCCCCGGTGCGTCCTGGAACGCGGGCAGCCGGAAGGTGAGGAAGCTTGCGTCCAGGATGCTCAGCCACGCCTTGGCTGTGGGCTGCGAGATGCCGCAATCGGCGGCCAGAGAGGAGTAGTTCAGGAGCCGGCCCAAGCGGTGCGCGCATGCTTCAACGAAGCGCTGGAACGTCGCGAGGTCGCTCACGTTGGTTATCGTGCGCACGTCGCGCTCGATGTAATCGGCGACGTACAACGAAAGCCAGGTCGACGGGTCCAGCTTGTGGTCGAGGATGGAGGGATACCCGCCGCTGAACATGACTTCATCGAGGCTGGTGGGGTGGCCGCCGAATCGTGTGACCTCGTTCCAGGTCAGCGGCAGCAGACGGAGCACTGCCGTTTGCCCGGCCATTGACTGCTTGACCGGAAGGTCCCGCGAACTGGTCAGGATCCATCGGCCGGGAACCGGGTCCTCTTCGATGATTCCCCGCAGTTGTGAAAGCAGCGCCGGGACGCGCTGCACCTCCCCGAGGACAGCGCCGTTCGGAAACCGGTCCAGGAACGCCCGCGGCGCTCCTGCCGCCAGCGCACGATCGTCCGGTGCCTCGAGAGTCCGGTAGCGATGGCCGGGGAAGAGCGCGCGGCAGAGCGTCGTCTTGCCGCTCTGTCTGGGTCCGGTGACCATCACCGCAGGCGTCCGGGCAGCCGCCCTGATCAGCTCCGACGCGAGATTCCGGTCAATCATGGCTTCAAGATAGCTATCACGGTATGCCAATTCAAAATTATATTTTCAATATAGCTATGTCCTCCCCTTGGTCATCTGACAGCCTCCTGACCCATCCGAGCATCGGTGCGCCCGGCGGTTCCGCGGAACCGGGACTACGGGCCGCCGGGCTCGCCGCCGTCGTCGCGGCCGTCGCCCCTCCCCTCGAGCGCCTCGCGCAGCCGGATCTCGGTG
>JAJDXS010000054.1 GCA_022823145.1 Gemmatimonadota bacterium
ACAAGTCTATAGAATTTTCGGTGAATATCATATAAAGCATTGGTTTTATGCAAAAAATTATCCCGTATTCGATGGTATGTAGATGAAGAAACTAGATCAGTCATCAAAACGAATGCAGATTTTTTCAAAATTTGGACGCCCCCTGGCGGCGAGTGACACCCGATTTCCATTTTCGGGCGGGTAAGCGTTCGGGTCCCGGGGGGCGATGGCGGGGAAGCAATGGGCAGATCCTCGGACACGCGCTCGACGTTCGTGAAGCGGCGAAGAAGGACGGAGCAATCATCGCCACCGCGATGACGAGTCAACGCCCACGACCGATAACGCATCGACAATAGCACCGCAGCGCTCCGGGTCGCGGAGCACGTCGAGAGCGTGCATCAATCCGGCGCGACCGTGTCGCCCGTGTAAAAGGCCGCGGTACGCCGCGCCGCTGCGCGCGCAACGTCGGCGTCCGTTCCCGCTGCCTCGGCCGCCCGGCCCCACGCCGCACTGCTTCCGACGATGAGCGCCCTTCCGTCACGGGTCGTGTGGAACGTTGCCCCGTCCAACTTGGGTTCGTTCGGCCGCGCAAGATGCAATTCCATCCCCAGCAAGCCCATCTCCCAACCTACGCCGACGGCACCGGGACCGAAATTGTGCCAGTGGTCGGACACCAGCGCGGTATGCGTAATCGCAAGGCGCGAGCGGCCGGTACCATCGTTGTGCAAACGCGCCTCCACCCAGCTCACGTCACCGCCGAACTCCCACGTCAGCCCGAGATGCGAGGGACGCTCGCAGTGCCCGATCGTGCCGCCTGCGTTTCCCTCCAGTTGGAAGCGACCGCCGGGTTCGAGGCGACCGCTGACCGGCAGGAACCAGCGTGGGATTCGTTCCGCGCTCGTCACGGCATCCCAGAGGTCCTCCACTGTCGTCGTGTAGCTGCGGGCCAAGGTGACCGCGCGAGCGGCCTGTCCGTCGCGCTCCAGGGACGACACTGTGCGCTCCACGGCGCCGAGGAGGCGTTCGACATCCAGGTCCATGGCGTCTCCGATTCGTCAAGCTGGCGATTATCCAATTATCCAAGTGCATGCCACTGCGTACAGCAAATCATGCCGCGTGGACGATGGCTCGGACCGTCCACAAGGTCGCAGACCGTCCGACAACAGCAAGTCGGAAGCCCGGCCAATGCGCACGGTGTCAAGCCTGCCTTACCGGTCGGAAGGTCGCAACTGCCCTCGGGACTGCATCATTCCGGTGGTGACCGCGCGTGTTCCGTCCCCCGGGACCCGAACGGATACTTCGGGCCGGCGGGGCGGACGGGTGGGTAACCGGATAGTCGCCGGCAGTGCTGGCCCCGTCCGTCGCGCCGTAAACGCAATGGTCGCCCTTGCGCCCCTTGGCGTGGCGGTCGATGTCCACCCGCCCGTCCGGGCGTTTGACCGTCGCCGGCCCATGCCAGCGGCCACGGCCGAGCGTCGTCGCCGTCGTCTCGGTCCCGTCGCTCGCGCCAGAGCCGCTCCCGCCGCATTGCGTCCGGCGTCAATGCTCGGTCCCGTGCAGCACATCGACGGTCCGCACGATCTCCGCCGCCAGGCTCGAAGCTTCGCCGGAGCGGAGGGCAAGGTTGACCGGCGCCACGGGCAGACCGCCGGCATCGACGCAACTCAACCGCAGCAGCACGATCCGCTCGCCTTCCGCGTTCCTCGCGCCCAGCACGGTCGCTCCGACAACCGACAGATGGTCCTCGACCCGTTCGCCTTCGCTCATGATCCCGCTCCCTGCCGGTTCCATCAACGCCGCGGGGTCTGGTCCCCGTAGGTCTCGCTCGGCGCCACGAAGGCGCCGAAGAACACCCCGTCACTGTCGTCGCCCTCCACAAAGCGGGTTTGCACGAACCCGGCCGCGAGACGCGGATTGCCGTCTTCATCCGGCCGGTTCGACAGGCTGCCGCCCCAATGCCCCTGCGAGGCCGTGATGTCCCGCGTCGGATGGCGAACCGTGACTTCGGGATGCGAGATATTCCCTTCCGGACTGATCGGCGCCGTGCCGAGATGCAGTTCGTAATCGGCGATGCTCGTGCGGGTGTCGTGCAGCTCGTCCCCGAGGAAGAAGCCGAAATGCGCGCGCCGCGAGACCAGATCGCCCTCGCACCCGACACATCCGCCGATCGTGCCGTTCGAGAAGTCGGCAGTCAGCGCAATGCGCCCCTCCCACTCCTCGACGAAGCCCTTCCCCTGCTCCTCGCCCCAATCGGTGCCCGGCAAGTATGTGTAGAGCCCGCCCGCCTGTCCGACGTAAGATGCCTGCCCCGAGACCGGCAGTTCTGGCGGCGCTTCCAGTTCGGGGCCGTCCACGATGGCGTACTGGATCGAGTCCTCGAACGAGAGGTCCGGGTAGTGCTGATCGGGAAACTGCGCCCACCAGCCGGCCATTAGTATAGTCGGGCGTGTCGAGCGGGTCCCAGCTCACCAGGGCATAGACGATGGACGTGCCGTTCTCGTCGTCCCTGACCAACACCCAGTCCCGCGCCTGGTGTCCGGGAAGGGGCGTGGAGCCGGGGCTCGTCTCCACGGCATCGTCCGCTGTGTCGACGGACAGGGGCGTGCCGTCCTCCAGGGTAAGGAACACCCGCAGGTTGGGGCCGGTGAAGGCCGAATTCCGTTCGAAGTTGATAGGCTCGCTATCTTCGGGCCGTTCGTTCCGACCTCCACAGGCGCTTACGGACATGATCAGGACAGCAGCGAAAAGGGCGGTGGAGAGTCTCATCGGGTGTTCTCGAGGCGTGTGCGTTGTTCGGAGTTCCTTGCTGAGCAAGGTCTTCCGGACGGGTTGAGATTTTTCTTACCCCAGCGGCGTGGCTGATTTCCGCGGGGTCCGGCGCGACGAACGATCCGGATTGTCGATTTTCACCCCATGGC
>JAJDXS010000019.1 GCA_022823145.1 Gemmatimonadota bacterium
GGGGCAACAGCTACCGCATGCGGCACCACGCTGAACTCTCGAAGGCGATCCATCCCCTGGCTGCAACCCGAACAAAACCCGGCCCCACGGTCCGGGAGCCCGCGTCATGAGCTCCGCTCAGCTCCCGGCCCGCTGCCCCGCTCCGGTCGCTACGCTCTCTCCGCGGGGCAGCGCTCAGACCCTGACATTTTCAATGCCCAGAACCCTGACATTTTCGGTGCCCATTGACAGCCAATCGCCAGCATGGTCAGCAGTGCCACGTTGACACACTTCCAGTGCCCTGCTCCGAGAGACTCCCTGTTTCCTCTGGTCACGACGGTAGCGCTCCAGTCTGATTCTCAACGGTGTGACTCGATATCCACGAAGCGGTGCATGGCGGCGCACGGCTCCACGGCTCCCGTTAGCAGACCATTCCTGCCACGAGGATCGTGCAAGGCGGGTGTCCCCGGCGAACGCGAACTGCACGTTTTCCCCCCGGGAACTGGTCTGTTAATGGATGACGTCAAGTTCCCCCACACAGTTCGGGCGGCAACCAATGCCCGAGCAGGAGCAACCCACATTGCGAGCGGCAACGGTCGTACTTATCCTGGTCAACCTCGTGCTCGGAATCGCGTTGCTGGCTTCCCCCCCCGAGCCGGGTTCCTTCAGCGACCCGGGCGATGACAAGCGACGGCTCCGGTCGTTGCTGTCGCGGCGAGGGTCCCGAAGCCTATTGTTGCTACCTGTGCTGCTGGAGAGGGCCATACTGCACGCAGGACAGCGACTGTGGCGACGCCGAATGAGTGCGATACCGAGTGAGGGCATGGAGTGCCGCGTCTTTCGACGAAAAGTGAACCGGTCCGCACCCCGGTATGGAGATCGGTCGCGGGAGCGATACTCCCCTGGCTCCTGCTGCTCGTCTTCGGGAATCTCGTCCTGATATGGCCGCCCCTCGAACGGGATGCGACGCTCCTGCGTTGGATGTGGCTGTTCGCTGAGCACACCGCCTTTGTTCTCCCGTTCCTGCTCTTCGCCGCCGGCGTGGCACTGGCGCGGATGCTGGGGTACTCGCGGCGCGTCCGTAGGGCTGGCGCTGTGGTCGCCGTTTCGGTTGTCGCGGTTTCGTACCTGTTGGGGTCGTGGGTGGCACCAGTGTTGGACGATCGGTATCTTGCCAGCCGCGGGCCCGAAACGGAGGACATGCGACGGTTTGGTCCCCAAACTCCGGTTGGAATCACGCGTAACATTCGCTTCGTTGAGGCCAATCCTCCCGACGAGTACGCCTTGCGGGCGAGTACTCCACATCGGCTCCCGCCGAACGTGCTTCGCTGGGAGCTGCATGCTCCGTTGGCCTTGGCCGTGTTTGGGATCCTGAACTTCTTCATCGGTGCACTCGCGGCCGAGCTGACCATCGATCTGACCCGTGGGAGCCGTCGAAACGCCCGCATGGCGATTGGTGTAGTAGGCGGGATTGCCTTCCTCGCGTGCCACTTGCTGGCGGGGCCGGTCGAGCCGTTCCTGCGCGACGGTACGATGCGCTCGGGCGTGACAGCCGCCTGGTTGCCACTGGGAGTCCCCGTTACCGAACTCATCATCCTTGGCTATCTGGTCCTGGGCAGGAAGTACTGATGAGTGATTCCGCGGCTTCGGGATCGCTTGACCTTGGCGCAGTGTTCCCGCGTTTGGACGCCTCCAGGAAATCGTCCGACGCGGCACCGATCGACAGCGAAGCGTTCCGGCGGGGAGATCCCAAGTGCTTCGCGAAGGTGCTCGATCGATTCGGGCCGCTGATACGAAGGGTCGTTAACGCTTATGCCGACGATCGTGACGATCAGGAAGACTTGTATCAGCAAGTGTGCGTCCGGCTGTTGACCCGGCGAGAGCACTACCGTGAAATAGGTGCCATGGTAGGCTGGATCACCACACTCGCGCGGGGCGTTTGTCGAAACTGGCGCACCGCGGAGGCGGCGCGCGAGTCGGCAATGGACAGGTATTCCGCCCAGGTGCCAGCGGTCGAGGAATCCGACGCCTTGCTCGACGATCCTTCGCGCCTGCTCGAATGCCGGACGTTCCTCGAGCAACTGGAGCAGGCCATCGCCACCCTTCCTGATCGTCAGGCCACGGCCTTGCGTCTCGTACACTCCGAGGGACACAGTACAGACCGGGCGGCGAGCATGATGAAAACGACTCCCGCGACGGTCCGGTCGCACATTCGCCACGCCCGCGACCAGCTCCGGGAGATCCTGGAAGATGCGAAGAACGAACTCATGCCCTGAGCTGTCGGCACTGGCCCGCGCGGGCACGCCGCACGGGGACCCTGAGGTGGTCGAGCACCTGAAGAACTGCCAGGCATGCCGGCTTGATTGGCAGATCCAGCAAGGGACCCGCTACCTGCTCGATCCGGAGATCAACACCAGCGCATCGGCCAGCCTGAACGACAGGATCATTGGCCGGGCAACCGCGATCATTCGACACTCGGAGCAACTTCCCGGTTGGGGACACCTCGCCGGGTCGGGACTGCTGGCAGCCTTGGCGACGTTCGCTTTCGTGCGGGTGCAGGCGAACGCGGGCCTTACGGTCTCAGCTACCCAGGCCGCGCTGTACGCCCTGCTGGTCGTCGTTGCTACGGCACTGTACCTGAGGCAGCTTGACCTGACTGAGTGTGCCGACACAGAATGACAACTATACTTGACATTTTGTCATTCGGACTTTACGCGGTCACGATCGTGGACGTGGTGCGCGCGGGAGCCAGCACCCTCAGAACTATGGTATCAGATACCCCTCTTCACCGCCACTGAGGAGGACGCCGCCGCGGAACCCGTCGGCTCCGGGTCCTGGTCCTCGCAGCCACCGGCTCCATCACCACCTCGAAGTCCTCCTCGTACCCCACGCGGGTCGGCGACGGGAGATACCGGGAGAGGTCGACTTCGGCCCGTTCGAGTTCGCGGTCGAAGGCGTCGAGGTCGCGCTGTGACGCCTCGGCGGCGGTGTCGGATGTGGCGTAGACGATGGGGCCGAGGCGCTGGTCTTCGAGCTTCAGCAGGCGTCGCATGAGTTCGGCCTCGACGAAGGTTTCGCGTATTGCCGGGAAGCGATACCTGAACCCTTCATCCTCCGCCTCCACCTCCGCGTCGAACTCGGCGGCCAGGCGCTCCAGCTCCTTCAGGATCGTCTTCGGGGGCACCTGCTGGTCCTTGAGCGCGCGATTCACGTGGCGGATGGCGTCGGCCACCGGGATCCAGCGGACGGTTCCGACGCTGCGGCTGTAGACCAGGCCCAAGAGCAGGCGCCGGATGTTGCGCCGCATGCGGCCGCGGTTCTCGCCGCCCAGCCCGAACGAGCGGACGAGGGGGATGGCGTAGAAGAGGCCGCTGAAGGTGAACGGCACGACGCCGAGGCCGTAGAAGATGATCGGGTCGAGCGGCGGAAGTCCCTGGCCGGCGGCCGTCAGGCCTGGGAGCAGGCCCATGGCGGTTGCCATCGTCAGGTTGAAGCCGTTCATGAGGCCGATGCCCCAGTTGGACCCGGCGCTGTTGCCCGTCAGCTTCTTCGGGTACTCCAGGCGCATCCAGGTCGGCTTGGGCGCGCGGGCGCGGACCTTGCCGTGGGCGCTCTTCATGAGTTCGGGGAAGGCGTACACGACCTCGCCGGCGTCGGAGACCTGCGGGTCGCCCCCGTAGGCCCCGGTCAGGCGCCCCATCTCCTCTTCTGCGTCCTCGACCGTCAGCCCCGTGTGCTCGATCAGCTCCGACGACGTCAGCACGCCCTTCCGCGACTGGATCAGCTGCAGCACCGTGCGGTCCTTCTGCAGCTGGGTGGGCTTCGGCTCCTCGGGGCCGAAGATGAAGGCGAAGACCTTCTTGTAGAAGGGCGGCCGGGCGTCTTTCGGCAGGCGCCTGGCGTAGGAGTCGCCGTAGTAGAGGCCTCTCCGGTCCCAACCGCGGCCCCCCAGGAGCCAGTGGAGGATGAAGAAGTCTCCCAGGCTGAAGCCCCCGCGCCCGCCGAATCCGCGGTCGTCGGAGCCGCGCAGCATGATCGCGATGAGGATCAGGACGAAGATGGCGAAGTAGACCACCAGCATGACGGCCGTCCAGACCTTGAAGCCGACCTTGAAGGCCGACCACGCGCCCCGGCGTAAGCGGGTCCAGAACGGCTCCGCGTCCCGCTCGATGAGCTTGGGGTCGAACTGGTAGAGCAGGTCGCCGGAATCCGCGACCTCGAGATGGCCGCGGTGGGTCTCGAGAAGGGACTTGAGGGCGCCCTCGGCTTCGTGATCGGGCATGCCGGTGGCGGAGACGACGTCGCCCAGAGTGGCGCGGCCGCGGAGGCGGCGCAGGGCGGAGATGACGGAGGTGTCGGGTGTGGTGGTGATACTGGTCACAAGACTGTACACATTAGAAGGGCTGTTTCTGGTATTCGTTGGCGTAACGGCATGGGGCGGTGCACGCCATCCGTGGGCTGAGGGCTGTGGTACTCCACACGAAAGATCCCTCTTGACGGATGAAACGCAACCGGAGAGGGGGGAGTTGGAGGACATGCCGATGATCGGAGTTCCAGGCATCTGCAGGCTCGTGCACTATCGGTGCCGCTTTCTGACCCCTCCAGCCCGCCGCGCTGATCGGTTGATGATGGCGTCTCTATAGCGTGACGGCGGGTAATGCGACCACAACGAGGAGTCAAGTGCAATATGCCGCGCAACATAGGCCTTGAGGATCCGGTGTTCCTGCTCGGCCCCCCTTACCACCAGCTGGCCAGGATCGATATCGACGACACACCGCAGGTGCTCGAAGGCGGCTGGGTGATGGCCTGGCACCTGGGGAGCCCCGGATGGCAGAGGGCAGCCCCCGCCGTCGCCGGTCGCCCCGCTGGAGTGCCGCTCGCAATCATTCTGCCCGACGGGGAGGACCGCCTTTCGGTGCTGCGGGTTCTTCGCGCAATCGAACAATCCCGCCCTCAGGCCGTGATGCCCTATCACGAAGCGCCCACCGCGCGGGAGATCGCCAGCGTGATCAGGCGTGAGCCGTCCTGCCTGGCCTCCAGCGTCGCGGACTACCTCGTGTGGAGGGGCATCCCGCTCGACCCAATCACGCGGAGCATTATCCGGCGGACCGTACAACTGAGTTCCCAGGTACAGACCATCGGCGCCCTGGCGAAGAATCTCTACATGTCCCGCAGGGCCCTGGGGCGCAAGCTTGTGAGCAGCGAGCTACCCGTCGCCTCGCACTGGCTTCACATATCCAGAATCCTGCGGGCCACGATCACGCTGCAGAACTCCGAAGCCAGCCTCTTCCGCGTCGCGGTGTCTCTCGGCTATTCCGACGGTTTTTCGCTCAGCAACCAGATGTATCGCCTGTGTGGAATCAGACCGATGGAAGCGCGAGAGAGGCTTGGCTGGGAGTGGGTGTTCGAGACCTGGCTCGCCAGGGAAGTCACTGCGGGCAGCATTGGTGCTTCCATCGCCAGCGGTCGTCCGTCAATCGCCAGCTTCTCCAGGAAAACACGCGTCGAGGCTTCGGTTGCCGGGGCGCCCTAAGAACGGATCGGGACCATTGGGACACCAACTCGCTACATCCGCAACCCGGAAACAACGGCCCGAACTTCGGCTGGAACTTTTCGGAGGGCCGGTACTCTGGAGGAGCCGTCGAGCCGTGCGGATCTCCCCGCTTCAGTCTGCGCTGCTGGCTTTGGCTTTCGCCAAGGAAGTCACCCGGATCCCTCGTCCGGCACTGCAGCGCTTTCTCTGGGAATCCGAGGATGAGAAGGCACTCAGACACCGCCTGAGCCAACTCGTCTATCAGGCCAATCAAACCGCCGACCACAAGATCTTCGAGGCCGCAGGTGAACATATTCGCGTGAACCGGGATGCTGTCGACTGTGACGTGGACGACTACTCCACCGCAGTACGCTCCGGGGATTTCGAGAAGGCGTGGAACATGCTGGAACGCGGATTCCTGTCCGCGTGCAACTACCGCCGGACATCGGCCTTCGTCGATTGGATCGAGGAACAGCGGATCGTCAAGCGATCGTTGCTGCGCCGTGCCGCCCTGTCGGCATGGGAGGAAGCCGAGGCCGCTCAGGAATGGTCACTTGCCAGGCGGTCGGCCGAGGTTCTGTTGCACCTTGATCCGCGGGAGGAAACGATTCTTCGCCGCGTCATGCGTGCCCGCGTTCTGGCGGGCCAGGTGCGCGAGGCCGAGGCCGTCTACCGGACATTCGCAGAACGCGTCGACCCTTCCGGGGGACAATGGACCCCGGAACGGGCCACGACGACGCTGCTGCGGAACGTCCAGGACCTGCTTCATGATCCAATCGCGGATTCTCGCGCGGCGGCGGACCGCTCGCCACTCCCCCCACTGGTCGGCCGGAGAGCCGAGTTGACCGAACTGACGCGGAGCCTGTTCGAGCCCCGCCCAAACGCGGGCTGGCGAACGATCGCGGTACGCGGCGAAGCAGGTGTCGGAAAGACCCGGCTCGTACGGGAAGCGATCAGCAGCGCGCGTTTCCGGGGATACCGGGTCATGGAGGCCAGCGCCGTACAGCTGGAGCGCAAGATCTTGCTGAGCCCCCTGCTGGATCCCCTGAGCGACCCCTGGGTGTTGCCCTTCTCACGGACGCTCGACGAGCCCTGGCGAAGTTCGATGCTCGCTTTGGTTCCCGAGTTGCAACAGGGATCCAAACCGCTGTACGACCCGTCTCCTCCGCGAGGAGGCGAACTCTCGCGACACACTTGTGATGCCTTCCTGCGTCTCTTCACCAGGATCGCCGAGTCGCAGAAGACGATTCTGTCCGTCGACGGCTTCCAGTGGATGGACGAATCGTCGATCGCGGTGCTGCAATTCCTGCGGAGACGGTGGCACCGGGGAGAGATGACACTGCTTGTCACGTTCTGTGAGGAGGAACTCCGGCTCGGTGCCAGCGTGGCCCGCTTCATCCGCGAAGAGGAGTTGCGTCGGTCGACCACGAGCATCCACTTGACCGCGCTGGACGACATGGCCGCGGTCAAGCTGGCGAGATCCGTGGCCCCCGAGAACTCCCACCACGCCCTCGCGGTGATCGCGAGAGCCGCGGGCGGCAACCCCAGGTTTGTCATCGATCTGGCCACCACCAATGGCGCCCCGCCCGGCAGGAGTTCCTCGGATATGGCGGTCCCGCCGTCCGTTCGCCGACTGGTGACGCGGCGGCTCGAGTTGCTTGACGACGATGCCCGCAAGGTCGTATGCGGTCTCGCGGTTGTCGGAAACGGCGCGTCGCTGGATCGCCTCAGGGTGATTGCCGACTCGACACGAACCGAATGTCTGGACGCGCTGGACACGCTTCATCGTCTCCGCCTCGTGGACTGGGCCCCGGAGGGGATCGCCTTCCGCCACGAGATCTTCCGCCACGCGGTGTACCAGCAGATCCATCCTTCCAGACGTTCCGTCCTCCATGCGCGGACCGCCAGACTTCTGTATCGCGCTTCCGGCGACTCCGCTCTCATCGAAGCCGCGCGCCACTATCGGCTGGCCGGCGAATCCCGACATGCTTCCATTTGTGCGCACGAAGCGGTCAAGGGGGCGTATTCTCGCGATGTCCCGAGTCGTCTTCGACTGCTTGAAGAGGCCCATGAGTTAAGCCGGGGTCCGCGGCGGGCCCTCATCGCCGCCGGGCTGGCCCGGGCCTGCCATGACCTGCGACGATTGAAGGCGGTACTTCGCTTTGGTGCGGAAGCACGGGACGGTACATCGAGGCTGTCTCCTTCGGAGGCCGTCGAAGTCCGGCTTGCCGTGGCCGACGCCCGACATCTGCTCGGAATGGACGACGCCGAAGAGTCTTTGACCGAACTGGCGAAACTCGAGGAACGCGCACGTGCCGGCGCCGATGACGTCCGGCTGGCTCGTGTGCTGGATGGCAGGGTCCAGCTCCTGGACCGGGAGGGACTTCGAGACGCCGTCGTCGAGGAGCTTGGGCGCATCCGCGGGATGGAGCTGCCTGCGAACCGCGCGGCCCGGTGCCGGATCCTGGCCACCCTGGCGATCCAGGCCGAATACGGTGACGTCGATGCAGCGCTTGATTCAGCCCGCAGGGCGGTCAGGTTGGCGAGGACAGCCGACCTGAACGACGAAGGGGTGCTCTCCGGGCAACGTCTTGTCCGGACTCTGGTTACAAGTGGACTACTTTCCACCGGGCAGGAACGTGAGACGGTGCGGATAACGCGTGACCTGGCCGACGCGAGCGGTCTGCACGGCTGTCACGCGTTCATTCTTCTCGATCTGGCCGAGTGGCACACGGTGGCCAACGAGCACGAGATCGCCGCCAGAATCCTCTCGGAGGCACGAGACATGACCCGAGAGATGGATTGTCCACACATCAGAACTCTCGAGCACCTCGCGCGCGGCAACCTCGCGGTCGGCACTGGCGACATGAAGGAGGGCAGAAGGGTCTTGAAGGCGATTCAGGACATCGGAACCGCGGGTAGTGACTCGAACCCCGCCCTGGTTCCGGGCAAGTTCGTCGATGCGCTGGCCGCGCTCGAGGGCACCCTGCTCATGGAGTTGGGCAAGATTCAGCGCGTGAATCAGATCGCCGAAAGACACCCTCTGCCGGAATCGCTCGGCGAGGCTTCCCTGGGTGCAATGCTCTTCCACTCTCGCCTGCGGTCACGGACTGGTGACCTCGCAGGAGCCAGGGCATTGCTGGTCCGCGGGCTGGAGGCGAACGAATCGCGGCGGCCGCTGTTGTGGTTGCGCTTGTCGCTCGAACTGGTTCGCCTGGCCCGCCGCAACGGTGACCCGCAAACGGAACTCGCCCAGCGCGCCCGCAGCCGTGCCGAGAAGCTCGGTCTCACCGGGCTGGCGCACGAGTTCCTGCCTTTCTGCGCTCCGTGAGTTGATGACGGCTACCACTCCCCCCGCAACCACCCCACCAGCAACCCGATCTCAGCTTCGCTCAGGATCTCGTCCGGCCCGAACGCAGGCATCCGGTCGTTGCTGTCGCCATAGAACCGCGGGTGCGACGCGTCCCCGATGAAGCCGGTCAGCCACTCCCGCGACCCGAACCCGGTTAGCACGGGGCCCAGGCTCTGCTCGAACGCGCCCCGCCACTCGTGGCACTCGGTGCATCCGATCGACTCCGACGCGAGCAGCGCGGCGCCCTCCGCGATCTCGTCGCGGTCGGCCTCGTCCAGCGTGGCCTGTTGGGGTAGCGCGGCTTCGGCCGACAGCGCCTTCACCACCTTGGCGAGGTCGTCGCGCTGGGCGGCGTCGAACCCGGCGATGCGGCTCTGCACCATGCGCACCATGCGGCCGCGGGCGAAGTCGGTGCCGCCGAAGTAGCGGGGGGTGGCGATCTGCTCGGGGTCGAGCAGGCCGGTCAGCCACTCGCGGCTGGCGAAGCCCTTCAGGTCGGCGGCGGTCCGGGCCTCGGCCAGTTCGTTGCCCAGGCCGTCGTGGCCATCGTAGCTGTGGCAGCTGGCGCAGCGGTCGGCGAACAGCTGCGGGCCCTGCGTGAGGGGGTCGTTGCGCAGCAGGGTGAGCGCGCCCGAGGGCGGGATCCCGTCGGGGCCCCGGGCCAGCTCCACGATGCGCTCCGCGGCCGCTTCCGCACGGTGCTGGGCGGCGACGAACTCGGGATCCGCGCGGTCCTGGGCGTAGGCGAGCCAGGTGAGCAGCCCGACCCCGGCCAGGATGGTCCCCGTGAAGCCGAGGTTGAAGCGGTGGCCCAGCCGCCACCGGCCCGCGAACGGCATGAGCGCGATCAGCGTGACCACGAGCCCCGGAATCACGATCGCGCCGAGGATCTCGGTCTCGGCCGGGAAATACGTGAGCCACTGGAAGAGGAACATGAAGTACCACTCGGGGCGGGCCGCGGCGTAGGGCTCGCTGGCGTCGGCCGGGGCTCCCAGCGGCGCGCCTCCCGTGCGGATGACCAGGTACAGCACGGCGGCCATCACCGCGAGGCACGCGACGGCATCACGCAGGGCCTGATCGGGCCAGAACTGCCCGTCCGGATTGCCGCCGTCCCGGGCTCCGGCAGGCCGCTCTCCTGTCGTCACCCCATGACGGCGGAACAGGAACACATGCCCCGCGATCAGCACGATCAGCGCGCCGGGCAGCACGCCGGCGTGCAGCGCGAAGAAGCGGGTGAGCGTGAGATGGCCGTAGTCCGCGCCTCCGATCAGCGCCTCCTGCAGGGCGGGGCCGACGAACGGAGTGATCGACGCGATGCTCGTGGCCACCTTGGTCGCCCAGTAGCCCTGCTGGTCCCATGGCAGCAGGTAGCCCGTCAGCGACAGCCCCAGGACGATGAAGAGCAGCGCCAGGCCGAACCAGAAGTTGACCTCCCGTGGGGCCTTGTAGGCACCGGCCACGACGATCTGCATGAGGTGCAGGACCAGCAGGATCATGGTCGCGTGCGCCATGTAGTGATGGATGCCCCGCAACAACCAGCCCCCGGCCATCACGTTCTCGATGTAGTAGACGCTCTCCCAGGCGCCCTGCGCGTTCGGGCTGTAGGACGCCCAGAGCGCCAGCCCCGTGATGAACTGGACGACCACCGCGAAGGTGAGGGTGCTCCCCCACACGTACCGCCACTTCGCGCCACCGGGGATCGCCTCGACCAGCGCGGCGCGCAGCAGCCTCCGGTACCCGGTGCGGTCGTCGATCCAGTCGAGGACCAGCCTCACGCCACCGGCTCCTTCTCCGCCCGGCCCGGCAGGAAATTCTGGAAGCGGACCCACACCTCGTCGTCGCGTATCTCGACGTCGAGCGTGTCCATGTCGCGCGGGCTGGGGCTCGCCGGATCGTTCACGGCCCCGCTCAGGTCGAAGCTGCTCTTGTGGCAGGGGCAGACGAACCGCGAGCGGTCGGCCGCGACGTTCACGAAGCACCCGGCGTGCGGGCAGACCACGTTCAGCGCCTCTACCGAGTCCCCGGTGCGGCGCAGGTAGACCGCCCCCACCGGCAGCTGGCGGTGCGTGTTCCACGCGTCCACCCTGTCCATGACCACGCGGAACTTGTGGGGCACCCCGTCGTCCGGGACCGCCGCCAGCTTCGCGACCGGGACCAGGTCGGTGTCCTGCGGCGGCCGCTCCAGCGGCTCGAGCGCGGCCCGGATCCCGGACCAGACCGGAGCGAGGAACGCCAGGCCTCCCGCGGCGATGGCACCCATGCCCGCGAGGAATCCCCGGCGGGGGGCCGGTGCCGGTGCCGTGCCGGACGATCCTTCCTCTGCCACCTGCGGCTCGGCGGCTGCCTGCGGCTTTTCGCTCATGACAAGTCGGGGCTGGAGGGGTGTCGCCTAAACAGCCGATACAGAGTAATGGAAGTGGGTGGAACATTGCGACTTGGACGGGAATACTAAATCTTTAGGACTTATGGTGTCCGACGCTCGTCCGCAAAGCAGCGGGACGAAAGGCTGGGGGAAGACATGAGACTCGGAGACGCACTGGGGGACTCCCTGCGGGGACCGCTGCCGAAACCGATGCTGGCCGCCTCCTGTCTGGTGCTCTGCGCCGCCTGCCTGGACGACCCGTCGGACCCGGGGGCCACGGATCGCGCAGCGGCCGCGGACCTGTTCTCCCCGTGGCCCGGTGACGAGTCGCTTCGGATCGCCGCGGAACCGGACGTGTTGGTGGGCCTGGACGAGTCTCTCCCGCTGGATGGCTCCCTTGGCGCGGTCTTTTTCGGCGACGGCATCGCGATCGCGAACAGGATGTCGCGCGAAGTCCTGATCCTGGATTCCGCGGGCGGGCTGCTTTCCCGGCACGGCAGGCGTGGAGAAGGTCCCGGCGAGTACACGAATCTGTCCGGGATCGCTCGCCACGCGAACGGACTGATCACCTGGGACTCGAACCAGTTCCGGGTAACCCTGCTCGACGCCTCCGGGGACTACGTCGGCGAGACGAGTCTCCGACGGCGTGGCCGGGTAAGGACCGAGATCGTTGGAACCTTCGGAAACAGCGTGCTGCTCGAAACCTGGCAGACGGGATTTCGGGGGGACGGGTACGTCGGGCCGATCGAGATCCGGCAGCCTGTGGCATATGAGATCGCTGGTCTTTCTGACGGGGAGGTCGTCGTCGAGGACACCCTTCCCGGTGAAGAGCAGTGGGCGGCGAGGGAGAGCGACGGCGCCGGCGGGGTCTTGCACGGCGGGTCTCCCGTGATCTTCGGACGGACTGCCGTCTCTGCCGTCACCGAACGCTACGCCTACCTGGCCACGACCGACTCGATCGCGATCACGCGCTACGACGAGGCCGGGACCGCCGTGCAAGTCTCATTCGAGCAGCCCCGGGAGCGCGCGGAGGCAGCCTGGGTGCGGTTCGTCAGAGATACCACACGTGCGCACCTCGAGAGTAGAGGGCCGGGCCAGATTTTCATCGGCGGAAGAAACTTCATGGAGGTCATGACGGAGTTCCGCCTCCGCCGGCTCGAGAGCTTGCCTGCCCGCCCCACACTTCCCGCTTTTTCCGCCATCAAGGGCGGCGCCGACGGCCTTCTGTGGATCCGGGAGTACCCCGACCCGCTTCAGGACCAAGTGGCCTGGGTCGGCTTCAGCGAGGCGTGGGAACGGAAGAAGCGGATCGTGATGCCCCCGCGCCTGCACGTTCTGGATATTTCGTCGGACCGGGGCGTGCTCGTGAAGACAAAGGGCGCTCTTGACGAAACCCTGGTCGAGGTCTACCCGATCGAGCGCTGATCCGGCGACTGGACAACGGCCAGCCAGCCATCGGGCTCCAACTTGTGTTCGCCGGAACATTGCGAACGAAGTGGGGATACTAAATCCTTAGGAATTGGCATCCATCCCGCCCCCGAGCCTTGAGGAGCAATCATGACATCTCCGCAAAACCTCCACGAGCGGCTGTCGGTCACGCGTGCCCCGCGCAGCACACCGGCGCTGATCCTCGCCCTGTCTGTCGCATGCAGCGGCGGCGGCGACGCGCCAACCACCGACCAGGGCATCTCGACTTGGACGACCGAAGTCGCCTACCAGCTCGCCGAAGTTGCGGAGGCCGGCGTCTTCTTCGAAACGCCGGTCGTCCGCGCCGACCCGGAACGCAATCGCGTGGTCGTCGTCGACGCGGGCAGCGCGCAGGTCAGCGTGTGGACTCCCGAGGGCGTGCTGCGCGCCGTCGAGGGCCGGGTGGGAGAGGGCCTCGGAGCGTTTCCCACCGTGGCAGGGCTTTTCATCGGGGAAGACGGCACCCTTTCCGCGGTCGATGGCGGCGGATCGCGCTTCGCATACTTCGCGGCGAACGGGGAACACCTCGACACGCAGCTGGGACCGGGAACGAGCCTCGAGTACGAGGGCCTGTCGGTCAAGCTCGCCCCGCCCCGCGACGGAGTGTACCTGGGCACCGCAGAGGTCACGCCGCACCTCGAGGTGGGGGCGACCTACGGCCCCTTCGCCGGTCAGCCCCCCATGCTCCGCGAGCCGGTGTTGCGCGTCCGGCGCTCTGACACCGGCCAGTGGCTCGAGCCCGAGCCGCTGCTCTGGCTGGACATCCGCAACCGCGTCTTCGCCGCCGAGCTCCCGGACGGTGGAACGACCTTCGCGGGCCAGCGCTTCGGCGACTACGACCAGGTCCGATTCGAACCCGGCACCGCCATCGTCATGCGGACCAGCGGAGGCCCCGGTTCGGTGGAGCTGATCGAGGTGGACGGGGCGGGCGACACCGTCTGGCATCGGCACCTGCGGCTGGAGCCCCGGGAACTGACCCGAAAGATGGTGGACGAGGTGGTCGACGCGACCGTCGAGATCTGGGCGTCCTTCCGAACCGGCGCGACCCGCGATCAGCTCCGCGACATCTACGACGAAGCGCTCTACCAGCCCGAGTACCTGCCCGCCGCCCAGGGACGCCCCATTCCCACGTCCTCCGGCGAAATCTGGTTCAGAACGCACGAGGTGGTCGACACCCTCCGCGTACACTACGCGGTTCGCCGGGGCGACATGGACGAACCGCCGCGCCGCGTGTTGCTCCCCGAGTGGCTGCGCGTCAACGACGCCACCGCGACCCACGTCTGGGGGACCCGGCGCGATGCCATGGACATGCAGCACGTGGTCGGCCGAAGGCTGGTTGAGTTGGAGGAGGAGTAGGGCGGCCATCCCGCCCCCGGTTGCCGGGCTCGCCCGACATCCCGTTCAGCGGGCCCGGCGCCCGAGGATGACGACGCTCACCGCGCGGGACGCGCCCTCAGCATGGCCGCACACCGGTCCGGCGTCACCCGCCCCTGCACCCCTTCCAGCACGCTGGCCAGTACCCCCGTCACATTCGCGACCGCGAAGCTGATCCCGCTCAGATTGCGCTCCACCGGGACGCCCGGAATCGGCCTCGGATAGGGCGACGCGGCCACGACCGCATCCCCCCCGGCCCCCTCCCGCACCTCCACACTCCCGCGCGGACAGTCGGCGTCCATCACCACCCCGACCGCCGACGGCAGCGACCCCGGCCACCACCGCTGCCCGTCGATGTCGGCGGCGGCCACCACCACGCCCCCCGCCTCGGCGAGCCGCTCCACTGCCCCCGCGAGCCCCTCGGCGTGCTCCTCGCGCAGCGTCCCCAGGCTCAGGTTGACCACGCGCATCTTCCGCTCCGCAGCCCAGTCGATCGCCGCCACAAGCGCGCGGGCACTCGTCCTCAACCGGTCGCCGAAGACGCGCACCGCATGGATGTCGGCCCCGGGCGCCTTCTCCTGGATGGCGGCGAAGACGGCGGTGCCGTGGCCCAGCCGGTCCACGTAGTCCTCCCCGACGTCGCCCGACAGCCTGATCCGGGCCCCGCCGGCCACCCGGCCGATGTGCGGATGGTCCGGGTTGACCCCGCTGTCGATGACGGCGACGGACACGCCACGGCCGGTCCGATCGCGCGAGTCGGCTGCCCGGCTCCCGGAGCCAGCGGTCATGCTCCCCCCTCGGCCATCCAGACCGGGATATCGCGCTGGCCGTGCAGCACGCGCCAGACATCCACCCGGCCGCGGCCCACCATGTAGAACACGAGGTGGGGGTACGACCCCGGAGGCCACGAACGAAGGCCCGGCAGGTTGAGTTCGTGGCCGTAGCGGGGCGAACCCGATCCCGGGTTGTCGGCGATATGGCGAAACGCCTGCTCGACACTGTCGATGAAGCGCAGCGCGACCTCCGGCCCGGCTTCCTCCAGGCAGTGGGTGGCCGCCTCTTCGATGTCCCGTTGGGCCGCCGCCCGCAGGACCACCGATTTCGGCGTCATTCGCCCGAGCGTCGGCGAATCCTGGCCCGCAGCTTGTCGAAGTAGGCGGCGTCCGCAGTGGCCGAGGGCTCCGACTCCCCGCCCGCGAGCAGCAGGCTCCTGAGATGCTGCCGATCCAGATCCTGCCGGATCAGCTCGCGGATATACGCACTACAGCTGCCGTATCCCCGTCCCGCCACCTGCTCGTCGACAAACGCCTTCATCGACGCGGGAAGCGAGATGTTCATGGTGTTCATGGCTACAGGCTAGCGACGTTGGCAAGAATTGGCAACGGAGCATGACTCAGCCGCTCCCCGGTTCTTGCCCCCCGATCCCCCACGAGGTCGATCCCTCGGCTCCAGAGGTGTCCCGATCCGTCAACAGGCGTAGCTTCGCGATGCGCCAGGGCGGGAAGTCCTGGCTCAGGAGCAGGTAGAGAAACCGACCTCCGCCAAGGACCTTCGACCGTTCCGGCAGGGGCACATCCTCGTAGAGTTTGGCGCCCGTGTGCCGGTCGTAGATATCGAGTGTGGAGTGAGTTCTGCGCAGCGAAGGACGAGGATCGGTGTCGTCGTAGCGGCTGTGCGTGACGACGAGACGGGAACCGGCCAGTACGTCGAGACGGCCGACGACATCAAAGCTCGCCAGCGCGTCTGGCAGAGCCGTCGAAGGACCGGCGAATTCCCCCTGTCAAAGACCGGGATCGGCCGGAACGACTCCGATGGCTTACCCATCGTTCCCACCGAGTCGCCCGCCGCGTCAATGACGGTGATGGGGTATGTCAGAGAAGTCATGACGAAGATCGAGTCGCCCGCCACGGCCACGAGATTGGTCGCAAAGCTCCCCCAGTAGGGTCGCTCGGCCAGGCTGAAGCGGGCCGGGTACGCGCTCCAGGCTACACGACCGCCAGTGAGGCGATGAAAGAGCGGCGGCTTGGCAACCAGACGACTCGGACCCCTGGCTGCAAACTGGTCCATGCGAACAATGAGATCCGGCCCGAACGAGACGATGCGGCGGGGCGTACCCGGCACACTCACCATCGTGTCGGGCCGCAGCCCCGGCGTCAGGTAGAAGAGCGCGGACCTGCGCGAGTCCGCAACCACGACCTCCCCGGATGGAGTCTCCGCCAGGCTGCTGACTTGCCGGAACTCGAAAGGACCGTCGCCGAACCGCCCGAATGCCGCCTCCAGGCGGCCGTCCTCGCCATAGCTCCGTATCCGTGGGAGCAACCTGTCCGCGATGACGAAGCCGCCAGCCCTCCGTTCCAGAAACGCGCCGACATCGGCGATCGAGTCCGCCGGAATCCTCGCCGACGTCGATGACGGACTCGACGACAAACACCTGCTCGAGGCTCTCCGGTCGTTTCGGCGCCGGTGGGGCGTCCGGGCCTCGGCAAGCAACGAGCAAAGCCAGAAAACGTCAGTCCACGAATCGCGGTCGGGCGCTGTGCGGCCATGGGCCAGATCCCTGGAACCCTGTCGACCCCCACCCCTGACGTTTCAGAGAAGCCGGCAGGCCGAGCAGCGGCCTAGTGGCTTGCTCGCAACACACTCACACCTTCCCGCCAGTTCATGCTACTGTTTGGTTTTGACTGTGGGAGTTGTCGAGTAGCGAGCAACCCCGCTGGCGTCGTGAGTTCGTGGCTAGCAGCTAAACTAGGTCCGTGGGGCATTTGGCTCACTGTTGCGACCTCCGTGACAAACCGATCGTTTGGGAGCGCTGAACATGGAGATCCCTAGAATCCTGGTGACCATCCTAGGCCTGCCTGCTATTCATCTTGGAGCATCCGCCTGCGACTCCGCGCCCGCGTCGAACTACACGATACACGCTGATTCGGGCGGCATCGCCATCGCTACCGGAATCAAGCGCCTATGGGCCCCGGGGGAAGGTTGGGCCATCGAAGATGCGCCGCTGATCGAGATCGGGACCATCTCCGGTGCTCCCGACTATCAGTTCACCGATGTCGTCGCCGCTGTTCGCCTGAGTAATGGCAACATCGTCGTTGCAGATCGGGGGGCAGCGGAACTGCGGAGTTACGACACAGCAGGCAACTTCCAATGGCGTGCGGGGAGGTTCGGGGACGGGCCCGGTGACTTCGAGAGCCTGGATTTCCTTGGTTCGACAGTCGCGGATACCCTAGTGGCCTATGACGCAAGTCTAATGCGGGCGCAGCTATTCGGCCCCCAGGGTCGGCTGGTGCGAACTGTGCGGGTAGCAATCACCGAGGGAGAGGCGGCTGCCAAAGCGTTGGTACCCCGGAAGGCAGTGGGTGTCGTGGACGGTCTGCTCATCGTGCGCTTCTACGAGTACAGCGACGCCATTCCTACCGGGATTGTTCGGTGGCCCCTGGAACATCTAGTCGCGCTGGACCTTGAGCACGGAACCGCCAAGTCCCTGCTCGTGCAGCCCGGCTACGAAAGGTATGTACGTGTGCTGGAGGGAGGTGGGTATTCACACGGCGCTTATGTGTTTTCCAATGGGCCGGAGTACGGCACGGCCCCCAGGGGGCGTCTGGCGGTGATCGACACGGAGTCTTGGCTCGTGCGCCTGGTCTCGCCTCAAGACGGCTCGGTAATGGCGGTGTTTCGCCGCGACGTGACTCCGCGAGAAGCAACCACCAGCCTGTTCGATCTCCATCTTGACGGCGTGGTAAAGATGGCCTTTTCGGACGCCGAACAAGAGGCACCGCAAGACGTCGCGATGTTGCGGCGTCTGTGGCGCGCGCGGCCGAGGGCACCGACACTACCGATACTGCGCTCGGTATACCTGGACGCTACCGGACATGTGTGGTTGCGGCCCTACCATGTGGCCGGCGCCGAGCCCCCTCCGTTCGAGATCCACGCTCCTGACGGCACATGGCTTGGTAGTGTCTCCCTGCCTCCCGGTCTCCAACAGACGCTCCTCCAGTACCAGGCACCGTACATGGACATTGGCGAGGACTATTTGCTGGGGGTCTGGACAGATGAATTGGACGTACAGTACGTGCGGATGTATCGGATCAAAAAGTAGGCTCAGGGTGGCTGTCCACGTCCCTTAGGCGTCAGGTAGAGGCCCAGCACCTCCACGCCGTTGACCGGGACATCGGCTTTGAATTCCTCGTATCCGAGGAGGACGACGCGGATGCTATGAACGGCTGCCGGAACCTCGCCATACGATAAGCGTCAACGCAGCAGAGGCAACCGAGGCCACGCCCGGTGCGAATCTCTGGCCAAGCAACCTCACGACTGCGTCGCGCGTGGGTTGACTCATGCTTGCGCTTCTCCGATCCGCGCTTATCTATGAGGCCCCTCAGTAACTCCAGCAGGTCAATCCTGCAGAACGGTACGTTGCTCAACTATAGCGGCGCGCCCGCCATCAATCATTACAGACACCGGGTGGCCCGGCCCGACCCGCCCAAAGGCCGGCTGCTCGCTCACGTGCTGTCTTGAAGTTGGAGGTACTCTGTCGCTTCATCTATCATGGCGATCAAGCCGACATCTGCACACGCGCTTATGATTGCTGCGCAATCGACTGCCGCGTCAAGCTGGCCGGTGACCTTCAGTTCGCCCTTTATCAATGCCTTCACGAGTGCCCTGCAGATGTCCAGAAATCCGCGAGCGGTAATACCTTGCACCAATGTGCCGCTCTCGCATGACGTGAACGTGCGCGATTTCCCGGAGATGATCCCCATCACCTCCTGCAGGCCATTGGTTCCGGTAAAGACCCCCAGCGGACGGCCATCGGCCCCACGGAACAAGCACCGGATCCAGGTCGATAACCCGGTCTCCCTCGTCAAGGAGGTAGCAGGCGACCTCGAGATCCCCCAGTACAATGGAACTCTGAAGCCCGCCCCGCTAACCCTCGGCGCGGCACCGACGGGATTCCGTATCTTCGTCTGTGTGCAGCATACCTGGGTAACAGTTCCCGGCGCTGAAGCGAGCAACCGTGCTCATTGGCGTGACGATTCGGAGCGACCCTAACCGTCGCCCCGGGCGCGGCCCACTCGCCTTCGGGGTGCGAGCGGTAATGCGACAGTCCTCTGGCCGGGATTCGAGCACGTCGATTGATGGATCGATAGATTGGTGGGTCGGGTTGGCAACCACGAAGTCGTCCAAAGCGGGAGGAGCCTGCGATGAGCGTTGCAGAACGGGCGGCGGCGCCGGGCGCACGGCGCTGGATTGGCGCGACGGCCAAGGCCGTGCTCCCGTGGTTCCTGCTGATCATCGTTGCGCTCCAGTTCGGCGGCCTTCGCTGGCCGCCCTGGGAATGGTCGCAGCCGTTCCTCTCGTGGATGTGGTCGGTCACCAACGGCACCGCCCTGGTGCTGCCGTTCCTGTTGTTTCCGGCCGGGGTGGCGCTGGCCAAGGCTCTGGGCCACTCTCGCCGAGCGTTCCGAACCGCCATCGGCGTCGGCGTCCTGGTCGCTGCCTGCACCTACGTTCTCGATGCCTGGGTGGAGCCAGTCGTGTACCACCACGCGCTCGCCGCACAGGGGACGGAGACGGCCCATGTCGAGAAGTTCGGCCTCGATACACCGGTCGGCATCGCCCGCAATCTCCGCTACGTCGAAGCGAACCCTCCCCAGCAGTACCACCTCAGTGTCGAACGGCCGGAGCAACACCCTCCCAATGTGCTTCGCTGGCTCCTGCACCAACCGGTGGCCATGGCCGCCTTCGGTCTCACGAACGTGATGCTCGGCATGCTGGCCGCTCAGCTGACCGTCGGTTTTCGCAGTCCGATCCGCCGAAACACACTCTTTGCCATTGGCGCGGGCTCGGGTATCGCCTTCTTCCTGCTCCTGATCGCCACCTCGCCCATCCCGCCCTTCCTGCGCGACGGGACACTCCATTCGGGTGTCGCCGGAGCCTGGCTGCCCCTGTCGCTACCGATCGGCGAGACGCTGCTTCTCTACTATCTGGTCGGCAAGCGGAGATACCGGAGATACGTCTGAGGCGGGGGGTGGCCGCCGCCACGCGGGCCGCCTATGGACTGGGAGCCAGAGGCGGAACCGAGTTCAGGCCCCGCCCAGGTCTTCCGCTGTCAAAAAGGCATCGGCGGCAAGGCGACCTTCGTCTCGCTTCTTGACGTAGAACATGCCCAAGGCACCGGTTATGACCGCGTATGCCACAGCGGGACCAACCGGTATCGCCGCTGCGGTCGCCGGAACTGCCAACATGAAGACGAGCACAGCGATCGCAACCCCTGCTCCGAACAGCGCGGCATCGCCCCAGGTCGCCGGTACCTCCCGATGACGCCGGGACCTGAGTAGCACCCTGGCGATCACCCTGTCGTTCACGTCCGAAGCAGTCTTGGCCACCGGCTCCTGCAGGTACCGCGCGCCCTGCTGGATCTGCCAATCCAGCCAGCACGACTCGCAATTGAACACATGTTCCACGACAGCCGGATCGGCGTCGGGCGTGCCGACTCGACCCAGCGTTCTCAGGTCAGGACAGTTCATCTCTTCGTCTCCACCACCAGTTCGCGGAGCTTCTTCCTGGCGTGACGCACGTTGGAACGCACCGTCGCCGTCTCGACATCCAGGATCTTGGCGGCCTTCTTGGCACTGTACCCTTTCAGCTGGACCAATCTGAATGCCTCCGCTTGCCGCTCTGGAATGGCATCCAGAGCCAGCTCCACGTTGGCCAGCAAGTCCTTGAAGTTCAAAAGCCTCGATGGGTCATCGGTGATGTGCGCTGCCGCCTCTATTGGCGCGGCCGCGGCCAGATAACTGTCTTTCGCTGACTCGCGGGCGGATCGCGACTCGCGCCAATTCCGGGCCACGTGCCGCCCCACCGTTCGGATCCATCCGCCCATCGACCCCTGCTCGCGGTACCTGTGCCGCTGCTCCAGAATCCGGATGCAGGTCTCCTGATACAAGTCCTCCCGGTCGTCCTCGGAATCTGCATACGACGACACGACGCTGCGAATCAGGGGTCCATAGCGGTCCAGGACGGCGCGAAAGCACTCCTCGTCCCCATCCCGAAAGGCCGCCCAGTCAATGACATCGCGCTCTGTGCCCGGCATGGTATCGTCATCGGACGAGCGCGGCTCCTTCCGTGCGGGCGCTGCGTCGCCCGATAGTGGATTGGGGATACCGAGAGTCGCGTCGCTCATCCGTACCGCCGGTTCTTGAGGAGGTACCGAAGAACCAAGCCCTCGATCAGGGGTATCGAAAGTGGTAGCCATGCACCGGCAATTCCCGATCGCATGGTTCCGTCCCGCAGGAATGGCTCGACAGGGGAAGCCACCACCAAGCAGACCAGGAAAGCGATTCCACCCCCGACACCTATTGCCAACCGTACATTTCGCCTCACCCGGTTGGAGAGGTCTACCGTCAACTCGGAAGCGAGTAGCCCCAGGAGCACGTTGGCGATCCCGAACACGGCGAGCGCCAGTGGCTGGTGCAGGCGCCAGAGGAGCACGTTGGGAGGAAACTCCTGTGGAGTGCTCGTTCGAAGGCTGTATCGAGGCGGTGGATTGGTCTGCACGGACTCGAGATTGCGGAGAATGCCGACCGGCGTTTGACTTCCGAACCGCCGCGTGTCGACCTCTTCGGCACCCCGCGCCACGAGAATGCGCTCCTCGATTTCCGGTGCAACCCAAGCGCCCAGGATGTAGGACAGGATGCCCACCAGCATTCCGACGAAAACACCGATCCTGACCGCCCGGTGCGAGTGCCCCAGCACTCGTCCTACCGCCAACCCCGCCGGGAAAAGAAGGAACGGGAGGAGCAATGCCGTATCTTCAGCCACGCGCCATACCCATCGGGAAAGCGAGGGGTCCTCTTCAAATGGCGACCAAAGCTGGCCCAGCACGACCCGCCCAATGACCATCAACAAGAGCCAGGGCGCCATGGCTTTGATGATGGGTCCCGCGCAGAGGGCGGCTTCGGAGCTGGACCGGCTTCTCGTCATTCGTTCAGCCTCCCTGAGGAACAGCAGGCGACGCTGTCAACTGTCTTGACAGACGCTATCGGTCTCGCAACTGGGCGCGAACCAACAACACCGGTAACAGCAGTAGGCTTCGGGACCATCTCCGCGGCAGCAATTGGAGAATCCGATCGCTCGATTCGCGTCGTTCCTGGTCGCCAGCAGCAGACTCGCGCCGAGGACAAGGTTCAGCAGGATGAGTACCATCGCAGCAACTCGCAAGTCCCTGCTCCTTTTGGAGGGTGAAGACATCCCAGAGTTCGTATTGGAGGGCAGCATCTTCTCCGCGAGCCGCCTTCCCTTTTCGATCAGTTAACAGATCTCGACATGGAAACGTGCAATGCGAATCCCGGTTGCCGGCGACTATTCATTGCACGCATCGGGCTCGGGAGCTGTTATTTGGGGGTGATGAGGGCAGACACCCCTGTTGGCCCCGACTGGACTTTCCACCCGCCGAGGTTGCCGTGACACCGAGTGAAGGCAAGAGTACCGAGACTCTTCCCGCGAGCGAGAGATGGACCTGTCGACGCCCGCCCAAGCGCCCCCTCGTGATCGCGCTCGCGGCTATATCGATCCTTCAAGCGACGGCCGTAGCATACATCTGGGCCGAGCCGATGGCCCGACTCCCTTTGTGACCAATGGACACGACCTATCGGATCTGTCCTTGAGAGAATCCCACGGGGCGTTGCAAGAGCTTGACGCGGGGCAGCTTACGCTCCTGCTGGTCTTCGACCCTGACTGTGTCCACTCTCGCGACGCTGCACCCCTTTGGTCCAGCTGGCTTGAGGGCAATGCACACAAGGGGCATCGGATCATTGCCATCTCTCGGAGTCCCTTGGCGCCGGACTACGTGCGTGAGCGAGAATGGCCGGTCCTCGTCACATCAACCGAGACCGTGGATCATGCCATTACACGACGGACGCCGTGGGTCTTCGCGGTCGACGGGCACGGTCGGGTTGTCGCCGAGGGGCACGGACGGCACCTGCCCGAGGTCGCTCAGCATTT
The DNA here is from genome assembly GCA_022823145.1 of Gemmatimonadota bacterium. Classification (GTDB taxonomy): domain Bacteria; phylum Gemmatimonadota; class Gemmatimonadetes; order Longimicrobiales; family Gaopeijiaceae; genus Bin94. The sequence continues at coordinate 23,071 of JAJDXS010000019.1, forward strand.
GTGGGGCGCGAAGACACGAACAGCGCAATGAGGCCGTGTTGGCGGATGGGATTCGGTACAGATGGGTCACCGTAGCCCACGTCAACGAGGCGAGGAAGAACGGGTGAAAGACTCACCTCGCCAGCCTGAGCGAGACCCATCCTATTGGCACGTCCGGCGATAGGACGATTTCTTCAGTCACGCGCGTCGTTCCGGTCCCGGTGGTCACGCTAATCGTATAGCCATCGACCGGGACGCCGCAGATGCGGAACTCGCCCAACAGATCGGTCGTCGTGTTCTGCGTGCGGGCCTCGGCGCTCAGTCTGTCGCCGATGTCGCGAACCGCAACCCACTCGGCGACCACCTCCACGCCCTCGAGCGCCGCCCCGCGGCCGTCGGAGACGTCGCCCAGCAGCACTCCCGTCGCCGGATCCCACTCCTCCGATCGGCACGCTGCGGCCAACACCTGCTCAGGCGCCGGTGGCCCGACTCGGATGGTCGTGGTGTCGCCGGCCACGACCCGGGCGTCGGCCACGGCAAATTCGCGGTCCAACCCCAGCAACCAGGGACGAACGTGGGCAAGTCGGTGGTTTCCTTCTGGAAGGCCGGCTATCGAGAAAAGTCCACCCTCATCCACCATCGCCTCGATGCCGAGACCTACGACGGTGACCCGGTCTCCCGTACGGCTTCCGACTACCTCTCCAACCAGCACACCCCCCAGTTCGCCGTAGGCCACCTGTCCCGTACCTCGTCGCAGCGCGCGCACGACCCGCCCGCCTTCCTCCCTGATTCCGGCCAGCCTGGTACGGCGAACACCGAAGAGTCGGTCTCGCTCCGCGACCATGATCGGCATTCGGATGTGCCACTTCGTCACGATCCATCCGCCATCGGGCATGCCCAGGAACTCCACGCGGCCGCCAATCTGATCGCTTCGATGCTCTGCCGCCAAACCGGACAGGCCGAGGTAGCCGAAGTCCAGCCATTGGAGCTCACCGGTCTCGCGTGCGAGCCACAGGACGCCCTCGATGTCGGGGCGAGGCGGGCTGGAGCGAAGTGGACGGAACTCCAGACCGATCAGCTCGGGGCGCGACTCGTCGGGGTTGCGCAGCCTAATACAGTGAGTTGCGAGGAACGGTTCGGACAGCAGCGCGTGCGCATCGGGTGCAAAAAAGCGATGCCCTCCGCCATCATCGACGACCCAGCCGTTGGAAACAAGGAGCTCGACCGGACGGCTCCTGATCGGCCGCGCGTCCGTCGATCGCGCAAGCGTGCGCGTCTCCCTGCGGACCTCCAGAGAACCTGGTTCAAGCTCCCGGACGTGTCTCTCAAGATCGTACACATACCGGCTGGCGGTCTCGGAAGCATCAAGCGCCAGCAACGCACCGCGGGCCGCCTCCCACACACGGTGGGTCGCCCCGCCGACATCGGCCTGCAGCTCGCACCGCCTTTCTCCCGAAACCTCAATACCGTCGAGGTCGAACGGAAGATGCCGGAGAGCGAGTCGGACCACTACCGTATCCGCGAGTCCCAGATCGAGACCACCCACGGTCGCGGTGTTCATTCCGAGGCGCTCCGCGCGCAGGCTGTAGGTGCCCGGCCCCGCAAGCAGGAACCGGAACGATCCGTCCGCGTCCACCACGAATCGCTGAAGGTCGCGGCCATCGCGGTGGACGAGCGAGACGATCGCTCCAGCGACCGGCGCCAGCGACGCCGAGTCGACGACGACACCGTCGATGACCTGCGCGTCCCCTTGTTGGACGAGGACGGCGCTCGCGGCGGCGAGCATCGGCGCGATCAGCGCTGGCTTCGAACTCGCGACGCCTTCCTTCGCAGCCTTCTTTCGCCTAATCCGGTGAAGCACCTGGCACCTACCTGCCCGCAGTTCGCAACAGGAGGGTTCTGCGGAACCTCCAGAGGCAGCCAGCATATCCGATACAGCCCCGAAGGGCTCGTCTGTCCACGGTTCCTGGCATGAGCGCCGTTGAGACCCTCCGGGCGAAGACCCGGCGTCATTGTCAGAACTGTCGCCCCGGCGACCGGGCGGCCTTCGCCATCGGTCGCGGCGATGGTGAGAATGCCCCGGTACGAGGCCTGCTCACCTCGCACCATGCGCGTCGGGCCGGGCCGGCTGACACCGGCGCAGACCTCGTCCAGCACCTCGTTCAGCGAAGGCGCCTCGAAGTCCACGTGCACGGGATGCGTCAGCTCCGGCCCCAACTCGATCTCGACCGGCGCAGGCTGGTACCACAGTTGCTCGAGATACGGATGCGTGTAGTGAACCGAGTACGTGTAAGGGCCCAGATGGGCGACTTCGAATCGGCCGTCGGCGTCGGTGGTCACCTCGGTCCCCTCACCGTTGAGAAAGACGCGAGCGAGCGGCAGGCCAACCCCCAGGGTGTCGAAAACCGTGCCCGCAATGCGGCCGCCAAGGTCGCCTTCAAAGACGATATCCTGTCCGTCGTGAACGCGCAGTACCTCGCCATGTTCCATGATGATGGCTGCCAGCGAGGCTGTGGGACGGCCGGTCATGGCGTCGGGGGCTTCCCCAGGGCGCACCATGCGAAGGTTCCACGAGGGTACGATCCACATGCCGTTCCGCAGTGTAGTGAACTCCACCATGCCGCCCGGCGCGCCCCTCATGATCCGTGGATGAAGGTCAAGGTTGACATACCGGAAATCCAGCTGCTGCAGCTGCGCCGAGGCCGCGTGCAGCCACAACGTGCCGATAATCTCGGGCACCTGCCGGCCGGGCACGGGCTCGAACTCCAGACCGACCAACTCTCCTGGATTGTCTTCGTGGCGCTTCATCCGAAAGCAGTGAGTGTCCAGGAAGGCATCGGACAGCAGCACGGCAGCGTCCGGTCCCCAGAACTCTGATCCGCCCGCAGACAGACGCGCGAATCCCTCGGCCAGGAGTGAGTCCGCCGGACGAGAGGCATACGGCGCCTGAGCCGCCATTTGGATGTACTCGCGGTCTTCCCGTTCCACGCGCCGACCTGTGTCGTCCAGTTGACGCCTGATATTGAGCATGTCGTAGTGGTGCAGTCCCCGCTCCTGCGTCCACGCCGCTGCCGCAAGGGCCTTCCGCGCTTCCTCCCACACCCGTGCGATGGCCAGACCCTCCTCCGGACGCACGCGGCACCGACGATCCGCCGACGCCTCGATTCCCTGGAGGGACACCGGCTCGATGCGCGCGGCCAGTTCGATTGTCAACGTGTCCTGATGCGCCAGGTGGAAGAAATCCGAAAAGGTCGAAGCGTACCCAATCCGGTCGGCCCTGACTCGGTACTGCCCCGGCACCACTGCCCGAAGCAGGAAAAGGCCGCTACCGCCACGCGTGAGCACATGTTCAAGCGTCCGACCATCCCGGTCCATCAGGCTCACCATCGCTCCGCCTATGCCGACATCTCCGCCAGCGTCCATCAGCCTGCCACGAACCACCTGTCCACTGGCCGAGTGCGGAGCAGCCGCAAGGAAACACATGACGGCCAACAGCGGCAGTGCTCGTTGTTTTGCGCCTGAACCTGTCTTTCGGTGCGTGATCAGCACCATAGGTCTTTCCCTGACTTGGCGATGGTTCACTCCCAACCCCTGCTGCGCCTCGCGCCATTCTGTGGCCAGGACGGCGCGAGGCGCAACGGGGACGATCCCAGACCTAGGGACCGGGGTAAAGCGTCCCTGCTTCGTAGTAGGAGACGCAAGTCTCCGACTGTCCGGTTACCTCGTCGCAGCGCGCGGACGAACCCCTCCCCCCCTCCTCCCTCACGGTTCGCTCACACTGACCTCCAGTTTCACTGCGGCAAACTGAAACTCGTCGTAGTCCCATAGTGAGGCGAGGTAGTACCCGTCCGGCGTAACGTTCCAAACGCGGTATCCGGCATTCACTCTCGTGCGGGCAACCACCTCTCCATCCGGGCTGACAACCACCCAGAGGGTGTGCGCGCGCTCGTCTTCCCCGCCGTCGTCAGGCCAGAAAAAAGAAACGTTCAGGATGTGGGCGTTCCCAAGCTCTCCCACGTAGACGGACTTGTTCCAACCCTCCGTGTATCTGATGGAATTGTTGGAACCCCTTACTACGGCTCTCTCCAATTCTGCCGACGAGACGATGCTCTCGTCCTCGATGATCAGTTGAGCCCCGTTGCCATTCAAATCCGCGTATCTCGTGATGCGAAACGGCGCAGCGTCGGAAACCAACAACCCGCCCTGCGGCGTGACCGAGATCGCACCGCCCGAAGCAGATCGCACGATTTCCCAGTCGTCGTGGTCCACGGCGGGGTGCCAGCTGCGCTGGTGATCTCCATTGTCGTCATACCGATGCACGCTGTAACGAGCCAACTCGTTTGATGCCTGCGACCCGTACCCGCCACTTTGGATGAAGCCACCGTCGGGGGCTGCCGCGAACCCCCAAAGCCAGACACTGGCCGTGCGGGGACGTCGCTTTCGCAGCCGCTTGTCGGGACCAAAAAAGTGGTAGTGACTGCTCGTGCGTACGATCATTCCTCCATTCGGTAGAGCATCCAGGCGGTGAACCCGTCCCACCTCCCTGGGACCCTCGCCTTCGGAGAGCACAACACGCACGCGGCGACCGTCTGCAGACACTTCCGACACCTCGGCCAGACGGTTGTCGCCAACCCAAACCGTGCCGTCCGGCCACGCCGCCATTCCGCGAACCTCGCCAAATCCGGGGTCACCGTAGGTGCGCCAGATTTCGCGCACCGATACTTGGCGCTTCTCCGCATCGCCGGCCTGAGCATGGACGTGGCCTGCAAACCCGGCCGTGGCGACCGCGACCACAACCGCGACCCGTATGGGTGTGCAGCACGGCTTGGTGAAGCGTCTACTGCTGGTATCCGCCATCGTGTTGGTCATTGTTGGTCCAGCGCAACACGTTCGAACGACCCGAGCTCCAGTGCCCACCTCTGGACACGAATCACAATAGGATTGGTTGTTACGGACAGCCTACCGTCGGGCAGCTCGCGGGCCAATAGGGACCACCGGTCACGAGCCCCACACGCGGTGGCGGCGAAATGATTGGCTCCGACACGAACCAGTGCAACTTGGTCTCCGTCTTGCCCTACAAAGCGGACATCCGTCGGCGCCGTAGAGTTCAGGGCGGTGGGCGAACATGCCTGGCCGTCGAACCAGAAGCGCCTCTGAACCTTGACACAGGTGCATCCGCCGCTGGTCTCACAGGTGTTAGGCGCTCCGCCAGCGTGTTGCTCTTCGCAGTTGGAACCGCCAGCTCCTTCCTCGCACTCTGCAACTTCGCAGACGAGACATTGCGCGGACACTGGGTTGGCATCGACAGCGAGCACGCCGAATGCACCTACCAATGCAATGAGCGCGCCGAGTGTCGGGATCCAATCGACGTTGGGAAACTGCTTCTGGGACTTGTCCATCGTGATGCTTCCTCCTTGGGTGGTGCCCGCATGGCCCGGCAAGCGGATGCTCCGCCGAAAGGCGCGACTGCTGGCTTGTCTCTCTACCCTTGTTAACAGTTTCCGTGGTGCCAGCGTGCAATTGGTGACCACGCACCGGGCCATTCATGTCGTTCCGACGCCCCCTACCCACCCACCCCCATCACCCGATCCACCCCCCGCAGCATCTCCTCCCGGTGCGTGATCAGCACGGTCGTCCGCCCCCTCATCACCTCGCGGTACGCGCCCACCACGTGCGCCTCGGCGGCCGCGTCCAGCGCGCTCGTCGCCTCGTCCAGCACCAGCACGGCCGGGTCGGCCAGCAGCGCCCGCGCGATCGCCACGCGCTGACGCTCCCCCGCCGAGAGCTGGCGGCCGTCCTCGCCCACCACCGTGCCGAGCCCGTCGGGCAGCCCCCCCACGAAGTCGCCGAGACCCGCGCGCTCCACGGCCCGCATCACCGCGGCCTCGTCCGCGTCCGGCCGCGCGTACCGCACGTTCTCCAGGATCGATGTGTTGAAGATGAACGCGGCCTGGTCGACGAGGGCGACATTCGCGCGCAGCTCCGCCAAGCCGATGTCTCGCACATCTCTCCCGTCCAGCAACACGCGCCCGGAATCGGGGTCGATGTGGCGGACAATCAGGTCGGCCACCGTCGACTTTCCACCCCCTGAAGGACCCACCAGAGCCACCACCTCACCCGGCGCGACCCTCATCCCGAACCCCTCCAGTACCGCGCCGCCGCGTCCGTGCCCGCACGACACGTCCTCGAACACCAGCTCCCCGCGCACGGGGCCCAGCGCGGCCGGTGACTCCGCGTCGACCACCTCGATCGGCTCGTCGAGCAGTTCGTGCACGCGGCGCAGCGAGACCCGGGCCGTGGCGAGTCCCGTGTAGAGCCCCATCAGACCCTGCACCGGACCGATCAGGCGCATCTGGTAGGCCATGAACGCGGTGAAGGTACCCAGCGTGATCACGTCGTCGATCACGCGCGACCCGCCGTAGAGGAACACGACCGCCGTGCTGGCCGACAGCAGCAGCCCCGGCAGGCCTCCGGACAGGTAGCGCAGCCGCTGCATCTTCATGAGCGAGTCCACGAACGCGTCGTTGCGGTCGCGGAATCGCGCGGCTTCCCGTTCGGCGGCGTTCGAGGCGGCGATCAGGCGCACCCCGCGCAGCGTCTCGATCAGGAAGGCGCCGATGCTCGCGCTCCGCTCGCGCATGATCCGCACCCGCACCTCCAGCCGCTTCCTGTAGCGCACCAGCGTCCAGATCGCCGGCGGCAGGAGCGCCGCGGCCGCCAGGAACAGCCGCCAGTCCAGCCACAGCAGCATCCCCACGGTCCCCACCAGGAACGCCACGTTCCCCACCCACGCGAGCAGCGTGTCCGCGAGCACGCGCTGGATCTCGCTCACGTCGTTGTTGATCCGCGACATGATCTCGCCGAGCGGCGTGCGCGCGAAAAACCTGGGCGACAGCCGCTGCAGGTGCCGGTAGACCGCGAGCCGCATGTCGAACAGGATCTCGGCCGACACCTTCGTGTACCGCATCCCGCTGGCGAAGTTGAGCACGAAGCTGGCGGCGGTGACGCCGACGAAGAGGACGACCACCCGCTCCAGTGCGTCGAGGTCTCTGCCCAGAAGGCCGTCGTCCACCAGGGTCCGCGTGAGGTAGGGGACGTAGAGCGCCAGCCCCGTCCCGGCCAGGTTGAGCGCGAGAATGACCGCGAGCCGCGCGCGGTAGGGGATTACGTAGGCGAGTCCGCGGCGTAGTTCGGCGTCCAGCATGGCCATCAGGGCGCCTCTGAAGCCGGCCGTCTTCGCCGGCGCGTGGACCGGTCAGTCATCCTGCCGCAACACCACGCATCCAACCCGGTCAATCCGGGCGAAGTGAGTATCGCAGGTCAGTACGACGCTGGAGGTGCGCGCAGCGCAGGCCGCGATCCAGATGTCGTTGGCCGGAAGCGGTTTGCCGATCCTCCTGAGCCCGGCCACCAGTTGCCCGTATTCATGCGCGACTTCATCGTCGACCGGAATGGTCTCGACGACCGGGTGAGCCAGAAAGTCCCGGAGGCGTGCGGTGTCACGCTCGTGTTTGGCGACCAGCGAAAACCCGGTGTACAGCTCTCCCAGCGCAATCGTTGGGAAGCCGATCCAGGCAGCGCTATCGATCGCGTCGACGGCATTGGCGTCTCCCCGGAGAAACCGGATGTACGCCGAGGTGTCCAGGCAGTACCGGCTCACTTCCACATCTCGGGATCGATGTCCCCGAACGGAGCGAGCATGCACGTGAACTCCCGGGCCTGCTCATCGCTCCACTGACCCGCCAGCCGGCCCAGTCCGTTCGAGCGCCGCTCCCCGACCCCCAGGCTCTGTTTGAGCAGCTCGATCGCTGTTCGATTCAGGGAAAGTCCCCGCCGCTTCTTCTCCCGATCGAGAGCCGCCGCGAGGTCCGCCGGCACGTTGCGTAGGGTGATTGCTTTCATCGGATGACTCCATGTGATGCTACGGAATGACATCACATTATGGCGTCACTTGCGACAGCGTCAAGGCCCAGCGGGCAGAACAGGGAGAGGAAAGCGCTTCCTTCAGCCGCCCGCCCGCGGCCCCGTCCCCTCCGGGATCATCACGAAGCTGGTCATGTCCGCGTCGAAGGTCACGGTCCGGATGAACTCGTAGCTGTCGGCGTCGTACACGTCGATCGTGGATCCGGCGTTGTAGACGTAGAGCAGTTCCCCGTTCGAGCTGATCTCCAGGCTCATCCGCGGGCGGCCCGCGAAGCGCTGGCGATTCTCGACGCGCCGACCCTCGAGGTCGAAGGTCCAGAACTCGTAGTTGCCGATCTGCTGCACCAGGCCGTACGCCTTCCGGCCGCCGGGCGCGAGGCGGAAGCTGACCCCCTGGCTCGGACCCAGCGTGAAGAAGTCGACGTCGCGTTCCGCCAGGTTGACCCGCGCGATCCCCATCATGCGCCGGTTCTGCACCGGATCGGTGAAGTTGAAGAGCCCGGTGTGAAAGCCCTCGTCGTCGTGGGGGCTCGTCGGAAACCCGAAGCTGAAGCGTCCGAGTCCCTCCTCGAGCGGACGCGACAGATCCCAGCGGTCCACTTCCGTGAAGCCCTCGGTCTCCAGCACGAGAATGTTGCCGCGGCTGAAGAAGTACAGGTACTCCCCCTCGGGCGAGAACATCAACCGCGCCCGGCGCCCGCCCTCGCCCTCCGGCCAGGGAATCGTGTCGGTGACCCGCTTGTGCTGCAGGTCGTACTTGAGCAGCACCGCTTCGTCGATCTCCCAGCGGTCGATGCGCTTCGTGTACCGCATGGTGTTGAGGATGACGAACTCCTCCGCCGGATCGACCTCCATCCCCCAGATCCGCACCCTCGAACTGCCGCGGCTCAGCGTGAAGCTGTCGAGGGACTGGCGCGTCGCCACGTCGAAGATCTCGATCTCCTCGAACTCGGCGTCGCGCACGTAGATCCGCTCATGATCGGCCGAAAGCGTCAGCCCGATCGGGATCCCGATCGAGGTCGGAATCTCATCGACGATCTCGAGCGTGCTCTCGTCGATGACCTTGACCGACTCATCGTACGCCGCCATGTAGATGACGCCGTTGCCGCCGCTCTGGGCGTGCGCCGCGGAGTGGGCGCCCGAAAGCACCAGCAGCCCCGCACTCAGAAGCGCCCCGATGCGCATCACGGGAAGATCAGGTCGATCTTGCGCCAGTCCTTCTGCGCCGCCGCGCACTTGCCCGTCCAGTCCGGCGCGTGGTTGAGCTGGTCCGGCACGTGGGCGGGCCAGAAGCAGGCCAGGTGGCAGTCGAAGAGGTCGCGTTCGACGGGTTGACAGAGTCCGGCCGTCCCGCCCGTCGAGTCCACTTCCCAGCCGGGAGCAAACACGAGAGAGCACCCCAGCGGGATGTGCGGCCCCTGGCGGCTTTCCAAGCCGACGACATCGAGGGCGTCGGGATCGCTGGCGGCGGCGCTGGCCGGCGCGTCGGCCGCGCCGCCGTTCGCGGCCACCGGCGCGCCGACATGCGCCTGAATCCGCCGCGCCTTCTGGTTGATGGCTTTCAGGTGGTCCACTTGTCCGCCTCCTTTGTCATTCTGAGGTCGCCGTCGATCATGCCTCGAACTGCTCCAGGTATCCCGGGTTCCGGACCGCGATCTCGCCGTAGACCTCCAGGCAGGTGTTGGTCCAGCTCCGGATCCAGTCGCAGTAGTGCAGGTTGGCCACGCCCGTGTCGCCGTAGCGCACGTGCGCCTCGTGATAGCAGCCGCCGGCGCAGAGCGGCCTCGCCCAGCAGGTGCTGCAGTCGGTCTTGTTCGCCACATGGTGATGGCCGAGGAACTCGAACTGGCGCTTGCGGTCCAGCCCGGTGTGCACCGACCCGATGCTGTGGTCGTCCGATCCCGCGAACCGGTGACAGAGCGCCACGTCGCCATCGGTCGCCACGCCCATCAGCCCCAGCCCCGCGCCGCAGGGGAAGGCCTTGCTCACGCCCTTGTGGATCTCCTCGATCGTGTCCTTGACGTTCGAGAACCCGTGGTGCCTGTCCTCGACCGCGAAGTCCAGGAACTCCTGCGCAAGCTCGTTGAACTGGTCCAGCATGTGGTCGAAGCCGGCGTCCTCGATCGCGTACCCGCGCTGGTCGGCGGTCGTGACCGGGGCGAAGCCGACCTCCCAGAAGCCGATTTCGTTGCGCAGGTGGTGGAAGATGCGCTTCACGCTCAGCGTCTGACGCGTGAGAGTCACGCGGGCCCCGATCGGGCGCGTGTTGTGGCGCTCCAGCAGGCGCTTGATCTTCGGCATGGCGTAGTCGTAGCTGCCCATGCCGTTCTTGAAGACGCGGAACCTGTCCTGCATCTCCTTCGGCCCGTCGATGCTGACCGTGACCCCGATCCGGTTCTCGGCCAGCCAGTCGATCACCTTGTCGCGCAGCAGCGTGCCGTTCGTGGTCAGCGAGAAGTCGACGTCCTTGCCCAGCTCCCTGGCGCGCTCGCGCGCGTAGTCCACCGTCTTCTGCAGAACCTTGAAGTTGAGCAGCGTCTCGCCGCCGAAGAAGGTGAGGTGCGCCACCGGCAGATCGCCCGACTGCTCGAACATGAAGTCGACGCTCTGCCGCGCGGTCTCTTCGCTCATGTAGTTGGGCGCCGGGTCGCAGGTGGTGTCGACGATCTTGTCCTCGCCGTACTCGTAGCAGTACGTGCACGCCAGGTTGCACTTGTTGGTGACGTTGAGGACCATCGTGGTGAGCGGGAAGTCCGCCTGCGGGAGCACGCGCGGGAAGGTCTCCTTCGGCGCGGTGGTCAGGCCGATCGCCTGCACCCGCATCAGCTCGGCCAGGCTCCTGCGCACCGCGGTCTCGCCGAGGCTGGGCGCCAGCGCGGTGACGAGCGCGTCCTCGCTCGCGGCGCCCGTGTCCAGCGCCTTCAGCACGGCGAGCGAGGGTTCGTCCAGGTGGAAGACCGCCGCCGAGGGCACCAGGTAGAGGAAGGTCTCGCCACCCGCCTCGAAGGGGTGGAACTCGCGCTGGGCGAGGAACGTCGGCTCGTGGGCGACGGTGGTGTTCATGTCTCGTGCCTCATCTCTCGCTCCCCGTGTCCGAGGTCCTCCGCGGCACGCCCGGAACCATCTGCACGCGCCACGGCTCCCACCGCATGTAGAGCGGCACCGTGACGATCAGGTGGGCGCGCCCGCGCACCTCCTCGCCGTCCGGGCCGCGCCAGGTCGCCACCGTCCATACGTCGCCCACGTTGTTGCGCAGGCCCTGACGGTCGGGGTTGGGGCCGTCCAGCGCCGGGTCGAAGAGGCCGTCGGCGCCCAGCGTGCCCACGTACCCGATGTCGTCGTCGTCGAAGACGGCCGAGTACTCCTCCATCGACCACTCGACGTCGACGAAGCCGAGGTCGAGGTCGTCGTCCGTCTCGGGTTCGCCGTCGGGGCCGTTGCTGAATGCGGTGGCCTCGAACTGGGCGAACCCCTTCGGGAAGGCGCCGCCGCCGAGCCGGGCCATGCCGGCCTCGGGAGTGACCAGGATCCGGTCGACCGTCTCGTAGACGGTCAGCTGCCCGGGCACGGGACGGCCCGCCAGGAACACGTCGCGCGCGCCGGGCGCGGCATCGTCGCTGGCGGTGACCCGGGCCGCCACCACCTCGGAATCGCTGCGGGTCACGCTCACGACCTCGACGCCGGGGCCGAGATCCAGGTCGGCGGCCCCCAGTCCGGTGGGCAGGTTCACGCCGTGAACGGCCACGGTCGCGCTGCTCCCAGAGCGTATCGCGCCGGGATGGAGGCCCAGAACGACCGGACCGTCCGCGCGCAGCAGCGTCACGTCGGGGCCGAACTCGTCGTAGGCGCCGGCGAACCAGCGGCCGTTGATCTCGTTCCAGCCGCGCTCGACCATCATGACTTCGCGCAGCGCGGTGTCCTCGTCGCCGCCCACGAACGACCTGCCGCGCCACTGGTAGCCGGTGTAGACGAGCCCCCGGCCCTCGCGCTCGACCTCTTCGCCGGTGCGGGCGTAGGCGTAGCGCACACGGGTCGTGAAGTCGACCGCGTCGCCGGCCTCTTCCGCGATCTCCACCGTGCCGAAGATCGGGCCGCGCCCGGGGTCGTGACCCTTCAGCGCCCACGTGCCGGCCAGCCGCGGCGGCCGCATCGTCGCCGACCAGGAACTCCACTCGGCGGTGGTCAGCGGGAACTTGCCCGACAGCTCGGCCACGGCCTTGTCCATCGGATGCCGCGTATCGGTCGCGTCCGGAGCGGGCGGCCCGAAGCGCCGGAACCCCTGCGTGTCGGAAAGGGGGTAGTAGCCGCGGTGCGTGGCCATGAGGAGATCCCACTCCTCCCTCGTCCTGCGCTGGGTAACGACCCGTCCCATCGAGTGACAGCTGCTGCACACGCGATCGACGTCCTCATCCCCCTCATGCGAAGCCTCGTACGACCAGTCGATCAGCCGGCGCTCCACCTCGAAGCGGCCCGGCCGGAGCTCTTCGGGCGCGATTCCGTGGTGGTCGGAGAGGTAGCGGACGATGTCCCGCGCGATCTCCGGCTCCAGCTCCACCTCGTTGAGCGTGACCATGCGGCGGATCGACTGCTGCCACCCCTCGGGCGTCTTCCGCATGTACGAGACGCGCGTCATCATCCCGTCGTCGTCAACGGCGTGACAGCGGACGCAGGTGTCGATGACAAGCTGGTCGGCTACGGGGATGCCTGTGCCGGTCGCGTCGTCGCCGGATTGCTGGGCTGATGCGGTCGGGGAAAAAGCCAGGGAAATGAGCAACGCCGACAGCGTCGGCACCACTGGCGGCGAGGGGGGTCTCATGCCTCCCGAAGCGCGGGGCCCGCCTCTCCCCGTCCTTCCTCTCCCTGGGCTCATCGCTGTCGCGTCCCTCCCGCTTCAAGGTGATGCACGTGATGCACGGGCCCTCCCGCCGTGGGCGACCTCAACGATAGGAAGGAGGCGGACACGGCGCAAAGTAGCGCGCGCCGCCACCCTTCCTATTCCCGACCGAGACAGCGGAAGGTGCACCGGCACCCGGGCGCTCGCCTCAACCGGTCATCCAGGGTCGCGAGCGGCGCGTCGAGCGATTCCGCCAGGGCCACGGACCAGGCGTCACAGGGTGTGACGTGGTCGCGAAGCGCCCATGCCCGCCGTGCGAACGGCGCGAAGGGAAAGAGTTCGAATCGCACATCCAGGAGGTCCTGAAGCGCGAGGGCCGCGACGCTATCCGGAATCTCACCGTGCAACGCCGTCCGCCGCAGGACGTTGGCGACTTCCACGGGCATGTGGTGCGGTGCCGCGAGCGGCCCCCGCGCCATTTGCTCACTGGCCCATGCCCCCTCCGGCCCGGAGTCGATCAACGCGGACACCACGACGGTCGCGTCAACGACCAGCGTCATCGGTGATCCGCGTCGCGATGGCGGAGAATGGCCGCCGCCGACAGTCTTGTTTCGGTCATCGCCTTGCGCTTCTCGATGCGCGCAAGCACCTCGGCGACGTCTGGCCGGCTGGCGAGTTCGATCAACGCCGTCTTGAGGTAGGACTGGAGGGAATGTCCGTTGGCCGCGGCTCGCGAAGCGAGTTCACGGCAGACTCGCTCGGGAACGTCCCGGATTGTGATGGACTTTTGCATGCATGTATTATGCTGGTGATGCCTGCATATTGCAAGCACACGATGAGCCGGCGCGGATGGATAGGTTCTCGCTAGGACCCACGCCCCGGTACCAAGACCCCGTCCGCGATCAGCAGCGCCACCACGCCGATGAAGTTGGCCAGGTCGACCGGCGGCAGGTCCTCGCGGGCCGCCCACTCGGAGTACGCTTCGTAGAGGGCGCCAGGGTTCGGGGAGCCCGCGGCGAGGTGGACGACGCGGAGCAGGTCGACATCGCGGAAATACCGCACGCCGCCGGGGAAGCGGGGGGTGACGAGCGCCGGTGCCATGCGGAGCCGGTTGCCGATGACGAGGGGGCGGTCGACGGTTTGGCGGGTTCCCGGTCGCAGCCGTCCCGAGCCGAGTCGCAGTGCGTGGAAGGCGGCCCGCACATCGGGGTCGTCGCGCAGGGCCTCGGCGGACGGGCCGTCGGCTGCATTAGCTTCGGCAGCCGCCTCGGGCCGGTCCGCGAGCCAACGAGCGCGGCGTTCCCAGAAGCCGTCGTGTGGCCCGGCCGCTCCTGCCCCCGCAGCCTCCGCCTGCAGGCCCTCACCGGCCGCATTATCCGCCTGCACGCCCTCCGCGCCGGCAACCTCAACCGCGAGACCGTCCCGCAACGAACGGTACATCGCGCGTTCCCGGTCGCCGTAGAAACCGGCCGCGGCTCCCGCAAGCTCGGGTGTGCGGATTGCGGTGTTGACCGTGACGGCCGCGAGCCACGCCGAGGCCAGCGCCTTCTTCACTCCAAACGAAGACATCGGATCGGCGAAAGACGCGGCGTCTCCCACGAGCAGCGCCCGGCCCAGCGCGAACTCGGACGAGGTGTACATCGACGCGGTCAGCGCCCAGGCGTCGGCGACGGGCGCGGCGGGGGTTGTTATGGAGCGCATGAGGGCGGTGTGCTCGATCTCGGCCTCGAAGGCTGTCGAGAGGTCGGCGGCCCCTTCCATCACGGCCTGGATGTCAGGGTCGAGCATGACGGCGACGTGACGCTCGCGCTCCGAGGTGGGTACCGACCAGGCCCAGCCGCGATCGAAGCTCTCCACGAGGGCGTGGTTGGCATCGACGTTGGCCCACCCGTCCTCGCTGCGATATCGGCGCACGACCGCGAGCGTGGGCGCGCCAGCCTCGAGGATCCGGTAGCGGCGCGCGAGCACCCCCGCCCTGCCCGTGCAGTCCAGCACCCAGTCCGGCTCGATCTCGGCGCGTTGGCCGCCATCGAGCACGACCTCGACCCGCCACCCCTCCCCATCGCCGGCCCGCTCAGGCAACCTGGCCACCCCCCACACGATGGTCGCGCCGGCCCCAGCCGCCGCCTCACGCAGGAGCCCGTCGAACCGTGACCGCAGGACGTGGAACCCGGTGGCGCCCCCCGCGAACTCGTCACGGCGGCCCTCTCCGCCCCACAGCGCCGTGTTCCCGGTGTTGGCGTGGAAGCCCCCCGCCTCCACCACCCCGAGCAGGCCCGTCGCGGCGAGCACCTTGCGCGTGCTCGGGGGCAGTGACTCGGCGAGGGACTGGTCTGACGACGTTGCGGTCGGCGGCTGCGCGGTCGGGTCTGTGTGCCGCCCTGCGCGGGCCGTGTCGCTGCTGGCTGCGGAGCGCTCGACCACCATGACGTCGTGGCCCCATGTCGCCAGGAGCCTTGCCGCCGCGGCGCCTGCGGGACCACCGCCGAGGATGAGGACGTGTGGGTTCGTGTTCATCCTGTAATGTGTCGACTTCGGTCGAAGGAGTGCGACGGAGCGGGAGGTTCGCGCTCGGGAAGCCCAGCGCCTGGAACTTGACGCCGCCGTATATATCTGACTAGTCATATAACTAGTCTGACAATGCACAACCGGAGGTGCCCCATGCCCAGAGTATGGCAGGTCCAGGAAGCCAAGGCCCGTTTCAGCGAAATGCTCGAATCGACCGCATCGGAAGGGCCGCAGGTCGTTACGAAGCGTGGCGTGGAGGCTGCCGTGCTCGTCTCCATCGACGAGTGGCGCCGACTCAGGCGGCTCGCCAGGCGGGATCTCAAGGACCTGTTGCTGGCCCCGGAGGCTCGGACCGACGAGTTGGTGCCGGTTCGGACCACGCACCGACATCGGGAACCGCCGCCGCTGTAGCAGGATCATGTATCTCCTCGACACCAACGTCGTATCCGAGCTTCGCCGTCCGCGGCCCGATCCTTCGGTACTGCGGTGGCTCGCCGACGTGCCGTCCGATCAGCTCTTCCTGTCGGCCGTTACCGTGGGAGAAATCCAGGCCGGAATCGAGAACGTGCGAGAGCGGGATCCTGACAAGGCCGGCGCGTTGGAGGCCTGGCTGGAGGCCGTCGTCAACTCCTACGGTGTGCTGGCAATGGATGCGGCCGCGGTCAGGGAATGGGCGCGCTTGAAGCGGCGGAGGGCGTCGGTAGATGCGGAGCGGGGGATGATCGCGGCCACGGCCGCAGTCCACCGACTGACGGTCGTGACCCGACACGCCCGCGACTTTCGTCGGCTGGGGGTGCCGCATCTGAAACCGTTCGAGCCCTGAGGCAGACAGCCCGCGGAACGGCCCTCCCCTACTTGAGCCGTCCGCGAATTCGCTTTAGCTTACCTGCCCCTCGCCTCCGGCGTCATGCAGGACTCGCTGGACGCGGGCACAGACGCCCCCATCGTCTAGTGGACTAGGATACCTGGTTCTCAGCCAGGAGACCGGGGTTCGATTCCCCGTGGGGGTACTCAAGGTCGCTTAGCTCAGTCGGTAGAGCACTACGCTCACATCGTAGGGGTCGCTGGTTCGAGTCCAGCAGCGACCATTTCGTTGGCAGTCGGGCTTGTGGCCGACGCTCTTCACTCGGCCAGCAGCAAGCCCGACTTGAGCGCCAGGTCCACCCAATCCGATCGGTCGTGCAGCTCGAGCTTTTCCTTGAGTCGCGCACGGTAGTTCTCGATCGTCCTTGGTGCCAAATGCAGTTTCCCGGCAATCTGCCTTGCCGTGTAGCCCCGGGCGGTGAGCGTCAGAATCTCGCGTTCATGGTCATTCAGCCGGGACAGCGGAGTTTCCGGCTGGGCCTCGAATTCCCGGCGTTTCCGCATGTAGAGTCGGGTTGCCTCACGCGGCATCGTTGTCCGTCCGGCGGCGATCAGATCCACAGCCCGGACCAGGTCTTCAGGCCCCCGGCTCTTCCTGATGAATCCCATCGCGCCGGCAGACATGATGGGTTCCAGATACTCTTCGTGATCGTGCCTGGTGAGGATGAGAACACCCGTGCCGAGCTCGAGCGCGCTGATTCGCCGGGTCGCCTCAATGCCGTCCAGGCGAGGCATATCGATATCCATCAAGACCACGGCGGGCTGGTGCTCCTTCGCCAGGCGAATCGCGTCTTCGCCGTTGGCCGCCTCGGCGACCACTTTCATCCGGCCAGTACCTTCGATGATGGCTCGAAGACCCGTGCGAACCATCTCATGGTCGTCGACGATGAGCACCTTGGTGTCCGCGCTCACAGCTCTTCCTTCCCCCTGGCCGGCTCGACAACCGGAACCCGAACACGGACCCTGGTGCCCTCGCCAGGAGTGCTGCGCACCTCGAACAGTCCGCCGATCATGGCGGCACGCTCACTCATTCCGAGCAGCCCGATCCCGCTCCCCAACGAAGCAGCGGAGGCGGTGTCGAAACCGACGCCGGTGTCCTTCACTTCGACCTGCACCCAATCGGCATCGCGGGTCATGGTCACGAGAGCGTCGTCGGCTCCCGAATGCTCGCGCGCATTGGAGAGGGATTCCTGGACGATCCGAAACAGGGCCAGCGCCTTCGCGGGATCTAGGTCACGCCCTACATCGACGAGGTTGCCCTGCACCCTGAAGCCCGCTTCGGAGTACTCGCGAAACAGTATCCTCAACGCCAGGGTGAGTCCGAAATGCTTGAGTTCGAGCGGCGTCAGGCCTCGGCAGATCCGCTCGATCGACGCGATCGTGTGATCCATGGCCGAGCCCAGCTCGCGCAGATTGTCGTCGTCTCCGGACACGCTCTCCGCGTTCCGCAAAGTCGTGAAGCGGTGCTTGATAAACACCATCTGCTGGACGATGTCGTCGTGCAGTTCGGAAGCAATCCGGGTCCGCTCCGCTTCCACCGCCTCCACCCTGGCCATCGACATGCTCCGCCAGCGGTCGAACAGCGAGAGGTCGCGAACGGTGCAGACGACCATCGGTCCGCCAGCGTCGGGTTGCCAGGGGCTGAGAGCGATTTCCACCGGGAACTGACTTCCATCTTTTCGTTCCCCGTGAAGGAGCATGCCGCTTCCCATTGGCCGGGCAAGGGGTCGGCGGGCGTATACCGCCCGAAGCTCCGCGTGCCGTGCGCGGTGCTGGAAGGGCACCAGGAGATCGACATTCTGTTCAATCAGCTCCCGGCGCTCCCAGCCGAACATGCCGGTAACACGCTCGTTGGCTTCCCGGATCACGCCACCCTCATCCACGACCAGGATGGCGTCCGGCAACGCATTGAGGACTTCTCTGAGCAGGCGGTCCGCGAGCATGACGCATTGTAGCCACGCAATCCGCAGGCGGCCACGGGGCAGAACATTGTGCGCGACTCGGCCGCTCATTGTGGCCTCACAATCACACGGACAGGGGTGGTAGAGCGGGACGCGGCCCCGAAGTAGCCGAATATGCCCTCGTCGCCGCTCAGCCCGAAGCTGGGCCACGGCCGGATCACCAGCCGGTCGTAGCGGAGCCGGGCGAAGCGGCTGAAGTTCTCGTCAAAGCTGACCAGATGGAGGTCGAAGCGGAATTCGGGAGGCCGCCAGGCCTGGGACGAACCGGAGTCATACCCCCAGACCATGATGCGGGCGCTCTGAGCCGCCGGGTTCAGTTCTCTGGGCGCCAGATACTTGATCCATCTGGGCTCCTCGCTCGCGTTGCCCGCACTGTCCACGACGACCTGTACGACATTGGCAGCCTCCGCAATCAACAGTCCCACCTCGGCCGGAGTCTCGTATCGCAGATCGACCCCGAAGGTGTCGGCGGTTGGTGTCGCAACGAACTGCGCCGATGGCTCCACAAGCACCGGAGCGGACGGGACGGTGGCGGCTCCCGAGAAGACGCCGAGTTCCGTAGTGCCCGACAGGATGTACCGCGCGCCCACCTCGATTGGCTCTGGAAGTTGGGCGCGCAAGCAGGAAGCGGGGCCTTTCCAGGCAACCGACTCGGACATCAGGTTGCACGCTTGCAGGCCCTCTGGCGTGTGCGAGTCAGGATCCTGACGAAAGTCGACCGTCCATCCCGGACCGGACAGCTGCGCACCGACCACCGGTGGACCCCCCAGGGTGTCGCGGTGTGGGTAGGTGGCAAGCAACGTGGCGGTGTGGAACCCGGCACCGATCACCGCCGAGATGGCGATCACGTCCTTGTCGGGGACGAACACGTCCGTTGGGTGCGTGTAATCGCAACCGCCTGCGATCAGCGCGCCGAACGCTGCAAGCCCGACGCGGCGCTTCACGCTGGGCCTGCGGACCACTGGTCGATCGGCCGGAGCCCTTCCGCGCGAGATGTCATTCATGATGAGATCGTTTCTGAACCGAGTGCCGGTCTCCCCCTAGAACCGGAATTCCAGACCCAGGAAAGGGACCATTGGAAGCTGTGGCGCGTACACGCGCTCGGTGGCGCCATCAGGTCGTTGCTCAGGGGCGACTCCAACGACGTTTGGGAGGCTGAAGAGATTGGCGATGGAGGCGAATGGCGTCAGTGTCCCACCGCCGAACCACTCCACGTCGGTTGAGCCCCGCCACCCAATGTCAATGCGCACGTAGGGCGGCAGCGTCGCGGAGTTGTACTCGCCGGCGAAGTTCAGGACATCGTCGTAGAGACCGCCTACCCTCGCGTCGGAGGACATGTAGGCGACGAACGGCAGAAAGGCCACGATGGGCGTCGTAGGCTGTCCACTCCGCGCGGAAAACCGGACCGACCAGATCGAGCCGCCACGTTGCAGGCTCGCGCTGAGTTCGCCTTC
Organism: Gemmatimonadota bacterium; assembly: GCA_022823145.1. Lineage (GTDB taxonomy): Bacteria > Gemmatimonadota > Gemmatimonadetes > Longimicrobiales > Gaopeijiaceae > Bin94. The sequence goes on from JAJDXS010000019.1 coordinate 42,594, forward strand.
GTGATCCCTGTGAAACCTTGGCGTGTAGGTGTGGCTGCCCATTGTACGAGTCACCTTGGCCCAGCGGTAGCTGCCGACCACATTGGCCACGCCGCTCGCCGAGGCCCAACTCCAGGTGGACTCCAGCCCTCTGGCCGTGCCGCTGCCCAGCTCCCGCCTGGACGGCTCGACCAGCATGAGCGATTCGATCGGATTCGCTCCGAGAACGGGCAGGCGGAGGTTGTCCATCCTGCGGGCGAAGGCCTCCAACCGAAGGCGCAAGCCGTGCGCTCCGCCCTCCCAGCCGACGGCTACCTCCGAATTGCGCAGCAGCGGACCCTTTTCTACCGGCGCCAGGAGGTCGTAGGCGAGATAGCTCGAAGAAACCGGCTCTTCGTTACGAATCGACGACAGCGCCTGGTGCATCCGGCTGGCGGCGAGCCAGGCCTTCCCCCCGGGTCCCTGGTAGGAGATCTCCACGAAGGGAGACACCGCCGCCTCGACGCCGAAGTAGTGGTCGGCCCGCATGCCCCCTCCCGCCGCGACCCCCCGGCCCAGCCCTGCCTTGGCGCTGCCGAACGCCGCAATCCTTGTGACCGAGGGCGAGAGATCGAACGCCTCGAAGAGGTCATGGGGGTCGCTACCGTCCCATTCGCTCCCCAAGGCCACATGATCTGCCTCGAATCGCGTGGCCTGAACTCCGCCGTCGAGGGTCATGCCGCCCGACTGTCGCCTCAGCCGCACTTCGACCCGGTACTCTCCCATCATTCCGTGCACGACCGACGAGGTGTCGGAGTCAACCGTCTTGTTTCGAAACACGATGTAGTCGCCCGAGAACCGGCTGTGGCCCGCGCTCAGGTCGACCAGAGTGGCCGAGCCGAGGCGATCTCGGTAATGCCCGGCCAGCGCCATGTTTCCCCAGGTCGCCCTCGACGCCCGTCCCAGCACCTCGTCTCCTGCGGGCACATCGTCCGGCCTCGAATCCAGGAACTCGTCATTCCAGTAGCCCGTCACCGAGAGCCGGCGAACGCCGCCAAGATCCACTGTCAACTTCCCGTGAACGTCGCCGAAGGAATACGGCACACTGGGGCTGCCGAACACTGTGCGCAGCCCCGCCGTCAGCAGGTCGATGTAGGAGCGTCTTGCGTCCAGCAGAAACGATGCGGACTGACCCACCGGCCCTTCGGCGGAAAGGCGCACCGAGGCGATTCCCAGCGACCCGCTCGAGTGAAACTGGTCCCGCGCCCCATCGCGTGTGGCGACGTCGATGGCTCCCGATAGCGAGCCCACAGCCAGCGCTTCGCTCGACGATCCGGTGAGGAGCGTCACGCGATTGACCGCTTCGGCGTTCAGGGCCGCGACAAACCCCCCGACGTGAAACGGGTTGAAGATCCGCACTCCGTCCAGGAAAACCGGGGTGCCCTCGCTTACTCCGCCCCGAATAAAGGGGGCCGCCACCCAGTCGGACGCGGACGACGCTGCCGGTGACAGGGCCGTGGCGCGCAACACGTCCGTTTCCAACACCACCGGCTGCGCCCGCACGAGTTGCCGGTCGACCACGAAAGCCCCCGGAGATGACGAAAGGGGGTCCGCCGCTCGGCGTGCACTGACGCGAATCTCCTCAAGTGTGATCGGCTGCGGGCGTAGCAGGACCGTGAGTTCACCGTCCAGAGCCTCCAACACTTCCGTTTGCCACGGCGCGTATCCGAAGGCGTCTACGCTGACGGTCGCGCCAGCCATACCGACGTCAAGCCCCGCTATCGCAAACGCGCCGAATTTGTCGGTAACGGTTTCCCTGGGTGGAGCTTCCGGTATCTCGACCGTCACGCGCGCAGAGGCAACCGGCTCCAAGTCCGTACTGTCGCGGACTACTCCGGTTACCGCCGCCTGCTGCACGGCAACGGCCATCATGATCGCGGTTGCGCCGATGACCATTTGTCTGCCCCCCTTCACCGGCCGAGAATGTGACGGCACAACGTTGGGGCTTTGGGCGGGGACGCGACCAGAGTGGCAGATACTCTACTTGAAGGGGGATTCTCCGCACTCGATGGGGGGTTAGTCCGAAGCGGGAAGCCAGATCACCGCCGCAGGCTGCCCAGGCACGCGCCGGCGTGGCTCGCAATCTCCCTCTTCAGTCTCTCGGCGATCGGGTGATCCAGGCCTTCCGACCGGGCGGTCGCCACGACATCGGCGAACCGGTCGGGCGTCTCGGCGGCTACGGATTCGCAGATTTCGAGGACCTCTTCCGGCGGCAAATCCACCTCGGCGGCGAACCGCTCCCAATGTCTCACCTGGATGTACCCGAGCCGCGACTCTCCGCCGACCTTCATGGCCAACTTGCGTCTCGGAGCGTGGTGCCCGGGATAGGGTAGGGCGCTGGCCAGATCGTAGAGTGGCGCAAGCCTGGCCCTCCCGCCGACGCCGATCAGCAGCGAAAAGTTCCTGGCGTGAGCGTCGGTGCCGCCGATGACCCAGTTCAGTGCGATCGCCTTAACGAACGTGCGGAGATCTTCGCCCGGGCGGCTACAGTGGTACCGGATCGCGCCAGCGATGTCCCGACAGCCCGGCCCGCCGTGGCTCTCGTATTTGTTGAACGGGCCTCGCGTCAGCGCCTGGCAAAGGTCTTCCTGGTGCAGCCGCACGAGGCGTCCCGCGGCGCGCATCCGATCACACCTCTCGACGACGATAGCGGTCTCTTGCCCGAAGCGGCTCACCAGGGATCGCGCGGCGGGAATGTCCAGGGCGCGGGCTAGTGCCAGACACAGGTGCTCGTTCTCACAGTGTCCCGGGAAGCCGCGGATCGGTGGTTTCAGGATGTGGGTTGTGGGCGTCGCACCCTGTGGAATGCCCCAGCGCGCGTCTTCCAGGAGCAGCGCCGTCTTGGCCTGCGCACCGGCCAGGGTGAACTGCGCCTCTTCACCGTCGAGCCGCCACGCGCTGTCATCGGCGCGCAGGGTACGCACCCGCACCTCGACCTCGGCAGCCGTCAGCCAGACCACTTGCCGGCCCGCCGGAACCAGTGCGCTGTCGACCCGCTCGGGCCGCACCAGCTGGACCGCCCCAGCGCAGTCCTCCCCTGTGGCTCTGAGCAGCGAAAAGGCGTTGCCGGCCGACGCCTGGAACGTCCGAGCCCACCGCGCCAGCACGTTTTCGTTGTCCGGCAGGAGACCCCGGAGCCACGGCTCAGTCTTGTCGTGACCGTGCTGAGGCGCTCCAACCGGCATCGAAAGCGACAGTGGATACGCATGCTCGCTCGCTCGCCAGCCAGCGTCGTACACGAACGCAAGCTGCCCTCGCCTGTCACGTTGCACCTCGCCGACAACTCGCCCATTGGCCAGTGCGACCAGGCGGTCGGTCACGGCGATATGCGCCGATGGGAATCCAGAAGCGCTTGAAGGTCGATGACCTCGATCGGATCCTCCGATTCGCGGACCTCGGGGATTCCTTCGCCGTGGATGCTCAGCGACAGGTCCAGCGCGGACAGCGTCTGCAACACCTTGCCGAGCTCAGCCCGTGGCTTGCCCGCTTCGATGGCCACGATCCACTGGCGCCCGACGGCGGCGGCTCGCGCAAGCTGCTGCTGGGTCATCCCCCCTGCCCGTCTCGCTTGGCGGATCATGAGGCCGAAATCGACTGGTGTACGAATTCGCATGGACAAAATGTAGTCGTTCGACGACTTTTGGGGAATGTCGTCGAACGCCGACAAATGCGTTTCAGCTGAAACGCATTGCCATGTCCCCGCATTGGCGGCGAACGGTGGCGCCGGTCCTGCGAGGGTGACGACTTTGTGCCTGGCGGGACGCCCTACGCCAGTGAACGAGGGGGCCGCCACTTGCGCCGTCAGCAAAATCAACTAGTCTTAGTCTAGTCTGTTTTCTTTCGCGCCAAAACGTTCCAGCTGAAACGCGTTCCATGTCCCATATCGGAGCCTTCGAAGCCAAGACGCACCTCCCTCGTCTCCTGCGGCGGGTGGAGGCCGGGGAGCGGTTTGTCATCACCAGACACAATCGCCCTGTCGCGGAGTTGATACCGTTTCAAGTGCGCGACACGACCAGGATACGCGCCGCAATCGACGATCTGAAGGCCTTCCAGAAGACCCATAGCTTGGGTGGTCTCTCGATTCGCGACATGATCGAAGAGGGCCGCAGACGCTGACGACGTTCGTGCTCGACTGTTCGGTGACCATGGCGTGGGTGTTCGGGGACGAGGCCACCCAGGAGACCGAGCGGTTGCGTGAATCACTGATCGGCGGCAGGGCCTTCGTTCCCGCCATCTGGCCGATTGAAGTGGGGAACGTGCTCCGGGTCGCTACCAGCCGCGGCCGGATCGCCAGGAACGAATGGACGAGAATCCGCAGCAGCCTCACGGCTTTACCGGTGGAGATCGAACCCGTTTCTGCCGGCCGGGTCTGGGAAGCCGTACTCACACTCGCCGACGAGTACGGGCTATCCGTCTACGACGCCATGTACCTGGAGCCGGCCATCCGCATGCAGCTGCCGCTCGCGACGCTCGACCGCAGGCTGGCCGCGGCCGGCATAGCAGCGGGGATTGAGGTGCCGACGCTCAGCGGGTGAAGACGGTGTGCCCGACGTCTCGGGCCCAGCCCTACGCCAGCACCGGCATCCTCGGCGCCCCCGCCCCCACCCGCTCCATCCGCACCCCCGGCTCCCACGCCGCCACCCTCCCCGCCACCGCCGACGCGGCCACCGAGTAGGGCGACACCAGGTACAGCTGGCCCGGCCCGCTACGGCCCGGGAAGTTGCGGTTCTGGGACGACACCGAGACCTGGTCGGGCGAGCGGGTGATCCCCGGTCCGGCAGCGATGCACGCGCCGCATCCCGGCTCGATGAACTCGGCGCCGATCTCGCGGAACAGGTCCAGGTACCCCTGCTCGCGCGCGTACTCGCGCACGTCGGTCGAGCCGCACTGGATGTAGCAGTCGACGTCGGGGTGAACGCCGAGCCCCCAGCGGTCGCGGGCCTCGCGAAAGACCCGCGCGTACATGTCCATGTCTTCCTTCTTGCCGGCCGTGCACGATCCGGCGTACGCGATCTCGATGTGGACCGGGTCGGCCAGCTCGTCGATGTAGAGGCCGTTTCCGGGATCGCCGGGGAGCGCGACCATGGGGCGCAGGCGCGACGCGTCGATCTCGATGACGTTTACGTAGTCCGCGCCCGGGTCGCTGCACACGCCGTCGACCAGCGCCCGGGCCCGGGCCATGTCCATGCCCCGCTCCCGCACGAGGAACTCGACCGTTCGCTGGTCTGCCGCGACGAGGCCCGTGAACGCGCCCACTTCGGCGGCCATGTTGGTCATGGTCGCTCTCTCATCCACGGAAAGCCCTTCCACAACCGGGCCCGCGTACTCGATGATCTGGCCGATCGCGTGGCCGTCGCGCACGTAGGGGTGGCGCAGGATCTCGAGCATGAGGTCCTTGGCGGTCGCGTTGGCGGGCAGCCGCCCGTTCACCACGACCTTGAACGATGGCGGGATGCGCGCGCGCACGTCCTTCGTGATCCACGAGTTGAAGATCGCCGTGGTGCCGACGCCGAAGGCCAGCGCGCCGACCGCGCCCGCGTGGGGCGTATGCGAATCGGTGCCGATGACGAGCATGCCCGGCTCGGCGTAGTCCTCCAGGATCTTGGAGTGGCAGATGGCCTCTGAGCCCATTGCATGGCCCTGCTGTTCGCCGTATAGGCGGATGCCCTGCTTCTCGGAGAACTCGCGCTGCTTGACCTCGAGCTGGTTGGCGACCTCGAGGAGGCCCTGCTCGATCCGCTCCTGGCTCATCACCTTGTGCAGGAAGGTCAGGTGGTCGCGGAAGAAGAGGATCGATTCGGCATCGAGGACCCTCGCGTGGGCGCCCAGCTTCTGTTCGAAGAAGATGGCCGCCATCGGGGTCACGTACTCGTGCGAGAAGCGGATGTCGGCGCGGAAGAAGCCCGCTTCGCCCGGTTCGGTCCAGTCGGTGCCGATGCGCCCTTCGGCCGCGTCGACGACCCATTTGCGGGCGAAGATCTTCTCGCCGAGGGTCATGGGGCGGGGCCCCGCGTCGCCTGCGTGAGGGTCGGCCAGCGCGCGCGGCGACGGGAGCGTCACCTGGCCCCCCATGCGGGCCATGTTGAACTCGAACAGGCCACCGTACTCGATGATCTGGCGCGTGATGTCGTCGGTTCCGGCCGTGAATTCGCTCAGCGCGATCGGCTCGCCGGAGCGGATGCGGTCGATGAGGCCGAAGTTGGTCGTGGTAAGGATGCCCAGGTTCTGGCAGTTCTCGTTGTAGATGCGCTCGATGCTCTCGCTGACGACGACCTTGATGCCGGCCATCAGCTCGGCGTAGGGGCTCTGCTCGCGGCTGGACCCCTTGCCGCGGCGCTTGCCGGCGACGGAACAGATGAAGCCGGCGTCCTTGACGGTGCCGCGCTCGATGGGGGCTTCGGTGCCGCCGGCGCGGGTGGCCGCCTCCAGCCCCAGGTAGGGGAATTCGCCCAGGGTCTCGTCGTAGAAGTAGCAGATGTAGGCGGGGGTGATCTCGTCGGTGCTGATCTGGTGGCGGAGGTTCGCCTTGAGGTCGGGCGTGAGGTCGAGGTCGAGCCCTTCGTGGAGCTGGCGGCGGATCAGTTCGGCATCGTCCGCCAGGAATAGCACACGCCCGCCGAAGGAGACCTCCGGCGGGCATTTGCGGACCTGCGCCCTCGTCAACTGAAGTCCACTCCGAGGATCACGAAGTAGATGATCACGGCCACGGCGATCGGAGCCACCCAGCGGATGAAGAAGCGCCAGGCGCCGTAGTGGAACCACCCGGGCTCGGTGCCGTCCATCAGCTCGCTCATCGTGTCCTTGCGGGTCATGAACCAGCCCGCGGCGAGCGTGATGAAGAATCCGCCCGTCGGAAGCATCCAGTTCGAGACGAAGTGGTCGGCGGTCGAGAACCAGCCGGCCTTGCCTTCGAAGACCTCCATGGTGGAGAGCCATCCCGTTCCCGTGAACGACAGCGCGGCGAAGATCGTGAACACGAAGATCGCGGCGCCGGCGCCGATGGTCGCCTTGTGGCGCGTCAGGCCGCGCTGGTCGATCAGGTAGGCCGACACGACTTCCAGCAGCGAGATCGTCGAAGTCAGCGCGGCCAGGGCGACCAGCACGTAGAAGAGCGGTCCCAGCACGATGCCGAAGGGCACCTCGGTGTAGAACAGCTCGGGCAGCGAGATGAAAAGCATGCCGACCGTGGAGCCGCCAACCTCGTCGCGCATGCCCGCGACCGAGAAGATCACCGAGAACATGATCACGGTGGCAACGAGCGCGATGATGGTGTCCAGCGCCACGATCGCCCCCGAAGCCTTCACGACCGAGTGCTTGCGGGAGATGTAGGAGCCGTAGGTGATCATCGCCCCCATGCCGAGGGACAGCGTGAAGAAGGAGTGCCCGAGGGCTTCCAGAACCGCCTCTCTCGTCAGGTCGGCGAAGTTGGGGCGGAAGATGTACGCCAGCGCCTCGCCCGACCCGCTCATGTTGAGCGCGCTGAAGAGCATGAGGAGCAGGATGCCGAAGAGGATCGGCAGGAAAAGGCGGGCGATCTTTTCGATCCCCTTGCTCACCCCGAAGTAGACGACCGCGATGGTCCCGATGCTGAACCCCAGCGAGAGCACGAGCTGCAGGCCGGCGTTGCTCACCTGTGTATTGAAGAGGTCGACCGCTGACAGGTCGGCCGGGAAGCCCCCGAAGGTCCAGCCGATCGTCCGGGCGAAGTAGTACAGCGACCACCCCGCGATGACCGTGTAGTAGCTGAGCAGGATGAAGCCAGCCAGCACGCCCCATCCTCCCGCGACCGCTCCGAGCGCGCGGCCCCCCGGCCATTTCGATGCGACCGCGTCCTTCAGCGCCCCCACCGCGCTCTTCTGGCTCCGACGCCCGATCAGCAACTCGGCCATCATGATCGGCAGGCCGACCGCCGCGATGCAGATCAGGTAGACGAGAACGAAGGCGCCTCCCTGGTTCTCCCAGGTGATGAACGGGAACTTCCAGAGGTTGCCGAGGCCGATCGCGCTGCCGGTGGCGGCGAGCACGAGGCCTGCGTTGGAGCTCCAATGGTCGCGGGGTTGGCTCATGAGGGGTTTCCAATCGGGCCGGAGTTCGGGTGTCGATTCACGCATATATTGTACTCTGACGCTTCCACGGGCCACCAGATCAAGGTCAGCCGGCAGATGAACGTGATGAACAGATACTCCAGCCAGACCCGTTCGCCGCACGCCGGCCCGGTCCTGCCGCTGGTTCTGCTGCCGGCCCTGTCGCTGTCGGTCGCAGCGTGCGGGTCCGATCCCGACGCGGGAGCCGACGCCGACACACCCGCCGTGGCGCTTCTGACCGCCGGTCCCGTGAGCGACGCCGGCTGGTACGCGGGCGCCTACGAGGGCCTGCAGCTGATCGGCGACTCGCTGGGCTTCCGCGTCTCGCACCAGCAGACCCGGACCCCCGCCGAGTTCGACGAGGCCTTCATTTCCTACGCGGAGTCGGGGTACGGCCTGATCTTCGGCCACGGTTTCGAGTACCAGGACGCCGCGAGCCGCGCCGGCGAGATGTATCCCGATGTCACCTTCGTGGTCTCCTCGGGGTCGCGCTCCTCGTCCAACGTTGTCCCGATCATCTTCGGGCTGCACGAAGCGTCCTACCTCGCCGGGATGGCGGCCGGCTCCGTCACCCAGTCCGGGACCGTGGGCATGGTGGGCGGCGTTGAAATCCCGAGCGCCAAGGGCACCTTCATCGCTTTCGAGGCGGGAGTGAAGGCGGTGATGCCGGATGCGGTCGTGCTCGAGACGTTCATCGGCAGCTGGGACGACGTCTCGGCCGCGAAGGAAGCTGCAGCCGCCCAGTTGCGGCAGGGTGCGGATGTCCTGATCCACAACGTCGACGCGGCCAGCTTCGGCGTCTTCCAGGCCGTGCGCGAGGCTCGCGAAGGAGGCCGCACCGCCTGGGCCTTCGGGATGAACCGCGACCAGAACGATGTCGCGCCCGACGTGATCCTGGGCAGCGCCGCGATCAACATCCCGACGATCTTCCTGCAGACCGCGCTCGACTGGCAGGCGGGCACGCTCTCCGGGCCCACCATCACGGGGCTGGTTGGCGGCTCGGTCGAGTTCGTCCCCAGCCCGGCTCATGAAGGGGTTATCCCGGCCGACGCGCTCGCGCGAATCGACGAGGCGCGCGCGGCCATAGTCGCCGGCACGCTGGATGTCCCGGCGATCGACTTCCTCGAGCCCGCGGCGGGGGAGACGCCTTCGTCCTGACGGGCGAGGGCGGAGGGCCGGGAGTGCGCGACGCCCTGCGGCTACGGGGGGTGACGCGCCGGTTCGGCCCGGTCATCGCGCTCGACGAGGTCGACTTCGCGCTGGCACCCGGCGAGATCCACGGGCTGCTGGGCGAAAACGGGGCCGGGAAGACCACGCTGGCCCGTGTCGCGGCCGGGATTCTGCAGCCGGATGCGGGCCGGGTGGAGATCGGCGGGCAGCCGCTCGGCAACGGGGGCGTCGGCGTGGCGCGCGCGCTGGGCGTCGCGATGGTGCACCAGCACTTCTCGCTCGTGCCGCGTTTCACCGGTTTCGAGAACGTCGCGCTTTTCGACGTGGCCGCGTGGACACGGCGAGGGACGTTGCGGTCCGGCTACCGCGATCGGGTGGAGGCGCGCGCCGGGGAGCTGCGGCTGGCGGTGGAGCTGGACGCGCCGATCCGGGGGCTGGGGGTGGTGGCGCGGCAGCGGGTCGAGATCCTCAAGGCGCTGATGGGCGACACGCGCGTGTTGTTGCTGGACGAGCCGACGGCGGTGCTGGCGCCGCAGGAGGTCGAGGGACTCTTTGCCGTCCTGCGGCAGGTGGCGCGCGCCGGGGCGGGGATCGTCCTGGTGGCGCACAAGCTGGACGAGGTGCTGGCCGCGGCCGACCGCGTGACCGTGTTGCGGCGGGGCCAGTGGGTGATGACACGCGCGGCCGCGGAGGTGTCGGCCCGGGAGTTGGCGGAGGCCATGGTGGGGGCGGGGGTGGGGGTGCGCGGCGGGGGTGGGGTGGAAGCGACGGCAGGAGGCGCGCGGGCGCCGGAGTTCGGGGCGGCGGCGGGCGACGTGGTCGCCGAACTCCGGGACGTAACCGTTGCCGCCGGCGGCTCCCTGCCGCTCCGAGGTGTGAGCATGCAGGTGCGCCGCGGAGAGATCCTCGGAATCGCAGGTGTCGGAGGCAACGGCCAGCGCACCCTTGCCGCGGTGCTTGCCGGGATGCGGCTGCCCGACTCTGGAGAGGTCCAGCTTCCCGAAGAGGTGGGCTGGATCCCCCAGGACCGCACCAATGAGGGGCTTGTGAACGAGTTCACAATCTCCGAGAACGTCGCGTTTGCGGTGCACGACCGATCCGAATACCGCAAGGGGCCGTGGCTCGACTGGGCCGGCGTGGAAGAGACGGCCTCGGCGCTCGTGCGCGACATGGATGTGCGCGCCGATTCGCCCGCCGTGACCGCCTCCGTCCTATCGGGGGGCAACCAGCAGAAGGTGGTCACGGGGCGGGAGTTTCTGCGGAGCGGCAACCTGCTCGTGGCCGAGTCGCCGACTCGCGGCCTCGATGTGAAAGCGACCCTTGCCGTCCGCGCCCGGATCGGCGAAATCGCCAGGAGCGGGGGACGTCCCCCCGGCGTGGTGCTGATTTCGGCCGATCTCGACGAGGTCCTGGAGCTGTCCGACCGAATCGCGGTGATGGTGCGGGGGCGCCTGATCCCGGTGCCGCGCGAGGATCACAACCCCGCTGCGATCGGCGAACTGATGCTGAGCGCCCGCCGCGAGGGCGCCCCATGAGCACCCGCTTTCGCACGCTCACTCCGGCGCTGACCGCCGCCACCGCCCTCCTGGCCACCCTGGTCGTCGCGGCCGCCCTCCTCGCGCTCGGGGGCTATCCGCCCGGCGACGCCTTCGCCGCCCTCTTCCGGGGCGCTTTCGGCACATGGGACCGCTTCGTCTCGTTCACCCTGGTGCGCGCCACGCCCCTGCTCCTCACCGGGCTGGCCATCGCCTTCGCCTTCAGGGCGCGCGTCTGGAACATCGGCGCGGAGGGTCAGCTTCACGCGGGCGCGCTCGCGGCGGTGGCCGTCGCGGTGGCGCTCCCCGGCGCCCACGGCCTGGTTGTGATCCCCGCCACCCTCCTCGCCGCCGCCGCGGCGGGAGCACTGTGGGCGTCCGCCCCGGCGGCGATGAAGACCGGGATGGGCGTGGGAGAAGTGATCACCACGCTCCTCATGAACTTCGTGGCCCTGTTCATGGCCCAGTTCCTGGTGCAGGGCCCGCTGCGCGAGGATCGCGGGGTCTTCAACCAGACCAACGAAATCCCCCCTGCGGCCCATCTGCCGGACCTGATCCCGGGAACCCGCCTCCACCTCGGATTCCTGATCGGGATCCTGATCGCGATCGCGCTCTGGCTCTATCTGACCCGGACGCCCGGCGGGTTTCGGCTGCGCGCGGTCGGTGCTTCGCCGCGGGCTGCCGAGGTGAGCGGGAGGTTTCGGGCACAGCCCGTGGTCTGGCTGGCCTTCCTCGCATCCGGGGCGATCGCGGGGCTCGCGGGCGGGGTGCAGGTCGCCGGCGTCACGCACCGCATGTACGAGGGGCTGTCTCCGGGGTGGGGCTACACAGCGATCGCGGTGGCCTTGCTGGCGCGCCTCAATCCCCTGGCCGTGGTGGTGACGGCGATCGTGTTCGGCGCGCTGAGCGCGGGCGGCGGGGCGATGCAGCGCGATGCGGGTGTGCCGGAGGTGTGGGTCCGGGGGATCGAGGCGCTGGTCATCCTCGCCGTGCTCGCCGTGGACAGAAGCTGGCAGGCGCTGACAAGCCGAGGGTCCCGTGGCTGAGTTCGGCGCGCTCTCCTCCTTCCTCGTCGCTGCCGTGGGACTGGCTGTGCCGCTGGCGCTTGCGGCGCTCGGCGAGACCGTCTCGGAGCGGGCGGGGGTGATCAATATCGGGCTTGAGGGCTCGGTCATCTGGGGCGCGCTCGGAGGGGCGCTCGGTGCGCTCGCGCTGGGGCCCTACGGGGGATTGGCGGTGGGGGTGCTCGCGGGAGGGATGGCCGCGCTCGTCTTCGCCGCGTTCGCGGTGTGGCTGAATACCGACCAGATCATTACGGGCACGGCGGTCACGATCGGCAGCCTCGGGTTCACGGGGGCGGTCTTCCAGAGCCGTTTCGGCGCGACCGGGCTTGCGCTGGAGCTGCCGACGGTGCCGGCATGGGAGGTACCGCTGCTGGCGAGGATTCCGGCAGTGGGGCCCGCGTTCTTCGATCAGGCGGTGACCGCGTACCTGGCGTATCTGCTGGTGCCGGTGCTGGGCTGGTTCCTCTTCCGCACGCGCCGGGGGCTGGCGCTGCGGGCGGTCGGCGAGTCGCCGGAAGCGGCACATGCGGCAGGAGTGCCGGTGGTCTGGACGCGCATGCTGGCGGTCGTCTTCGCGGGGCTGGCGGCGGGGCTGGCGGGCGCGCATCTGAGCCTGGTGCACACGGGGACCTTCGCCGAGAACATGTCGGCCGGGAAGGGGTTCATCGCGATTGCGGTGGTGGTGCTGGGGCGCTGGAACCCGAAGTGGGTGATCGCAGCGGCGCTCTTCTTCGGCGGGGCGGAGGCGCTGCAGTTCGCCCTGCAGGCGGTGGATGCGGATCTGCCGTATCCGCTATTCCTGGCGCTGCCCTACGTACTCAGCCTGGCGGCGCTGGCGGGCTGGTTCGGGAGGTCGCAGGCTCCCCGGGGACTGGCCCTGCCGTGGCCACGATGATGCTTCGCTACACTCTTCTCCGACGCTGTTACGGGGGCCTCCGCATGGAGTACCAGGTGACCAGGATTGCTGCACGTTTCGCCGTCCTTCTGTCAGGGCTGGGCCTGGCCGACGCGACTCACGCCCAGCAGGCGCTCGTCGCCGACCGCCCCGACTTCACGGAGGGAACCACTACGGTCGGGCTCGGTGTCCTTCAGTTCGAGCTCGGGTACACCTTCGGCGTCGACGATGCGGACGGAGTGGCCACCCGGGCACACTCCTACGGTGAGCCCCTGCTGCGCGCCGGGGTGTTTGCCGATCGGCTTGAACTGCGGGTCGGGGCGGGTGCCGGGTCTGTTTCCACCGAGTTGCGGGGGCGGACGGTGACCGAGTCGGGGCTGGAGGACCTCTACCTCGGTGTCAAGCTGGCCCTGACCGGGCAGCGCGGCGTTTTGCCGGCGACCGCAATCCTCCCGCAGGCGACGGTCCCGACCGGCGGCGACGCATTCTCGGCAGGCCGCGTCCTTCCGGGGGTGAACTTCGTGTACAGCTGGGACTTCACGGAGTCCCTGTCGCTGGCGGGCGGCACCCAGGTGAACGCCGCGGTGGCGGACGGCAATGAGGACTACCGCGAGTGGGCCCAATCGCTGTCTTGGGCGGTGGCCCTTGGCGAGCGCACCGGTGCGTACGGCGAGTGGTACGCCTTCGTTCCGTCGGGGCTCGCGGACGGGCGGGCGCAACACTATGTGAACAGCGGACTCACATGGCTCGCAAACGAGGATCTCCAGTGGGACATCCGCGTCGGATTCGGGTTGAACGACGCGGCCGAGGACGTGTACGTGGGCACCGGGGTGGTCTTCCGGATCCGCTAACCTGCAGGGGATTCAAGTCCCTTCCGCGACATCTTCCACATCTTGCCGCTCGTCCAACCGGGTTCCGGCCAGTCCGCCTGTTCCAGGTCTCTCTAATGCCATGCGTACTGCTCGTGGTTCAGTTTCGATAATAGACTGAACCATGAGCACGACGGGACCCCGGAGGGGTGGTGCATGGTTGAGCGGCCTCGCCCCTCCACCCTCCAGAGTGGTTCCCGTCAGGGGGCCATCGCAGAGCGGGCGTGGCGGATGCGCACCTTCACGGCGGCGGAGTCGGTCTTCACTGCCTGGTCGAACAGGCGCTGGACCTCGGATCGCAGCGAGGGATCGCGCGCAGCCAGGACCCCGAGGCCGTTGTAGGCCCAGGCGCGGATGAACGTGCGCTTCGACCTGATCAGTTCCAGTAGCGCGTCGCGCAGGCCGCCCAGCCGGTCGGCATCGAGGCGCATGTGCGGCAGGGTCTGCAGGATGTGCAACAGGGCGTCGGGGGCGATCGGCCGAACCAGCAGGCTCAGAAACGCCTCCCCGCTCGCCCCGCTCGGCGCCGTACCCCGCTCGGCGAGGTGCTTGAGCACCCAGGTCGCGCCCACCTGGAGTTCCGTCTCGTCCGAGGCGGCAAGGTCCACGAGCTGGCCGACCGTGCTCTCCGGCGCATCACGCACCGCTTCCGCCACCGCCCGGAAGGGCGCGACACGCTTCCCGTCGTAGCTGCGCAGAGTGGCGGCGATGTCCATCGGGGATAGTTACCTTCCCAGAATGAAGTACGGCAAGATTGCGACCGCGGCGGCCCTCGCCGCGCTGGCCGCGTGGCCGGTTGGGCCCGCCGGCCCACCTCTCACCGCCCAGCAGGACCGGGGAGTCGTGGGCGCCGGCCTGCGCTTGCGCCAGCTCGACGGAGTGAAGCGCGTGCTGATGATCGCCGCCCACCCCGACGACGAGGACACCAGCCTGCTGGCGACACTCGCGCGGGGCATGGGCGCCGAGACGGCCTACCTCTCGCTCAGCCGCGGCGAAGGAGGACAGAACCTGATCGGCCCCCGGCTGCACGAGGGGCTGGGCGTGATCCGCACCGGCGAACTCCTTGCCGCCCGGGCCCTCGACGGTGGCGAACAGTACTTCACCCGCGCCTTCGACTTCGGCTTCTCCAAGACCATCGACGAGACGCTCGGGCTGTGGCCCTTCGAAGAGGTGTTGCGCGACGTGGTCTTCGTGGTGCGCAAGTTCCGGCCGCATGTGATCGTCTCGGTCTTTTCGGGCACGCCCCGCGACGGACACGGCCAGCACCAGCTCGCCGGGAGGTCCGCGCACGAGGCGTTCACGGCCGCGGGCGACCCGAACCGCTACCCCGAACTGGCCGCGCAGGGCGTCACCCCGTGGCAGCCGACCAAGCTGTACACCTCGATGCGCTTCTTTCCGCAGGGCGCGACGGTGAGCGTGCCGACGGGCGCCTTCGACCCCCTGCTGGGCCGGTCTCACTTCCAGCTGGCCATGGAGAGCCGCAGCCAGCACCGCTCCCAGGACATGGGTTCGGGCGAGTACCCTGGCCCGCGGTCGAGCTCGCTCATGCTGGTGGCGTCGGTGGTGGAGGGGTTGGAGGACGACGGCATCTTCGCGGGCGTCGACACCACGCTCATCGGACAGCTCGGCACACCCCTGCCTGCGGGATGGCCCGCCGACACCGAACAGCGGATCGAGCGGTACCGTGGCGCCCTGGCCGATGCGGGGCGCGGGCTCTCGGCGCTGCGGCCCGACGGCGCCGTGGCAGGCCTGGCCGATGCGGCCGCGATCCTGCGCGGCCTGCTGGGGGACGCCCCCGAAGGCGACGGAAAGCAGCTTCTGGAACACCGTCTCGGCCAGCTCTCCGAGGCGCTGCTGGCGGCAGCCGGCGTCGTGACCGACGTCCGCGTGGGGCGCGGCCTGCTCACTCCCGGCGAATCGGTCGTGGTCGATGTGAACGTGTGGAACGGCGGCGGCTTCGACGTGTCGGGCGTGGCCCCGCGCCTGCTGCTGCCGCCCGGCTGGCAGGCCTTGTCCACCGAGGAGTCGTCGGTGGCGCCGTCCGGTTCGCCCTTCTTCCGGACGCCGGTGCCCCCCACATCGGCCGATGGACGCATTGCGGGCGGCGAGATCGCGCGCTGGAGCTGGCGGGTCGCCGTGCCGGACGATGCGCCATCGTCGGCGCCGTACTACCTGGACGTGCCCAGGGACGGCGCGATGCATGTGTGGCCGACCGACGGGGCCCTTTGGGCGCAGCCCTTCGATCCGCCGCCCATCGCAGCGCATGTCGGCATGGCGCTTGCCCCGGGCAACGAACCGGCTGGCGCGGTCGAGCTGGCGGTGGAGCGCCGGGGCGAGTACGTCGGGGTCGACCAGGCCGCCGGCGAGTACCGGGAGTCGGTCCTGGTCCTGCCGGCGATCAACGTCGAGGTGGACCCGCCGGCAATGGTCTGGCCGAGCGGGGCCGACGGGGTGCGGGAGATCGACGTGGTGCTGACCAACACGTCGACGACGGCACGGTCAGGCGCGCTGCGGCTCGAAGCGCCGGACGGCTGGGCGGTCGAGCCCGCCAGCGCACCCTTCGCCCTGGAGCCGAACGGCGCAAGCGCTTCGTTCACCTTCGCGGTGACGCCCCGAGGCACGGTCGCGAATGGCGCGCACGTCTTCCGGGCGGTCGCGCGCGGCGTCGGCGGCGAGTTCGATTCGCAGTTCGACATCGTCGACCACCCCCACATCCCCAGGACGCTGATGGCGCGCGGCGCCACGGTACGCGTCTCGGTCTTCCCCGTCGCGGCGGACACCGAGCTGAGGGTCGGCTACGTCATGGGGTCCGGCGACGACGGCCCCGCGGCGCTGAGCCAGATGGGCATGGAGGTGGTCGAGCTGGACGAGGAGCGCGTGCGGAGCGGCGGTTTCACCGGATTCGACGTGATCGTGCTGGGAGTCCGCGCCTACGAGACGCGGCCCGACCTCGCCGCCGCCAACGCGGCGCTCCTCGACTTCGCGCGCGCGGGCGGCACCGTGGTCGCGCAGTACAACAGGTACGAGTTCTCGGGGGGCGGGTTTGCGCCCTACCCGCTGACGATCAACCGGCCCCACGACCGCGTCACCGACGAAGACGCATCCGTGACGATCCTGGCGCCCGCGTCGCCGGTCTTCACCGCACCGAATCCCGTGAGGCCCGCCGACTTCGAGGGGTGGGTGCAGGAGCGGGGGCTCTACTTCGCGGGAGAGTGGGACGACCGCTTCACGCCCGTGATGGAGATGGCCGATCCGGGCGAGGAGCCGAAGCGCGGGGGCCTCCTCGTGGCCGAGGTGGGCGACGGCCTCTACGTCTACACCGGGCTGGCCTTCTTCCGGCAGTTCCCCGCGGGCGTGCCCGGCGCCTATCGGCTGTTCGCGAACCTGGTGTCGATGCGCGCCGAGGACTGGAGGCGGGCCCGGCCGGTCAGCTGATCGCAGCCAACCACGGCTGTCAGCGGCCCGCCCGCGTCTCGATGAAGAGCACGCCGTCGCTTCCCCGGTGGCCGTAGCGGAGCGACGCCGCGGGCCCGTAGAGGAATTGCACCGAGAAGATGTCGTGAGTGCTCATCCTGTAGACCCAGTCGGACGCGCTGGCGCTCATGAGCACGCCGTCCACCACCACCGCCGCGCAGCTCCGCCCCCGCAGGCTCAGGTTGGAGACCATCAGGCACCCCGGGTCGCCCGGGTCGCGTCCATGCCTGAAGCGTGAGCGCGGCATGTACCGGCTGATGAGCACCTGGTCGAGGCTGAAGTAGCGCCCACGCAGCTCGTCCATCTCGACCGGGCCGATCGTGCCACGCGTCGAAATGCCCATCGCCCTGTCGGTGATGTCCTCGCGGCCGATCACCTCCACCTCGATCCCCTCGATCGAGACCGGACCCGGGGCCAGGTAGAGCGCGAGCACCTCCTGCCCGTTGATCGGCACCTCGGCCTCGAGGTTCTCGTAGCCCAGGCGCATCACCCTGATCGGGTAGTATCCCGCCGGGATGTCCTCGAAGCGGAAGTAGCCGAGCTCGTCGGTGACCGTGCTCCGGTTCAGCGCGGGGATGGCCACGATCGCCACCGCGACGGGCAGGCCGTTCACGTTGTCGAGCACTTCGCCTTCCGCCGTGATGCCGCCGCTGTCGTCCTCGTCCTGGGCGGAGAGGGCACCGGAGGACGCGAGGGCCGCCGCACACAGGAGAAGGGCATGAATCCCCCGACGCCCGGCACGCGCCGCCGTCCGCGCGAGTCCATCGCCGTGCCGCACAACGCCGTCCTTCATCATCAAACCTCTGTTCTCCCTGCTTTTCAGTCCCCGAACGATATGCCCATGGCCCTGCCGGACCGGATCAGTTCGTGTTCCGGCGGCACCGTCTTCAGCCTGCTGACCGCCTCTGCGAGGGGGACGGGCTTCATGTGCGGCGGGTCGAGCGCCACCATGCACCCGAAATGTCCCTCTGCGGCCAGCTTCACGGCCGCGGCGCCGAATCTCAGCGATAGTATCCGGTCGAAGGCGATGGGTTGCCCCCCGCGCTGAAGGTGTCCGAGCACCAGGCTGCGGGTCTCGTGTCCGGTGAGCTCCTCCAGTCTGCGTGCGATGCGCTTGGCCGCGCCCCCGAGACGCCGTCCGCCGCCCAGCGAGGGCCGGTCGAGGTAGGAAGCCCCGCCGCCCTCCGGCACCGCCCCCTCGGCAACGACGACGATCGCGAACTCGGAACCGCGCGCCCACCTGTCCTCGATCTTCTCGGCCACTCTGCCCAGATCGTACGGAATCTCGGGGATCAGGATTACATCGGCGGTCGATGCGAAGCCGGCGAAGAGGGCGATCCATCCGGCGTGGCGTCCCATCAGCTCCACCACCATCACCCGCTGGTGCGCTTCGGCGGTCGAATGGAGCTTGCCGATGGCATCGGTGGCGGTCTGAACCGCGGTGTGAAAGCCGAAGGTGACCGCCGTGGCCGCCAGGTCGTTGTCGATGGTCTTGGGTACGCCGATCACCTTGAGGCCCTTCTCGGCCAGCTCGCTGGCGATCCTGAGCGACCCGTCGCCGCCGACCGCGATCATGCAGTCGATCCCCAGGTCCTTCACGCGCTGAACGACCTCCCCCGAGCGGTCGACCACCTCCACGCCGCCGTCCGGCCGGGCGACCCGAAACGCGAAGGGGTTGCCGCGGTTGGTGGTCCCCAGGATCGTGCCGCCGATGTGGGTGATCCCCTTCACCGACCGTTCGTCGAGCGGGACGATGCCGTGGGAGCGGAACAGGCCTTCGTAGCCGCGGCGTATGCCGACCACGTCCCAGCCCCGCCCGTGCGCCGACAGAACGGCCGCGCGGATGACGGCGTTGAGGCCGGGCGCGTCGCCGCCCCCGGTGTTGATGGCGATTCGCATGTGTCCAGTGTCCCCGGTGCGCGGTGGGCGCGCAAGTTGGATCCGGATGCGTCGCCGCTCGAATGCCGCGCGGGGTTCTTCCGCGGACTGCTAGATTTGCAGGATCGCCGCCGCGTTCGGCATCTTGGACCCGATCGGCCGCACCGCCCCGTCTCCGGAGGTTCGCAAGCAAGTGCCCGTAACCGAAAAAGCCGTTCGCAACGCGCTCAGGACCGTGAAGGACCCGGAGCTGAACCTGGATCTCGTGGTGCTGGGGCTGGTGTACGACATCGAGGTCGACGGTTCGACTGCGAAAGCCACGATCTCGCTGACGACGCCGATGTGCCCCGCGGCAGGACAGATCCTCGAGGACGCGAAGGCGGCGGTCGCGAGTGTCGATGGCGTCGAGGAGGCGGAGGTCGACCTCACCTTCGAGCCGCCCTGGACGCCGGAGCGGATCAGCCCCCTGATCCGGTCGTCGCTGGGCATCTGACGCATGACCGACACTGACGGAACGAAGCGATGTCACAGCGCGCCGAAGACCAACTGAAGCAGAAGATCCGAAAGGGGTACATCCTCGAGTCTCCCGAGGAGATGACGCCCGGGTACAGGAAGGCGATCATCGTCCAGCTCACCGTGCAGGCGGACACCGAACTGATGAGCGCCCCGGCCTACTGGCTGGCAGCCCGGCACGCACCGTCCACCAACACGCAGGTCAGCGCGCACGCGATCATCCAGGATGAACTGGCGCACGCCAACATAGCCTACCGGCTGCTCGAGGACATGGGCGTGTCGAAGGAGCAGCTTGTGTACGGCCGCGAGCCGCATGAGTTCAAGCACCCCTACGGATTCGACCAGCCGCTCGACAACTGGGCCGAACTGGTCGTGGCCAACGGCTTCTTCGACCGGGCCGGCATCTGCCTGCTCGGCGACGTTCACCGCAACACCTCCTACGGTCCCCTCAAGCGGGCGCTGATCAAGGTGGACATGGAGGAGACCTTCCACCTGCGACACGGCGAGGTGTGGATGCGCCGGCTGGCCCGCGCGGGAGGAGCGGCGACGGAGCTGCTGCAGCGCTGCGTTGACTGGATGTTCCCGATGACCATCGAGTGGTTCGGGCTGCCGGACGACCTGAAGCGCCACAGCGGACAGCTCGACTATAAGCTCAAGGGACTCACCAACGACGAACTCCGCCAGCTGTGGATGTCGTCGACCGTTCCGCTGTGCGAGAGCCTGGGGCTGTCGGTTCCGGCGCACTACGACGCGGCCGCCGAGGAATACGTACTCGAGTATCCCTTCCCGTGTGAGTATGACCCCGAGGAGAAGCGCTGGCTCTTCGACGACGGCGAGATCTCGTGGAGTGCCGTCTTCGAGCGCTGGAAGGGGCGCGGGCCGATGAACGAGCGGTACGTCGAGTCCGTGCGGCGGTCGCGTGGCGCGGTCTCCTCGTGGCTGAACTAGGCACCGCCACGCTGGCGCCGCGATGGTCGGGGATCCGTCGCCGGCGCCCGCTGAAGACGCTGCTGGCCGAGCGGCCGCTGGTGCAGCCCCACGCGTCGGGCGGACGCGACCGGTGGTCGGCCCCGCTCGCGGAGGCTCCGGCCGACGGGAACGCGGCGCTGCTGGCGGCCCTGGACGAGGTCCTCGACCCCGAACTCCCCATTTCGGTCGTCGAGCTGGGCCTGGTCTACGGGGTCGACTTCCGGGATGGGAGGGCTACGGTCGACCTGACCTTCACCGCCACCGCCTGTCCCTGCATGGACTTCATAAGGCAGGACGTCACCGACCGGATCGAGAGGGAGCCCTGGGTGCGCTCGGTCGAGATCAACGAAGTGTGGGATCCGCCCTGGACGACCGCGCGGATCAGCGAGGACGGCCGCCGGAAGCTGGGGCGGCTCGGGGTGGGTGCATGAGCGGCGCGCGGGGCGGGCTGGCCGAATCCGTGTACGAGGTCTTCGCGCGCAAGACCCGGGGCGAGCCGCTCAGGCACATCGGCTACATCGACGCGCCCGGTGACGAGCTGGCGCGGGTCTACGCGTGGAAGACCTACGACGAGGAGAACTGGTTCGAGATGTGCGTTGTCCCCAGGGGAGCCGTGATCCCGGTGAACCGGACGGACGGCCCCTGGGCCGCCAATCGGCCCGGAGGGAAGGACGGCGCCGGGTGAGCGCGCCAGCCCCTCTCGCCCGCCACATCCTCAGCCTGGCGGACACGAAGCGGCTCCTGGGGATCCGCTACAGCGACTGGATTCTTGGGAGCCCCTCGATCGAGACCGGGATCGCCGCGTCTTCGATGGCCCAGGACGAGTGGGGGCATGCGCGCCTGCTGTACTCGATGCTCAAGCGTCTGGGATTCGATCCCTTCGAGGTGGAGCACGAGCGTCCCGCCGACCGCTACTACTCGGCCCCCGCCCTGGACCGCCCCTTCGAGGACTGGGCCGAATTCGTCGCGGCCACGGTCGTCGTTGACGGCGCACTGGCCGTCGCGCTCGAGAGCTTCGGCGGCGGGAACTTCGCGCTGGCCCGGTCCCGCGTGCCGAAGATGCTGGCCGAAGAGGAGTACCACCGGCAGTTCGGCGCGGCCTGGTTCACTCGCCTCGCCGGGTCGGGCGGAGAAGGCGCCGCGCGTGTGCGGGCCGCGGCCTTCGCGATGCTGCCGTCCACGCTGGTCTGGCTCCTCCCGGACGACGATCTCAACGGGACGCTTGTCGAAGAGGGTGCGATATGGGCCGGCGCCCGTGTGCGCGAGGCGTGCGAGGCCCGGATCGGCGCCACCCTGGCGGCGGCCGGAGTGGCTCTGGCGGACATCGAGCCTGCCCGCGCGGGATGGGACCCGGAGCGGCGCCGTGGCCCCGGCGCGCCGGCCGAAGAAGCGGTGGAGCGCGCGCGCGGCGACCGCAACCGCGCGCTCTTCGTGGAGTAGCGGCGCCGTGGAATCGAACTCACCCTCGCCATCGCTCCCGGATGCGCCCCGGTGCCCCTTTTGCGACGGCACGCGCACCGAGATCATGTCGCTGTTCGGAAGCCACGCATCGCTGACGACCTGCTGGTGCGCGGACTGCCGCAGCCCCTTCGAGTTCCTGCGCTGGCGCGACCCGGCAGCGACGCCGAAGGTCGCGGCGACCGGGGCTCCCGGGAACATGGACCCGCGCCCGGGGGTTGAGTAAAGTTGCCAGGCGTTCAGTCACCACGCAGGAAGGAGCAGTCGAGCCTGCCCATGTCCCGTTCGAACAACCGACCACCGTACCGATCGCATGCGGCACCGGAGAGCGCCGCCCTGCTCATCCTCTGTTTCCTCTTCGTGCTGCCCGCCCTGGCCTGTGCCACCGGGGAAGTCGAACTGCCCAATCCCCGGCGCCTGGTCATCTATTCCGGCGCGCGCCTCACCCCTGAAAAGGAGCGAATGGAAGAGGTGGACACACGGGTTCGGGAGCAGATGGACAGCATCACCCTCGATCCGTCGTTCATGATCATCACCCAGCCGCAGGAGGGCCCGGTCTATCCCTGGGAACAGATGCGGCTCAATGCCGAGGGGGACACCGCCAACCTGAGCTATCAGCCCGGCGGGGGTCTCCGGCGGGGAGCGTACCTCATCTACGCCCACCTCCACCTCATGGCGGCGCAGAACCGGCTGGACCGCTGGCTGCCGGAGGCTGTCGGCGCCGACGAGTTCGAGCTCGAGAAGGCGATCCTGCGACAGGTCGCAGACGTTTGGATTTACCAGCGGTCGATCTTCGATGCGCGCCCCTACAGCATCCTGGACGAAATCGCCTACGCCAGCGAGAACGGCTTCCTCGACGAGTTCATACTGACCGCTCGCCCCGGATCGTTCGTGGAGGCGCGCAGGGATTGGCTGGCGGAAAACCCCGACGGCAACGCCGCGTACGTGGAATGGTTCCAGCGGACCTTCGAGCGTGACCCGCCCGGGTGGAGCCGGGGGCCACAGTAGCGCGGACCGGGCCTGAAAGCGGGCTTGCCGCCTACGAGGGCAATCTGAGAGACCATCCCGCGACGACATCGCGGGCGGCCTCATCCCGAACGTGGACATCGACTCGCCCGGTGCGCGCCAGGCGCGCGTCGCTCACGCGGCCTCCGAAGAGCGCGAACCCGTCGACCATGATGCTCGTTTCCGGCCCGTCGCCGATCCCTGCAACCAGTGTGCCGGACTTCAATTCCTTTATCGCGGGCGCTTCGCCCCTCCTCAGGCGCAGGCGGAGGATGCGGCCGCCGTGCGGGTGATCGTAGGCGTCGATGACGGCAAAAACCGCCTTGGCTTGCGTCGAATCAATCACGGTCATCTACTCTGTGGGATGGCAAGTGCCGCCGTCGGCCTGAAGCGCCGCCAAATCCGGACGCAGTACACTAGAACCCCTTTAGCCCAAGCGTCAACGGATGACCAACACACCTCCCGAGCACGACCTCGCCCCCGGTGCCTTGCTGGAAGATCTGGAGGAGATGCGGCGTTCCGGCTGGAGTTGCCCCGCTATGACGGACACTTTTCCATTGGTGCCAACCAAGGAGGTGTATCATGGCGGGAAGCGGGAAGGGGCGGTATCCGCCCGAGTACAAGGATCGGATGGTCGAGCTGGTGAGGGCCGGGCGTAGTCCGG
>JAJDXS010000027.1 GCA_022823145.1 Gemmatimonadota bacterium
CTCGGATCCCAAACGTTGGCGCCGCATCTTCAACGTGATGAAGGGGTACGGGCACTGGCTACAGCTATCGGTGTTCCAGTGCCGGTTGACGGCCCGCCGTCGCGCGGAAATGACCATCCGACTCGAAGAATGGATGAAACCAACCGAGGACCATATATTGATCTTGGACTTGGGTCCCGCAGACAAGATCAAGCCCCGAGTGGAGAGCTTGGGAAAAAGCTATGAAGCACCCACCCGACAGGCCACAATCGTCTAGAGCACCCGCCGGTGCCTCTGCGAGAGCTCCGATGCGGAAGGATTCTCCGGGAGCGGTCGCGTCGGCACTTCTTCAGGAACGCCAAGGAGTTAGGCCGTGGAACATACCGACCTGCGAAGCTGATTCGAGTCCCGGCATGGCCAACGACGGAGACCGCTCGCAACTCATCCGGCAAGCGGCTCTTGCCCAACGGGTTGGCGAGGGGGCAGTTTCCGGGGCGGATCCGCCCCGGCCTCATTGAAGCCCTAGGACGGGATCGGGTTGCCCCGCCGCCACTGGGCGTTTCCGGGGCGGATCCGCCCCGGCCTCATTGAAGCCCGAGACCATGTGGAACGAGTGGCGGGGGCAGCGGGTGTGTTTCCGGGGCGGATCCGCCCCGGCCTCATTGAAGCCACCACGACGACGCGCTCGGCCACTTCGCCACCTTCCCGCGTTTCCGGGGCGGATCCGCCCCGGCCTCATTGAAGCGCGGTCCAGCCGGTCGGCATAC
Organism: Gemmatimonadota bacterium; assembly: GCA_022823145.1. Taxonomy (GTDB): domain Bacteria; phylum Gemmatimonadota; class Gemmatimonadetes; order Longimicrobiales; family Gaopeijiaceae; genus Bin94. Next base: position 747 of record JAJDXS010000027.1, read on the forward strand.
GCCTCGGGGCTCTCGCGTGTTTCCGGGGCGGATCCGCCCCGGCCTCATTGAAGCGCCGAGGTGGGACTGGAGGACGCTGACGAATTTTTCCAGTTTCCGGGGCGGATCCGCCCCGGCCTCATTGAAGCGGGTCGAGGGGGTGGTGAATGGCGAGGTGGATCCGGGTTTCCGGGGCGGATCCGCCCCGGCCTCATTGAAGCACCACCGAGGAAGTGATCGCGGAGGGCGTTGGCCTCGGTTTCCGGGGCGGATCCGCCCCGGCCTCATTGAAGCGCAACTCCCGCTCCGCGCCTTCCACCCACCGCCCCGGCCCCAACCCGCATGAATGTAGCTACCGCGAGCGCAGCGTCGCGAGCCGAGTGTGCTCGACTAGGTCATTCATGTTCTGCAAGGTGAACACTTTTCCGCGAGTCGCCAAGAGCAGCTTCTTCATGTCTTCACGGCGAACCCCGAACCCCCGACCAGCAATGCATGCTACCACCTCAAACCCAGGCTTACCTGTTGGTTGTCCTTCCGTGCTGAGGGTGCCAAGATGCTGGACACGCGTCACCTTGTCTCTGGCCGTGCCGTCGTCCTCGGTGAGCTTTGCTTCAATCACTACTTGGGGATTGAACTCGTTCGGGACCACAAAATCGGGCGATTGGTCGAAGCCAGCGAGACGTTCCGCACGTTTGGTTTTTCGATAGCTGACGCGTTCCCTAGTCAGCACATCCTCGATGGCATTCTCGACGATGTTGCCGATCAGTTCGCTGACGGAATCACGATGCCCAGCGAACGGACGACCGAGAAGGCGCTCGTACAATAGCATGGAATAGGGTACGCCAAGATCCGCTACTGATTGCAGGCTGACGAGTCCCGCTTGGGTGTCGGCTTTCTCCAGCCGATGGATGGCATCTGGAGCAGAACTGGTCGCTCCGGACTTCAGGGCATGGCATGCAGCTGTGACCAGGGCGCGAACCCGCTCTCCCGTCTTCCCGCGCGGTGACAGCGCCGCATCTGGATTCACGCGGATTCTGCGGTCAATCGTCCGCGCCGCACCCTGCGGAATCTCGACCCCAGTGTGGCGGCTCGCATAGTAAGCCCACTCCGGCGGCGTGAACCCCAAGATGCACCGAAGAACGATTAGAGTCAGCGGTGTCGCGAAGACAAGTGGAGCCACCGTGTCGGGCGTGACCGTGCGAAAGCTCCGGGTGGCCCGCTTCAGAGCTTCGTACCCGGCCTCGAATGCCGGAAACTCGACGAAGCCCTCGCCCTTGGGTATGACCAAGAAATCGGACTCCAAGCACCCGAACACGGCATCGACATAGGTGTCGAGATCCGATTCGAGCTCCTCGAAGCTCACCTCAAAAGGAAAGCGCAATCTGGTTCCCCTGGTTTGCACGGGTCGCTACGGGTGCGAAGAGCGGCAATCTCTCTGTAGAATCGCCCGGCGCGGCCAGTGTCGCCAACTCGTTCGGATCTCCATACCGCAGCATTTCCTCGCGGAATGCAGCGATCTTCTCGACCGTGGGCAGAGAGCGATTCCAAGCGGATCGAAGCTTCCAAATCGCGATTCGGGTGAGGTGGCCAAAGATGATGCAGCGCGTGTCGCCATGAGATGCAACCCTGCCCGCCTCCGATAGCACCGACAGGTCCTCGTTCACGATCTCAAGGAGTTGCTCGCTGGAGTCGAAGAACCACTTCCCGGGAGTCTTCCCGGAGGTGCGGCAGACGAACACGGTGTCGATGATCGAGGAGTTGGTGCCGTGAATGTGGATGGAGCCGCCCATTTCAGCCGGACACGGCAGAGATGCGGAACAGACGAGGCCAGCGTCCAGGATCGCCACACCTACCGCGCAGTAAGCATCGAGCCGGTTATGGTGATATGTGAAGACTAACGGCGCGCCGGGCTTCAAGGCACGAGCCATACGCGCATAGACCTCGGCCAGCCCTTCGGTGAACTCTTCAAGGCCACGTTTCTGCGTAACGTTGCCTGTCAGTTCATCTGATGACCGTGTGTACCGGGCACTGAAACCCTCTGCCTGCTTCCCGATGAGCTTCCGCAGCCAGACATAGCAGAAGTCCATCAGTTCGGCGTACTGCACGTTGCCGAAGTAGGGCGGATCCGTGAATACGGCGTCGAGGCTATGCGGGGCGAGCATCGCTTGCGTCGCGCTCTCGCAACGGATGGCGATACGCCGATCGGTGCCGTTGGCCCGCTCGCCGATCCGTTCGTGTTCGATGGGAACCCGGATCTTGCGCCGTCCGTCTTGGCGAACCTCATATGGAGCGTCACAGTAGCGTTTCGCTTTCACGTACTTGGCCGAGATATTTGACCAACCGCCGGATCCGACGTTCGCCCCTGCCCCGTTGACGATCCCGAGCAAGTTGGATTCGCACTGGACTAGGCCGACCGGAAAGCCGTGAATGGAGAAGATGTCGAGAGACTTCAGAGATGCCGTATCGTATCGGCACAACATGTTCTGGTACCGCAGCAGATCCGAGAGGTTCGTCGCAAGCGCACGGCGGATGCGGTCGTTCTCCTGAGCCGCGATGAGGCGGCAACTCAGTTCGAGGCCAAGGAGTTGACGCGGGTTGAACATGTCTCGATAGCAGTCGTAGCCCCAGCGATGGAGGCGAGCCGTTTCGTCGCCCGCCGGAATCTCCTGATCGGGGACGAAGCGGGGCGTCATCCGTTCCCATCGCCGGCTGGCAGCCGAGAAGCGCGCATCGTCGGCTGAATCCGGTTTCTTGAAGAAGCGGCCTTTGTGCTCACGCCTTCGTTTGGGGTTGTGGTACTCGATCGCGAAGAGTCGGTGTCGAGGTGGCCCCGTGTCTGAGGGATAGCGATTCGCATGACCGCAGTGTGGACAGTCGCATCGGCTGCGGCGAGCGGGCCCCTTCGTGCGAAGTATGGCGTGGCAGGTTCCGCAGGCTCCGGGTCGCCCTAGGTCTTCGACTTCGTTGAGGTTTCCGCAGGTCGCACAGACCAGGACGTTCTTCGGATGTCGCCGATCCTTGGCCAGCACGTAGCCGGGAAAGAGGTCGAACGGCCTTTCGCACGCGCGGCAGTCCATCGTCTTGACCCAGATGAACGACTTCACCGGCACGTTGGCGTCGCCGTAAAGTGGGCAGTCCGTCCGGTAGTGGCGGTGGATTTCTCCATGAAGAGCGGTGAGGAGCGAGCGTGCGGCCCGCCGGTACGCGTCAAGGTCGAGCTGTTCCATCTCCTCACGGACGACCCAGGCCGACATGGGATTCACGTCGAAGCCTTGCACGTCACAGCCTATGCGGTTCGCCTCGATCAGCGGAGTTCCCCCACCCATGAAGGGATCCGCGATCCGGAGACCGGCCAGATCGTTCGACTGGAAGAAGGTGCGATCGAGAAAATCGTTGCCAAATTCGGCGAGGAGGAGGCCGCGGAACAGGGTGCCCGGCCGTCTGGCAAACCACTTATGTACACCGATGATCGGCCGGTAGTTTTGCTGGATCTGTTTTTCCCGGAGTGCCATCCCCGCGATAAGGGGAACGTCGAAGCGGCGTTCGATGCTCATCGCTGCGGCTTGGCGTCCGAAGTTACCCGGCGTCGTCGATCAGGGGGCCAGGCCGGTCCAGACTCTGCACGCTTGCTCGGACCTGCCGAACGGAGCAACTCCGCCGAGTGTGCCATGCACCCGACCACAACCTCCGGTAACGTCTTCAAGAGCGCTAGCGGGCTCCTCATATTCTCTCACTCCGAGCAGGGGATCCAACGATCAAAATATAGCTCCGTCCTCCGCAGGGCGATCCGTTTGGCCGGTTCCACGATGCCGGATGCGTGCCCGCCCGGCCACCGGGCTCTCGGGTTCTCCCTGTCCTACAGCCTCTTTGAGACCCAGACGGCCCGGCCGACGACGCGGATCTCCTCCGCGAGGCACTCGTAGCTGTCGTACGCGGGGTTTAGGCACCCGAGCACGACCTTGGGCGGGTCGGAGTGCGGCACATGCTCGATCCGCTTCGCGACGAGTCCCATGCCGTCCCAGATCACGAAGATCCCCGGCGGCACCGGCACCGTCCGGCTCACGTCGATCATGATGCGGTCGCCGCTCGCGAGGACCGGCTCCATCGAGTCCCCGTCCACCGGGATCATCCACAGGTCGCCGGGCTCGGCCCGCAACTCGTGGCGGATGAGCGGATCGGCGAACAGCCAGGCCTCCTTCGCTTCCTCCAGATCGCCCCTCCAGGCTCCGGCGGCAGCCGCCCTCCGGACATCGGCCTCCGGCACGGCACTGTAGCCCTTCGGGGCGGAGTAGGGGCCGGAACCGGGCGGCGGCTTGGAATGCGCCGCGAGCCGGACTTTCCGGTCGTGCCGGAGCAGGTCGGGCCTGCACCCCAGATGCTCGGCAAGGATCTCGCGGTCGTCCTCGCCGAGGACCTTCGGCGTGCCCCGTCTGATGAACTGGTGCAGGTAGGCGGCGTTCCGCCCCATGGCGAGCGAAGCGGTTCGCAGGTTCGAGCCGTTCGCAGCCAGTAGCTGGAGCAGCCGTCTGCGCACCGGGTCCAGTGCCTTGTCGTTCTCTCGCTGCGTCATGGTGTGGGAGTCTACCTGCATTTCCCTCCCGGTACAACCCACGACCGCGGTGCGGCGGCGTACCGGCCGATTCGCCGCCGGTTTTGGGGGCACTGGGGCGCGATTGGCGACGGCAGCCAACGGGTTGACCCCCCCGCTGGAACGCTCAGGAATGCTCTGGAATGTCGGGTTTTTCCTACCAGTTGACCCCCTTGCGAACAGCGTTTCAACGTTTGTGGCATGAAGACGCTGGAAGGGCACTTCACGTCGCGCTTGGACGCGTTCATCGAGAGCACGGGCATGCCCCTGTCCACGCTCGGCCGCAGGGCGATCGGCGACCCGAACCTGATGCGCGAGATCGCGAGGGGCCGCTCGCCGACGCTGCGGACGGCCGACCGGATTCTGGCGTACGCGGCCACCCACGAGCGGGAGCGGCATCGCGCGCGGTATCCGCCGCGGCGGCGGTCCCGGAGGCGGAAACCGCGAGCGAAACGAACGAGGAGACCTGGAACGATGACCGAAAGGCCGAAGGACCCGCGCACTACTTCGCCCGTGCGCCTGCTGCGCCGGCCGGAGGTCGAGGCTCGCACCGGCCTGTCGCGGAGCTCGATCTACGCGCGGATGGCGGAGGGGAC
>JAJDXS010000082.1 GCA_022823145.1 Gemmatimonadota bacterium
CGCAGTCGCCGAGCTGCACGCCCGGACCGCAATCTCGCGCACATGCGGTCTGTTTCACGTGTGCGGTCCCCGCACGGCCCCGAATGCCCCCGCCTGAGTGCAACGACGCTGTCCCGAAGCTCTCGTGCGCTCCACTCTCGCAGCGACGCCCGAGCTCATGCGCCTGAACCGTTCGCATCGTAGCCAATCCAACGTTTTGGACGATCTGCCACTGGTCAAACGCCTCCTTCTGGCGGAGGCGGCCCCTCTACGCGATAATACCGTTGCGCAGATCGTGCGGTCCATCAATCGAGAGAGGAACTGAATGATGGCACGCACGAAACGAAGCCGGCGCTCCTACGGCGCCGGAGAATGGGGCCGGAACCGGGTCAGGATTTTTCCCGACCCGAAGACCGGCATCTTCCAGATGGAGTGGCGCGAGGACGGGCGCAGGCTCACCCGGTCGCTTGGACACCGCGAATGGGTGAGGGCGAAGCGGGAGGCGGACGAGTTCGCCGCCGGATTCGCCAGCCCGGGCCGTAACGGCAAGGCGGAAGCTGAGCCCGAGCCGCTCACGCTGGGAGGGCTTCTTGACATCTACGGCGAGGAGGTCACCCCGACCAAGGGGAAGCGCACACGCGAGCGCGACAGGGTCGTGACCGCGATGTTCCTCCGCTTCTTCGGACGGGACCGAGACCCTGCCACCTTCTCCCAGCGCGACTGGGACCGGTTCATCCGGGCGCGGCGCGCAGGAAGGGCCGGACCTTCGGGCAAGCCCGTGGGCAACCGGACGATCGAGTGGGACCTGACGTTCCTCGTGGCGGTCTTCAACTGGGCCGAGAGGTCGAAGGACGAGCGGGGCCGCCCGCTCCTCGACAGGAACCCGCTGAAGGGTCTGAGGAAGCCCAGGGAGAAGAACCCCGCCCGGGTCGTCCTCAGCGAGGACCAGTACCGGGCGTTGCTAGCAGTGTCGTGGCAGGTCGGTTGGCGGTTCCACGTCGCCCTCGTGCTCGCGCACGAGACCGGGCACCGAATCGGGGCCATCCGGCACCTCAGGTGGGCCGATATCGACTTCGAAGGCCGAGAGGTGCGGTGGCGGGCGGAACATGAGAAGACGGGCCACCAGCACGTCACGCCGCTGACCGACGAGGCGGTTGCCGCCTTGGAGGAGGCGCGAAGGATGGGCACCGGGACCGGGAACGCCTTGGTGCTGCCCTCCCCGAGTGACGCCACGCGGTGCATGAGCCGCGTTTCCGGGTTTCAATGGTGGAAGAAGGCGGAGACGCTCGCGGGACTGGAGCCGAAGCGCGGCAGGGGCTGGCACTCGCTCAGACGCAAGTTTGCCAGCGACCTGATGGACACGCCGCTCAAGGTGCTCTGCGAGCTTGGCGGCTGGAAGGATGCCACGACGGTGCTCCGGTGCTACCAGAGGCCGGACGCTGGACAACTCAGGACGGCACTGGAAGGCCGCAGGAAGCCTCGCGGCTGAAATCCCGACCAGCGGGAATCATTCGGCGGGAATCCGGCGTGTGAAACTCCTAAGTTCATCCGTTGCAATCAGTTGTAAATCCAATGCATCTTGTTGCGGCGGCTGGTCTGGCGCTTCATCTGACGCACTCCGGTTGGTGCCAGGGGCCCGGCCCGCGTGGATGGCATTGGCGGGCAGCTTGTGTTGATCATAGTTGCGGCGCACCTTGCCTTGCCAGTCGCCGGGCGGGTCGGCGTCGAGCCCGGCCCCGGCCCGCACTCCCCACACTCCGGAACGAGACTCCCGCCTTGGCCGTCATCGCCCGCCGCATGCGTCACCTGGGGACCGAGAACGCCTTCAAGCTGGGTGACGACATCCAGCGCTGCGTTGACCGGGGCCTGGACGTGATCCGCTTCAACCTCGGCGCCCCCGACTTCAACAGCCCACCGCACCTGAACCGCGTGGCGATGGAAGCCCTTGATGCCGGGCGCGCCGGCTACTGCGACCCCGCCGGAATCCTGCCCTTCCGCGAGGCGATCGCCGCGCACTTCACCCGTACGCGGGGTGTGGAGGTGACGCCGGACCGCGTCGTGGTGACGCCTGGGGCCAAGCCGCCGATCGGGTACACCATGCAGACGTATGTGAACGAGGGCGACGAGGTGATCTATCCGTCCCCGGGCTTCCCGATCTACGAGTCGTGGGTGCAGTTCGTGGGGGCCGTTCCGGTGCCTCTGCTTCTGACCGACGACCGCGATTTCTCCTTCGACGCCGACGACCTCGCCGCGCTGATCACCGAGCGCACCAAGGTGATCATCCTGTGCTCGCCGTCGAACCCGACCGGGGGGGTGCTGTCACGCAGCGAACTGGCCGGAATCGCCCGGGTGATCCGCGAGCGGTGCCGCCCGGACGTGCGCATCTACTCGGACGAGATCTACGAGCAGATCCTGTTCGACGGGCTCGAGCACGAGAGCATCGTGGCGCACCGCGGGATGCCGGAGCGGACGGTGGTCGCGAGCGGACACTCGAAGGGCTTCGCGATGACCGGGTGGCGTCTGGGGTGGGCGGTGTTGCCGACGCCCGAGGAGGCCGCGGTGTTCAAGCGCATCAACATCAACATCGTGTCCTGCGTGCCGCCGTTCCTGCAGGAGGCGGGGGCGGCCGCCTACGAGGATCCCGCCTCGGCGGGCGAGGTGGCGCGCATGGTCGAAGCCTTCCGGAGGCGCCGTGACTGGATCGTCCCCGCGCTCAACGACGTCCCCGGGGTGAGGTGCCTGATGCCGAAGGGCGCGTTCTACGTCTTCCCGGACGTATCGGGGCTTTGCGAGCGGCTGGGGGCGTACCGGGAGTACGCCGAACTGGCCGAGGCGGCCCGATGCCGCACGACACCGGCGGGAATGTTGCAGATGTTCCTGCTGTACCGCTACGGGGTCGCCACGATGGACCGGGCATCGTTCGGCAGGATAGGGGCCGAGGGACAGGACTTCCTGCGCATGTCGATCGCAAACGGCATGGACGACATCCGCCGCGGCGTCTCCCGAATCCGGGAAGCCGCCGGCGACGCGGACGGATTCGCCGACTTCGTGCGCGCGGAGGGGGCAAAGGGCGGGGAAGGGTTGTTTTCGTGAGCCTCCGGGTCTGCGTCGCCGGGGTGACCGGCTGGGCCGGGCGGGCGGTCGCGCGGGCGGTGCTGGAGTCCGACGAGTTCACGCTGGAGTCGGCCGTGGCGCGTTCCGCCGCCGGTGAGGATGTGGGGACCGCGATCGGCAAGGGAGCTCCGGTCGGTGTGCCGATCACGGCGGACCCGGCCGAGGCGCTGAAGGCGAAGCCCGAGGTCTGGATCGACTACACCCATCCTTCGGCGGTGAAGGGACACGCGCTCGCGGCGCTGGAAGGGGGCGCCCGGGTCGTGATCGGCACCTCGGGGCTGGGCGAGGACGACTACCGCGAGATCACCTCCGCCGCCCTTGCGGCGCGCTCCGGGGTCATCGCGGCGGGAAACTTCTCCATGACGGCCGCCCTCCTCAAGCACCTGGCCGGGATCGCCGCCCGCCACCTGCCCCACCGCGAGATCATCGACTTCGCGGGCCCCAAGAAACCCGACGCGCCCAGCGGCACGGCCATGGAGCTGGCGGAATACCTTGCCACGGTCTCTCCCAACCAGCTCGACCTGCCGGTGGAGGAGACCCTGGGGGTGCCCGGGACGCGCGGCGCCGGGATCGGCGGCACGCAGGTCCATTCGCTGCGCCTGCCCAGCTACCTGATCTCGATCGAGGCCCTCTTCGCGCTGCCCGACGAGCGGCTGATCATCCGCCACGATGCCGGCAACAGCCCCGAGCCGTATGTGGCCGGAACGCTGCTGGCCGCCCAGCGCGTCGGCGAGGTGACCGGCCTGGTAAGAGGCCTGGACGAACTGCTCTTCACGCAAGGGGCGTGAGCACCGGCCCCCGTTGGTCCCGCAGAAGCGAAGCGGGTCACGGGCATGCTCGAATGGGACGGACAGCCGCTCAGCCGTCGATGGCGATCTCGAACACCTCGGGCCAGAGCTTGCCGGTCACGTAGAAGGTCCCCGTCGCCTCGTCGTAGGCGATCCCGTTGAAGACCGCGCCCGCGTCGTTGGGCCGGCCGCTCGCGAGCGCAAGTCCCAGCGCGTCCAGGGCGCCCGTGATCTCGCCCGTGCGCTTGTCGATCCGCACGATCTCGTTGGTCATGTAGACGTTGGCGTAGATGTCGTCGCCGACGCACTCCAGCTCGTTGAGGTTGCGCGTGGAAAAGCCGTCGCGCGTCACCCGCACCTCGTCGAGCAGCGCAAAGGTCGCAGGATCGCGGCGCTGCAGGGTGCCCGAGCCGTCCGACTGGAAGAGCGCCTGGCCGTCGTGGCAGAGTCCCCATCCTTCGCCCTCGTATTCCAGCGTGTCGAGCGCCGCGAAGGTGTCGACATCGTAGACGAAGGCGAGGCCGGCCTTCCAGGTGAGCTGGATGACGCGGTCGCCGACCACCGCGATACCCTCGCCGAAGTGGTCGTCGGCCAGGGGGACGGCGTTCAGCACCCGGCCGCTGGCGATGTCGACCCGCCGCAGCTGCGAGGCGCCGTACTGGCCGGTGCTCTCGAGGAACGCGCCGTCGTGGATGACGAGTCCCTGGGTGTACGCAGCCGTGTCGTGCGGCAGTGTGCGCAGGGGTTCGTAGCCGAGTTCGGGAACCGCGGCCTCCTGGCAGGCGACGAGGGGCATGGCCAGACCCGCCAGGATCAGGATTCTTCTCGTTGCGGCAATTCTCATCCTCTTCCCTCCTGCCTCCGGCGCCTTCCGCGAACGGCTCGTCGACGGCTAATGTAGTAGCTCTCACCCGACCCCCAAGGAGGTGGACGTGCCCGGGCTGCACCCCCACATCGACCCTGACGGACTTCTGGAGTATTCGGTCGTCTTCACCGACCGATCGCTGAACCACATGTCCGCGCGCTTCCGCGAGGTGATGCGGACCGTGTCGGCGACCCTGAAGGATACCTACGCCGCCGATTCCGTGGCCGTCGTGCCCGGCGGAGGCACCTTTGCGATGGAGGCTGTCGCACGGCAGTTCGGGACCGGCAAGCGGTGCCTCGTGCTGCGAAACGGCTGGTTCAGCTACCGCTGGACGCAGATCTTCGACACGGCCCGCATTCCCGCGGAATCGACGGTGCTGAGGGCCCGTGCGGTCGACGACAGCCCCACGCCGGCCTTCGCCCCCGCTCCGATCGACGAGGTGGTCGCGACCATCGCCGACGTGCGCCCGGATGTCGTGTTCGCTCCGCATGTCGAGACCTCCGCCGGGATCCTGCTGCCGGATGACTATCTGCGCGCGGTCGCCGAGGCGACTCACGGCGTCGGCGGGATCTTCGTCCTCGATGCCATCGCGTCCGGCGCGCTCTGGGTGGATATGGAGGAATCGGGTGTCGACGTCCTGATCAGTGCGCCGCAGAAGGGGTGGAGCGGATCGCCGTGCGCGGGGCTGGTCATGTTCGGACCGGAAGGCCGCGCGCGCGCCACGGCGTCGAGGAGCACCAGCTTCGCCGGAGACCTGCACATGTGGATGAGGATCATGGACGCCTACGTGGACGGCAGGCAGCTCTACCACGCCACCATGCCCACCGACTCGCTCAGGTTCTTCAGCGAGGTCATGCTCGAGACGCGCGACTTCGGGCTCGAGAACGCGAGGGCCCGCCAGTGGGAGCTGGGGAATCGCATCCGCGCGCTCTTGGCCGAGAACGGCTTCAGGGGCGTAGCGGCTCCAGGTTTTGAGGCTCCAGGAGTCGTGGTCAGCCACACGGACGACCCGTCCATACACAACGGCACCCGCTTCGCGGCGGCAGGCCTGCAGATAGCCGCCGGAGTGCCGCTGCGATGCGGCGAGCCCGATGGCTTCCGCACCTTCCGGCTGGGTCTGTTCGGCCTGGACAAGCTGGGCAACGTCGACCGGACCGTCGACACCTTCGCCGCGGCGCTGGAGCAGGTTCTCGCGGCGGGTGCGGCGGCCAGCGCCGTGGGTGTGTAGTGGCGGCCAGCGACGTGAAGGCCACCGCCCGGTTCGACGTCACCGGCTGGGACGAAACGCCCTATGGCGAGGAGGGCGACGGCCCCCACCTCTCCGAGGCGCTCGTCTTGAAGGAATACCGCGGCGATCTCGAGGGTGCGGCCCGGGCACGCGTGCTCATGTGCCGTGCCGGCCGGGAGGGGCCGCTGCAGGATGCGGGCTACATCGCGTCGGAACGGGTCGCGGGGCGGCTTGCGGGGCGCGACGGGACGTTCGTGCTGCAGCACTGGGGCATTGCAGCCGCCGGGTCACCGCCGCGGACGGCCGGGCACGTGGTCCCGGGTTCGGGAACCGGTGAGCTGGCGGGGCTTTCCGGGACGATGGAGATCGGGGTCGATGCGGACGGCAGGCATACCCTCGAGTTGGAGTACCGCATCGATCAGCGCCCGTGATCTGGCGGGCACGCGCAAAACGCTTGCGCCGACGGCCTTTCCCCGGCCAGCTTTCCACAGGTCGCCCGGTCATCATGCCCCCTCAAGGCACTCTGAGAGCGAAAATGCAACGGAAACGTGATGCTGCGCTGGTTCTGGCGCCCGCGCTTCTCCTCGCGGCCTGCTCCTTCGCGCCTCCACCCTCCATGCCGGAGCCCGCTGCCGAGCTTCCCGACTCCTTTGCGGAGAGCCGCGCCGCGGGCAGCCACGATGCCCGGGAATGGTGGGACGCCTTTCAGGACCCGGTCCTCAACACGGTGGTCGACTCGGTACTGGCCGCGAACTTCGACCTCGCCGAAGCCGTGGCGCGGGTACAGCAGGCCAGGGCCCAGGCGGGGATCGCGAGGGCGGGACTCTTCCCCAACCTCCAGGCCAGCGGGACGGCATCCGACCAGGACAATCCCAGCAACGCGGGATTCGGGCAACAGTTCCGCGAACTGGCCGGCGGCGAGGACAGCCCCATTCCGGGAGGCTTCGAGTTCCCGGACCGCCTCGGCATCACCACCTATTCGCTGGGTGTCGATTTCGCCTACGAGCTCGATTTCTGGGGCCGGGCCCGCAACGACTCCAGGGCGGCGGCCATGCAGTACCTGGCGTCGGAGTCAGACTACCGTGCCGCCCGCATCGGCGTCCTGTCCGAGACGATCACCACCTACTTCGAGATCGTCGACCTGCGCCGCCGTCTGGTTCTCGCCGGGGAGACCGTGGACGTCCTTCTCGAACGGGTCGAACTGGCCGAGACCCGGTACGACCGCGGCCTGGTGACCTCTTTCGAACTCTACCAGGTGCGCCAGGAGCTGAGGAACACCCAGGCGGCGCTTCCACAGCTCGAGAGCCAGCTGGTGAACGCCGAAGGGCGGCTCGCCGTGCTGCTCGGCGGATTCCGTTCCAAGCTGGACGCCATTCTGCCCGATTCCCTGGCGCCCATGCCGGCCGGCGATCCGGTCGCCGCCGGTGTCCCCGCGGACCTCCTCCTGCAGCGGCCCGACGTGCGCGCCGCGGGCGAGCGTCTGGAAGCCGCCCGGTTCTCGATCGGAGCACGGCGGGCCGAACTGCTGCCGTCGCTGTCCTTCACGGGAACGATCGGCCTCCAGTCCGCCGATGTCGATGGCCTCTTCAACGTCGACCAGTGGTTCCGGAACCTGATCGGCAACCTGACCGCGCCCATCTTCCAGGGTGGACGGATCAGGAACAACATCGCGCTCGCACAGGCGACCTTCAGTCAGGCCGCCGCCGCCTACGGGCGAACGGTGGTGACGGCCGTGCACGAGGTGGAGGGCGCGCTCGCGGCGCTGGACAACGAGGGGCGCCGCCACGAATTCCTGCAATCGCAACGCGAAGAAGCAATGGCGTCCGTGGCGTTGCAGTCGGAGCGCTATGCGTCCGGCGTGGCGGGCTACACCGACTACCTTGACGCGCTGCGCGCCCTGCTGAACGTGGAGTCGACGTTGGCGGGGGCCCGGCGCGACCTCGCCCTCGCGCGGCTCTCGGTGCACCGTGCTCTCGGGGGTGAGTGGACCGAGCCGCCGGAGACGCTCGAAGGGCCGCGGATGGTGCCTGGCGGCGGGACCGATGCAACGAACGGAAACCTGCAAGAAGGGAACGAATAGATGAGTCGCCTTCGCACTCGGCTGTTGCCGGTAGGGATTCTTCTGGGCGCTGTCGTCATCGCCGTCGTCATGGTCCAGCTCCGCCCCGAGCCTCCGCTGAGAGAGCCGCCTTCGCGGCTTCCGTTCGTCACGACCGCTCCCGCCGAAGCGCTGCAGGGATCGATTCCGGTCTTCGGCGCAGGGACCGTGCGGCCGCGCGCCGAGATCGATGTCGCCGCAGAGGTCAGCGGCAAGGTCGCCTGGGTGGCCCCGGCCTTCCAGAGCGGGGGAAGGGTCGGCGCGGGAGATGTTCTGTTCCGCATCGACGACGCGGACTACCGGAACCGCGTGCAGCAGGCGCGCGCCAACGTGGCGGCGCAGCAGGTGGCCCTGTTGCAGGCCGAGGAAGAGGCACGGATCGCGCGTGCCGAGTACGAGGGCTTTCAGCGCCGCAGGTCGGATGGCACGGCATCGCGCCAGGCGAGTCCGCTGACCCTAAGGGAACCGCAGCTTCAGGCGGCCCGGGCGGCACTGGCCCGGGACAGCGCTTCGCTGGCCGACGCCGAGCTGGCCCTCTCACGCACCGAGGTGACGGCGCCGTTCAGCGGCATCGTGCGCATGGAAACGGTCGACCCGGGCCAGTTCGTCGGCCCCGGGCAGAGCGTTGGACGCCTCTACGCCGACGACGCCGTCGAGGTCGTGGTGCCGCTGTCGGACCAGGACGCCGCGCTGATCTCCGGACTGTGGGAGCTCGCAGCCGGTGACGGCAATCGGCGGGTGACGGCCGCCGTCTCGGCCGAATACGGCGACATGGTCTACTCATGGACCGGATACGTGGACCGCGCCGAGACCGCGCTCGACGAGCAGACCCGGACGATCGACGTCGTTGTTCGCATCCCGCGTCCCATGGCGGGCGGCACGCCGGCCGGCGATGACATGACGGGACACGGCGACACCTCCCCGATGCGCGAGGCCCCTCCCCTGCTCGTCGGCCAGTTCGTGGAGGTGCAGATCGACGGGGCCTCTCCCGAGCGCTACTTCGCGATCCCGCGTGCGGCGCTAAGAACGGGGAACGAGGTGTGGGCGCTGCGCGGGGGGAACCTGTTGACGATCGTCCCGGTTCGCGTGCTGCAGCGCGCCGACGAAGTGGTGTACGCCACGGGCGGTCTCGAGGACGGGCAGGAGGTGGTGGTGAGCGGCATCCAGATCGCCACCGAAGGGATGGCCGTCCGCACGGGCGTCGAATGAGCCGGGAGGACGGCCTTCGGTCCCGGGAAAAGCGCGGGCCGATAGGCTACATGGCGCGAAACGGCGTCGCGGCCAACCTCCTGATGTTCTTCATCCTGATCGCGGGCTTCTTTTCGCTCACGACTCTCGTGCAGGAGGTCTTCCCCGAGATTTCCCTGGATCGCGTCCACATTTCGGTTCCCTATCCCGGCGCCACCCCGGACGAGATCGAGGAATCAATCGTCCTGAAGATCGAGGAGCAGATCGAGGGCGTCGAAGGCCTGAAGCAGATCAGGTCCACGGTGTCGGAGGGCGGCGGATCGGTCGTGGCCGAGATCGAGCGGGGAGGGGACCTCAGTCGCTTCCTCGACGACATCAAGGCACAGATCGACAGGATACAGACCTTCCCGGCGGGTGCCGAGCGTCCCGAGGTCACGGAGGTCACCAATCGGCAGAGCGTCATCCGTCTCGTGGTTTACGGGGATGTTTCCGAACGCACCCTCAAGGAACTCGCCTACCGGACCGAGGACGCGCTCTCCGCTCTCCCGGAGGTCTCATACGTCGAGACGACCGGCGTGCGAGAGTACGAAATCTCGATCGAAGTCCCGCTGCAGCGCCTGCGGGCCCTGGGCCTGACGCTGGGGGATGTCTCGGCCGCCGTGCGCGGGGGCTCCCTGGATCTCTCGGCCGGGAGCATCGACACCCGTGAGGCGGAAGTGCGGATCCGCACCACGGGTCAGAACTACACGCAGCAGGATTTCGAGGAGATCATCGTCGTCAGCCGCGCCGACGGCACCGTCGTCCGCCTGGGCGATATCGCGGAGGTGCGGGACGGCTTCCGCGATGTGGACCTGATCGGCCGCTACCAGGGACAGCCCGCCGCATACGTCGAGGTGTTCCGGACCGCCGACGAAAAGGCGCTCGAGATCGTGGATGCGGTGGAGGCGCACCTCGAGGACGAGTTGATTCCCTCGCTTCCGGCGGGGGTCGGACTCGAGATCTGGAACAACGACGCCGACATCCTGCAGGACCGCCTCGGGCTGCTCGTAAAGAACGGTCTCCTGGGACTGGCCCTCGTGCTGATCGCACTGGCGCTCTTCCTGGAGATCAGGCTGGCCTTCTGGGTGGCGGTGGGAATCGCGGTCTCGTTCGTCGGCACCTTCGGGGTCATGGCAATGCTGGGCGTGTCCATCAACCTGATGTCGCTCTTCGCCTTCATCCTGGCGGTCGGGATCGTGGTGGACGACGCGATCGTCGTGGGGGAGAACATCTACGCCGAACGGGAACGGGGGAACAGGGGGGTCGTCGCGTCGATCCGGGGCACCCGCAGGATCACGGGACCGGTGATCTTCGCGGTCCTGACCACGGTGGTGGCCTTCTGCCCGCTCTTCTTCATCCCCAGCTCCATCGGAAGCATCGTCGGCGAGATCCCGATCATCGTGATCTCGGTTCTGGTCTTCTCGCTGATCGAGTCCCTTCTCGTCCTGCCGAACCACCTCTCCCACCTTCCCCCCCCGCGTGGCAGTGCGTCGGGACGTAAGCCACACGCGGTCACCCGGATCCAGTCCCGCGTGGAATCCGGACTCAAATGGGTGATCAACGGACCGCTCGACCGGAGTCTGCGCTTCGCGACGGGCCGGCCTGGACTCGTGATCGCGACCGGCATCGGGATGGTCATCGTGTCGGTCGCGATGATTCCGGCGGGGATCATCAAGGTCGACTTCATGCCGTCGGTGGAAGCGGACCTCGTGACCGCGAGCCTGGAGATGCCCGAGGGCACACCCGTGCAGCGGACCTCCGAGGTGGCAGAAAGGCTGGAATCGGCGGGATACCAGGCGATCGGGCGGCTCGCATCGAGCAGGGGCGAAGACACCGAAGACCTGGTGACCGGTGTCAACGTCACGATCGGCGAGCCCGCGCGGCAGAGCGGACCCGGGGGAGATGCTGCCACTGCGGCCCGTCCGCGGGCCAACATCGCAGCGGTCGAATTCAAGCTCGTCAGCCCCGACGAGCGCGACGTGTCCGCGACCGACGTGCAGCAGGAGTGGCGCGAGGCCGTTGGTGCTCTTCCCGAGGCGAAATCACTGACCATCACGGCCGAGTTGATCAGCTTCGGTGCCCCCGTCCATGTCGAGCTCTCCCACCCGGATCCCGACCGGCTCCCCCCGGTCGGCGATGCGGTGATGGAGAGACTCCGCGAGTTCGCCGGCGTTTTCGACGTTCAGGCGGATCAGGAGCAGGGCCTGAGGGAGATCCAGCTCGACCTGCTTCCCGAGGCGCGGACCCTCGGGCTTACACTGGACAATCTGGCCAGGCAGGTCCGCTCGGCGTTCTTCGGCGATGAGGCCCTCCGCGTGCAGCGCGGCCGCGAAGACATGCGGGTCTACGTGCGACTGCCCGAGGAAGAGCGCAACGCAATCTCCGACGTGGAGGGCTATCTGGTCCGCACGCCGGGCGGCGGCGAGGTGCCTCTGGGCCGGGTCGCTTCGGTCCGGTTCGGCAGTTCGCCCACGACGATCCAGCGGAAGGACGGGCAGCGGGTTCTCACGGTTACGGCCGACGTAAACACGGGTGTCGTCACGGGCGACGAAGTCACCAACCTGCTCGAGGGCTCGATCCTTCCCGAAATCGCCAGTCTCAACCCGGGGCTCACCTATTCGTTCGGCGGCGAACAACAGGAACAGGTCGAGTCCTTCGGCGCGCTCAGCGGTGGTTTCGCATTGGCCCTGCTGGCCATCTACGCCCTCCTGGCCATCCCGTTCGGGTCGTACACCAAGCCGTTGATCATCATGGCTGCCATCCCGTTCGGGATCATCGGCGCCGTCCTGGGCCATGTCATTCTCGGTCTCCAGATGGCGATCATGTCGCTGTTCGGCATCATCGGACTGAGCGGCGTGGTCGTGAACGACTCGCTCGTCATGATCGACTTCATCAACGAGCGCATGCGCCAGGGCTTGCCGGGCCGCGAAGCGATCATCGAGGGCGCCAAGGCCCGCTTCCGCCCGATTCTCCTGACCTCGATCACTACGTTCCTCGGCGTGGCTCCACTCGTCTTCGAGACGAGTCTTCAGGCGCAGTTCCTGATCCCGATGGCGGCGTCGCTCGGCTTCGGGATCCTGTTCGCGACCGTGGTGCTGATGATGATCGTGCCCGCGCTGGCGATGGTGCAGCACCGGGTGATGGGGGGACGGGTGTAGGGAGGGGTCAGCGCCGGATCAGGGATTCACGTCTCCAGTCGTTGTTGCGACCGTCGCGGGGGTCGGGGCCAATCTCGACGGGAAGGTCGTCGCGGGTCCCCCAATCGCGCCAGCTGCCGTCGTAGAAGAGGATGTCGAGGCCGTTCATGCGTGCCGCCATGTAGACTACGCTGGCCCGCATCCCGATCATGCAGTAGGTGACGTGGGTCCTGCCCTCGCCCGCGCCGTGTCGCTCCAGGATGCGCGTGATCCGGTCGCGCGGCAGGAAACGGGTGTTGTTCGCGGGGTCCATCAGCTCTTCCCAGTAGAGCTGGGCCGCGCCGGGGATGTGGCCCGGGTTCGCGGTGCCGCCAAGTCCGCCGTCGGCGCCGGTGTATTCGTCGTCGGGGCGCGCGTCGAGCAGCACGACCGAAGCGTCGTCGAGCCGCTCGTGCACCCAGTCGGCCAGGACGCGGAAGTCGACAGGGCTGTTCGCGACCACGTCGCCGGACTCGACCGGGGGCGCTTCGCCGCTCTCGACCGGTCCGCCGGCTGCTTTCCAGTCCGCGATGCCGCCGTTGAGCAGGAATGCGCGGTCACCGAGGCCAAGGAAATCGAAAGTCACCCAAGTGCGGGCGGTGGCGGTCATGCTCGTGCCGTAGATGACCACCTTCGAGTCGCGTTTGATGCCCGCCGCGCGGAGGGCTTCGACTATCTCATTAACCTCCGGAAACTCGACGATCCAGCCTTCCTCGCCTTCCCAGGTGATGTCCTGGAAGCGCAGAGGGCGGGCTCCGGCGATGTGCTCCTCCGCGAACTCGCCCGGCCGGCGCTCTGCTTCGACGACCACCACGTCCTCGTCGCCGATGTGGCTCACCAGCCATTCGACCTCGACGAGCGGATCGACCGGCATGGATTGCAGGCGCGGTTCCTGAGGGGCGAGTGGCGCGGCGAAGACGACCGCGCACACGGCGGAGGCAAGGATGGGTGACTTCTTCATCGGTGCTGGTCCTCGCTCAGAAACGAGAGGTGACGGTAATCCGGAAGCTTCGCGTGGCCCCCGGGTTCCGCTCCTGGACATCCACGTATTCGGCCTGAAGAAGGTTGGCGATCTTGGCCTGGATGTCCATGTCCCGGATGGTCGTGTTCATGCGCAGGTCGACCACCGTGATGTCGCCCCGTTCGTCGAGCGGAAATGCCAGCACCTGTTCCGCGCGGCTCCGGTACCGCACGTCGAGCGCGACGCGGTCCGCCCACCCTGAAAGCGTGGTGGTGAGGTTGTGGGTCGACCTGTACACCAGGGGCCGCTCGGTCGCGTGGTCCCTGGTATCGAGGAAGAGATAGGTGCTCTGCAGGTTGAGTTTTCCGGGTATCAGACCGAATTGCGCGCCGAGATCGAGGCCGCGGACCCGTGCCTCGGAGACGTTACGGAACTGGAAGGTCAGGACCTGGCCCGGCGCGCCGGACACCTCGATCAGCCCCTCGTATTCGCTCCAGAAGAACCCGGCATCGAGCCAGAGCCGGTTTGTGGGACTGACGGTCGCACCCACTTCGCCGGCCCACGCCGACTCGCCCCGAAGTTCGAGATTGGGGACGACACGGAACCCGAACACCTTCGTCGAACTGTACTGCTCGGCCACGCTGGGCGCACGGTATCCCCGGCTGAGCGATGTACGCAGGCTCACGCGTTCTGATGGCGTGAAGACGACGCCGACCTTGGGATTGAGTGACAGGTCGTCCTCCACCGCCGAGGCGCGGTGGCTGTCGATCCGGATGCCCGTGGTGCCCCGCACCCTCTCCGAGAACTCGATCTCGTCCTGAATGTATACGGCCAGATCGGTCACGCTCGGGGTCGGCTCGAGGAAATTCGACGAGATACTGGTGTAGGCGGCCTCGGCGCCGGTGGTGAAGGAATGGCGCCCGTCGGTGAACCGGGACACCTGGAGGTCCGTGCCATAGCGGGTGGAGCGGTGGAAGTCCTCGTTGTCGTGGAAGTGATTCTGCGAGCGGACGTGGTGAAGCTGGGGGCGGACCTGCACCTTGAGCAGCGGAGTGACGAGCGGCGTGGCCGTGATGCCCGCGATGACGTCGGTGTTGCGAATCCAGTCTCCAAGCTGGGTGGGGTCCACCTCCAGGGGACGCTCGGGGGAGCGCCATGTGAAGAACTCTTCCGCGTCGTCCCGCTTCCAGCTCAGGAAGAGCTCCAACGGGTTGAGCGATTCGGCCCCGAAGACGGTCTTGGCCCTCACGCGCCACCTCTGCTGGTCGCCGTTCTGCCTGAACCCATCCGAACCCTCACGACCGAACATGACCGTCGCATCCGCGCTGCCGATCCGGCGCGCGTGCTGGATCTGGAGCCCCTGCATGTTCAGGCGCTCTTCGGTGAAGCTCATCTCGCCGGGCGTATCGTATATGCCGTAGTAGCCGCGTACGACAGTCCGCGGACCGTCGATCGGCGGACGAGTGATCACGTTGACCACGCCGCCCATCGCATTGGTGCCAAAGAGCGTGGAATGGGGCCCCTTGACGATCTCGATGCGCTCCACATCGAGGATCGGAAGCATGCCGAAGTCGATGGCCGAACCCACGCCACCGAGGACGCGGTGTCCATCGACGAGCATCAGCACCCGGCTTCCCACCCCGCGCGCGATCCCGCTCGACCCCCGTATGTCCATCTGGCCTGCGTTGAAGGTCACGCCCTGGGCATAGGGAAGCGCCTCGTCGAGGGTGGTGACATCCCTGCGCCGCAACTCGTCCCCGCCGATGACCGCAACGCTAACAGGCGCCTCACCCGGCTGTGCATTGCCCCGGTTGGCCGTCACGGTGACTCCCGGCACTTCGAATAGTGTTCTCTCCAGGCCGATCACGAGCGGGTCGTTGCGCGCGGCGAGCGGATCGATCGGGTGCTCCTGCGTCCTGAACCCGGCAGCCACCACGACCAGGTGGATGTGGTCGCCGACATCGGGCAACTCCAGTTCGAATCCACCGTCCTCCCGGGTGTAGGTGCGCAGCTGGGTTGACCGCACGAGCACCTGCGCACGAGAAACCCCTTCGCCCGTTTCGGCGACCACCACGCGGCCCCGAAGCGTGGTCGTCTGCTGCCCGGACGTGGGCGACGGAACCAGTGACGCGACCGCCAACAGCGTGACCGCCGCCCTGCGGGGAAACGCCCGTGCGGTGCCCCGGGAGGCCCCCCGGTGCACCCTCCACCGCAAGACCTGCCGGCCCATCGCTACTGCCGCTGCCAGACGGTGGTTGACACGTTGAGCGGGGGTTCGGTCACCTCCACGGTCAGCACGCTGTTGACGAACGTGTACGTCCCTCTGGCCTGGACCAGGTTCCCCGCCTGCTCCCAGGTGCCGTCGCTGCGCACGGTGTAGGTGCCGGTATCGACGATGGGCGTCGTGCCCCCCAGGCCATCCGGAATGGTAAGGTCCATCGTCATCGTGCCGGACGCCTCCTGCCCGACCGGCGGCGATTGCCGCAGTGTGAAGGTTCCCGTCGCATCAGGGGGCGTCATGACCGCTCCGCCGGTGACGATAGCCACGATGGAGACCAGCGCGTACGTCCCGGAGAGGTCGGGCGGCGCGTCGTCAGGCTCGACCGGGCCTTCCTCGTCCCCGCAACCCGCCATCAGCACCGTCGCCGCCAGGATCCACCCCAGCCATCCCGCACTGCTCCTCGACCTCGGGAAAGTCACGGTTCCTTCTCCCGCACTGGTTCCGGAATCGTGTGCGCAACAGGCCCGATTCCGGTGTGCCATACTTGGACAACCGGCAACTTCAGTGACAACGTAAGGTGCTGTCCAGCCTTCCACCAGACGGAAACGCAATCCCATGGCCAACAAGCAGCCACCGCTCATCGACGGGACAAGGCCCCGAGGCTCCGCCGATCTCTTCGCGCGGCTGGATGAGCTGGGCATCGCTCACAAGACGATGGATCACACGCCCGTGTACACGGTGGAGGAAGCCCGCCGACTCCGCGGCCGGGTCGAGGGGGCACACTCGAAGAACCTGTTCGTGCGCGACAAGAAGGAGAACCACTGGCTGGTGTCGTGCCTGAGCGAACGCAAGGTCGATCTGAAGTGGCTGGCGAACGAACTCGGCACCAGGCGGCTCACTTTCTGCAGCGCTCGGCGCCTGGCCGGTTACCTCGGGATTCGGCGCGGGGCCGTGTCCCCCTTTGCGGTGTTGAACGATGCAGGGAGGGTGGTGAAGGTGGCGCTCGACGCGGACCTTGTGAACGCGGAGCCACTCAATTTCCATCCCTTGGACAACAGCAAGACGACGACGATATCGAAGGCCGGGCTGCTACGCTTTCTCGAAGCCGAGGGGCATGCGGCTCGCGTCATTCGGTTTCCCCGCGGGGTTGGAGTCGAGCGAGCCGAGGTCAGCGAAACGCGGGGATGATGTCCTCGACCAGCACATCCATGGTGAGCCGCTCGTACAGGCCTGCGCCGCCGTCATTGCTCACCCGATACCAGTCGTTGGTAGCGACCACGACCAACCGCAAATCCGGCACGACAACCACAAACTGTCCACCGTAGCCCCAGGCGAAATAGAGGGGCTCGGGCGCCCCCGGGGCGACCCACCAGAGATAGCCGTAGGATGTGCCGCCAAGGGAGGAAGTGCCGTCGAGCGAACCGGCCCCGATGCGCCAACCCGCCCCGTCGTCGGAGGAAATGTCGACCCAGTCCGCCGGCATGATCCGGCGTCCGCCGCTCGAGCCGCGCTGGAGGAAGAGTTGCCCGAATCTGGCGAGGTCGCGGGGACGCAGGTCGAGCCCCGCCCCGCCGTTATGGAATCCCCCGCCCAGCGACTCCCACCGGCTGCGGGCAATCCCCATCGGGTCGAAGAGTGCGAACTGGGCCAGCGTCGGCAACTGCATGGTCGTGGCCTGCTCCACAACTACACCGAGGAGGTGGACCGCGGCCGAATTGTAGTTGAACCGGCTCCCGGGAGCAGCCACAAAGGGCTTGTCGAGGAGGAAGCCGAGATGGTCTCGCGAGCGAATCCACTCACTGTACGATCCGAACCCTCCCGACTCGTCCCACTCGAGGCCGCTGGTCATCGTCAACAGGTGACGGATGGTGATCGCCCTTTTCTCCGGGTCGAGGTCGGGAACGAGAGGACCGAGGTAGTCGGTCGCGGGATCGTCCAGGCTCCGGATGTCTCCGCGAGCCAGCGCTACACCGGTCAGCGCGGACACCACGCTCTTCGTAACCGAGCGGACATCGTGAAGATCGTCCGGACCACCGACGCCGAAATACTCTTCGACAACGAGGCGTCCGTCCTTGACCACGAGAAGACTGCGCATCCGATGGTTGGCGCGCGCGCGGTCGATGCCACGTTCCACCAGGGCCGGCGAGCCGCCGGCTTCCGCGACGGCGGCCGTGCTCCACGGGAGCGCGAGATCGATATCGAGTGGCCGATCGGCTTCGGGACCCGAAGTGGTCTCCGTGCAGGCGCCCACGGCGAGGGCTGCGGCAAGCAGGTGGAATCGTCGGGCGACCCGTAGCCGGATGCTTGTGAATCGAGTCTTTGGGGGGCGGGATGGCACCAGGATAAGGCTCCGTTGCCGTTGGAGTCCGTCTCTTGCGGTGGCAATCTGCAACAGAACCGTACCTCACGCCAGTCGCCACCAGACGGCAACTCCCCCGGCGAAAACCGCGTACGGATCGTATCTTGGACACTGGCAGGCGCAGGACCGTTGCCCGGGGAACCGGGGATCGGCCCCCACTTCCACTCCCCACAACCAGAGGTGTTGAATGCTCACAAGACGTGTTTCGCTCGCCCTGACGTTCCTTGCGGCCTCGGCCGCCTGGAGCTGCGTCTCCCCCCAGGTGGCCAATCCCGACGAGCAGATCGCTCAGGCACTGGCCGCCGCTCCGGAGGACAAGGCCGACGGCGCCCGGATACTCGGTTACGCAACCGACGGCAGCGTCGTGGAGATTCGCGCGGGGTCCAATGACTTCATCTGTCTGGCATCCAATCCGGCGAGCGAGCGCTTTTCCAGTTCGTGCTACCATGGATCGCTCGAGCCGTATTTTGCGCGGGGCCGTGAACTGACCGCGGAAGGTGTTTCCACAGGGGATCGCTACCGCATCCGCTTCGAGGAAATGGAGGCCGGCATCCTCGATATGCCGGTCATGTCAGCCACACAGTATGTCTTCGACGGCGTATGGGACTCGGAGGCAGCGACAGCAATGGGGATGGTGCGCTGGGTGATCTACGTACCCGGCGGGACTCCCGAATCGACCGGTCTGTCCGTTGTGCCACAGGAAGGCGGTCCATGGATAATGGACCCGGGTACGCCTGGGGCTCACATCATGATTGTACCGCCCCGCGGCGGATAGCCCGCTCGACCGGAGGGGGTGGCAGCGGAGGGTGAGATTCTCGGCGGGAACCGGATGCTAGGAAACATCTCGACGTTCGCCTTCACGGTGGCGGCCTATTCCCTTCACGTCCTCTTCGTGATCTATGTCCTTCTGCGCCCGCGATCCAGGCAGCAATCGTCGATGGCCTGGATTCTCTTCATCGTCGCGGTGCCCTTCGTGGGCATCGTGCTCTATCTCGTGGTGGGCGACATCCGGGCCGGGAGCCGGCGCAAGCGGCGCCACCGGAGGATCCAGGCCGATATCCGCGCGGTGCTCAGGCGCGTCTGGAGCGACACCGGTTCCAGCGCGATCGTTCCCTGGGGCACCGAAGCCATCGCCCGCCTCGCGCGCCTGGGAAGCAACACCCTGCCCCGCGACGGCAACCGGCTGCAGCTGCTGACGGGTGCCCAGGACTTCGTCGGGGCGCTGGTCAGCGACATCGACAACGCCCGCGAACATGTGCACCTGCTCTTCTACATCTATCTGGACGACAGGGTTGGACGGGCAGTCGGCGACGCACTCGTGCGTGCAGAGGCGAGGGGCGTCGAATGCCGGCTCCTGGTCGACCACGTCGGATCGAGCGAATTCCTGAAATCCGAGCTCCGCAGGGAGCTGATGCGGGCCGGCGTACAGGTCGTTCGGGCGCTGCGGACCCACATCACCCAGATCGCCTCGATCCGGTTCGACATGCGCAATCACCGGAAGATCGCGGTGCTCGACGGAAAGGTGGGTTATACCGGAAGCCACAACATCGCCGAGGAGGCGTTCCACCCCAAGCCGCGGTTCGCGCCCTGGGTGGACGCCACGCTGCGGATCGAAGGTCCCACCGTGCGGGATCTGCAGGCGCTTTTCATCGAGGACTGGTACATGGACAGCGCCGAGAACCTCGACCACCTGATCGTGGTGGAGCCGGAGGAACACGAGGACGGGCGGATCGTGCAGATCGTCGGCACGGGAGTGAACTCGCAGAACGAGGCCCTGGTGCGGGTGATCCAGTCGGCGGTGCACATGGCCCGGGAGGAACTGATCCTGACGACGCCCTATTTCGTGCCCGACGAAGGCACCCTGGCCGCGATCACGACTGCAGCCGTCCGGGGCGTTCACACGATCATCGTGGTCCCCGCGCGAAACGATTCGCCGATCGTGGCGCTGGCAAGCCGCAGCTTCTACCAGCCCCTGCTCGAAGCGGGGGCCGAGATTCACGAGTACACGCGCGGGCTGCTGCACGCGAAGACGGTCACGGTGGACCGGGACTTCGCAATGGTGAGCACGGCCAACCTCGACCGGCGCAGCTTTGAGATCAACTTCGAGATCAGCACGCTGGTATACGACAGTGATTTCGCCTCCGAGCTCCGACTTCTGCAGAAGCGCTACCTGGAAGACTGCCGCCGGGTCAACCCCCGTCGCTGGGCGGCACGCAGCTGGCCGCGCCGGCTCGTCGAGAACGTGGCCGGCCTGTTCAGCCCGCTGTTGTGACACCCCCTCGCGGCGATGACCCCGCTCCGCTGGTGGCGGCCGAATGGGCGCGGGCCCGACCCCCGGCCGGCACATGCCCCACCGCCCTGATCCTGGGCGACCCCACCCCCCACCTCGCCCGTGCTCTGCGCGCGACCGGACACGCGGCCACCACATGGAACCGCCGCCTCGCCCGAGATCAGCGCTGTGCCTCCTGGCCACCGTCAGGACCATTCGGCGAGGTCTGGGTCCGAATGCCCCGGTCGTCGCTGGAGACCGCCATGCTTCTCCACGCGGGCGCGGCCCGCGTTCCGGACGGTGGCTGCCTCTTCATCTACGGCGCCAACGGCGAGGGCATCCGTTCGGCACCGCGCCACTTCCCCGCTGGCACGGAGACGCCCCACCCCACCCTCATCAAGCGCCGATGCCGGGTACTCGCGTCCACCCGCGCCCACGCCCCACCCCACCCGGACGGCCTCGACACCTGGGAGATCCGCGCGCCCATCGACTGGGGCACGGGGGAGCGCGACTGGACCTTCTACCCGGGGGTGTTCGCGTGCGGCCGCCTTGACCCGGCCACCAGTCTTCTCATCGACCACCTGCCGCGCATCCGCCCGGGTGCACGCGTCCTTGATTTCGGCGCGGGCACCGGCGTCATCGGGGCGGCGAGCCTCGAGCGCCACCCGGATACCGAGACGGTGCTCCTCGAACGGGATGCGATCGCGCTGGTCGCCGCGGCACGCAACGTCAACGGCGCAACCCGCGTCCTGGGACGCACCCTCGCCCATGCGCAGGGTCCCTTCGATATGATCGTCTCCAACCCGCCGATCCACATCGGCAAATCCCAGAGCCTGGAGACCGTGTCGGCGTTGATCCGCGACGCGCCGGAAGTATTATCCCCCCGGGGGATAATCATGCTGGTGGCGCAGCGTCGCCTCCCCATCCCGGCACTGCTGAAACGGTCGTTCCGCAGCGTGCGCACGGTCGCCGACCGGGGACCCTTCCGGGTCTGGCAGGCAACGCGCGCCGGGCGCTAACGCACGTCGTGGACGATCCGCCCGTCCACCACCGTGACCACCGCCACGATATCCCCCATCCGCACATCGGCCACGGCCATGTAGTCGTCCGAGAGCACCGCCAGGTCGGCCGCCATGCCCGGCGCGAGCGTCCCGCGTTCCGACTCGGCGAAGACCTGGTATGCATACCCCGACGTCATGAGGCGCAGCGCCTGTTCCCGTGTGACCGCTTACTCCGCGCCCATCGTGCCCGCCGAGATGGTGCCTCGGGTGGTGAAGTGGTACAGCACGTGCCACGGGTTGTGGGGGACGACCGGCGAGTCCGTTCCGAGCGAGACCGGCACGCGTTCGGCGACGTACAGCCCGACCGGAGTCGTAAGCGCCGCGCGAGCCGCGCCCCAGTAGTCGACCAGGCTGGGGGCCGCCACGTAGAGGTGGTGCTGGGCGGTGACCGTGAGACCGAGGCGGCGCATTCGCTCGAACTGGTCGGGCGCAGGGATGAAACCGTGTTCGATCGTCCACCGGCGCTCACCGATGGGTCGTCGGGCGTCGGCCTCCTCATAGGCGTCGAGCACGAGGTCGATGGCCGCGTCGCCCACCGCGTGGGTCGCGACGCGCCAACCCAGGTCGTTGAGTTCGCGGACCACACCGTGAAAGACATCGGTGGGCATCGTCTGGAGCCCGAAAAAGGTACCCCCCCTTCCCCAGGGCTCTTCGTAGGGCCCGCGCATCCACCCTCCTTCAAACCCCCCATCAACCCCGAGCTTGACCCCGCCCACCGAGAGTAGTCCCCTGCCGAATCCGGGCGCGGCGCCCCACGACTCCACGGTGGTTCGCACATCTTCCGGGGCAACCCCGCGCACCCGAAAGAGGAATTCGATACGCATCGGCAGGCGATCCTCCTCGGCCAGCCGCCTGTAGAGCGCGAACTGCTGCGGCGAGCCGCCCGGGATCCGCAGCGAAGTGACCCCCAGCGCACTCATGGCCGAAAGCTGGCCAAGCAGGCGCTCTGCCGGGTCGCCCTCCCCCTCGGCAGCGGGTAGCCGAACCGGATCCTTCGCCCGGTCCACCAGCTCTCCGTTCAGACGCCCATCGTCGTAGCGGCCGACCCTGCCCCCGGGAGGAGAAACCGCGTCCTCGCCGATCCCGAACCGCTCAAGCGCCACCGAATTGAGGATGTATTCGTGGCCACCCCGCACGACGACAACTGCGTGAGCCGGCGCGGCCCGGTCCAGGTCGTCGCGGAGCGGCAGCCGCTGTTCGGCCAACTGACCCTCGTGCCAGTTGCTGTTGGTCAAGACGAGCCCGCCGGGTTCCGTAGCAGCGGCACGGGCGGAGATCGCACCGAGCACCTCGGCCATGGTGCGCGCACCAGACAGGTCGACGCCGGGACCGCCGCCCAGGGCGTGAAAATGGTTGTCTGTGAGCCCGGGCACGACGGCACGCCCACCCAGGTCGATCACCACGGTCCCGGAGGCGCGATGGCGCAGGATCTCGTCGTCGGGCCCGGCAGCGACGACACGGCCTCCGCGCATGGCCAGCGCCGCGACCGTGCCGAGCTGGTCGTCGAGTGTGTGAACGAGACCGTTGTGCACGATGAGGTCCGCCGGATCCGGTGCCGGCGGGGAACACGCTGCGACGCCGAGTGTGAGGGTCGCGAGCAGTGTCCTGGGTAGCCCGCCGAGCCCGGCCGCCAGCGTCGACGTCGTGCCACCCTCAGTGATCGTTCCGGCGCCGCTCCCGGATTCCGGCCCGGTCCTGCGGTTCAGCCGTACCGCCCCTCGATGTAGTCGGCCGTCTTCGGGTTTTCCGGTGCCAGGAAAAGTTCCTCCGTGCGGCCGTGCTCGATGATTCGTCCCAACAGCATGAACACGCATTCGTCGGATGCCCTCCGCGCCTGGGCCATGTTGTGCGTGACGATCAGGATGGTGTAGTCGCCGCGAAGCTGCCAGATCATCTCCTCGACGGCTTCGGTCCCGGCGGGGTCCAGCGCCGAGCAGGGTTCGTCCATGAGCAGCACCTCGGGCTTCACGGGCAGCAGGCGCGCGATGCACAGCTTCTGCTGCTCCTCAAGCGACAGCCCTGTCGCTGGCCTGTTCAGGCGATCCTTCACCGTGTCCCAGAGGAGCACCTGCCGCAGCGACGACTCCAGGACATCGTTTTCTTCGGCGGCCGAGACCTTGCGTGTTCTCGCCTCGTGAAGGCGGAAACCGAACAGAACGTTGTCACGGATCGAGATTGGAAGCGGGTTGGGGCGCTGGAACACCATCCCGACCTGCTTGCGCACCTGTACGAGTTCGACGTCGTCGCCGAAGATGTCGTGTCCGAGAACATACACGCTCCCGGTCGTGCGCACGTAGCCGAGCCGCTCGATTATCCGGTTGCACGTTCTGAGCAGGGTCGTCTTGCCGCATCCCGAAGGCCCGATCATCGACGTGATGATCCCCCGCTTCACCTCGAGATCGACATCGATGAGCGCCTGAAAATCACCGTACCAGAGGTTGAGGCCCCGGGTCTCAATGGCGTAGTCGCCGCGCTGGCCGTTATCCAAAGCGCCCCTCGATATAGCCGGTGGTCCGCTGGTCGGTCACCTTCCCCTCGAACAGGTCCTCGGTGTCCCCGATCTCCACGAGCTCGCCCATCAGGAAGAACGCTGTGCGATCGGCCAGCCGCCGCGCCTGCTGCACTAGGTTGGTGACGAGGACAATGGTCATTTCGGAGCGCAGTTCCTTCAATACGTCCTCGATGCGCATGGTCGTGACCGGGTCGACCGCGATCGAGAACTCGTCCAGCAACAGCAGTTCCGGCTCCTGAGACAGAGCGCGTGCGATGGTCAGACGCTGCTGCTGCCCTCCGGACAACAGACTTCCCAGCGAGTCCAGCCGATCCTTGACCTCGTCCCACAGGGCGGCCCGGCGCAGGCAGCGCTCCACCACCTCGTCGAGCTCGGCCTTCTTGCGAATCCCGCGCAGACGAGGCGAAAAGGCGACGTTTTCGTACACCGTCAGCGGCAGCCCGACCGGCAGAGGGAACACCACGCCGATCCGGCTCCGGAGTGCGTAAACGTTGCGCCAGTCGTTGATGTCCTTCCCGTTGAGCCGGATGCTTCCCCTGACCTCCATGGCCGTGTTGAAGGCATCCATGCGATTGAGCGCACGCAGGAACGATGTCTTGCCGCTGTTGGCCGGGCCGATGATCCCGAAGATCTCGTGCCGGTAGATGTCCAGGTCGACGCCCTGCAACGCGGCCTTTCCGCCGTAGCCGATGTTCAGGTCCCGCACCTCGATGATCGGTGGCTCGTCGTACGCGGGGCCCGCAATTCCGTTCGCGACAGCCGTCTCGGGTGCCGCGTCTACCACTTCTTCAGTCCCCGCAGGTAGACCCGGAACGCGATGGACACCGCGTTCATGGCGAGTACAATCGCGATCAGGACCAGGGCCACGCCGAAGGTGAGTTGCTCGGGTACGTCGGTCGCCTGGGTCGCGATGTAGTACAGATGGTACGACATGGCCATCGTCTGATCGAAGACGCTCTCGGGGAGGAACGCCACGAAAGCGGTGGCTCCCGTGAACATGATGGGAGCGGTCTCTCCGGCCGTCCGCGACACCTCCAGGATCACACCTGTCAGAATGCCGCTGATCGAGTTCGGGAGAACCACCTTGCGGATCGTTTGCCAACGCGTGGCGCCCATGTTCCAGCACGCTTCCCTGAATGCCTGGGGAACCGCCTGAAGCGACTCGCGCGTCGCGACAATGACAACCGGCAGCGTCATGACCGCCAGCGTCAGGCTGGCAGCCAGGATCGACGCACCGAACCTGAAGAAATACACGAAGGCGCCAACGCCGAAGAGCGCGTGCACGATCGACGGCACGCCGGCGAGGTTGATGATGGCGAGATTGATCGTTCGGGTGAGCAGGTTGTCCGGCGCGTATTCACTGAGATAGAGCGCCGCGGCGACACCGACCGGCACCGACGCCAGGAGCGCGACGACGACCAGCCAGATCGTACCCACCAGCGCGGGAAGGATGCCCCCCGCCGTCATGTTGTCCCGGGGGGCGGTGAACAGGAACTCCCAGGAGAGCGCCGGCCCGCCCCTGACCACAAGCGTACCCACGATGATCAGCACCGGGATCACCAGCGCCACCGTCATGAGGAAGAACACGGCCCTGGCTACGTTCTGGTTGCGGTGGCTGCGCCGGTTGAGCGGGGTTGCGGCGAACATGGGTCTCACTTCTTCCGGATTCCACGGACGACGATGTCCGCCGTGAGGTTAATCACGAAGGTGACGATGAAGAGGAGGATGCCCAGCGTGAAGAGAGAGCCCCAGTGATTCCCGCCCTGGACGGTGTCACCAAGTTCGGCGGCGATCGTCGCCGTAAGCGCGCGAACCGAATCGAACACACTCGTGGGAAGGTTGATGGCGTGCCCCGAGGCCATCAGCACGGCCATGGTCTCGCCGAATCCCCTCCCCACCCCCAGCAGCACCGCCGCCAGCAACCCGTTCCGGGACGCCGGAACCACCACCTTGACGATCACCTCCCAACGGGTCGCACCCAGGGCCTCCGCCGCCTCGCGGTATGTATCGGGCACCGCCTTGAGCGCGTCTTCGGCGATCGTGGTCATGATCGGCGCCGCCATCAGCCCCAGAATCAGTCCCGCGTTCAGCACGCCAAGTCCCAGCGGAACATCAAAAACCCGGATGATAAGGGGATGCATGATCGACATGCCGACGAACCCCCACACCACCGACGGGATCGCCGCCAGCATCTCCACCAGGATCTTCAGCGTCTCGCGCGTCTTGCCCGTGGCGAACTCCGCGATGAAGAGCGCCGCCCCCAGCGACAGGGGGACTGAAAGAAGCATCGCGAACCCCGTCACGCTGGCGGTCCCCACGATCAGTGCCAGTGCGCCGTAGGTCGGGTTGTTGGAGGTGGGCCGCCACTCGATCGAGGTGAAGAACTCTCCCAGGCTCAGCGGTCCCAGGACGAAATCCAGTCCCTCCTTGGTGATAAAGACGAAGATCCCGGCTATGAAGACGATCGCCGAGATGCCGCCGACGAAAACGAACACCTGGGCGGCACGGTCCACATACCACGCCATGTCCCTGCGATCCATTGCGCCGAGACCGGTCACGGCGCCGGGACTATCCGCCGGTGTCACTCGTCGTCCCGCACTCCGAGGGTCGTCATGAGGCCGCGGACGCGGACCATGAGGGTGCGGTACAGCTCCTCCACCTCCGATTCGACGGTAACCCCGTCTTCCGCCAGGTCCCACTGCAGTGCCGCCGTGCGGTAGGGAACGTCGAAGTGCCTGGAAGGATCCACTCCGATTCCCACGACGACATGATAGTGCGGGCCCACGTCGAGCGCTTCCTCGAAGGACCGGGGGGCGTCACCCTCCGGCAGCACGATGCCCCTCCGCCGACAGAAGGCGCGCAATCTGGAATCGAATTCGTTCCCGGGGGTCAGGCCCGCGGAGCCGAAGCGCCCCGCGTACGGATAGCTCTCCTCCAGCGCCACCTGGGCCAGCCTGCTCGTCAGCGCATGGTCCACATCCACAAACAGGATCCGATAGCGCTTTTCCTTCTTGCGCTTCCCCATTACGGCGAACAGCGTCATTTCACAGGCGTTCTCCGCCTGCTCAGCCGTCCGCTGCAGCAACCGGAACACGAGCAGGGCGCCGAAGAGGTCCCGGGCCGGGCGGCGATCGGTATCGGCCGCGTCGATCAGGATCTCCAGGGCATAGGGATAGATGGCAGCCGTCTGCGACGCGATACCGCGTGAGACGCGCGCGCTGTCGGGATCACCGTCCACGAAGCCCTTCAACGCGGTTCCGAGGGCCTTGCCCGCGTGCTCGGCCATCATCTCCATGTTGTGCCGCACCGTGTCGGGGAGTTGGGACCCGATCTGGCGTGCCACCCGACAGATGGCCACGGAGTAGTCGCCCACTCGCTCCAGAGCCACCGACAGGCGCAATACGGCCGAGATGAATCGCAGGTGGCTCCCGCTGGGAAGGTGTCGGGCCACGAACAGATGGCACAGATGGTCAAGGTCGCGGATATCCTGGTTGACCGCCCGGTCCTTGATCAGCGTCTCGTTGGCCAGGCGCGGATCGGAGTCGAGCACCGCCCTGACGCTGTGCCTGAGATTGTCCTCGACCTGTTCCGCCACCGGTTGGAGGCGGGCTCGAATCTCGATCAGATCCGCTTCCAGCCGCTCTTCATAGAGGCTCAAGCGCACTCCGTATCGGTGTGAGGTGCGTAGCCGCGCTCGACGATCACGCACTGGCCCTCCGCCGAGAGGATCCAGTCCATGTAGTCCTTGACCGCGCCCTGGGGCTGGCCCGCCGTATACATCATCAGCGGGCGGGCGATAGGATAGCTTCCATCGACGGCCGTGGCTACGGTCGGTTCCACGCAGTCGCCGCCCTCCATCGTGACGCAGGGCATGCCCACATGTTCGGTCGCGTAGGCGAGCCCGCTGTAGCCGATGGCGCAGGGCGTATTCTCCACCAGATCGACAACGTCCTTGGAGCCGTGCATGTCCCGGGACCCGAGCTTGTACTCGGTTGCATCGCCCAGCACCGTCTCCTTGAAGTAGACGTATGTACCCGAATTGTTCTGCCGGCTCACGAGAACGATCTCGTCGGAGTCACAGCCGGGAACGCTCACTCCCAGGTCGGACCATCGCGTGATCGGTCCCCCCTCTCCGTAGATCGCCTTGAGCTGGGCCAGACTCAGGCCTTCGATGGGATTGTCCTCGTGGAGGTAGACGGCGAGCGCGTCGTAACCGACGATGAATTCGACGGGCTCTACACCGTTTTCACGGGCCGCCGCGATCTCCGGGTCACGCATCTTGCGAGACGCGTTGGCGATGTCGACGCTGCCGTTGATCATCGCGGAAATCCCGGTGCCGGACCCGCCCCCCGTCACGGCGACGGCCACGTCCGGATTGACGGTGGCGTACGCCTCGGCCCAGGCCTGCGCGACGTTGAGGAGGGTGTCCGAGCCCCTGTTCTGGATCAGCGCACGCTGGTCACGGTCGCTGCCGCCACCACAGGCGACAATCGCCAGCGCGGCGAAGGGGATGCATCGCTTCATTCTCTTCCGACTCCGTTTCTCCACCTGTCTCATGGTGGAACTGTATGGGCGTTTGTCACGGCGCGGTCACCGCGCAGTGACGACACTGTACCGCAGGCTCGTGGGCGTCCAACCGGCCGCCCGGCCGCCCTCAGTAGTAGAGATAGGTCTGTAGCTTGAATGAGAACTCCGTGGGCAGTGATCCGGCGCTGTAGATGTCCAGATTGGCTCCGATCCGGTTTTTTCCGGCCAAGTAGAGGAATATGCCGGGCGTGAGCAGCAGCCCGGAGTCGTCCGATACCCCCCGATCCGGATCTCCCCAGCTGACCCGTGCCACGGGCTCGACACCGGCGAACCGTTCACCTTCGAGGGGGACGTAGCGGCTCAGGATGGCCTGGCCCGTCAGAAACCCCGGCACGTCGCCCTCCACGGACGATTCGGCCCGCCAGTTCGCCCCGCCGATGAGGCCGACCTGGAGGTGCGTCCCATCCCGGAATCCGCCGATTTCCAGATCGGCGCCGAATGCGGTACCGGCACCCGGGTCCCCCTCCCCATCCGTGAAGTCGTGACGGGACAGGTTGGCCGAGACCGAAACCGCGTCCGCCAGCTGTAGCGAGACGCGTCCGGCAATCGACTTGCCCGAGTTGACGTCCGATCCCGAAGTGCCCGTCCCGTTCGTGAGCGTGGCCATGTAGCTCAGGCGTTCGCCGACGGAGCCGTCGACCTTGAAGCCGATGTCCCGGTCCGAGTATGCGAGCTTTTCGGTGAAGCGACTGAGCGTACAGACGCCGCCCGGTCCGGCACACCCCCCTACCCCGTCGATCCGGCCGGTCCGCTCCACTACAACGATGTCGGTCGAGCTGTTGAGTTCGAAGATGTCGAAGGCACGCTTGAACTGACCGACGGAGAGCCTGAATCCGGGATCGATGTTGAGACGGAAATAGGCGTCCTTCAGGTCGAGTTCACCTTCGCCGAAGTCGGGCTGTACAAGGGCATCGAGAAGATCCGAAACCGAAACATCGAGAGTGAAGCGCGCGCGACGCGTGAAGAAGTCCGTCGCTTTCCCAGCCTCGGCGGTACTGGTCGCGAATTGCGAATGAAGACGTCCGCCGAAGCTCACTTGAGCGCTTCGGGCGGTCATTTCGATCTGTGCCTGCAGGGTCTGGCCCACGCCGGCGGAAAGTGCGACTGCCGCTGCAAGCACACGGATGCTGATCACGAGTGCGGCAACCTCCTGTAACGATGTGAGCGCCCTGGCGGCGGATGGGAGTCCGCCATGCGGAAGCCGAAACTGCCGGCGGTGCAGGTACGCGAATGCGTTACAGAAGAGTGCCGCAATGTCACGAAACGGTGACGGGCACGCTACGCCGCCGTAACTAGTCTGCGGGCAGAGCCCGCCGTCCCTCGTCTCCCTCCTCGTCAGCGCCGCCGACGGCCTTTCTCAGCACCTCCTGGATGTCCAGCCCCAGCACCGAAGCGATTCCCTCCATTGTCCCGTAGGCACCCCTGACCCGCTGGTTGAGCGCATTCGAGACGCCCTCTCCTCTGCCTCCGTCCATGACCACCACGCGATCGATGTCGACGCCTTCGACCGCGCCCACTGCGATCTCCAGCAGCTCGGGCAGCTTCTCGGCCATGAACACCGCAAACGCGGCCTCACCCCCGGCTCCCACCTCCGCGTAGAGCCGGCGCAGCACCTCGACCTGCGCCTTCCCGCGTTCCAGAATCGGCGCCGCCTCCGCCTCGGCTCGCGCGAATGCCGCCATCTTCTCCGCCTTGGCCGGCTCGACCACGTCGGCCCGCAGGCGCTGCTCTTCTCGCTCCACCCGCTTCATCTCGAGGACCTTCTCGGCCTCGACCTCCGCCTCCTGCGCCTTCACGCGCGAGATCTTCTCGGCCGTCTCGCCCTCGCGGTCCAGTTCGGCCTGACGCACGCGCAACTCGTTTCGGGCCTCGGCCACCTTGATCGATGCCGCCGCCTCGCGAACCTCGGCGCGCCTCCTCGCCTCCGCACGAGCCTCCCGCGTGTCGGCCTCGGCCTGTGCCTCGGCAATCTCGGCCTGACGGATCGCCTCGGCGGATTTCTCACGGCCGATCGCCTCCAGGTAGCCCCGCTCGTCGCTCACATTCTGGATCTTGAGCACGTCGAGGTGGAAGCCCAGCGACGCCAGGTCCTCGCCCGCGTCCTCGGAGAGCGCCTTCGCGAAGCCCAGCCGGTCCTCGTTGACCGCCTCCGGCGTGAGCGTCGCCAGCACGCCGCGCAGATTGCCCGTGAGCGTGTCCTGTGCCAGTGCGCGGATCTCGTCCTCGGTCTTTCCCAGCAGCCGCTCCACCGCGTTGTTGAACACCCACTCGGGCTGCGACGCGATCTTCACGTTGGCAATCGCCTCGACGTTCAGCGGGATGTTCCCCTTCGAAAAGGCGTTGCTGACCATCACCTCGATCGGAATGGTCTCCAGGTTCATGTTCTGTACCGTCTCGATAATCGGCACGCGGAACGTTCGACCACCGGAAATCGAGCGGTACCCCACCTTCTGCCCGTCACCGAGCAGCCGGTTTCTCCCCGTGAGCACCGCGGCCTGGTTGGGCGGCGCGATCACGATGAGGTTCTTGACGGTCACGATGACCATGATGATGACGATGACCGCAACGACGCCCAGTCCCAGGGCGGCTATCGGATCGGGAAACACGTTTGTACCTCCTTTGGCTGACGGGGCGGGGGCCCCGTGGTCGGGTCAATCTTCGAGCAGCTTGTTTTCTATGGGTGTAACGAGGGCGACGCCGTCCTTCACGTCCACGACTACGATCGCGCGGCCGGCCTCGAGAGCCCGCGCGGCACCGGAGGGAAGGTCGGCCCGTGCGCGCATCTGGTATTGCCGTTCGCCGCTCCGGATCCGCACGGCACCGGTCTCGCCATCGCCGATGGCCATGACGATCTTCCCGCTCAGCCCCACCAGCGCCCTCTCCCCCTGGATCTCGCCGGCTTCCGTGCGCTTCAGGTAGCCGAAGACGGTACTCACGAGTGCGCCGGACCCCAGCCCCATGCCGCCCGCGATGAGGGCGGTGAGCACCGGTTGCGCGCCGGCCCAGATCAGGTGCAGGACCAGCCCGGCCCCACCAAAGCCGAAGAGCGCGTACACGAGCGAACGCAGCGAAAGCAGCTTCGCGATCTCGCTTCCCCCGGAGATCGCATCGGCGTCGCCGTCCAGATCGATTCCGGCGTCGGCGTCGACATCGCTGTCGAGGAAGTCGCCGAAGAGGTTCAGGGCCAGAAGGCCACCTCCCACGACGAGCGAAAAGATGTAGGCTGCAAGCATCGAATGTCCTCCCCTTTGGTGGACAGTACTTTTCTACGCGTCAGAAGCACATCATCTTCACCCGCTGACGGCCCGGCAAGGTCCGCCCGTGGTTGCTTGCCGGCGTGTTCCCGAACCGGATCGGAGTCCACCTTGCACACTCGTTCCACAACCTTGACGTGCGCTGCCGCGGCCGTGCTTGCGGCGACGCCGGTCGCGCCGGCCGCCGCCACCGCCCAGAGCGGCGCCGAGAACGGACAGTGGCGCTATTACGGCGGCGATGCCGGCAGCACGCGCTACGCCCCCCTCGACCAGATCAATCCGGACAACGTCGCCGATCTGGAGATCGCCTGGCGCTGGCAGGCGGCCAATTTCGGTCCGCAGCCGGAATTCAACTACCGGACGACTCCGCTCATGGTGGACGGCGTCCTTTACGCCACAGCAGGGTACCGTCGCACCGTCGTGGCAATCGACGCAGGCACCGGCGAGACGCTGTGGACCTATCGCCTGGATGAAGGAGACCGGGCGGCGCCCCGCCGGAACTCGGGCAGAGGCGTTGCGTGGTGGGAATCGCGCGGCGTCGCCCCGCGCATCTTCATGGTCACTCCCGGGTTCCAGCTGGTCGCGCTGGATGCGGCGACGGGCCGCCCGGTCCCGGACTT
The DNA here is from genome assembly GCA_022823145.1 of Gemmatimonadota bacterium. Taxonomy (GTDB): domain Bacteria; phylum Gemmatimonadota; class Gemmatimonadetes; order Longimicrobiales; family Gaopeijiaceae; genus Bin94. Next base: position 32,320 of record JAJDXS010000082.1, read on the forward strand.
CGGCGACGGCGGAGTGGTGGAGTTGCGTCTCGGGCTGGGCCGGGAGCTGGATCTGATCGATGCCCCCATCGGCTCCAGCTCGCCCCCGATCGTGGTGGACGACGTGATCGTGATCGGGTCGGCGCTGCCCTCGGGCGGTGCCCCGCGGTCGCGTGAGATGCCGCCGGGACACGTGCGGGGGTACGACGCGTTTACCGGCGAGCTCCGTTGGACCTTCCACACGATCCCGCAACCGGGCGAGTTCGGACACGAGACCTGGGAAGACGGCTCGTGGGAATACACCGGAAACGCGGCCGTGTGGACCCCGATCAGCGCCGATCTCGAATTGGGCCACGTCTACCTGCCCGTCGAACTCGGAACCGGCGACTACTACGGTGGCCACCGCCCGGGCGACAACCTCTTCTCGCAGAGTATCGTCGCCCTGGACGCCGCGACCGGCGAACGGGTCTGGCACTTCCAGACGGTGCACCACGGCATCTGGGACTACGACCCGCCGGCGGCGCCGGTGTTGGCGGACCTGGTGGTCGACGGGCGCGAGATTCCGGCCGTCGCACAGATCACCAAACAGACCTTCACCTTCGTCTTCGACCGGCGCACGGGCGAGCCGGTCTGGCCGATCGAGGAGCGGCCCGTGCCGCAGACCGACGTGCCCGGCGAACGGACTGCGCCCACGCAGCCCTTCCCCACGAAGCCGCCCCCGTACGACCGGCAGGGCGTGGACCCCGCCGACCTGATCGACTTCACGCCGGAGCTCAGGGCCGAGGCCGAGGAGATTCTGTCGCAGCTTCACTACGGCCCCCTGTACGAGCCTCCCACGGTGCCCGTGGAGGGCGGCACCCAGGGAACGCTGATGGTTCCCGGCTCGCTGGGCGGCGCCAACTGGCCGGGCGGCGCGCTCGATCCCGAGAGCGGGTACCTGTACGTGCAGTCTGCAACCGGACCGAGCGTGATCTCGCTCATCAACGAGCCCGAAGTCTCGGATATGGATTACATCAGAGGCGGGGGTCTTCGGCTCCGGCAGGGCGGCGGCCCTCAGGGCCTTCCACTCTTCAAGCCACCGTGGGGCCGCGTCACCGCGATCGATCTGAACCGGGGCGAGATCGCCTGGCAGGTGCCGAACGGAGATGCGCCCGACTACGTGAAAAACCACCCGGCCCTCGAAGGCATTGACGTTGGCAGGACGGGGCGACCGGACCGGGGCGGCCTACTCGTGACCCGCACGCTGCTGTTCGCCGGGGAAGGCGGTGGGATGTTCGCCGCATTCGGCTCGGGCGGCAACAGGTTCCGAGCCCACGACAAGGCCACCGGTGAAGTGCTCGCCGAGATCGAACTGCCCGCCAACCAGACAGGCTTGCCGATGACCTACATGCACGAGGGACGGCAGTACATCGTGGTGGCCGTGGGGGCTCGGCGGCATCCGGCGGAGCTGGTTGCGCTGGCGCTGCCGGAATGACAGGCATGACACGACCTGCCCACATTCCCCAGCTCCTCCGCTCCGGCACCGGCACCGACACCGCCTTCTCCGCCCCGGTCCGTCCCGATCTCACCTACTCCGGCCTGCGCCGCCACGTCGAACGCACCGTCGCGGCCCTCAACCGGCGCGGCATCGGGCGGGGCGACCGGGTGGCCATCGTGCTTCCCAACGGGCCCGAGATGGCGAGCGCTTTCGTAGCGATCGCAGCCGGTGCGACCACCGCGCCCCTCAACCCCGCGTACCGTCAACCCGAGTTCGAGTTCTACCTTGAGGATCTGGGGGCGAAGGCGCTGGTGGTGGCCGAGGGCGACGACACACCCGCCCGGGCCGCCGCCGCCGCTCTCGGGGTGCCGGCCATGGAAATACGCGCGGAGCCGGGCAGTCCGGCAGGCACCTTCTCCTTCGTGGGCGAGCCCAGGGGCGAACCCGCTGAGCGCGGAGGCATGGCCGGGCCCGACGACGTCGCGCTTGTTCTCCACACCTCCGGCACCACGTCGAGACCCAAGATCGTGCCACTACTGCACCGGAACGTGTGCGCAACCGCCGAGAACATCCGCCGGACGCTGCGGCTGAAGGCCGTTGACCGCTGCCTCAACGTGATGCCGCTCTTCCACATCCACGGGCTGATGGCGTGCGTCCTGTCGACGCTGCATGCGGGGGCGAGCGTGTACTGCGCGCCGGGGTTCAACGCCCTCAGGATCTTCGGGTGGCTGGCCGACGCCGACCCCACCTGGTACTCGGCTGTGCCCACGATGCACCAGGCGATTCTCGCGCGCGCCGGCCGCAATGCCGAGGTCATCGAGCGGCTGCGGCTGCGCTTCATCCGGTCCTCGTCGGCGGCGCTGCCGTCGCGGGTGATGGCGGAGCTGGAGCAGCTGTTCGGCGCGCCCGTGGTCGAGGCCTACGCGATGACCGAGGCCGCGCACCAGATGACGTGCAACCCCCTGCCGCCGGCGCCCCGAAAGCCCGGCACGGTGGGGATCGCGGCCGGCCCCGATGTCTCGGTGATGGACGCTGCCGGCAACCACCTCGCGCCGGGCGAGGAGGGCGAGATCGTGATCCGGGGGCCGAACGTGACGCCGGGTTACGAGAACAACGAGGTCGCGAACCGCGAGGCCTTCACGCACGGGTGGTTCCGCACCGGCGATCAGGGCTTCCGCGACGAGGACGGCTACTTCACGATCACGGGGCGTCTCAAGGAGATCATCAACCGGGGCGGGGAGAAGATCTCGCCGCGCGAGGTCGACGAGGTGCTGATGGACCACCCGGCGGTGCAGCAGGTCGTCACCTTCGCGATGCCGCACCCGAAGCTGGGCGAGGAGGTGGCCGCGGCGGTGGTGCTGCGCGACGGAGCCGAGGCGGGTCCGGGCGACGTGCGCGACTTCGCGGCCGCGCGGCTGGCCGGATTCAAGGTGCCGCGCAAGGTGGTGATCCTGGATGAGATCCCGAAGGGCCCGACGGGGAAGCTTCGCCGGATCGGTCTGGCGGATCAGCTGGGGGTCCGTGGATGAACCCGCGCGAGCACCCAGAGCGGAGAGGCGCCGGGCTGGCAGAGTTCCGATCGTCTGTATCACAGCAGGAAGTCACGTAAGTTCAATAGGGACTGCACGATCTGCGTTTCCTGCCGTTGGACTAATGTCTGATTCCAACGTACCGGAATGACGGAAGATCGGCGTCAAAT
>JAJDXS010000080.1 GCA_022823145.1 Gemmatimonadota bacterium
GGACAACGTGCAGATGGAGGTGGAACTGATCACGCCGATCGCGATGGACGAGGAGCTTCGCTTCGCGATCCGTGAGGGCGGACGCACGGTGGGTGCCGGCGTCGTTACTGAAATCATCGAATAGAAGAGCAGGACCATGGCAAATCCGACCGAGGCGCCGATGCCGGCGAGAAGACAGCGGGGGATGACCAACAGGATCAGGATTCGCCTGAAGGCGTTCGATCACTGGGTGGTGGACCAGACCGCCGCAGACATTGTGCGGACCGCCCAGAAGACGGGCGCCACGATCCGTGGCCCCATTCCGCTTCCGACCCGGCGCCAGCGCTGGACGGTCCTGAGGTCGCCCCATATCGACAAGAAGAGCCGTGAGCAGTTCGAGCTCCGGACGCACAAGCGTCTGATCGACATCGTCGAGAGCCGCCCACAGACCATCGACGCGCTCACCAAGCTGGATCTCCCGGCGGGCGTAGACGTTGAGATCAAGGTGGACTGACCATGCCTGGATTGATCGGCAGGAAGCTGGGGATGACCCGGATCTTCACCGACGAGGGGCGTGCGATCCCCGTTACCGTGCTGGAAGCAGGCCCCTGCCCGGTGGTCCAGGTGAAGGACGAGGACAAAGACGGGTACGCCGCGGTCCAGATCGGTTTCGGTGCCAAGAAACACAAACGCACGAGCAGGGCGGAACTCGGGCACGCCTCCAGGGCCGGTCTCGACGCCGCACCCCGCCTGATCCGCGAATTCCACGCTGCGGAAGGCGAGGCCTACCAGCCGGGCCAGCAATTGACAGTCGGAATGTTCGAGGCGGGACAGAGGGTGCGCGTTACAGGTGTCACGAAGGGGCGCGGGTTCCAGGGCGTGGTGAAGCGCCACGGGTTCGTCGGCCGGCCGGCTTCCCACGGGCATCCGATGTCCCGTACTCCGGGTTCGATGGGGCCGGGTACGGATCCTTCGAGAGTGATCAAGGGAAAGAAACTGCCGGGCCGCATGGGCGGGAACAGAGAGACGATTCGGAATCTTCAGGTCGTCCGCGTCGATTCGGAACGCAACCTGATCTTTATCCAGGGTGGTGTTCCCGGCAGCAGAAACAGCTACGTCCTGATCCGGAAATAGGAACATGTACGAGGCCCGCTATATCAACAGGGACGGTTCGGCCGGGACGCCGGTGCCTCTCCCCGACATCCTCTTTGACGGAGTGATTCACGAGAATGCGCTCCACCAGGCTGTCACCGCCTATCTCGCGAATCAGCGCCAGGGTACGGTCGGCAGAAAAAACCGCGCGGCCGTTGCCGGAGGAAGCCGCAAGCCGTGGCGCCAGAAGGGGACGGGACGAGCCAGGCAGGGTACCATTCGGGCTGCCCAGTGGCGGGGTGGAGGGCTCGCATTTCCTCCGCTGCCTCGTTCCTGGACACAGCGGGTCCCCCGGCGAATCCGAACCCTCGCCCGCAAGTCCGCCTTCAACAGCAGGGCCGCCGAGGGCCGGGTCGCGGTGATAGAGGGATTCGACTTCGACGCTCCGAAGACCCGCGAGCTGACCCGGCTGCTGGACCGGATCGATGTGCCGGGGAAGGTCCTTTTCCTCACTCACGGCGCGAACCGGAACCTGTATCTGTCGGGCCGGAACCTGGCTGGAGTGCGGGTCCTGCCTTTCGGTCAGGAATCGTCGTTCGATGTCGTGTGGTCCGGAACCGTGATCATCGAGGAAGCGGCGTTGGCGGGCCTGCCACCGGCTCCCGCCGACGAAGATCGCCCACGACGCAGGCCGATACAGGTTACGGAGGTCGCCTGATGCGAGAGGCCTATGACGTAATCGTGTCTCCGGTTATCACGGAGAAGACGACCGAGCAGATGGAAGCGAGCCTCTACACCTTCGTCGTGAACGAGCGTGCCAACAAGCATGAGATTGCAAGGGCTGTGGAAGCCCTTTGGGACGTCAAGGTCGAGGACGTGCGCACCATGCGATACCCCGGCAAGGCCAAGCGGGCATTGCTCGGCCGGATGGCCAAGAACTGGAATCTGGGACGTCGCGCCTCCTACAAGAAGGCGGTCGTGCAGTTGGTCCAGGGCGACGAGATCGAATTCTACGAGATGGGTTGACCATGGCGCTCAAGAAATTCAAACCGGTAACCCCCGGGAGCCGGTTCCGGTCCACGACGGCCAAGGACGCCGTGACCCGCAAGGGTCCCGAGAAATCGCTGACCGAGCCGCTGACCCGGTCGGGCGGCCGAAACCACCATGGGCGCATCACCATGCGGCGGCGGGGCGGAGGCAACAAGCGCAAGTATCGCAAGGTCGACTTCAGGCGCGACAAGTTCGGCGTCCGCGGGAGGATCGCCGAAATCGAGTACGATCCCAACCGTTCGGCCTTCATCGCCCTCGTCCACTATGAGGATGGCGAGAAGCGCTACATGCTGCACGTCCGTGGCACCGGAGTGGGCGACGTGGTGTCGTCCGGACCCGACGCCGACGTGCGTCCGGGAAACGCGATGCCCCTGGAGCGGGTTCCACTGGGCACCATGGTCCACAACGTAGAGATGAAGCCCGGCAAGGGGGGGCAGTTGGCCCGCTCGGCCGGAGCCGGCGTGCAGGTGGTCGCAAAGGAGGGCAACTACGTGACCCTGCGGCTGCCTTCCACCGAGGTCCGGCGCATCCACAAGCGGTGTCTGGCGACGGTGGGGCAGGTCGGCAACGCGGATCACAACCTCCGGTCACTCGGCAAGGCCGGCGCCAATCGGTGGCGAGGCCGTCGGCCCAAGGTCCGTGGCGTAGCCATGAATCCGGTGGATCATCCGCTGGGCGGCGGCGAGGGCAAGGCCTCCGGAGGGCGTCCCCCGGTAACCCCGTGGGGCAAGCCCGAAGGCACCAAGACCCGGAAGAGGAAGAAGGAGTCCAACAAGTTCATCGTCCGCGGGCGCAAGCGCGGGAAGGCCACGCGCTGAGCGGGCCCGGGAAGAACGAGGAATAGCGATGCCGCGAAGCGTCAAGAAGGGACCGTTCATCAGTGAAAAGCTCCTGCGCAGGATCGAGGCGATGAACGCACGCAACGAGAGAACCGTGGTTCGTACCTGGTCGAGGGCGTCCACGATCTCTCCCGACTTCGTCGGCCACACGATCGCCGTGCACAACGGGAACAAGTTCATCCCGATCTACATCAGCGAGAACATGGTCGGCCACAAGCTGGGCGAGTTCGCACCGACACGGCTGTTCCGCGGCCACGGTGGCAAGCTCGCCGACAAGCGGTCGAGGAGGTAGGAGACGTCGCCATGGAAGCGCGAGCGATCGCCAGGCACATCAGAATGAGTCCCAGGAAGGTGCGGTTGGTCGTCGACCTAATCAGGGGACGGTCCGTCAACGACGCCATTACGGTCCTCCAATTCTCCCCGAAGGCCGCGGCGGTGCCGGTGGGCAAGACCCTGCGCTCTGCGGTGGCGAATGCCCGCGACCGAGCCGACAGGGATGGGGATTCGGTCGATGTCGATGAGCTGGTCGTCAGCCGTGTTTTCGTTGACGAGGGTCCGACGCTCAAGCGCTGGAGGGCCGGTGCGATGGGCCGGGCCACACCTCGGAAGAGAAGGACGAGCCACATCACCGTGGAAGTGAAAGTGAAGGAGAGTTAGCGGATGGGTCAGAAAACCCACCCACGCGGGTTCAGGCTCGGGATCGTGGCGGATTGGCGTTCCCGATGGTATGCCGAACGGGACTTCCCCAAGCTGCTCAAGGAAGACCATACCATTCGTACCTATCTCCACCGGCGCCTCAACCACGCAGCGCTGGCCAAGGTGGAGATCGCGCGCAAGCCGTCCAAGCTTGTGGTGACGCTGCATACGGCCCGGCCCGGCGTGGTGATCGGGAAGCGGGGAGCGGAGGTCGACAAGCTGCGCGACGAACTCGCGGTGCTGACCAACAGCGAAGTCTCGGTGAACGTCGAAGAGATCAAGCGTCCCGAAATCAACGCCCGACTGGTCGCCGACAACGTGGCGCACCAGATCCGGCAGCGGATCTCGTTCAGGCGGGCCATGAAGAGGGCCGTGCAATCGGCGATGCGCGCGGGGGCCGAGGGTATCCGGATTCAGTGTGCGGGACGGCTCGGTGGCGCCGAGATCGCGCGGACCGAGGGGTACAACGAGGGGCGCGTGCCTCTCCACACCCTGCGTGCCGACATCGACTACTCCCACGTCAAGGCCGCTACCACCTACGGGGTCGTAGGGGTCAAGTGCTGGATCTTCAAGGGCGAAGTGATCGAGGACCGCTTCGGTCGGACCTATTCGGCCGGGCCGGGCAGCAGAGGGTAAGGAGCGACTATGCTGGCACCCAAACGCATCAAGCGCCGAAAGACCCACAAGGGGAAGATGCGCGGAAAGGCATACCGGGGGAGCAGGGTGTCCTTCGGCCAGTACGGTCTCCAGGCGACGCAGGCGAGCTGGATCACGAATCGCCAGATCGAATCGGCCCGTGTTGCAATCACCCGGCATGTGAGGAGGGGTGGCAAGGTCTGGATCCGCATCTTTCCCGACAAGCCCGTCACCAGGAAGCCCGCCGAAACGCGGATGGGCAAGGGGAAGGGCAATCCGGAGGAGTGGGTGGCCGTGGTCAAGCCCGGGCGAATCATGTTCGAGCTCGAAGGCGTTCCCGAGGAGACGGCCCGGAGGGCCATGGAGTTGGCCTCGTTCAAACTTCCCGTCAAGACGCGCTTCGTCTCGCGGGAGTCGCAACTGTGAACCGATCGACGGGATCTGGAGTGACGCGGTGAAGCCCGAAGAAGTCAGAGAGCTGGAGAATGCGGAGCTTGAACATCGGCTCGGAGAGTTGAAGATGGAGCAATTCCGTCTGCGCTTTCGGAGCGCGACGATGCAGCTCGAGAACCCGAAGCTGCGACGCGAGATCCGACGGGATATCGCACGCATCAAGACCATTCTCCACGAACGCCGGAGCACGGGTGATGAGTGACAACAGCCTTCGCAGGTCCCGCAAGGTGCGGACCGGCGTCGTGGTCAGCGACAGGGCGGAAAAGACGGTGACGGTTCTGGTCGAGCGGCGCTTCGCCCATCCTCTCTACGGGAAGCAGGTCACCCGCACCAAGAAGTACCACGCCCACGATGAAGCGAACGAATTCACGGTGGGGGACAAGGTTTCGATCATGGAGACGCGCCCGCTCTCGAAGACCAAGAGGTGGCGTGTGGTTGAACTCATAGAGAGGCCCGATTGAAGGCCCGGACGGGCCAGGAGCCGGTTAGAGTCCGATGATCCAACAGGAATCAATGCTGAAGATCGCCGATAACTCGGGTGCCAGGCGTGCCCTGTGCATTCGGGTGCTCGGGGGATCCGGGCGGCGCTACGCCCGCATCGGCGATCGGGTGATCGTGACGATCAAGGACGCGGTGCCGAACGCCGCGGTCAAGAAGGGCGAAGTCATGGAAGCTGTGGTGGTGCGCACCGCCAAGGAGATGCGTCGGCGCGACGGCACCTACATCCGCTTTGACGACAACGCCGCCGTGCTGATCAACGCCCAGAAGGAGCCCCGGGGAACCCGCATCTTCGGGCCAGTGGGCCGGGAACTCCGGGAAAAGCGGTACATGAGAATCGTCTCACTGGCCCCGGAGGTGCTCTAGAACATGGCCAGAGCCAGAACCAGGATCGTGAAGGGCGACCGTGTCAGGGTGATTCGCGGCAACTATCGCGACGCCGAGGGGACGGTGCTCCGGGTATTGCAGGACACGAGCCGTGTGGTCGTGCAGGGCGTGAACATGAGGAAACGCCACACGAAGCCGTCCCAGGCCAATCCAGAGGGCGGTATCATCAGCTTCGAGGGATCCATCCACCTGTCGAACGTGATGCTGCTGGATCCCGCCAGCGGAGACGCCAGCCGCGTACGCATGCGGGTGGAACCCGATGGCTACAAGGAACGAATCGCGGTGAGAAGCGGCAACCCGGTCCCAAAGCCGGGTTGATCCGTCGCGTTCAATGGACGGAGACCATGAGAGCATGAAAGAACCGAGACTGCTGGCGCACTACAGGGGTGTGGCGCAACCGGCCCTCCAGGAACAGTTCGGCTTTGCGAACCCGCATCAGATCCCGCAGGTCGTGAAGGTGACCCTCAACGTCGGTGTCGGAGAGGGTAGCCGCGATCGCAAGCTCATAGATTCGGTGGCTGGCGAGCTGGCGGTGATCTCGGGACAGAAGCCCGTGATCACGAGGGCCCGCAAGTCCATCTCGAACTTCAGATTGCGTGAAGGCATGCCGGTTGGCGCTTCGGTTACCCTGCGTCGGCGGAACATGTGGGAGTTTCTGGACAGGTTCGTGTCCGTCGCAGTTCCACGGATTCGTGATTTTCGGGGACTCAACACGCGCTCCTTCGACGGTCGGGGCAACTACACGGTGGGTATCAGGGAGCAGATCATCTTCCCGGAAGTCGACTACGACAAGGTCAACCGGATCCATGGAATGGACGTTACGGTGGTGACCTCGACCAACAAGGACGACCAGGCTTACGCCCTTCTGCGACAGCTGGGATTCCCGTTCCGTGGGGAGATCCCGGTGATCATCGGGGCACGGAACTGACGAAGAGAGAGCAAACGACCATGATGACTGATCCCATCGCGGACATGCTCACGCGAATCCGCAACGCCGGCCAGGCGGGCCATCGGTGGGCCGATATACCCCTGTCCAAGCTGAAGGTCGAGATCGCAAGGCTTCTGAAGGAGAACGCCTTCGTCTACGACTACAAGGTCCTGAACGACGGACGGCACGGCCTCGTCCGCGTGTACCTGAAGTATTACGAGGGGAAGCCCGTAATCCGCCACATCGTTCGCGTGTCGCGCCCGGGGCGCCGCCGGTATGTGAACGTCGGCGAAATACCCAGAATTCGAGGTGGCCTGGGTATGGCGGTGCTGTCTACCTCGCGGGGGCTCCTGTCCGACCGCGGGGCGCGCGCCGCCAGGGTGGGCGGCGAAGTTCTGGCCGAGGTCTGGTAGGAGGTCTCATGTCACGTATCGGCAAGATGCCCGTGGAGGTTCCCGCAGGGGTGACCGTAACGCTTGATGGACAGCGTGTCGCAGCCAAGGGACCGAAGGGGGAATTGGAACTGGATGTCCGCTCCCCCATTGTCGTGGGGTGGCAGGACGAACCCGGAAAGACGATCGTAGTGACGCGTCCCACCGACGAGAAGGCGCATCGGGCGCTGCACGGACTGACGAGAGCGCTAATTGCGAATATCGTGAAGGGTGTCAGCCAGGGCTTCAGCAAGACACTTGAGATCGTGGGCGTTGGCTACCGCGCCCAGGCCAGGGGGAACGGCCTGGAACTCAGGCTGGGGTTCTCGCACAACATCGACTTTCCCGCGCCGGACGGAATCCGGCTCGAGACGCCGAATCCAACGACGATCGTTGTCAGCGGCGCGGACAAGCAACAGGTGGGACACACCGCCGCAGTGATCCGGTCCTTTCGTCCGCCGGAGCCGTACAAGGGCAAGGGTGTCAGATACCAGGGTGAATACGTCCGGCGCAAGGCCGGCAAGACGGCCGGAAAGTGACGGGCCAACCGACCATGATCAAGGCAAGCAAGCTGAGGAAGAGCCGGCGGCTGCAGCGCTATCGGCGCCACAGCCGGATTCGAAAGCGCGTGTACGGAACGGTCGACAGGCCTCGTCTCGCGGTGTTCCGCTCACTGCGGAATATCGAGGGCCAGGTGATCAATGATGACGCCCACCACACCCTGGTGGGGCTGTCGACGCTGGACCCCGAGTTGCGCAACCCGGCCGAAGACCCCGGGACCGGCAAGGTCGGAATCGCGAAGGCCGCCGGAAGGCTGTTGGCGGAGCGGGCACGGGAGCACGGCATCACGAAGGTAGTGTTCGATCGTGGCGGGTATCGCTATCACGGCCGCGTCAAGGCGTTCGCCGAGGGCGCGCGGGAAGGAGGCTTGGTGTTCTGATGGCCAGAGACAAGATGGGGCCGCGCGACGCCGGGGAGCAGGTCGAAAACCTGATTCACATCAACCGGGTGGCAAAGGTGGTCAAGGGTGGCCGGCGGTTCTCCTTCACGGCGCTCGTGGCCGTTGGCGACCAGGCCGGACGGGTGGGAACGGCCCACGCCAAGGCAAGCGAAGTGGCTGAAGCCATTCGGAAGTCCTTCGAGCAGGCTCGGCGCAACATGGTGAAGGTTCCGGTAGTCAACGGAACCATCCCGCACGAGATCATCGGGCGTTGGGGAGCCGGACGCGTTCTGTTGCGGCCGGCTGCGCCGGGTACCGGCGTGATCGCAGGAGGTCCGGTGCGCGCCGTTCTCGAGGCAGCAGGTATTACCGACGTCCTGACCAAGTGCCTGGGGACGAACAACCCGATCAACGTGGTGCGCGCCACCATGAGCGGTCTGGAGTCGTTGGTGACAGCCTACGATGTTGCCGCTGCCCGGGGTGTAACGGTCGAACAGCTGGGGGTACGGCAAGGTGGCTAGGCAGATAAGGATCACGCAGGTGCGCAGCGCTCTGGGTCGCCAGAAGATCCAGCAGCGAATGCTGGACGCGCTGGGCATCAAACGGCACCAGCAGTCGGTGGTCCACGACGATACACCCGCGATTCGCGGGATCATCGCGAAACTGGACCATCTGCTCGAGGTCACGGAGGTAGACTGAGCGATGATAGAACTCCACAACCTCAAGTCCGCAAAGGCGTCACGTCGTACGCGCAAGCGCGTGGGCCGGGGCCCGGGGTCCGGCAGGGGCAAGACGGCGGGCCGTGGGCAGGATGGACAGAACTCCCGCTCGGGTGGGGGTGTCCCCGCGTGGTTCGAGGGCGGCCAGATGCCGTTGCAGCGTCGCATCCCCAAACGGGGCTTCAAGAACCGGAACCGGGTCGAGTTTCAGGTCGTGAACGTCGGGGACCTGGGCATTCTCGATGGCGATGCCACCCCTGAAACGCTGAAGGCGGCGGGCCTGATCAGGACCCTGCGTGCTCCGGTGAAGATACTCGGCACGGGCGAGGTTGCCGAACCGATCCGTTGTTCCGTGCACGCCGTGAGTGGTGCCGCCCGCGAGAAGATAGAAAGCGCCGGCGGCTCGGTGACGATACTGTCCCCGCACGGCGGGGAGGAGGGGTAGGCGGCGGCGATGGCCAATCCGATCCCGAATCTGTTTCGGGCTCCAGAGCTGAAGAGCAAGATCCTCTTCACGCTCTTCATCATGCTGGTTTACCGGATCGGATCTCACATCACGGTTCCGGGTGTGGACGTCGGGGCTCTCCAGCAGCTGGCCGGCCAGTTCTCACAGACGTTTCTCGGCGTCTACGACATGTTCGTCGGCGGGGGGCTCAGCCGGGCGACGATCCTCGCACTCGGGATCATGCCCTACATCTCCGCGAGCATCATGTTCCAGTTGCTGGCGGCGGTCTTCCCCACGGTGGAAAAGCTCCAGAAGGAGGGTGAACAGGGTCGCAAGAAGCTGACTCAGTGGACCCGATACACGACCGTTCTGCTGTGCGTGATCCAGGCCTTCGCCTACGCGAACTTCCTGCAGGGACTGGGCAGCGCCGTGCCCGCTCCGGGGGGGTCCTTCGTATTCACCACGGTTGTAACGCTCACGGTCGGCGGCGTTTTCGTGATGTGGCTGGGTGAGCAGATCACGGAGCACGGCGTGGGCAACGGCATGTCGCTGATGATCTTCTTCTCGATCATCCAGGGCTTTCCGGGGGCCATTGCGCGAACCTGGGAATCGCTCATGGTGGGCGAGATCGGCCTGTTCGCGGTCATCGTTCTCCTGGGCATCCTTGTGGGGATCACGGCCGGTGTCGTGGGCATGACGATGGCGGCCCGCAGAATCCCGGTGCAGATCCCCCGCAAGGTGGTCGGACGGGGGCGCATCCGAGAAGGCCAGAAGAGCCACATCCCCCTGCGCATCAACTCTGCGGGCGTGATGCCGATCATCTTCGCCCAGTCTTTCATCGTAGTCCCGGGGACGCTCGCGGCGTTCAGTTCGATCGGCTTCATATCCGACCTGGCGGCCATCTTCCAGCCGGGGAACTGGGCCTACTACATCACGTATGCGGTCCTGATCATCTTCTTCACGTATTTCTACACGGCGATCATCTTCAATCCGGTGGATCTCGCGGAGAATCTGAAGAAGCAGGGTGCGTTCATCCCCGGTGTCAAACCCGGGGCCCGCACGGCCGAATACATCGACCGGATCCTCACCCGGGTCACCCTGCCGGGCTCGATGTACCTCGCGTTCATCGCCCTCGTGCCCTTCTTCATCTTCGATATCTTCGGCATTCAGAACTTCGCGTTTGGAGGCACGAGTCTCCTGATCGTCGTCGGAGTCGGTCTCGACACGGTTCAGCAGGCACAGCAGCACCTGCTTCTGCGCCACTACGACGGTTTCATGAAGAAGGGCCGGGTCAAGATGCGCGGTCGCCAGCGGTACATGTAGGGAACCGTTTGGTGGAATCCGCCGGCATGATCGTCGTCCTCCTGGGGTCTCCAGGGGTTGGCAAGGGTACGCAGGGGGTTCGCCTCAGCCGGACTCTGGGCTGGTCCCACGTTTCGACGGGCGACCTGTTGCGGGCTGCTCTGAGGCAGGGGACCGCGCTTGGTCTGGAAGCCCGCAAGTACATGGACGCAGGCGAACTCGTCCCCGACGGAGTGATCGTCGACCTGGTACGGGAGCATCTGGCTGGCCTGGACCCCGCGCGCGGTGTCGTTTTCGACGGCTTCCCCCGTACAGTCGCCCAGGCCGAAGCACTGGACGCGGTACTGGCCTCGGCGGGCCGGACGGTGGACCGCGTCGCGCTCCTCGAAGCCGACGATGCGATTCTCTTCAAGCGGATCTCGGGGCGCCGGTCGTCACCTTCGGGGCGCGTCTACAACATCTACTTCGATCCTCCCCGCAAGGACGGCCTCTGCGACGACACCGGCGAGCGGCTGATACATCGGGCCGACGATCAGCCGGATACCGTGCGCACCCGTCTTGGGGTCTACCGGGAAACCACAGCCCCCCTTGTCGGATACTACGATGTCAACGACCGGCTGGCTCGGGTAGACGGCGCGGGCGGCATCGACGAGGTCCAGGCGGCTCTGCGAGCCGCAGTGGGGGTTTAGCGGATGGCAGCAAGAAAGCGGGCCGCCGCGATACACCTGAAATCGACGGCCGAGATCGACGCGATCGCGAGGAGCGGTGCGATCATCTCGGCGCTGTTCGCCGAACTCGAGCCGCGCGTACATCCAGGGGTCACGACGGCGGCACTGGATCGCTTCGCCGACACCTACATCCGCTCGCATGACGGGGCAGTGCCCGCATTCAAGGGTCTCTATGGATTCCCGGGCAGTGCCTGCATCAGCGTCAATGCCGAGGTCGTGCACGGGATCCCGAGGAGACGGCGGCTGCGTCAGGGAGACATCGTATCGATCGACGTCGGAGTCAGGCAGGGGGGTTGGTGTGCCGACTCCGCCTATACGTTCCCGGTTGGTGAGATCGGCGATGATGCTGCGCACCTCCTTGCGGTTACTCGCGACGCCCTTCGGCTCGCGGTCGCGGCGGCCAGGCCCGACCACCATGTGGGCGACATCGGAGCCGCGGTCGTGAACAGGGTGCGTGGAACCGGGCTCGCGATCATTCGTGACCTCGTGGGCCACGGGGTCGGCCGCCAGATTCACGAAGAACCCCAGGTACCCAACCGGGGGCGTGCGGGATGCGGCGTGCGCCTTCAAACCGGGATGGTTCTGGCGATTGAGCCCATGTTGTCGGCCGGAACGGAAGAGATCGTAACGCTTGCCGACCGATGGACCGTCACCACAGCCGATGGTCGTCTTTCGGCGCACTTCGAACATACCGTGGCGGTTTCGGCGGATGGCCCGGCCATCCTGACCGGAGGCGGCATCTGGGATCGGCCCGGAGCACCGAACCGTGGGGACCAGCAGCCCGCAACCGGGGTCGGCACGCGTCTGACCACTACCGCCAGGAATCGGTGATGATTACCTTAATAAGCTATGCCCCGAACGAATATCCCGACCCGATCAGGAGGGTTTGGAGCCAGTGAAAGTAAGGACCAGCGTAAAGCCGATGTGTGAGTACTGCCGTGTCATTCGCCGCCGCGGGGTGGTACGCGTGATCTGCAGCCGGAATGCACGCCACAAGCAGCGACAAGGCTAGAACCGGACATGGCACGAATCGCGGGCGTCGACCTGCCCAGAGGCAAGCGCATCGAGATAGCGCTGACGTACATCTTCGGTGTGGGTGCGACTCGATCGAGAGAAATCCTGGATGCGGTGGGGATCGATCCGAATCGGCGTACCTACGAATTGAGCGACGAGGACGCCAGTCGACTCCGGGTGGAGATCGAGTCCAACTACAAGGTCGAGGGCGCCCTGCGCACCGAAGTCTCCATGAACATCAAGCGGCTCATGGACATCGGCTGCTACAGGGGTCTCCGGCACCGACGGGGACTGCCGGTGAGGGGCCAGCGGACCCACACGAACGCCCGGACCAAGAAGGGCCCGCGGCGGGCCATCGCCGGTAAGAAGAAGGCGCCCAAGAAGTAGCGGGATTCACTGTGACGCCATTCCAGGGAGGAAGGTAGTCGTTTGGCCAGCCCCAGATCGACCAGAGCCAGGAAGACCAAGAAGGTCGTGGAGTCCGACGGTGTAGCTCACATCAAGGCGACCTTCAACAATACGCTCATCACGATCGCCGACAAGGCAGGGAACGCACTCGTCTGGGCCTCTGCCGGAACAGCCGGGTTCAAGGGATCGAAGAAGTCGACCCCATTCGCCGCTACGATGGCGGCGGAGCAGGCTGGCAGGGAGGCGGTCGCCATGGGAGTCCGCAATGTGGTGGTTCGGGTGCAGGGTCCCGGGTCCGGCCGCGAATCCGCGATACAGGCTCTCGCCGCCGCAGGTCTGAACATCCAGTCGATCCACGACGTTACGCCGCTGCCCCACAATGGGTGCCGGCCACCAAAGAAACGCCGCGTCTGACGGAAGAAACCAGTTCATGGCACGATATACAGGTCCGGTTTGCAAGCAGTGCCGCCGGGAGGGACAGAAGCTCTTTCTCAAGGGCACGAAGTGCTACACCGAGAAGTGTCCGGTCGAACGCCGCCAGTATCCGCCGGGACACCTTGGTCCTGCCGCTGCGCGGCGGCGCAAGCAGTCCGACTACGCCGTCCAGCTGCGGGAAAAGCAGAAGGTCAAGCGAATGTACGGCCTTCACGAGAAGCAGTTCCGCAACCTGTTCACGTATGCAGCCGGAAGGCCCGGGGTCACCGGCGAAAACCTCATCGTTGCGCTTGAAAGCCGATTGGACAACGTGGTTTTCCGCCTCGGTCTGGCCGCCAACCGGCGACAGGCTCGGCAGTTGGTCCGCCATCGACATGTTCAGGTCAACGGCGCGACGGTGAACATCCCGAGCTACCGGCTGGCCGCGGGAGACGAGGTCGCACTGCGAGAGGGATCCCGCGAACTCGACGTGGTGGAAGCCAGTCTCGGTGCCCGTTCACGTCCCCAGCTGCTCGACTGGCTGGCCCTTGACGAGAAGAACCGGGTCGGCCGAGTGGTGAGGAAACCCACGCGCGGCGAGGTCCCGCTTGCCGCGCAGGAACAGCTGATCGTCGAACTCTATTCCAAGTAGGTATGGGCGGGTGGGTCCGACCCGACCTTGCCCATCGACCCGCGAACACTTGAACGCCACCAGGGGGACACAGAGTTGAGTCTGGAGATTGATCTTACCGGCCTCGTGCTGCCGGAACGCGTAGAAATCGCAAAAGTGTCGGAGGACGGTCAGTCGGCGGATTTCGTCCTGGAACCTCTGGAGCGTGGATATGGACATACGCTGGGCAACTCCGTCCGCCGCGTGCTGCTGTC
This sequence comes from Gemmatimonadota bacterium, assembly GCA_022823145.1. GTDB lineage: Bacteria > Gemmatimonadota > Gemmatimonadetes > Longimicrobiales > Gaopeijiaceae > Bin94. Next base: position 13,845 of record JAJDXS010000080.1, read on the forward strand.
CTCTCTCCGCGGGACGGCGGTGTGGGCGTTTCGGATCGGCAACGTCGTCCACGAACATCAGACGATTCCGTCCGTGGTCGAGGATGTCCACCAGGTCATCCAGAATCTGAAATACCTCGTGCTGAGCATGGACGACGATGTGGATGAAGCGGTCCTGGAGATCCGTGCCGCCAAGGCCGGGCCGGTCACGGCCGCCATGATCCGGGGACCCGCGTCGGTCACGATCCACGATCCCGACCATCACATCCTCACGCTGGCCGAAGACGTCGAAGTGAACATCGAACTCCATGTCAACAAGGGACGAGGGTTCGTGCTTGCGGACCAGCACCCGGTGCCAAGGAGCTCTCCCGTGGATCTCGTTCGCATCGACGCCATCTACAATCCGGTCCTCCGTGCCAACTTCACGGTTGAGGAGACCAGAGTGGGGCAGCGCACGGACTTCGACCGCCTTACGGTTCACGTGGAGACGGACGGGTCCATCGATCCCGAGAGCGCGACCCGCTATTCGGCGGAGCTCGTTCGAAGGCACCTGGAGTACATGCTCTACTTCACGGAAGGCGGCCCTCCAAGAGCCACGACGGTCGAGGCGGTGCCCGTTCCGCCACAGATGGCCAGGCTCTTCGAGACTTCGGTCGATGATCTTGCAGAACTGGCCATGCGCTCTCGCAACTTTCTGAAGCGAGAGTCCATCAACACGCTGGGCGATCTGGTGAGCCGCACGGAGGCCGAGATACTGTCGATAGAGAAACTCGGCAAGAAGGCGGTCAAGGAAATCTATGATCTCCTGGATGAGCACGGCCTTCGCTTCGGAATCAAGGTGGAACGTCGCGACGATGGGCGTCTCTTCTTCATCGAGGAGAAGACTCCTGCCGGGGCAGGCGAATAGAGGGCTTCCGGACCAGGGAACGAGAAACCATGCGCCACAGGAAAAAGGGCAGGGGCCTGTCGCGGTCCCCGAGCCATCGAAAAGCGTTGCTGAGGAACATGGCGACATCGCTCTTTCGACACGAGCGGATCAGCACGACGACGGCCAGGGCCAAGGAACTGCGCCCGTACGCAGAACGGTTGATCAGCCTCGCAAAGCGGGGCGACCTTCACGCGCGCCGGCTCGCGGCGCGGCGGATCGCGGACCGCGAGGTCCTGGGGAAGCTCTTCGACGATCTGGGTCCGCGCTACAACGAACGGCCCGGGGGGTACACCCGCATCCTGAAGCTCGGGACACGCAAGGGCGACGGTGCGGATATGGCGCTGATCGAGTTGGTAGATTAGAATCTCGCGGTGTACGAAGCCCGGATCGGGCTCTTCGGTTCCAGACCCTAACACGGATGAGGAAGGCAGATGGCAACGGTCCTGAAATCCCGCGCGGGAGCGGCGAAGTTGGGTACTCCGCTGATGATACTGTGCTTCTTGGCGATCGGCGGCTTTCTGTACTGGCTTTCCGTCACGGCCGAACCTACCGAGGTGGTGGTCGAGGAAGAACCCGAGGAGGACGTGGCGGTCAATGTCGTCGCGTTCGCGGACTTTTCTGCCGGGACGAGCAGCTACATCGGCGAGGAGATCACTTTGGAGGGGATCTCCGTCAGCAGCCTTCTGGGGCCTCAAGGCGCGTGGACGAGTCTGGAGAACGGCACTCCCTATCTGTTGCGCTTCATGGAGTCCGCCCTTGCCGACTCGGTCGAAATCGTCAGCGGCGGCTCAATAAACGTGACGGGCTCGGTCGTAGCCATGTCCGACTCGATTCTCGACGCATGGGAAGCCGTCGGCGGTTTTCCGCAGGCAGGCGATCGCATGCAGGCCGAATTCGCCCTCGACTTCATCGAAGTGACTTCGGTCTCCGACGCCCAGGGCGGGTCCGACGACTCCTCTTCCTGAACGGCGGTCAAGCCGGATCGGAAGCGCGCGGTTGATCCACGCTGGGTCACCGGCAAGGCGATTCGGGATCTGCCTGCGGATGGTCGGGACTCGATGAACCCCGAATCTGCCCGGGCGGACACCTTCGGGGTGGTCGGGTTGGGATATGTCGGGCTTCCCCTCGCCATTCAAGCCGCGGCAGAGGGTGTCCGGATCGTGGGATTCGATGTTGACACCCGGGTCGTCGATGGCGTCAACGCCGGGCACAGCCATATATCGGACCTGACCGACGACGACGTGAGTGCGGCGCGCCGCAGCGGTCTGCTCGAAGCGACGTCGGATACGACACGCCTCTCGGAGTGTGCCGCGATTGCCATCTGCGTTCCGACGCCGCTCTCCAGCACCCGCGATCCGGACATCACCGCAATCCTCGCCGCGGCCAATGCCGTGGCGGAGGCGCTGGTGGCCGGTCAACTGATCGTCCTGGAGTCCACGACCTATCCCGGCACGACGCGTGAAGTCGTGCTGCCCATCCTGCGGCAGGGCGGCCTGGAGGTGGGCGAGGACTTCTTCCTCTGCTTCTCGCCCGAGCGGGTGGATCCGGGCAACCCGATCTGGAAGACGGGCAACACGCCCAAGGTCATCGGCGGCATCACACACCGGTGTACCGAAGCAGGCAGGGATTTCTATTCACGTTTCGTGGACCGGATGGTCGCGGTCTCTTCGGCCGAGGCCGCCGAATTGACCAAGATTCTGGAGAACGCCTTCCGGGCCGTGAACATCGGGCTCGTAAACGAAATGGCGGTCATCGCGGACAGGCTCGGGCTGGACATCTGGGAGGTGATCGACGCCGCGGCGACCAAGCCGTTCGGGTTCATGAGATTCACCCCAGGTCCCGGACTGGGTGGGCACTGTCTTCCGGTGGACCCGCACTATCTCTCCTGGAAGATGCGGACACTGGACTACCGCACGCGCTTCATCGACACGGCGTCGGAAATCAACGCGGAAATGCCGACCTTCGTCGTGGGGAAGGTGAGGGATGCACTGAACGGTGCGCGCAAACCCGTCAACGGCTCACGAGTCCTCCTGCTTGGGGTCGCCTACAAGAAGGATGTGGACGATGTTCGCGAGTCGCCCGCGATGGCGGTCCTCGAGCTGCTTGAGCGGGACGGAGCAGAGGTCTGCTACCACGATCCGCACGTCCCTCGATGGAACCTGCCGGACGGCCGGTCCAGGGAGTCGGTGCCCCTCGTAGACAGCCTGTTCAACGAGACCGACATCGTCGTGATCGTCACGGATCACTCGAGCTTCGATGCACGGCGTATCTTTCGGCGATCGAAGCTCCTGGTAGACGCACGAAACCTGACTGGCTCGGTCCCCGAAGCGGTCGATACCGCGCGGCCACAGCGGTGGATCGTGAAGGGGTGAGGCTGCAACCAACAGCATCCGACCTCCCTGCCGTCGGTTCCCAAGCGCGGATTCAACTGGGGGTTTCATGAAGATTGCAGTGCTCGGCAGCGGATATGTCGGGCTCACCACGGGTGCGTGCCTTGCCGAGACCGGCAATGACGTGATCTGCACGGACATCCGCCGGGACAGGATCGATGCTCTAAGGAATGGAGAGATCCCGTTTTTCGAGCCGGGTCTGCAATCACTGGTGGTGCAGAACGTGGCCGAAGGACGCCTCAAGTTCACCACCGACGTGGCCTGGGCAGTGCGCGAGTCCTACATCATATTCATCACGGTCGGAACCCCCACCGACGAAGATGATTCCGCGGATCTGCGTCACGTGATCGCGGCCGCCGGGGATGTCGGTCGCGCCATGGACGGCGAGAGAATCGTCATCACGAAGAGCACGGTCCCGGTTGGGACGGCCCGTCTGGTGCGTGAGGCGATCGAGGCCGAGACGGAGCACGCGGTTCGAGTCTGTTCCAATCCGGAATTCCTCAAGGAAGGCGCGGCGCTGAGCGACTTTCGCAAGCCGGACCGAGTGGTGCTGGGGGTCGACGACGAAGGGGCCGCCGAAGTGCTGCGAGACCTCTACGCACCGTTCGTACGGACCGGCAACGAGATCCTGGTCATGGACATCGCCTCTGCCGAAATCACCAAGTATGCCGCCAATTCCATGCTCGCGGCCCGTATAAGCTTCATGAACTCGATCGCCCGCCTTTGCGAACGGACCGGTGCCGACGTGGACATGGTGCGCATCGGCGTGGGTTCGGACCGCCGGATCGGCCCTACTTTCCTCTTCCCCGGGGTGGGGTACGGGGGTTCCTGCTTCCCCAAGGACGTCAAGGCTCTGGCGCGAAACATGAAGCGAATGGAGGTGGATGCCTCCATGCTCGATGCCGTCGAAGCGATCAACACCAGGCAGAAGCGCTGCCTCCTGGAGCGGTGCGTCGACCGTTTCGGGGACGACCTGACCGGCATGACCTTCGCGGTCTGGGGGCTGGCGTTCAAACCCAACACGGACGACATGCGGGAAGCGCCCAGCCTGGTGACGATCCGCGGACTCCTGGATCGCGGCGCCAGGGTTGTCGCGCACGATCCGGTGGCGATGTCCCAGGCGCGTCGCATACTCGGCAACGCGATCGAGTACCGCGGCCTCAACTACGATGCCCTCGACGGTGCCGACGCCCTGATCATCCATACGGAGTGGAATCCGTACCGCAGGCCGGACTTCGCGCGGATCCGAACCTTGCTCAGGCGGCCGATCATCTTCGATGGACGGAATCTCTACTCCCCCGTCACCATGAGCGAACTCGGTTTCGAGTACTACTCGGTGGGACGGCCTCCCGCGCGTCCCCGAGAGGACGGCTAGGCCGGTGCGCGTCCTCATTACCGGTGCCGCCGGCTTCCTGGGTTCACATCTCGTCGACCGATTCCTGAGTGAAGGATACCAGGTTGTCGGGGTGGACAACCTCGTGACGGGGTCCGCGGGCAATCTGGCCCACCTGGACGGGAACCCCCGTTTTCGGCTCATCGAACACGATATCAGCACACCCCTCTATTTCGATTCCGACCTGGAAGGGGTGTTGCACTTTGCGTCGCCCGCCAGTCCGGTCGACTACCTCGAGCTGCCGATCCAGACGCTGAAGGCGGGCGGACTCGGGACACACAACACACTCGGACTGGCCTTGCGGCACGGGGCCAGGTATCTCCTGGCGTCGACGTCCGAAGTGTACGGGGATCCGCAGGTCCATCCCCAACCGGAAAGCTATTGGGGCAACGTCAACCCGGTCGGGCCCAGGGGCGTGTACGACGAGGCGAAGCGGTATGCCGAAGCGATGACCATGGCCTACCGCCGCGCTCACGGCCTCGACACCCGAATCGTGAGGATCTTCAACACCTACGGGAGCCGCATGCGCCCCGGCGACGGAAGGGTCGTCTCCAACTTCATCGTGCAGGGACTTCGCGGCGAACCGATGACGGTGTACGGGGACGGGTCGCAGACCCGGTCGTTCTGCTACGTCGACGACGAAATCGAGGGTATCTTCAAGCTCTACCGATCATCTCGCGTGGACCCCACGAACATCGGAAACCCCGACGAGTGCGGAATCCGCGAGTTGGTCTCGCTGGTGATGGAGGCCACGGGCAGCTCGGTTCCTCCGATCTTTCTTCCCTTGCCGGTGGACGATCCGGTGGTGCGCCGCCCCGACATTTCGGTGGCCCGGCGCGAACTTGGGTGGTCGCCGACGGTCACGTTGCGCGATGGGTTGAGGAAGACCGTCGACTGGTTCCGCGAACTCATGGGCCGGCCGTATGCCAGGTCGCGCACGCTCTTCGGAGATTGACCGGGCTCATCGTGGGAATGGAACGCTCTATATTTCAGACTGTAAGAACAGCCGGATCCGGGGATCGCTCGCCGGGTCGCGGCCTCGCGCGAAGTGGACAGGTGGACGAACGACAACTATCGGGATTGCCAGGGGCGAAGGAGACCGGCCGGCGCGTCCGCTCCGGGTGGCGTGCCGCGATGATCGCGGGCCTCGCCGTCCTGGCCGGCGGTTGCGACACCGACGACGGTCTTGAAACGCCCCGCGCACGTGGCGACCGGGCCTTTGCCCGCGCGGACTACGAGGACGCTCTCGCCGAGTACCGGCTGTACATGAGAGAGAATCCGGGGATCGACGCCACCCTCCGGGCGGCGCACACCTACGCAATACTCGGGCGCGTGGACGAGGCACGAGTTCTCTACGACGAGGCGGTGCGCGAGGACAGCACGCACGCTGAACAGGCAGTATCCGATTTCGTCTCACGCGCCAGGGAAGCGTTCGCCGCAGGCGATCAGTACGGTGGCGCGTCGGCGATGGAGACGGCTGCCCTTTTCCGGCCCGGGATCGTTGTCGAGGATCTCGTGCTTCCGATGGCCCGGCACTACAGCAACAGCGGTCAGCACACGCGGGCACAGCCACTCTACCTGAGGGTGCTCGGCAGCCAGCGTCGCGACCCCGACATCGTCCTCGAGGCCGCACTCGCCCACCAGGAAATCGGCGACTGTGAGCGCGCGCTGGAGTTCTTCGACGAATTCATCGAACTGGCGCGGCGCCGCGAACGCGAAACCCGCTGGTACGTGGGATCCTGCGCGTTCCAGCTGGCCCAGGAGCACATCGCGCAGCCAGCGTTTCAGGAGGCGCTGGCGCGCGCGGCTGCCGAGCGTGCGGATACCGTTGGACCCGAACCCGCCAGCGAGCCCCCGGTCCCGGGGACAGGCGTACAAGAGGTGGCGGACGACGCTGCCGCGGAAGACATCCTCGGGCAAGTGCTCGGCTACCTCGACCTGGTACTGGAACTCGAAGAGCCCCGCACCACGCTTCCGCAGGCATACTTCGAAAAGGCCGACATCCTGGCCCGTTTGGGAGAGTGTGACGAGGCGGTCGCCGCCTACGGCATGGTTGCAGTGGTCGATGTGTCCGGATCCGGCGCGTTGGCCCGCCAGGCCCGCCAGCGCGTCGACCAGATCCGCTTCGCAGCAGGTGACGGCCCGTGCTGACGCGGTCGGTTGCAGCGGGCGCCCTCGTGGGGCTGCTGGGCGCAGCCTGCGCGTCGGCGCCGCCCTACTCCGGTTGGACGGCCGAACAGCTGTACGAGCACGCGCAACGGGCGTTCGAGGACGGGGACTGGGGTGAAGCGCGACGCGCCTTCGAGCGGTTGGTCCTTACGTTTCCCGGCTTCGATCAGGCCGTCGAGGCACGTCACTACCTGGCCCGGTCCTTCTTCAACGCTGAGGAGTACCTGAGCGCCGTTTCCGAATTCACGCGCATCGTGCAGGTGTATCCGGACCACGAACGGACGCCGGAAGCCTACATGGGACTGTGCAGGTCCTATGCGGGCATGTCGCCCCATCCACAAAGGGACCCACAGTACACCATTCAGGCACGCACCACATGCCGGAACGTCGCCGGCGACTTCCCGGGCACGCCTCACGGCGACTCGGCCTCGGTAGTCGCGCTGGAGATGCACAACAAGCTTGGCCGGAGGGCATACGAGGAGGGTTACTTCTACCTCCAGCGAGGAGTGCTGGAATCCGCCGAGCACGTCTTTCTCTACGTGCTGGAATCGTACCCGGACACCGACGCAACCCCGCAGGCCATGGCCCGTCTGGTCGAGATCTACCAGGAATGGGGATGGGAAGACCAGGTCGAGGAGTTCACGCGGCGCCTGCTGAATACATATCCCGACTCGCCCGAGGCGCAGGAACTGCTGTTTCCGGTAGCGAGCGACACGGTCCCGACCGTCAGGAGCAGAGCCCCGCCCGCTTCCGGCTGACCCGTGCCATTAGCCCCCTCGGGGGTGACCTGACCACGGGACGCCCGAAAGGATGGCAGCATGCGCGTTGGGGTGTTTGGCGGGACCTTCGATCCGCCTCACATCGGTCACGCGATAGTGGCCAGGGAAGTCCTGGAGAAAGCACGGCTCAGCCGCGTCCTCTGGGTTCCGGTTTCGATTGCGCCGCACAAGGCGGCCCGAACGATCACTGCGGGTGCCATACGGCGCCGCCTGGTCGAGGCCGCCATCCGCGAGGAGCCGAGGTTCGAACTCTGTGACCTGGAACTGGAGCGCGGAGGAGTGTCCTACACTGTCGACACACTGAGAAAGCTGAAGGAGGACCACCCCGACTGGTCTCTCTCGCTGATCATGGGTGCGGACCTCTTCAGCCGGTTCGACCGCTGGAAGGATCCGGAGGAGATCGCGGATCTGGCCGAAGTCATCGTCGTTACCAGGCCCGGCAACGATTGTCCGCACCCCGGCGACGGAGGAGTGAGCTTTCGGACGATACCGGTAACGGCGGTCGCAACCTCGTCGTCGCGCGTGCGTGGGCGGGTCGGGAGGAACCTGTCCGTTCGAGACATGGTAGCGCCCGCGGTTCTGACCATAATTGAAAGTGAAGTGCTTTACGGAGCACCTGCCGCCGCGGGAGAGGCCGGACCGGCGGTGGAGGACTGCTCCGGCTGAGCCGGCAAGAGAGTGAATCAGGGGAAGCAATGATAAAAGGCATCATGAAGAAGATCGTCGGATCCCGGTACGCGCGTGAGGTGAAGCGCCTGGGACCCCTCGTCGACGAGATCAACGGGCACTACGCGGCGCTGGAAGCCCTGTCCGAGGAGGAGCTGCGCGCCAAGACCCAGGAGTTCAAGGACAGGATCGCGGCGAAAACCCAGGATATCCTCGACGAGATCGAGGTCCTTCGCGGGCGGAAACGCACCGCCGCCGACTCGGACGAAAGGGAAGAGCTGAGCGTCGAGATCGGCCGGCTCGAGGAGCACTACCGTGCCAGGCTCGCCGATGCGCTGGAAGAGATCCTGCCCGAGGCCTTCGCGGTAGTGAAGGCAGCCTGCCGCCGTCTGATGGGGCGAAAGGTCAAGGTCACCGGGCAAACGCTCGAATGGGACATGATCCCCTACGACGTGCAGCTCATCGGCGCCATACAGCTGCACCGAGGACGGGTCGCGGAGATGGCCACCGGCGAAGGGAAGACGCTGGTCGCTACCATGCCACTGTACCTGAATGCACTGGCGGGGCGGGGTGCGCACCTCGTTACCGTCAACTCCTACCTCGCGCAGCGGGACGCGGAGTGGATGGGGGCCATATACAGCCTGCTCGACCTCACGGTGGACTGCATCGACCTCCACGAACCGGGCACGCCGGAGCGAAGGGGCGCGTACAACGCGGACATCACGTACGGCACGAACAACGAGTTCGGCTTCGACTACCTGCGCGACAACATGGTGCACACCCTGGAGCAGAGGGTCCAGCGAGCGCACCACTACGCGATCATCGACGAAGTCGACTCGATCCTGATCGATGAGGCCAGGACGCCGCTAATCATCTCGGGGCCTGTCACGCGTGACACGTCCACGCCCTTCAAACAGATGGCGCCGGTGGTGGGCGGGCTGCACCGGAAGCAGTCCCGAATGGTCAACCGTCTTGTCGCCGAGGCGGAGCGCGAACTCGGGTCCGAAGGGGACGAGTACGGGGCCGGCGAGAAGCTCCTGGCCGCAAAGCGGGGCGGGCCCAAGAACAAGCGCCTGATGAAGCTCTTCGCCGACCAGCCGGGCGTGGTCAGGCTGGTCCAGAAGGTCGAGGGCGACTACATGCGCGAGAAGCGCCTTCACGAAGTCGACGAAATGCTGTTCTTCGCGATGGACGAGAAGGGGAGCAACGTCCATCTGTCAGACGCGGGGCTCGACGAACTCTCTCCGGGCGATCCCGCGGCGTTCGTGGTGCCGGACCTGTCGGAAGTCATGGGGGACATCCAGGAAGACGAGGAGCTTTCGGTCGAGGAGAAACGGGCCCGCATGGAGGAGCTGGAGGCCGAGTACGCCGAGAAGTCCCAGCGCATCCACGTCATTCACCAGCTGCTCAAGGCGTACACGCTGTTCCACAAGGACGAGCGCTACATCATCGGCGAGAACGGGGCCATCGTAATCGTCGACGAGTTCACCGGAAGGCAGATGCCGGGACGTCGCTGGAGCGACGGGCTGCATCAGGCGGTCGAGGCCAAGGAAGGGGTGGAGATAAGGGGGGAAACCCAGACGCTGGCCACCATCACCATCCAGAACTACTTCCGCATGTACGACAAGCTTGCGGGGATGACCGGGACGGCAGAAACGGAGGAGACCGAGTTCCACCAGATCTACAACCTCGATGTCTCGGTGATTCCCACCAACCGACCCATCGCCCGTGACGACCGGGACGACCTCATCTTCCGCACGCGGCGCGAGAAGTACCTCGCGCTCATGGACGAAATCGAACGCCTGAACCGGCTCGAGCTGCCGGTCCTCGTCGGCACCACCAACGTGGAGGTGTCGGAAACGCTGTCACGCATGCTCAAGCGGCGCGGCGTACCCCACAACGTTCTCAACGCGAAGCAGCACAAGCGCGAATCCGAGATCGTGGCCGAGGCCGGCCGGCCCGGCGCCGTGACCATCGCCACGAACATGGCGGGACGCGGCACCGACATCAAACTCGGGCCCGGCGTGACCGACGAGCGCACCATAGGGTGGGCCGGCGAGCGCGGACTCGAGCTGGAGACGGTGGCCCCGACCGATCCCAACCGCTACGAGGACCTCGACGGCAAGCCCGACGACCACCTCATCGAAGTCGGCGGACTGCACATACTGGGATCGGAGCGGCACGAAGCCCGCCGCATCGACCGGCAGCTCAGAGGCCGCGCGGGCCGTCAGGGTGACCCGGGCGCGTCACAGTTCTTCCTGTCGCTCGAGGACGACCTGATGCGTCTCTTCGGCGGCATGGAACGCATCGCGAACGCCATGGAGCGGATGGGGGCGGAGGAGGGCGAAGTCATCACGCACCCCCTCGTCACCCGTTCCATCGGCAGGGCGCAGAAGCGGGTCGAGGGCAACAACTTCGAGGCGCGCAAGCGACTGCTGGACTACGACGACGTGATGAACCAGCAGCGCGAAGTCATCTACGACCTTCGCCTGTTCGCCCTTGAGGGTGGCGAAGACCTGAAGGGCGAGATCTGGGAGATGGTGCGCCACACGATGGACACCGTATTCGAAGAGCACCTGCCCAACTCCGCGCTGGAGGAGGGGATCGCGGTGGCCGGCCTGAGGCAGCGCATGCTGCTGGATCTGCACACCGTGCTCCCACCGATGGAGAACGAGCAGGATCCGGAGGACGTGGATCGCGAAGAGGTACTCGCGGTGGCGGAGTCGGCGGTCCGCGATGCGTTCGAAAGGAAGATCGAGTCTTTCGGGGAACACGGTGAGCGGGTCCTGAGCTTCGTCATGCTCTCGACCATCGACGGAAAGTGGAAGGATCACCTGTACGATCTCGACCACCTCAAGGCGTCCATCGGCTTTCGCGGGTGGGGGCAGAAGGATCCCCTGGTCGAATACAAGAAGGACGCCTACGAGATGTTCGTCAACCTCATGGACGACATCCGTCGCACGGTGACCCAGCAGTGTTTCCGGGTACGCCTGGAGCAGCGTCCCGCAGTGCGGCCGCCGCCGATGAGACGAATGACCTATTCGGGACCATCCGCCGACCGTTTGGGGTCGCCGGCCCGCGGACGCGTTGCGGCTGGCGGCACGGGGTTGCCGCCCGCGGCGCCGGGACCATCGGGGACGCCGGCGGGTACGGACTCGTTGGGTATGGCGGCTGCGGCCCGACGCCGGGCCCCCGGCCCTGTGGCCGCACCGACGGGTCCCGCAGGTCCCGATGTCCGCCGGCTGGCGACCAACCGGGGCGAAGAAGCGCGGTCCAGGGCCCCGGTCAGTGTGGCCAAGGCACCGGGGCGCAACGCACCATGTCCCTGTGGAAGCGGACGAAAGTACAAGAAGTGCTGCGGACGGCACGGCTAGCCGACGGGTCGCCTGGAGTGACACCGCCGCGGGTGGAGATCGAGGCTCTGGCCGGGGTCGGGGCCCAGCCTCCGGAGGCGCGGCCCCGGGAGCGGTTGCAGCAGTACGGTCCCAGTCCTCTCTCCGAAGAGGAACTGCTGGCGCTGCTGATAGGGGCCGGCAGCCGGGCACAGCCGGCGCGGGTCCTGGCGGGTCGGGTGCTCGACCTTTCCGGCGGACGGCTGCATGAGTTGGCGCGGATGGATTTCGGGCGTCTGATGGGAATACCGGGCATCGGTCCGGCCGTGGCGTCCAGGATCGTCGCCGGAATCGAACTGGGGCGCCGGATAGGGTCGGCCCGACCGACAAGGGAAGACCCGATCACGGGACCGGCCGACGTGCACGACATCTTCGCTCCGGCGCTCGCCCACCTCCCGCACGAAGAGTTCCACGTCCTCCTCCTCAACTCCCAGAACGAACCGATTTGTCAGCGCCAGGTGACGAGGGGCATTCTGGACGCGTCACTCATCCACCCCCGTGAAGTCTTTCGCGACGCCATAGTCCTGAGGGCTGCGGCGCTGATCCTGGTGCACAACCACCCATCCGGCAACCCCGAACCGTCCGGAGAGGATCTGCAGGTGACCAGACAGCTCAGCGGGGCGGGGGATCAGCTCGGCATCCCCGTGCTGGATCATGTCATCGTGGCCGGTGAGACGTTCTCCTCGCTGGCCGGCAGGGGGTGCCTTGGCGGCGCAGGTGGAAATGTCTAGTGGTCCACTGACGTAGTATCTTGAGTTGGGCCTGGCTTGAAGTCCGGCCACTTGCACTGGGCCGGAACGAGTCCTTTTTGTCCCTCAGCAACCTCATGTCGGAGGACCATCGATGAAGCACCATTGCTCGCCGTTTCCTGTCCGTTTCCCGAGTCTGATCGCCCTGGTGGCCATGTGTGCGCCGGGTGTCTGGGCTCCGGCCCTGTCCGCCCAGGTTCCGGACCCGGGCCAACCCATCCCGCCCGACCCCGCGGTGATGACCGGCGAACTGGCCAACGGCTTCACCTATTTCATCCGGGAGAACGACCAGCCCGAAAACCGCGCGGAGCTGCGGCTTGTGGTCAACGCGGGATCGATCCTCGAGGACGACGACCAGCTCGGACTGGCCCATCTGGTGGAACACATGGCATTCAACGGCACGGTCAACTTCGAGAAGCAGGAACTGGTCGACTACCTGGAGCTGATCGGGATGCAGTTCGGACCGGATGTCAACGCGTACACGAGCTTCGACGAGACCGTGTACATGCTGCAGGTGCCGATGGACGATCCGGATATTCTCGCCACTGCCTTCCAGATCCTCGAGGACTGGGCTCACGGTGTTCTCTTCGACCCGGAGGAGGTCGACAAGGAGCGCGGCGTCGTGATCGAGGAATGGCGGGGGCGGCGCGGGGCCGGCGCCCGCATGCAGGACAAGCAGTTCCCGATCATGTTCGAGGGGTCGCTCTACGCCGAGCGTCTCCCGATCGGCAAGCCGGACATTATCGAGACGGCCCCGGCCGAGCGGCTGCAGCGCTTCTACGAGGACTGGTACAGGCCCGACCTCATGGCGGTGGTGGCGGTCGGCGACTTTGATGGCGACGAGATCAGGACCATAATCGAGGAGCACTTCGGCGGAATCGAGGGCCCCGCGAACCCGCGACCGCGATTCGAGGCCGACGTTCCGGTCGATCACCCCGCCCGTGTGGCAATCGCCAGCGACGTGGAGGCGCCGCAGAGCAGGGTGGGGGTCATGTACAAGCAGTTGCCGAGTCCGCAGGGGACCCTGGCCGACTTCCGGCGCAACCTGGTGCGGAGCGTGTACTCCGGCATGCTGAACGCCAGGCTCGACGAACTCCGGCTGCAGGCCGATCCGCCGTTCGTGATCGCGGGCTCGGGCGGGGGTGGTTTCGTAAGAGGTGTGGACGCCTATCAGCTGACGGCCTTCGTTCCGGAAGGCGGGATCGTGCGTGGGCTTGACGCGCTGCTGACGGAAGCGGAGCGGGTCGTGCGTCATGGTTTCACGGAGAGCGAGCTGGAGCGGCGCAAGATTGCGATCAGCCGGTCGAACGAGCGCAGTCTGGCCGAGAAGGACAACCAGGAATCGGCGCTGCTCGCCAGTCGATACGTGCAGGTGTTCCTCGAAGGCGATCCCTACCCGAGCGTCGAAACCCGCGCGGCCCTCTCGGAGGCGCTGCTCCCCGGGATCACCCTTGAGGAGGCCAACAGTGTGGCGCAGGGATGGCTGAACGAGCAGGGCCGCGTGATTCTCGTCGATTCGCCGGAGAAGGAAGGCCTCGACGTGCCCACCGAGGGTGACCTCTCGGGAGTGTTCGCCGCGATAGGCGGCAAGGACATCGCGCCCTACGAGGACGCGTCGACCGACGCTCCACTTCTCCCGGTCTTGCCCGAGGGGTCTGCAGTGGCTTCCGAGGAGGTGGTCGATGAGGTGGGCGTCACGATTTGGACCCTCGAGAACGGCGTGCGCGTCGTGCTCAAGCCCACCGACTACAAGAACGACGAAATCCTGTTCTCGGCAACGAGTCCCGGAGGCAGTTCCCTGCTGACGGACGAAGTCTACCGCGTGACGTCATGGGCCGGGCCGGTGGTGGGTCAGTCGGGCGTGGGCGACTTCGACCAGACGGAATTGCGGAAGAAGCTCACGGGCAAGGCGGTTTCCGTTTCGCCTTCGATCGGCTCGCTGAGCGAGGGCCTCAGCGGCAGGGCCTCCCCCAAGGATCTCGAGACCGCGTTCCAGCTCATCTACCTGTATTTCGACTCGCCGCGACTGGACGAGAACGCCTTCTCGGCCTTCAGGACCATGCAGACCGGGATTTTCGGCAACATGGGGGCGACCCCCGAATTCGCCTTGAGCGACACGGTCTCGAGAACCATGAGTCAGGGGCATCCCAGGTCCCGAAGCCTCTCACAGGTCATCGAGGACCTGGAAATGGCGGACCTGGACGCAGCTTTCGACGTGTACAGGGACCGTTTCGCGGACGCGTCCGACTTCACGTTCTACTTCGTGGGGGCCTTCGAACCGGAGGCGATGCGGCCGATGGTGGAACAATACCTCGGTGCTCTCCCCGACCTGGGTCGGGTCGAGGACTGGCGAGACCTGGGGATAGACCCGCCCCCGGGCGTGATCGAAAAGGTCGTGCACAAGGGGCTCGAGCCCAAGAGCCGCACCCAGATCATCTTCACGGGTGACGCCGAGTACTCGCGCGAGGGATCGATGGCCATTTCGGCGCTGGCCGACGTTCTGGACATCCGTCTCCGCGAATTGCTTCGTGAGGACCTCGGAGGCACCTACGGGGTTGGCGTCTCCGCCAGGATCAGCGAACGGCCGGATCAGGAGTACCGTGTGAGCATCAGCTTCGGCTCGGCGCCCGAGCGGGCGGAAGAGCTGAGTTCGGTGGCGTTCGCGGAGATCGAGCGGATCAAGGCGGAGGGGCCGGACGAGGAGACGGTGGCGAAGGTGCGTGAAACGCAGAGGAGGACCAAGGAAACCAACCTGCGGGAGAACCGCTACTGGCTGGGCCAGTTGTCGAGCTACGAACGCCTCGGCATCGATCTGGGCGAGGTGCCCAGCTACGAACTCATCGAGGGCTGGACGGCCGAGCAGGTGCGGCAGGCCGCGATTCGCTATCTTCGCACCGACCGGTACGCGAAGTTCGTTCTGTTGCCGGAGCAGAAGGTCCCGTAACGGGCGAGGCTCCCTGACCCTTCGGGTGTCTCGTTCGCGTGGCGCACCCACAGCGCGTTTTCGGAGCCATGACCGAATCCACCCCGGCAAGACGCGAACGGATCTCCGTTCGCGTCTTGCCCGACCACGACAGCATCGCTGCGGAGGTGGCGGGGCGGATCGCGGCACTCATACGCCGCCGCGCCCGCGGCGGGCGCGCCGCCGTACTCGGCCTCGCCACCGGATCCACCCCGCTCGGCGTCTACCGCGAGCTGATCCGTCTCCACCGGGAAGACGGTCTCGACTTCGCGAACGTCGTCGCCTTCAACCTCGACGAGTACGTCCCCATGCGGCCCGGGAGCATCCACAGCTACCATCGCTACATGTGGGAGAACCTCTTCGACCACGTCAACATCCCTCGGGAGAACTGCCACATCCCACGCGGCGACCTCGCGGAAGACCTGGTCGAGGCGCATTGCGCCGACTTCGAGCGCCGCATACAGGCGGCCGGCGGGATCGACCTCCAGATCCTGGGCATCGGGCGCAGCGGGCACATCGGCTTCAACGAACCGGGCTCGGTTCGCGACTCGCGCACCCGCCTCCTCTACCTCGACACCGTGACCCGCGCCGACGCCGCGGCCGACTTCTTCGGCGAGGAGAACGTGCCGCCCCAGGCGATCACGATGGGGGTGGCGACCATCCTGGAAGCGCGCGAAGTCATCCTGCTGGCGACGGGAGAGCACAAGGCCGAGATCGTGCACCGCAGCGTCGAAGGCGAAGTGCACGCCGACGTGGCCGCCACCTTCCTTCAGCAGCACCCCGCCGCGACCGTCTACCTGGACCCCGCGGCCGCGGAAGACCTGACCCGCATCCGCACGCCATGGCTGGTGCAGGAGGTCGACTGGACGGCACGGCTCGAGACCGACGCCGTGATCTGGCTCAGCCGGCAGACCGGCAAGCCCATCCTCCACCTCGCCAACGAGGACTACCGCGCTCACCACCTCGCCTCGCTGGTGGCGCGCCACCGGTCGGCCGAGCCGCTCAACGGCGATGTCTTCAACACCCTCATCGCCAAGATCCGAGGCAAGAGCCGACTCCCGCGCGGCCACGAGATCCTGGTCTTCTCGCCGCACCCGGACGACGACGTGATCTCCATGGGGGGCATGCTGGCCAAGCTGGTCGAGAACGGGAACCGGGTGACGGTCGCCTACCAGACCTCGGGCAACATCGCCGTCTTCGACCATGAGGTGCGGCGCTACCTCGACTTCATGAAGCGCGCGGCTCACGTCATCGACCTGGGCGGCCCGGAGCAGGCCGGGCGGGTCATGGACGCGATCGAAGACGGGCTGGCGCGCAAGGAGCCGGGCGACATCGACCCCGCGGTGGTCCAGGACCTCAAGCGGGTCATCCGCGAAAGCGAGGCGTCGGCGGGGATCGAGGCGCTGGGCCTCACGGGGGACCGCGCCCGATTCCTCGACCTGCCATTCTACCAGACCGGCGAGGTCAGGAAGAACCCCATCTCGCGGCGGGACGTCGACATCGTCCACGGGCTGCTGGAAGAGGTGCGCCCGACCATGGTCTTCGCCGCCGGCGACCTCTCCGACCCGCACGGCACGCACCGCATGTGCCTCGAGGCCGTCCAGCGCGCGCTCGCCCGCTACACCGGGGAGCCGCCGTGGTACTGGCTTTACCGGGGCGCCTGGCAGGAGTGGGGGATCAGCGAGGCCACCGTGCTGGTGCCCCTTTCGGAGCACGAGCTGCGCCGCAAGGTGCAGGCCATCTTCCGCCACGAGTCGCAGAAGGACTCCGCGCCCTTCCCGGGCGCCGATCCGCGCGAATTCTGGCAGCGCGTGGTCGCCCGCAACCGGGAGACCGCCGACCTGCTCCAGTCGCTTGGACTGCCGGCGTACCGCGCGATGGAGGCGTACGTGGTCACGCGCGCCGGCCGGCCGGTCGAGGCCAGGGAGATTCCGACTTCGTCGCTGGGGGAAGCGGGAGACTGACCGGACGCCTAGCCTCGCCGCTCTCGGCGCTCACGCGGGATTATCCGCGGACTGCTAGATTAACCGCCCCTCAACTCACCGCGCGCACACCGTTCCAAGGCGCCAGCCATGTGCAACTGTCCTGTCTGTGACGCGAGCGTCACCATCTCCGACGACCCCGTCGAAGGGGAGCTCCTCGAATGCGAGGAGTGCGGCACCGAACTCGAGATCCTCGCCCTCGATCCCATCACGCTCGGCGAAGCGCCGGAGATGGAGGAAGACTGGGGTGAGTGAGGAATCCGCGACAGGCCCGGGCGTGCAGTTGCTGGCAGGGTGGCGGATCGGAGCGGCCGGATGAGGGTCGGATTCCTGCATTCCCTGATCCGCAAGGACGAGAAGCTCCTGATTGCGGAGTTGCGCAAGCGCCGCGACATGGAGGTGGTGTTTCTCGACGATCGGCGGCTGGTGTTCGATCTGGAGGCGCGGCCGGAGGTCGATGTCGTCCTGGAGCGGTCGATCAACCATTCGCGCGCCATGCACGCGCTCAGGCTCTACGAGGGGGTCGGCGTCCCGTGCGTCAACGCGTACGAGGTGGCGCGCCGGTGCGGCGACAAGATCCTCACCGCCGCGTCGCTGCGTGAGAACGGGGTGCCTCAGCCGGCGGTGCGGATCGCGTTCACGCCCGACTCCACGCTCGCAGCCATCGAGGAGATGGGCTATCCGGTGGTGCTGAAGCCGGCGGTCGGCTCGTGGGGGCGGCTACTGTCCAAGATCAACGACCGTGACGCGGCCGAGACGATCCTGGAACACAAGTCCATCCTGGGGAGCTATCACCACTCCATATTCTTCGTGCAGGAGTATGTGGAGAAGAAGGGTCGAGACATCCGCAGCTTCGTGGTCGGCGACGAATGTGTGGCCGCGATCTACCGCAGCTCCGAGCATTGGATCACCAACACCGCGCGGGGAGGCCGCGCCTCGAACTGTCCGGTTACCCGGGAGCTGGCGGAGATCTCCCTGCGGGCGGCCGACGCGATGGGTGGCGGGGTGCTGGCGGTCGACATCTTCGAGACGGCGGGCGGGCTGCTCGTCAACGAGGTCAACTACACGATGGAGTTCAGGAACAGCATCGAGGTCACCGGCGTGAACATCCCGGAGCGGATCGTGTCGTACCTGGCGGGGGCGGTCCGGTGATCCGGCCGGCGCGCACGCCATGGAGCACCGCGTGATCAACGTCGCGATCGCGGGCGGCTCCGGCTACGCCGGCGGCGAACTCCTGCGCATTCTGCTCGCGCACCCCGACGTGGAGGTGGTGCAGGTCACTTCCGAACGCCTGGCCGGAAAGTTCGTGCACCGGGCCCACCCCAACCTGCGGGGCCTCACCCGGCTGAGGTTCGTGCCGCTGGGCGAGCTCTCCCACTGCGACGTCCTCTTTTCGTGCCTCCCGCACGGGGAGTCGGCGCGCCGCATCGATGACTTCCGCGCGGTGGCCGATCGCATCGTGGACCTCGGCGCCGACTTTCGCCTCACCGACCCCTCCGTCTACGAGCGGTTCTACGGGCGCACGCACCCGCGTCCCGACCTCCTCGGCCGCTTCGTCTACGGCATTGCGGAGCTGAACCGGGACGAGCTCCGCACCGCCAGCCTGGTGGCGTGCGCGGGGTGCAACGCCACGGCCACGATCCTCGCGCTCCGCCCCCTCTACCAGGCAGGGGTGGCGCAGTCGGCGGTGGTCGAGGTCAAGGTCGGGTCGAGCGAGGCCGGGAACCGCGCGAGCGACGCGAGCCATCACCCCGAGCGGAGCGGGGCGATGCGGTCCTACAAGCCCACCGGGCACCGCCACATGGCCGAGATCGAGGCCGTGCTGCCCGGCCCGGTCCACTTCTCGGCCACCTCGGTCGAGATGGTGCGGGGCATCCTCGCCACCTGCCACGTCTTCGTGGACCGCCACGCCGGCATCGACGACAAGGCGCTCTGGAAGATCTACCGGCGCGCCTACGCGCTCGAGCCCTTCGTGCGGATCGTGAAGGATCGCGCGGGCATCCACCGCTACCCCGATCCCAACATCCTGGCCGGGTCGAACTACTGCGACATCGGCTTCGAGGCCGACCGCAACGCGAACCGCGTCGTCGTGCTAGGGGCGATCGACAACCTGATGAAGGGGGCGGCGGGGCAGGCGGTGCAGGCCTTCAACATCATGCACGGGCTCCCGGAGCGGCGCGGGCTGGAGTTCCCGGGCCTGCACCCGGCCTGAGCCAGGAAGGGCCAACCCAGTGTGCCGCCTTCTCTGCGTCCGCAGCGACGAGGGCTTCGAGATGGAGGAGCACCTGGCCGCGCTCGCCCACATCGCCCGCCACAGCGAGGAATACCAGGGCCACGGCTGGGGCTGCGCCTGGCTGAACGACGAGGGCCGCTGGCGCCTCCACCACGACATCGCCCCGATCTGGGAGGACACCGGGCGCCCTTCCGGCCACACCACGCTGCTCGTCGCGCACGCCCGGAGCGCCTTTCGGGATGAGGGGATCCGCGTCGAGAACAACATGCCGTTCTTCGACGGGGAGCGGGTCTTCGCCTTCAACGGAGAGCTGCACGGCGTGCGGATCAGGGAGCGGGGGCGGATCGGCGCCGAAAAGGTCTTCAACTTCGTCAAGCGCTTCGACCGCGGAGACTTTCGCCAGGCGCTCGAACGGGGTCTCGACGCGATCGAACGGAGGACCCGCTACCTGCGGGCGGCCAACCTGGTCGTGGCGGATACGGCCCGCCGGGTGCACTACGCATCGCGTTTCCGCGAAAGCCCCGCCTATTTTCAGATGCACACCGCCCACACGGGTGCCGCGCGCGTCCTGTGCTCCGAACCATACCGGTCGGGCACTTGGACGCCGGTCGAAAACGGGTATGCCGGCGTCCTCTGACGCCGCCCAGACAGGGAAACGCGCACATGCTGCTGATCAAGATCGGAGGGGGCGCATCGATCAACCTCCCCGGCATCGCGCGCGACATCAAGGGACTCGAAGACAGGATCGTCATCGTGCACGGCGCCAACGCGCTGCGCGACTCGCTGGCCCGGCGCCTTGGGGTGGAGAAGCGCATGCTCACATCGGTTTCGGGCATCTCCAGCGTCTGTTCGGACGAGGAAATGATCGACGTCATGTTGATGGCCTACTCCGGGCTCCGAAACAAGCGGATCGTCGAACTGCTGCATCAGCACGGCGTGAACGCCATCGGCCTGAGCGGCCTCGACGGGGCGATGGTGCGCGGCACACGCAACAAGGGCATCCGGGTGCGCGAGGGCGGCAAGACGCTCATCAAGCGCGATCTTTCGGGCAAGCCGGTCGCGGTGAACCGCAAGCTCCTTGGGCTGCTCCTGGAAAACGACTTCACCCCGGTCATCACCGCGCCCATCATCGACGAACGCAACGTCGCCATCAACTCCGAGAACGACGATGTCGTCACGCTGCTGGCCCACGCTCTGAGCCCGGACTGGGTCATCCAGCTGATCGAGGCGCCCGGCCTGCTGCGCCATCCCGACGATCCGACGTCGGTCGTTCCCACCATCGCACCCGATGAAGTCGCCCGCTGGGAAGACCAGAAGAGCAGCCGCATGACACGCAAGATGAAGGCGATCTGCAAGATGGTGCGGCCCGGCGTGACCAGGGTGCTCATCGCCGACGGGCGCACGGCAAGCCCGATCACGAACGCCATGGCCGGCCACGGCACGGTGGTCGCATGACGTACCGCGACACGGAGCGCCAATACGCACTCGAGGTCTTCCCGAAGCGCGACGTCACGCTGGTCGGGGGGCGCGGGGCGGAGGTGTGGGACGATGGCGGCCGCCGCTACATCGACTGCGTGGCCGGTATTGGTGTAGCGAGTGTCGGGCATGCCAACCCGGCGGTGGCCGAGGCGCTGGCGGCGCAGGCGCGGACACTGGTAGCCTGCCCGGGGATCTTCTACAACGATGCGCGGGCCCGTCTGCTGGAGAAGCTCGCGTCGATCGCTCCGCCGGGCCTGTCGCGGGGGTTCTTATGCAACTCCGGCGCCGAGACGATCGAGGCCGCGATCAAGTTCGCGAGGCTCACAACCGGGCGCCCCGGCGTGATCTCGGCAATGCGGGGCTTTCACGGCCGCACCCTGGGCGCGTTGAGCGCGACCCACAAGAAGCAGTACCGGGAGGCATTTGAGCCGCTCGTCCCGGGCTTCTCGTTCGTGCCGTTCAACAACGCGGACAGGCTGCGCGCGGCGGTCGGCGAGGACACCGCCGCCGTCGTGATCGAACCGGTTCAGGGCGAGGGCGGCATCCGCCCGGCCACGCCGGAATTCCTGCAGGCCGCGCGCGAGATCTGCGACGAGACCGGCGCGCTGCTGGTCTTCGACGAGATCCAGACGGGCTTCTGCCGCACGGGCCGAATGTTCGCCTGCGAGCATCACGGCGTGGTGCCCGACATCCTCTGCCTGGCCAAGGCGATCGCGGGCGGCGTGCCGATGGGGGCGGTCATGGCCAACGACCGCATCCAGCTGCCGCCGGGCAAGCACGGCACGACCTTCGGCGGCAACCCGCTCGTCTGCGCAGCGGCCCTGGCCGCCATCCGATTCATGGAGGAGGAGCGGCTGGCCGAGCGCGCCGAGCGGCTGGGCGAGCGGTTCCGCGAGCGCTGCGCCCCGAGGCTGTCCCCACGGGTGCGCGAACTGCGGCAGATCGGCCTCATGATCGGAATCGATCTGCGGGAACGCTGCCGCCCCTACATCGACGCGCTCGCGGAAGCCGGGGTTCTCACGCTGCCCGCGGGCCCCACGGTGATCCGGCTGCTGCCCCCGCTCGTCATCACCGGGGATCAGGTCGACGAGGTCGTGGAGGCCGTGGTCGGAGTGCTGGGGTGAGTTCCAGCGCCCCCAGCGCGAACAGCGGCCCCCAGCTCTGAAACCGCTGGCCGCACCCGCGCCCCGTCCGCGCATCGAAGTTCTCGCGACAGAATCCGGTGCGCCGCCGGTCGGCGAGGAACATGCGCGCGCCCTTCCACGCGAGGTCCGACGCGAGGTCGTCGAACCCGTACCGGCGCAGCCCCTGCAGCACGAGGTAGTTCATGGGGGGCCAGATCGAGCCGCGCCAGTACTGCTGGTCGGCAAACGCGGGGTCGTCGCGCGAGATCGTGGGCAGCACCCAGTCGCCCCAGAAGCGGGCCGGGTCGCGCAGCACGTCGACCATCCGCCGGGCGCGCCGCGGTGAAGGGATCCCGGCAGTGAGGGGGAGGAAGTGCGACGCTGCCACCCGCTGCGACCGCCCGCAGGGCAACTCGTCGAGGTAGAGGCCGGCTGCCTCGTCCCAGAGGGTCCGGTTCATCGTCTCGGCGAGGCGGCGGTACATGGCGTCGAGCCGTCGGGCGGTGGGGCCGTCGCCCAGGATGCGCGCGATGCGTGACAGGCACGTCAGGTCGAGGGCGCGGTAGCTGCACAAGTCGACGGCCGACATGGCGAGGACCTGTCGTTCGCGGTCCCACTCGACATCGTCCCAGAGCGGGAGGTCGTCCTGGCCCGACTCCCAGGCCGCGCGCTGGTGGCCGCTCGCGCCCACCTCCCACTCGGGGACCTGCTCGCGAGGTGGGACCAGCGCCGTGTCCGAACCCCAGGAGAGCAGGCCCGGAGTGAGGCCTTCACGGCGCGGCCGTCCGTCCTTGTCGGCCACCCACCAGTCGCACCAGGCGAGGAGGCCGGGATAGGCGGCGGCCAAAGCCGGGCGGTCCGGGTGGGTGCGGTAGAGCCGCAGCGCGGCGAAGGAGCCGACCGGGGGCTGGGAGCGGTCGAGGGTGCCGCCGCGGCGGCTGCGCCAGTTGGGGACGTTGCCGTTCGGGTAGCGGGTATCGAGGCCCGCGAGGAGGGCGGACCAGGCCAGTTCGCCGGAGACGGTGGCCAGGAGAAGCGCGTTGAAGAAGGTGTCCCAGCCGAAGATGGTCCAGTCGTCGAGCTCGGGCGGGCCGGCGCCGGAGGCCGCGCGGGGCCGCGGGAAGATCCAGCGGCGGCCGGCGGGCGTGTACAGCCGACCGGATTCGGGCTGGAGCAGCCCGGTCCACATGAGGTTGTCGGCGATGCTCTCGACCAGGTCCCCGCAGTCGTCCGGGGAGCGGGGGCGGCGCCGATCCCAGTCGGCGCGCGCGTTGTCGATCCAGGTGTCGACGTCAACCAGCAGTCCGGTGGCGCGGGTCGCCGGGTCTCCAGCGCCCCAGGCGGCGACGGCGGCCAGGCGGGAGGTGGTCCCGGGTTCGACAGCGAGGCATCTTGCAAGCTCACCGCATCCCGGCCGCGGCGGTCGGCATGGCCGTGTCTCCGGCGAGAACGCGGCGGCGATCTCCAAACCACCAACCGAGGCACGCCACAAACCATCGGCGGCGGTTTCCTCCTGCCACCGATCCCGCCACCCCCACGGCGCGTCTCCGATCACCATCAGGCGACCGGGCGCCTTTGCCGTCACGAGCAGCGCCATCGTGTCATTTCGGCGCGACCACTCCAGGATCAGGGTGCTCGCCGCCGGTCGTGAGCTCTGCGACGGTTCGACGGAGAGGTCGAACTCCATGCGCGCATACGAGCCGTCGGGCGCGTGAGGCCCGACCCGCGAGACCATCCAGTGCCAGTCGTCGAGATCGCGGTGCCGTCCGTCGGCGTCGGTGAAGCCGACACGCAGGCCGATTCCGCGGTCCGGTCCCGAAGCGAACACCACGCCGGCCCAGCGCCGTGCTTCAAGAGCACCCATATGCAGGCGTGGGTGTCCCGTGACACCTCGTGTGTAATGTGTACTTGACATTATGTAATGTCTGGTTGTCTTGTCTTGTCTCTGAAGCTAACTGGCTGTGGGAATAATGGACAAAAGCGGTACTTCGCGTGCTATATTGCGCCATGGACACGCATGCGAGTGGCCGTTCGCTCCGCGTCCTCGAAAAGCTGCCTCCATTCCCCGAAGGATGGTACTTCCTCACGGATCGCAAGACCCTGGAGGAGAAGAAGCTGATCGAGAGAAAGTGGATGGGCGAGGAGATCGTCGCCTGGAGCGACGAGGAAGGTCGAGTCTGTGTCGCCGACGCCTACTGCCCGCACCTGGGGTCGCACATGGGACCGACGGTGGGTGGTGTGGTGCGCGACGGGTGCCTGGTCTGTCCGTTCCACGGATTCACCTTCGACACGACCGGCCGGTGCGTCGCCGTTCCGCATGCCCCGGCCCCGAAGGCTGCGCGATTGAGGGTTTACGAGACCCACGAGATCCTTGGCATGATCTTCGGCTGGTGGGGCAGCGGGGGCAGAGCGCCGCAATGGTATCTGCCCGAGGAGCCGCCCACCGGCTCGGACTGGAGTAGCTTGCGCTCCACCAGGTTGCGCTTCCGGGGCCATCCCCAGGAAACGACGGAGAACTCCGTGGACCTGGAGCACCTGGACTACACGCACGGCTATCACGACGTGGAACCGACCGCTCCCCTGGCCATCGATGGCGCCTACCTGAAGAGTTGCTTCGACTTCAAGAACGTCCGCCGGTTCGCGGGTCTGGTCGACATCGTCTCCGAAGTCTCGGCCGTCACCCACGTCCACGGGCTGGGGTTCTCATTTGTCGAAATCCGCGAAAAGACGGTAGGCATGAGTGCGAGAATGTGGGTTCTCGCAACGCCCGTAGCGGACACGCGGCTCGAGATGACGCTGGTTACCCAGGTCCGGGAAATCCGCAGGCCGGGGCGATTTTTCGTGGGCCTGGGGTTCCTGCCCGTGCCGTTGCGCCACAGGCTGATGAGTCGCTTCTTCCTGTCGGAGGAGAGGCGGTTCGTCCTGCAGGACGTGGTCATCTGGAATCGGAAGCGGTATTGTGTCCCGCCCCGGCTGTCCCGGGCCGACGGCCCCATCGGGAGGTACCGCCTGTATTGTCGGCAGTTCTACCCGGAAATGCGATCACGGGCCGAGCCGCCGCGCCGACTCGGATTGGTGGGCGTGGCCGGCCGTCCGGCGGGAGAGGGTCGAGGGTGACCGTCAACGCCCAGGCAGGAGGTGATGGACAGATGGCTGTTGCTACAGAGGAAGGGCTCCAGACCCTGCAGTTGAGCCTGCCCGAAGAACTCATCCTGATGCTCCTCAACGAGGAGAACGGCTACTTCCACCAAGTGCCCGGCTGGCGATTGAACTGCGCCGTCGTCGGCGCGGTGCTCGCGGAACTCTCCCTGCTTTCGCGCATCGATACGGACCTGGAGTCGTTGTTCCTGGTCGACGCGTCGAAGACCGGGGATCCTGCCCTGGATCCCATTCTGGAGGAAATCGCGAGCGAATCGGTCCAACGAAACGCGCAGTACTGGATCGAACGGCTGGCCCACCGTGCCGAATCCATCATCGACCTGACCCTGGACCGCCTGGTCGAACTGAAGATCCTGGAATACCACGACGGTGATTTCTGGACGGTGGCTCGTACCGTGCGGCATTCGGAGATGTACGGCGATCCCGAGGCGGATACGGCCGGGCAATTCATCAAGACGCGGATCGGCAAGGCGATCTTCACCGACGCGATTCCGGACCCGAGAGACGTGATCGTCATTTGTCTCGTCAATACCTGCGATGTCTTCAGGTTCATGTTCCAGCTCGATGAGGAAGCCGAGGAGCGCATCGAGTTCATCAGCAAGATGGACCTGATCGGCCGCTCCATTGCCGCTGCGGTTCTCCACAATGTCGCGGGACCGCTGCTTCGGCGTTCCCGTTTGACGAAGCACATTCCGCGTGTTCCACTGCGCAAGCTGCTGTCCAATCCCAATGCGCGCATCGGCAATCTTCCCGCCGTTTTTGCAGATCTGGCCAAGCAGTACGGCCCGGTGTACCAGATCCGTCCGCCGTTCAAGAAGCCCATGGTCTTCCTTGCCGGAACCCAGATAAACCGCTGGACGAATCGGCACGGGCGGATGCACCTGAGAGCCAGGGACTACTTTGCCGACTTCGAGAAGGTCTATGGCGCGTCCGGCGTCCTGCCCTCTCTGGATGGCGCGGATCATTTCCGGCTTCGCAAGGCTCTGGCACCGGCGTACTCGCGCCGGAGACTGGCGGATCAGGTGGACGATCTTCTCCGCCATACCCGGAAACACCTGGCGGCATGGCGGGTCGGTGACACCTACTCCGCGACGAAGATGTGTCGGCGCATGATCAACGCGCAGATTTCGCCAATGTACGTCAGCGTGGATTCGCAGGACATCTTCGACGACCTGTCGATATACAAGGAACGGGCGCTCAACGTTCACATCACCAAGGCCCTGCCCAGGTTCATGCTGAAGACTCCGGGCATGAAGCGGCGGGCCAGGGCCGTGGACACGCTGCTAGGGCGTATCCAGAGTGTTCATACGCCCGCGCAGCGAGCCGGGTGCCCGCGGAACCTCGCGGATGATCTGCTGAGCCTCAACGCGAGCGATCCGCAGTTCGTTCCGGAGTCGAACCTGCGTTTCGCGCTGTCCGCGGCGCTTATTGCCAGCGTGTACCTGGGCGACGCGTTCAGCTTTGCGGTCTACGCGATGGCGTCAAGGCCCGCCGACTACGCCAGGATCCGGCACGAAGCCGCCGCGCTGTTCGGAAACGGCGATCCCGATGGCGACGACTTTACGCCATCCGCGTTGGACTTCACCCACCGCTTCCTCATGGAGTGTCTGCGGATGTACCCGATCGTGCCGATGTCCATGCGCACCGTCATGAATGGCTGCGTGGTCGAAGGTTACGAACTGCCGGTGGGCAAGACAATCCTGATCGCGCAGACCGCCACCCATTTCATGGACGACGTCTTCCCCAACCCGTACACATTCGATACGGACCGCTATCGGGCTCCGCGTCATGAGCACAGGGGTCCCGGGTACGCGCCGTACGGCCTGGGCACGCACAGGTGTCTCGGCTTCCGCTGGATGGAACTGCAGCTGGCCATCAACATGCTCATGGTCGCGCACTACTTCACGGTCGAGGTGTTCCCGGAGGATTTCAAGTTCCGGTTCAATCCCTTCCCGTCGATGAAGCCGAGCAAGAAGCTGAAGTTCCGGATCGCGGAGCAGGTACGAGAGCTGCCGGCCTAACCCGCAATGAGTGGGAATTCGAGCAACCACGGAGAACCTGGCGGCCCCATTGCCTACATGGCGAGCAACGGCGTTGCCGCCAATCTGCTGATGTTCGGGATCATCGCAGCGGGTCTGGTATCGCTGACCGGTCTCGAGCAGGAGGGATGGCCCGAGGTACCCTTCAACCAGTTCGAGATCTCCGTGCCCTTCCCCGGAGCAACTCCCGAGGAGGTGGAGGAGGCCATCGTCGTCAAGATCGAGGACGAGGTCAGGGGACTCGCCGACGTGAAGGCGGTCAGGTCAATAGCCGCGCCGGGGATGGCGTCCGTCAGGGTTGAAGTCAACTCCGGCACGGACATGGGCGCCAAGAAGGACGAGATCGAGTCTGCGGTCGGGCGTATTCAGACGTTTCCGGGCGGAGCCGAGCAGCCCCAGATACGCGAGATGACCAACGCCCAGAGCGTGATTCGCCTGATCGTCCACGGCGACGTTCCCGAGCGCTCGCTCAAGGAACTCGCGTACCGGATCGAAGACGACCTCGCTGCGCTTCCCTCCGTCTCCCAGGTCGCGACGAGCGGCGTGCGCAACTACGAGATTTCGATCGAGGTGCCGCAGCAACGTCTCAGGGCTCTCGGACTGACCCTCATCGATATCGCGAACACGATTCGCCGTAACTCGCTGGATCTGTCGGCGGGGAGTATCGATACCCGGGAGTCCCAGGTGCGGGTGCGCACGCTTGGCCAGAGCTACGACCAACAGGATTTCGAGGAAATCGTTCTCCTCAGCCGGGACGACGGCACGGTCGTGCGCCTGGGCGATATTGCCGAAGTGCGTGACGGGTTCCAGGACACGGACCTGATCGTGCGGCATCAGGGCCAGCCCGCAGTCTTCGTCGAGGTATCCCGGGCGAAGGGCGAAAGGGTCATGAGCGTGGCGCGTGCCGTCAAGGAGCACGTGGCCAATGAAGTGATCCCTTCACTCCCCAACGGCGTGGGCGTAACCATCTGGAACGACGACTCCACGGCGTTCACGGAGCGTGCCGCCCTCCTCCTCAAGAACGGGGCTCTGGGGCTGCTCCTGGTGTTGATTGCGCTGGGCCTCTTTCTGGAAGTCCGCCTGGCCTTCTGGGTAGCCGTCGGCCTTGGCGTTGCGGGGATCGGTGCCCTGTCCGCCATGATGGTGTTCGACATCGCGATCCACGCTGTCTCGCTCTTCTCCTTCGTGCTCGCCATCGGAATCATCGTGGACGATGCGATCGTCGTCGCCGAACATATCCACCTGGAACGAATGCGAGGCACGTCAGGCCTTGTCGCCGCCATCCGCGGTGCGCGGCGGATCAAGGTGCCGCTGATCTTTGCGGTGCTCACCACCATCGTTGCGTTCGTCCCCCTGCTCTTCATTCCCGCGGGGTTCGGAGAAGTCTGGAAGGCGCTGCCCATCATCGTCATCGCCATGCTGGTGATCTCGCTGATCGAGTCGCTGCTGGTGCTGCCCAACCACCTGTCGCACCATCTGCACGGCCCCGATTGGGCGCCCCGCACGGGCGCCGAGCGGTTCATCGCCCGTATCCAGGGTCGGGTCGACTCCCTGCTGAACAGTTTCATCCAGGGTCCCCTGGATCACGGGATGCGGTTCGCGACCGATCGACCCGGCGTAACGCTTTCCGCAGCCGTCGCCGTCTTCGTATTGACCATTTCCCTGCTGCCGGCGGGCATCGTACCAACCACCTTTGCGACCGAGGTCGAGGGGGACTTCGTCACCGCCACCCTTCAGATGCCGGACGGGACCACCGCGCGGCAGACGGACGCTGTGGCACGGGAACTGGAGGCGGCCGGTCACCGGGTCATCCAACGTCTCTCCGAGGGCCGGCCCGCGGATGCGTCTCCGCTTCTATCCGGCGTTACGGTGGTCGTCGGCCAGCGCTCGCGGATCGAGACCGGAGGCCTCAATCCCTCGCCCACCCTGAACCCCGAAGCCAATATCGCCACCATCGAGTTCAAGCTCCTGCCGGCGCAGCAGCGACGCATCACTTCGGGAGAAGTCATGCAGGCCTGGCGTGAGGAAGTGGGTGTCCTGCCCCAGGTGCGCGCGATCACCTTCATGAGCGAGATCTACACGCTGGGCAACCCGTTGGAAGCCGTGCTGTCCCATCCGGATCCGGAGCGCCTGGTGACGATCGCATCGTCCGTGGTCGATGAACTCCGTCGAGTGACAGGTGTCTTCGACATTCGCTCGGATCATACGCCCGGCGTCCCGGAGGTTCAGCTGGGACTGTTGCCTGAAGCACGAACCCTCGGTCTGTCTCTCGATGCGCTGGCCCAGCAGACGAGAGCCGTCTTCTTTGGGGCGGAGGCCCTGCGGGTGCAGCGAGGACGCGACGAAGTCCGGGTCTACGTCCGGCTGCCCGAGGAGCAGCGTAACTCGATCGCCGACATCGAGAGCTACCTGCTCCGTACGGAAAATGGTGCCGAGGTACCGGTTAGCCGTGTGGCTTCACTTAGTCCGGGCATGTCGCCGCCGTCCGTCCGTCGCCAGGACGGCCAGCGCGTCGTCACGGTCACCGCCGATGTGGACCCCAATGTGATTTCCGCCGGGGAAGCCAATGGCATCCTGGAAAACACCATACTCGCAGGACTGGTCGATGCGAACCCCGGTCTGACCTATACCTTTGGCGGCGAACAGCAACAGCAACTTGACTCTCTGGGCGCGCTCTACCGCGGTTTCGCAATAGCGTTACTGATTATCTTCGCGCTGCTGGCCATTCCGCTGCGTTCCTATACCAAGCCGTTCATCATCATGGCCATCATCCCGTTCGGGTTCGTCGGCGTGATCCTGGGCCACTGGGTCCTGGGAGTGGCGCTGAGCGCGGAGTCCTTTGTCGGGATATTCGGCCTTGCGGGCGTGGTGGTGAACGATTCCCTGGTCATGATGGACTTCATCGATCAGGAAATCGAGGAGGGTCTTCCGGCGCGCGAGGCGATCATCGAGGGGGCCAAGGGCCGTTTTCGTCCGATCATGCTTACTTCGCTAACCACCTTCCTCGGCTTCACACCTCTGATTCTTGAAGACGCCATTCAGGCCCAGTTCTTCGTCCCCTTCTCCGCCTCGATCGGGTGCGGGATCCTCTTCACCACGGCCATGCTGATGTTCCTCGTGCCCGCGCTGTCCTCGCTGCGCCTGCACGTGACCACCCGGGCCGGCTAGCCGTTGAGGGGCTTGCGCGCCAGGAAACAGTACAGCGGCGAGAAGATCCCGGTTCTCCCGCCAGCGACATAGGCGTCCGCAGTCCGATCCATGAGTCTGGCAACCTCCGCCGATCCCTCGGGGAACACCCGCAGAAGCTCGGCCAGCCTGGTTCCCCAGGAAAAAACCTTGCGACCCACGGGAGTCCGGAAGAGAGCCTTGCCGAGCCACCCGTGCCGGGCTTCCAGGGGCCGATACCACGGCGTGGCCGGACCGGTCTCATCGACAGCGATGTCCGTCGCCTCCAATACCTCGAATCCAGCGGTTTCGAGGGCCTGGTCTACCTCCCCGAACGTTGCAATATCCGCAAGCGCGATGCCGTGCATCAGTTCCCGCTTGATGGTCCGGTGGCCATCGTCGTCGGGATCGTACATGTCCGTCATGCACATTTCCTGGCCCCAGAAAAGGGCTCCGGGCTTGAGGATACGGTAGATCTCGGCAAACGCGCGCGCCTTGTCGGGAGCATGGCAGGTCGATTCGATCGCGTAGCTCCGGTCGAAGGTCGCATCCGCGATGCAGCTCATATTCATGAAGCTGCAAGCGATGCAGTCGATCATGTGATCGAGCCCCGCCTCTGCATTCAGCGACCTGGCCCTGCTCAGCTGGACTTCGTTGCTGTTGATTCCCGACACCCGGACACCGGCCTCGCGGGCGACGCGGCGCATTGGACCCCCGACGCCGCAACCGATGTCGGCCACCGTCATGCCTTCACGCAGTTCCAGCTTGGCGATCATCTGCCGTTGGTGCCGAATCTTTGAGTCCTTCAGACTCTCGTCGGGCGACAGCGGCGCGAAGTGCAGCGATTCTCCCCAGTGGTAGACCATCAATTCGCTACAAAGGTCGTAGTACTCCGTTACGGTCCGGGTGTGGTCGTAGTCGGCTGTGCGGCCATCCGCGGCGAACGCTCTGCCCGTCCATCCTTCGAAATCACGCACGCGACGGCTGACGTTGGTTTTGCCGAACGCGGCCTTCAGTCCGTCGGATAGTCTACGCAATTGCTTCGCTTTCTCATGTACGTGCAAATGGCCATTGATCGAAGCGGACTCCGCCCGGTCATGGATCTCTCGGAGCGAGCCCTAATACCGTAGTCACGCGGCCCGCCCGGCCGCCAAGGCTGACGCGGATGGTGCCGTCCGAGCGGCTCGACACGGTGGCGACGGCATTGTCCGTGGCGGCATTGACCGGCGTGCCGAAGAGCAGAACATCGTAGTCACGACCCGCCGTGCCTTCCACCGTCAGCAGCCACCCGCCGCCGTCGGCGACCAGGTCGATGATCCGGAGGCCCGTGCTGCGCTGCCCCGGCTGCAGGTCGATACGGGGCGGCGCCACTGCGAGGCCGCCCTGCCAGGTGGCCGTGAACCCCCCGTCCGCGGACTCGGTCACCGTCTCGTTCGTTGCGCCCACAGGCACGTCCGGCACGAAATCGATTTCCACCGGCGGGCCCTCGGTACGGACGACCACGCGCTGCTCCCCGCCGGTGCCGGTCCAGCGCCGGGTGATGTCCACTTCGACCGTCGTTTCACCCACTCGCAACCCGCGCACCTTCGCCCCGTCCCAGTCCGCCGGCAGCTGCGGAGCCAGCCGGACCCGGCCGTTCGGCGCGTCCGGCTCCCATCCGAAGACACCGCGGAGCAACGGCGTCACCAGCATCGAGGTCGCGAAGAACTGGTGCGGGACCGTCTGGTCGAGGGGCTGGTAGAAGCTCCCCGAAAAGAGCTCGCCGTGGCGGCCGAGACTCCAGTCGAAGGTCATCTGCTTGACCGCGTCCATCAGGTGGAATCCCGCCCACGGCCGCCGGTAGCGGTACTGCGCCCACGACGCGAAGCCGGTCACGAAGGGCCACACGGTGCCCATGTTGTATTGGAGGGGGTCGTAGAGATCGCTCTCGGTCGAGAGCATGTGCGCGCCCCAGTCCGACGACACGCGGTCGCCGGCGATCAGCGCCAGCGTCGACCTGGCCCGCTCGTCGTCCAGCAGACCGAAGGCGGCCGCCGGGGCCGGCCACACGGTCAGGTTGTCGTTGGTGCCGCCGCCGGCAAGGATCCCGAACGCATGGTGGCCCACGTCGGGGCGCCAGTACGCGTCGTTCAGCGTCGCGCGCGCGATGGGCGCGATCCGCTCGGCCTGTGCCGCCAGATTCCCGTCGCCCAGATGCTCTGCCATCACCAAAGTGCCCTCCAGCGCGGCCACCCACACGCCCGCCAGGTAGATGTCCTGGTGCAGCGCTTCGCCCAGACCGCCGACCTCGACCGCGCCCAGTCCGCCCACCGTGTTCTCGATGATCCCGTCGCCGTCGGTCTCCGCGCTCAGGCACCACGCCCACGCGCGCGCGTACGCCGGCCACAGCTCGCGCAGCAGATCGTCGTCGCCGCTGGCGAGCCAGTACTGGTAGAGGGCGAACATCCAGTGAGGCGTCGTGTCGGCGTGGTAGTAGGCGTAGGGGTAGGTGTCGAACCAGTCGATGTGGGCCGCGGCCTGCGAGATCTCGTGGGTGATCTTGCCGTCGCCGCGCTGGTACTTCGCCAGGAATGCGAGCTCCTCGGCCACCAGCTCCCACTGCCCCAGCGCGTCCATCGCGTAGGTGTTCATCATCGCGTCGCCGCCGAAGAACCAGCCGAAGCCCGGGCGGCCGCCGTCGCCCGACAAGCCCCAGCCGGCGACGAAGCCGCATCCCAGGTCCGGGTTGCAGACGCGTTGCTCCTCCAGGTTGATCTTGGCCCATTCGAGCGCCAGGTCGAGCGACGGATCGGGCGTCTCGACCGAGGCGGTATTCGCCAGCACCGAATCGGCCCAGGCGCGAGTGTCCCGATAGAGCATCGCGGCGCCCGAAATCAACCGTCCGTAGCGGGCAAACACGGTATCGCGCGGAACCGTCCCCGCCGCCACGGCGATCGGAATGAACTCCGCCCGCGCCCGCTCCGGATCCACCGGGATGACCATCGTGCGCGGCGCCTGGCCGAGCTGATGCGCCGGATGTTCGACCGAGTTGGTCGCCCACGGCGAGCCCACCACGGCGTTTCGCGTTTGCAGGCTCTCCGAGAGTACGAAGACGCGCCGGTCCCCGTCCCAGTACGCGTACTGCCCGCCGAGTGACCCCGGCCACATGTAGTTGAGCACCGGGTGGAACTCGGCGACGATCTCCATCGGCTCCGGGCTGTCGACCTCGAGCAGCACGAGGAGGCCGGTCGCGGCGGTGTCCCTGGGCGCCAGGATGTGTTGCCGCACCTGAAACGCCGCGTGGCTGTACGTGATCGTCGTCATCTCGGGCCGGACGCGCACCGTGCGCGCCACCTGCCCGCCGGGAATCGGGGCGCCGTAGCCGGATGTCGAAAAGGCGAGGCGGAAGCCGCTGCCCACCTTGAGCGGATGCACCCACAGCTCGGCCTCGCCTGTCTCCAGCCCGAGCCACGCCGAGCGGGGTCCGGTGACGCCCAGGTACTCGCCCGGTCGTACGGGGCCGGTCAGCTCGATGGGCGATGGCGCGATCGCGAAGCGCGGGACCGACAGCGCGGCGAGGTCGCCGGGCAAGGGGTCGGGGAGGCGCTGGGCCGCGGTGGGGTTGGGGAGGGGGGTGAGGAGGGCGACGATGGCGGCCGCGGCGAGGACCCGGGCCAGCGCCCGGGAGGGGCGGGCGGCGGGGCGGGGGGAGGGTGGAGATCTCATCCGGTGGTGGCCTCGGGCCCGTGGGGGGTGACAATTCGCTGTGACAAGGTACGGTCGCGGCTCACCCCGCCGCACCACTATTCCCCTCCAATCCGCTCCTTGCGGTTCATCTCCTCGATCAAGTCCACCGGTCGACGACAATGCGCCAACCTCGCCCGGATACCGCTACCGACGCAACCGCCAAACCTGCGGATGCTGGACGTCCAGTTCGCTGGTCCACACGCCGAGGATCTCGTCCAGGCCGATCTCCCGAACCAGGAAGTTATCGGGCATCTCAACGCTGCCGAGCCACGATCCGTCGGGCCCGAGCACCAGCCAGTGCTCGGGTCCGCCTTGTTCGCTGCTGCCCCTGAAGTGGCGGAGCCAGACCGCACCCGTCGGGTCGACGAGCATGTCGGCATAGGCCGGGCGGGTCTCCGGTGACGGCATGCCTTCCACCGCCTCGACGAAAGGTGGTGGGAGAGATGTCACCCCCGGCGGCAGCGGAGGGTTGAGGCGAAGGTTCCTTTCCGCCTCGACCTCTTCAGGGGTCAGCGTCAACGGGTAATCGGGGATCCGCAGAATCCGAAGAGTGTCGCCGTTTGCGTCCACCTCCTCGACCTGCATGTGGTCCGAAGAGCCCAGGAAGATCCTGTCGCCGTGGGTGTCGAGCACGGAGCTCTTGCCAAAGAGCGGAAAGCCCATGAGCGCGTCGGTGACGTATTCTTCCGAGCCCCGGGTGCGGCCGATGCTGTCGCGGCGCGCGCCCTCCAGGTCGTAGACCAGCAGCACTTCGGGGGCCCGGACCAGGCCATACTCCTCGGGGTAGTCCATGATCACCGGGGCGACCATCGTGCGGTTGCCCAGATAGTGCAGACTCCTGGCGCCGGGGTGAAGTGGCAGGGTGCGAACGTGCCGCAGATCGGGACCGAAGAGCGCGACGCGGCGGACATCGCGCACGAGCATGGAATCGCCGACCAGTTCCACCTGCTGCAGGTTCGAGAACTCGCCCGGTCCCTCGCCGTAGCCCCCGACGGAGCCCACGAACGCACCGTCCGCCGAGAACTTCCGGATCTCGGAGGAGCCCCGATTCACCACCGCGATGCCCCCGTCTGGGAGCCGCGTCACGTTGCGGACCCTATAGAACTCGTGCGCGTCGCCCGTGCCGGATTCGGCCAGATCGAGCAGGGGCTCCGCGCCGACCCGCCAGCGCACCGTATCCCCCCACGCGGGCGCGAAGGACTCGACGATCGTGATGCCCGCGCTGTCGCGCTGGACAGCGAGCGGTGGCGCGTCGCCGGCCGGGGTGCACGACAAGGCGAGGATGCAGGCGCCCGCCAGCGCGGACACCGTGGAGCGCAAGCCGCTTGCGACCGGGGGTGTCTTCATTCGCCGTTCCTGTGCAGGCGCAACACCTGTGGATGTTGCACGTCCATTTCGTCGTGCCAAACGCCCAGGACCTCGTCCAGGCCAATGTCCCAGACGCGGAAGTCCTCGGGCACTTCCACGCTGCCGAGCCAGCGGCCACCCGGGTCCAGCACCAGCCAGAACTCGGGCCCGTCCGGCTCGCTGGCGCCCCGGAAGGGCCGCAGCCAGACGGCACCCGAGGGATCGACGATCAAGTCGGCGTAGGCGGGCCGGGTCGTGGGCAGCGGCATGTTCTCGATGAACTCGCGCAGCCGCTGAACCCGTGGCGGCATGGGCGTCTGTTGCAGCAGGGGGATGTCGAGCCGGTGGTCCCTCTCGGCCTCGGCCTGCGCGGGCGTCAGCGCCAACGGATAGTCGGCGATGCGCAGAATCCGCACCGTGTCGCCGTTCGCCGCCATCTCCTCGACCTGCATCAGGTCGGAAGATCCGGTGAAGATGCGCTCACCGCGGCTGTCCACGACCGCCTCCTTCTGAAAGAAGGGAACCTGGCCCATGTCCCCCAGGGTGTAGTCCTCGAAGCCCCGGGTCCAGCCGATGCTGTCACCGCCGCTTCCATCCAGCCGGTACGTGAAGAGGGCCTCGGGGATGCGCACCAGAGCGCCGGTTTGCGGGAACGAGGCGACGACGCGGGCGACGAGGCGACCGTCGCCGATGAAGTGAACCGCCCGGGTGCTCGACCGAAGGCGCACGTCGCGGATCAGCTCCGGGCCGGGGCCGAAGACACTGAGCATGGAGTCCCAGTCGAGCACCAGGATCGTGTCGCCCGCCAACTCCAGCTGACGCGCGTTCGTGAATTCGCCGGGGCCCTCGCCCGTTCCGCCAAAGGAGCCCACAAACCGCCCGCCGGCCGAGAACTGGCGGACCTCGTCGGAGCCCGCGTTGAGGACGACGAGCGATCCGTCGGAGAGCCGCTTCATGCCGCGGACGGCGTAGAAGTTGTGGGGGTCGCCGGTGCCGGCCGTCGCCAGATCGAGCAGGGGCTCCGGGTCGAGCCGCCAGTGCGCCGAATCACCCCAGGCGGGCCGGCCGGACTCGACGATCGCGATGCCCGCGCTGTCGCGCTGGGTGGACGCCGGCGGGGGGGCGTCGGAGGGCGCGCAGCCATGCAGGAGGGGGAGCAGGAGAACCGTGGGAAGGAAACGGCCCGAAGTGAGGCCAACGGCGCGAGGAATTGTCATTCAGCGAGGCTATCGACGGGTGCGGATTCCGTCAACCGCGATTCCCTTTGCACTGAGCTTGCCTCGGCCGCGTCTCAGTGATATCGTTATGATATCATACTGTTATCACTTGGCCCGCAGGAGGTGGAGGAGGATGGCCGACCTGGCGTTGCGTGGAATCCCGGACGAGTTGCATCGAGAACTCAAGGCGGCCGCGGAGAGGAATCACCGCAGTCTGAACGGCGAGATCCTGTCGAGGCTGGCTGCCTCGATCCGCCCGGCCCCGGTCGACGCGGTCGCGCTCGTGGCGCGGATCGAGCGGCGGCACGGTGAGCTGGGGCCGATCGCGCTGGACGAGGCCGCGCTACGCGACCTTCGTGGCGAGCGCCGGCCATGATCGTCGTCGACACGAGTGTGATGACGCGGCTGGTGGTCGGGGGGCGCGCCGGCGCGGAGGCGGCGCAGCTCTTCCGGCGGGATCCCGAGTGGGCCGCGCCCGCCATCCTGATGAGCGAGCTGCGCGCCGTGCTGCTGGCCATGGTCCGCCGCCGGACGATCACGGCAGATCAGGCCAGGGCGATGTGCGACGACGCGGCTCTGGCGCTGGGCCGCCGGATCGTGGCCGTCCCTGCGGTTCGGGTATTGGACACCGCGCTGGATTGCGGGCTTCCGGCAGGGGCCGCCGAATTCGTGGTGGCGGCGCGGGAACTGGGCGTGCCGCTCGCGACGGGAGACCGGGCTGTTCTGGCAGGCGCACGCGATGTCGCGTTCTGGGTGGGCGGGGGGTGAGGAGCAGGGGCCTCCGGACCCGTTTTGTCACGGAACATGGTCCAGTGCGGCCGCGCCTGATTGGTCATCGGGTGAGGCTCGGTATTAGCTTCAGCGTCCCGCCTCGCGCAGCCGTTTTCAGTAGAACCAGGACCTCCCCATGGCCTTCACCCGGATCGAGTACCGCAGCCAGCGAGAGCCCACCGAGCGCGAGTGCCGCAACTGCATCCACTGGGACGGCGATGATCGCTCCTGGGCGGCGCGTCCCGGCGCCTCGGGCCGGTGCGATTGTCCAAGCTCGAAACGCTACGGGAGGATCACCAGGGCCGTGGAAAGCTGCGACCGCTACCGTTGGGAGGGGCGCAGCGCCTGAGCCGGTCGGACGGTCGCGGACGTTGCCGACGGACGCGACCCTCATTCCTCGCGCCGCACCGCCCTGGACATGTAGATGTCGGGTCTCCCGGGCCCGTTGGCGTCCGGCATCACCCCCGTGACGACGTAGCCGAGCCTGCGGTAGAAGAGAAACGGGTGGCGGTCGCCGAGGTCGCGGAGTTCCGCGATGTGGCGCGGGATGTCGGAGTAGAGATCGACCCCGGTGAGCGACGTCTGGCCGCTGTCGTCATCGGTGCCGAGGGTGAGGGTGCGGGCGCCGCGGCGTCCGGCCTCGCCCTCGAAGGCGGTGACGAGGCCACGGCCAATTCCGCGAAGGCGGCGGTCCGGCCTGACCACGAGCGGATGCAGCTCCCAGACGCGCCCGTCGTACTGCGGGAGGCCGCCGATCCAGCCGAGGAGGAGGTCATGCTCGAGCGCGGCGAAGGCGAAACCGCTGGCGAGAACGTGGTCGAGCTCGCGGGCGGCCGCGTGCAGGTCAGGCCAGCCTTTGGGGCGGTCGAACCCCTCGACCAGGAGCACGGCGGCCTGGCGGCGGATGGCGCGTGGCTGGTCGGCGAGGTCGGCGATGGTCATGGGGCGGCTCGAACGTAGTTGCACGGGTGACTATCTGCGCTGAAGACAGGGAACGGGTAGAAAAGTGCGACGTTCACTGTAATGTAAACATTACGGAATGTAAACCGTACATGTCGCACATCATTATATATGTAATACGCCGTATATGACACATAGAATCCAAATGACACAATAACACACCGGATATGGCGCTATAGACGGTTACGATACCCTCGGTTAACTTGGTGCCGAGGGGAGGTCACCAATCCATGGGAGCCATCGTTGCCACGAGCCGGACCCCGGACGTACTGCGCGAGGTGGGTGCGCGGCTGAAGGCGCTTCGTCTTCAGCAGAATCTGCGGGTCAGCGACCTCGCCGCCGACTCCGGGGTGAGCCCGCGCACGATCAATCGCCTCGAGGCGGGGCACAGTGTCGGAACCGAGAACCTGGTGCGGGTCATGCGCGCATTGGGGCGGCTGCAGGCGTTCGAGGCGTTCATCCCCGTGCCCGAGGTGTCGCCATACGATGTCGAGAGATTGAGGGGCAACGTAAGACGCCGGGCGTCCAGGAGAGGCCGTGAATGGTGATGTGAGGGTCCGTGTCGGCATCTGGGGGCGCGAGGTCGGGATGCTCCGGGAGGGGCCGGAGGGACGCATCACCTTCGAATACGATCCCGGTTTCGCGACTTCCGGCCTCGAAATCTCGCCGATCCATCTGCCCACGGAACGCCGGGGTCCGACCTCGTTCCGGGAGTTGACACGGAAACCGGCCTTCCTCGGTCTCCCCGGTGTCTTCGCCGATGCCCTGCCGGACCAGTTCGGCAACGCCGTCATCCGTCGCTATTTCGAGCAGCGCGGCCGGCCGGGTGACGCCATGTCGCCCTTGCAACGCCTCCTGTTCATCGGAGATCGCGCCATGGGAGCGCTGCGATTCCACCCACCCCTGGATCCCGGCCCGCGCAGCGAGGAGGTGCTCGAGGTCCGAAAACTGGTCGACCAGGCCCGGCGAGTGATCGAGGGGGACGTATCGGTCGCCGTCCCGGAGATCATGCACGTCGGCGGCAGTGCGGGAGGTGCACGGCCGAAGGCGCTCATCCTTTGGGATCGTGGGGCCAACCGGGTGCGATCGGGATTCGCGCGGCCCGGTCCCGGCGAGGAGCCGTGGCTCATCAAGTTCGACGGGGTAACACGCGAACCGGTGGGGCGGGGCATGCGCGCCGCGGGAAGTCCGGGCCCCTGGGGCCGGATCGAATACGCGTACTCGAACATGGCGCGCCACTCGGGAATTGAAGTGCCCGAGACGCATCTGCTACGCGACGGAGACTTGGCGCACTTCATGGTCCGGCGTTTCGATCGCGCGCGCGACGAGGCGACGGGATCCCTCCAACGCGTCCACTTCCACAGCCTGGGAGGGCTTCAGCACATCGACTTCAACGACCAGTACGTTTTCAGCTACGAAGGCTGGTTCGACACGATGCGCGCCATCGGACTCGGCCAGCACTGGTTGAACGAGGCGTACCGCCGCATGGTCTTCGCGGTGGCTACGGTCAACTTCGACGACCACGTCAAGAACGTCGGCTTCCTGATGAATCCGGCCGGCAGTTGGCGTCTCGCGCCCGCATACGACCTCACCTACGCCGAGAACGACGCCTGGACCCGTCAGCACCAGATGTCGGTGAACGGGAAGTTCCGGGAGATCACACGGCGCGATCTGCTCGAGGTGGGCGCAACGTTCGATGTCCCCCGCGATGGCAGGGAGATCATCGGGGAAGTGGCGGAAGCGGTCGGCGAGTGGCGGCGTCATGCCCTAGCGGCGGGCGTGCCGGGCGACATGGTGGATTGGATCCAGGGCAGGTTGCGCGAAGTGGGGGAGCGGCTGTGATCCGAAGGACCTGCAGTCAGGTCCGGAAAGCGGTCGACCGCCCCCGCACCGCCCCGCTGATGGCTGGCGTCATGTACCTGCTCGGCAGGGGCATTCACTCGCCGGCAAGCGGAACCCCCTCCACGACGTGTCGCTGGATCGCCTCCTCCCAATGGCCCATGTAGCTGTCGGACCCGGCCCGATACAGGTAGCACGGAACCCACCCTGCCACCCATCGGCGCTCACCCTCTGCGTTGAACAGCGGGAACGCATCGGCGGCAGGCAGGGCCAT
Organism: Gemmatimonadota bacterium; assembly: GCA_022823145.1. Classification (GTDB taxonomy): domain Bacteria; phylum Gemmatimonadota; class Gemmatimonadetes; order Longimicrobiales; family Gaopeijiaceae; genus Bin94. Next base: position 54,567 of record JAJDXS010000080.1, read on the forward strand.
GCGGACCACGCCGGCCCGCTCGATGTGGACTCGATTGCCGGATTCAGCTGTCATGGTCGCTCGCCGGAGGTGGAATGGAGGCAAAGACTAACAGGATTCGCGACGACGTGACGTACCGGCACCCATGGTGGGTCGGCCCACCCCCGTGGCCTGGTGCCCGATCGAGGCGGAGCCGTCAGCGATTCCCCCCTCCCGCGTGTCGGACTTACATGCGCACGCTTCTCCATTTCGCCTCCCTCACCCTCCTCGTCGCGCCCGCCGCGCTCCACGCGCAGGCCCCGTCCAACGGGCAGCCGCACCCCGTCACGCAGGCGTCCCGGACTACGGCGCCCCCCGTCATGGACGGCCGCCTAGACGACGATGTCTGGTCGACACTTGATCCCCTCAGCGGATTCACCCAGCGCGAACCGTCCGAAGGCAGGCCGGTGTCGCAACGCACGGAAGTCCGCATTCTGCAGGACGACCAGGCGCTCTACATCGGCGCGTGGCTGTTCGACGACGAGCCGGAGGGAATCGTCTTCGGCCAGACGCTGCGAGATGCGTCGCTCAACGACTCGGATGCCTTCGTCGTCGTGCTCGACACCTACATGGACCGGCAGAACGGGTTCGTGTTCGGAACCACGCCGGCAGGGATCGAGTACGACGGGCAGGTGATCGGCGAGGGCGTGGGAGGCGGGCCGGGCGGCGGACGCCAGCAGCGCGGGTCGGGGGGCGGGTTCAACCTGAACTGGGACGGCTCGTGGGACGTCGCCACGACCAGGGACGAGCGCGGCTGGTACGTCGAAATGCGGATTCCGTTTTCGACGCTCCGCTACGGGGCCGGGGGAGCGCAGGACTGGGGCCTGAACTTCGAGCGCAAGATCCGCCGCAACAGCGAGCAGTCGATGTGGGCACCCGTGCCCAGGCAGTTCGGCGTGTACCGGATCTCGCTTGCCGGAACCCTGGCGCTGGATGCCCCCGTGCGGCGCACGGTGACTGTCAGCCCGTACGTGCTCGCGGACGGCCTCAAGGACTACCGGGTCGTCTCGCCGTCGGTGGACTACGGCCGGCAGTTCGGGGGCGACGCCAAGATCGGCATCAACCAGAGCCTGACCCTCGATCTCACCGTCAACACCGACTTCGCGCAGGCCGAGGTGGACGACCAGCAGGTCAACCTTACGCGGTTCAGCCTCTTCTTCCCCGAGAAGCGTGCCTTCTTTCTGGAGAACGCCGGCACGTTCGCCGTGGGCGCTTCGCGGTCCGCCGAGCTCTTCTTCAGCCGCCGCATCGGCCTCTCGGGCGGCCGCGAGGTGCCGATCCAGGCGGGCGCGCGGATGACGGGCAAGGTCGGCAACTTCCAGGTCGGACTGCTCAACATCCAGACCGGCGAGGCGTTTCGGTTCGACGGCGACACCGGCCTGCGCGAGCAGATCGCGCCGGACAACAACTTCGGCGTGCTGCGGGCGTACCGGGAGTTCGGCAACCGGTCACAGCTCGGCGCCATCTTCGTGTCGCGCTTCAACACCGCCGAAACGGACGACCACAACCTGACCTGGGGCGTCGACGGCCGACTCGGCATCGGCGACGCGCTCACCTTCGACGGCTGGGCGGGCATCACCACCACGCCGGTATCCGCGGGCGGGCAGGCGCCCGGGTCGGGGTTCAACGACGGGGAATACGGCTTCGCCGCGGGCATGCGCTACGTCACGCGCGACTGGCAGGTCGCGTCCGGGTTCCGGCAGATCGGCGCCGCCTTCAACCCGGAGGTGGGCTTCGTCAACCGCCGGGGATACCGCCAGGTCAACTGGCGCTTCCTCCGCCACATGCGCACCGAGAGCGTGCCCTGGTTCCGCGAGTTCCGGCCCCACATCTCCGGCAACGCGTTCTGGACGCTGGGCGGCTTCAACGAGTCCTACCTGATCCACATCGACAACCACTTCGCCTTCGAGAACGGCGCGTTCTTCCAGCTGCCCGGCTTCAACTTCACGGGCGAGGGCCTCGAGCGGCCGTTCGCGATCCGCGAGGATATCGTCATCCCGGCCGGCACCTACCACAACCAGGACTGGGAGTTCCGGGCGAACACGAACCGCGGCGCGCCGCTGTCGGCGTCGGTGGGCTGGGAGCTCGGCGGGTTCTACAGCGGGACGCGCTTCGGTCCGAATGCGACGGTGGCGTACCGCTACGGCGACAAGCTCACGGCGAACGTGCGCGTCAACTACTTCGACGTGCGGCTGGACGAGGGCAGCTTCACGACGTCGGTGGTGCGCTTGAACGCGTCGTACTCGTTCACGCCCCGGCTGTACGTGCAGGCGAACGTGCAGTACAACGATGATACGCGGGATATGGGGACGAATGTGCGGGTGGGGTGGCTCGACACCGCCGGCACCGGGTTGTTCCTGGTGTGGAACGACACGGATCATCGGGGGTCGCTGGAGCGGACGGGAATCGTGGCGGGGCCGAGGCAGCGGCAGCTGGTGGTGAAGTACAGCCGGCTGTTCAATCTGACCGGGTAGGGGGGGCAGGCCCGTAACATCGCGTCGGTCCACCGGCGAAACCAACTCCCCGGGTACTTCCGTACGTTGCCGGAGTGCACGAGCCCCCCGCAGCGGACGGGAGGGTCGTTCATGGGGCGAATCAGGCGGGGGGTCAGCGGTCGCATGAGAACAGGCACGAAGATGGTGGTTTGGGTGGTCGTGGCCGGGGGCCTGGGAGCCTCCGCGTTCGCGGTACTCGGGGCCGGGAACGGCGGCGAGTCCGAAGTGGACACGGTCGCCGTGGAGAGGGGCGAGATCGTGGACCGGGCACTCGCGGTCGGTCGGATTGAGCCGCTCGTCGAGGTAAGCGTGAAGTCGCAACTCGCGGGCGTCGTGCGTCGGATGTTCAAGGAACCCGGCGAATACGTCCGGCGGGGTGAGCCCCTGCTCGAAGTCCAGCCCAACCCGACACCGATCGAACTGGTCGAGGCGCGCCGCGCCATCGAATTGCGCGAAATCGAGTTGCAGCAGCTCGAGAGGCGTCGCGACCGGCTGGCCGAGTTGCGCGACCAGGGGCTCGCGTCGGAAGAAGCGTTCGAGGACGCCGACTACTCGTTGAGCGAAGTGTCGCTCCAGCTCCAGATCGCCCGGGAGCGCCTGGCCCTGCTTTCGGAAGGGCGCGTGACAATCGGAGACGAGGCGGTCGAGACGGTCATCCAGAGCCCCATCCAGGGCTTCATCCTCGAGAAGACGGTGGAAATCGGGGATCCGGTCGTCCCGCTCACGACGTTCCAGGAAGGGACCGTCCTCATGACGATGGCCGAGATGGATGAACTGCTCTTCCGGGGAACGGTCGACGAAATCGATGTGGGTCGGCTGACCGAGGGAATGCCGGTCGAGGTCACGATCGGGGCCCTTCCCGACGCGCGCGTCGACGGGCGACTGACGAAGATCTCGCTCACGGGACGCGACGAGGAGAACGCTACCGTCTTTCCGGTCGAAATCGCGGTGCTGCCCGCGGAGGGAACCCTGCTGAGAGCCGGCTATTCGGCCAACGCGCAGGTGATCATCGAACGCCGCTCGGACATTCTGATCATCCCGGAGCGCGTGGTCAGGTTCGAGGACGGGGGCACGTTCGTGACGGTTCGCCTGGGGCCGGAGCATATCGAGGAGCGCGAGATCAGGACGGGTCTCAGCGACGGGATCAGTGTCGAAGTACTCGACGGTCTGGCCGAGGGCGAGCGCGTCATGGAGCCCCCGCGGCGCGAGATCACCTAGCAGGGGAGTGGAGACGGCGTGAGGCTGGTCGACGGGGTCCGGCAACTGTGGGCGGACCTTTCCGCGCAGCGTCTGCGGACGATCCTGACCGTGCTCGGGATCACCTGGGGCACGGTTGCGGTCGTCGTTCTGCTCGCCTTCTCGGTCGGGCTCGAGCGGCAGACGATCAAACGGTTTCACGGGCTGGGCGACCGGATCGTCGTGCTCTTCGGCGGACGGACGGTGCTGCCCTACGCGGGGTTCAGGGAGGGGCGGACAATCCGGTTGCGCGAAGCGGACGCCCGGATCCTCGCCCGCCAGATCCCCGACATCACGATGATCAGCCCGGAGTACTCGACGCGCGCGGTCCCCATCCGCCGCGGCCCCAACGGAGTCAGTCCCAATATCACGGGCATCCACCCCGTGTACGGAGAGATGCGGAACATCTTCCCGATGCCGGGCGGCCGATTCATCAACGACCGGGACCAGGAAGAGCGCCGCCGGGTCGTCTTCCTCGGTGACGAGGTGGCCGGTGTCCTGTTCGGTGACGCGGATCCCGTCGGCGAGCAGGTCCGGATCGGAGACTCCCCCTTCACCGTTATCGGCGTGCTCCAGCCCAAGATTCAGAACAGCTCGTACAACTCGCGCGACGAAGACCGGGTGTTTATTCCGGCGAGCACGCACGCAGCCATCTTCGGCTCGCGGTTCGTTTCGAACCTGGTCTATCGGACGGCGGACGCCTCGCGCACCGAGGCTGTAGAGGCGCGAGTCTACGAGGTGCTGGGCAGGAAATACCGCTTCAATCCACGGGACGAGGACGCTCTCGATCTCTGGGACACGGCCGAATGGGAGCGCATGTTCGGCTTCCTGTTCCTCGGGTTCAAGGTGTTCTTCGCGATCGTGGGAAGCTTCACGCTCAGCGTAGGAGGGATCGGCGTCGCGAACATCATGTACATAGTGGTGCACGAGCGAACGCGCGAGATCGGGATCAAGCGTTCGGTCGGCGCGACCCGGCGGTCCATCCTCTGGCAGTTCCTGGCGGAGAGCGCTCTCATTGTGGCTCTCGGGGCCGCCCTCGGCGTCCTGGTATCGACAGGCATCGTGAAGGCGATGTCTCTTCTCCCCATGCAGGAGTCCATGCAGGAGACCGTGGGCACGCCTGTGATCTCGCTCCAGGTGGCCGCCGTGACGATGGCGCTGCTTGCGCTCGTGGCGATGCTCGCCGGCCTGTTGCCCGCCCGCCGCGCCGCGGCGCTGGATCCCGTGGAATGTCTCCGCTACTAGCACCGGCGTCCCGCAGCCGCAGGGTGGGCTGACCGATGTGGAAGATCCTTCTCTCAGAGGTCTTCGGTGACCTGCGGGCGCACCGCACCCGCACCCTGCTCACGATCTTCGCCATGGTGTGGGGCACGATCTCCATCGTTCTGCTGCTGGCCTTTGGCCAGGGACTCCGAAACCAGGTTTCAACGGGCCTGCTCAATGCGGGAGAACGGGTCTTCATGGTCTACGGCGGCCAGACGAGCCTCGAGCACGAGGGTCTCGCCCGGGGACGCCGGATACGGCTGCGCGAGGATGATCTCGACATGGTCCTCCGTGCGATCCCGGAGTTCGAGTTCGGAAGTCCGTCCTACGGACGTGGCAGAACGCATCTCGAGGCGGGCGAGAACCGGACCACGACGTATATGGAGGGCGTGGACCCGGTCTTTTCCGAACTTCGGCGGATGTTCCCCGCCCCTGGAGGCCGGTTCATCAATCAGCGCGACCTTGATCAGCGGCGACGCGTGCTCTTCCTCGGCGACGGCATCGCGGCGCGCCTGTTCGGCGACACGCAGCCCGTGGGAGAGACCGTCCTGCTCGACGGGCTCTCCTTTCGGGTGATCGGGGTGATGGAATCCAAGTTCCAGGACTCGAGCAACAACGGTCCGGATGAAGACCGCGCCGTGATCCCTGCCTCCACCTTCCGGAGCATCTACGGCAACGAGTTCGTGAACCACCTTCTCGTGCGACCGCGCAACGTTGCAGACGCGCCGGTCGCCAAGCGGGAGCTGTACCGGGTCCTCGGTGGCCGGCACCGATTCGATCCGACGGACGAACGAGCGCTCAGCATCTGGGACTTCATCGAAGATGAGAAGATCGTGGGTCAGATCGGTTTCGGCATCCAGGTCTTCCTGGGACTCGTAGGCGCGTTCACGCTGCTGGTCGCGGGGGTCGGCGTTGCGAACATCATGTATGTCGTCGTGCGCGAGCGGACAAGGGAAATCGGCATCAAGCTCGCCGTGGGCGCGCGCCGGCGCCACATCGTCAGCCAGTTCCTTTTCGAAGCGATCTTGATCGCGGTCGGCGGAGGTTTGCTCGGACTCGCCGTCGCCTCGCTTCTGGTGGTGGGCATTGACGGCATTCCCAGCGATAACCCGGCCATGGAGTACATCCTGAACCCGAAACTCTCCGTGCCGATCGCGTCGACCTGTGTCGGCCTGCTCATGGCGATCGGCCTGGCGGCCGGAATACTGCCCGCGCGCAAGGCGGCCCGTCTCGATCCGGTGGAGTCTCTGAGGTACGAATGAGGGGGGCTTGAGCCCCGGGGACCCTGCGGCGAGGCGCGGGGGCGGGGGAGGTCTCCTACCCGTCGCCCTCGGCCGCGGCCAGCCTTCCCGAGATCTCGCGCAGCCGCAACCACTCCTGGTAGAAGAACGGCAGCATCAGCATCGATTCGACGAACTGGAACACGTACATCACGATGGCGAAGACCGTGCCGTACTCCGCGGTCTCGGTCGTGGCGGCGCTCACCGCGAAAACCAGCAGGGCGATCATCAGGACCCAGTTGATACCGAAGTTGGCCGCTTCGAGGTCCGAGAGCCGGATGTTCCAGCGCATCATGGCGCGAAGGTGCCTGGCCAGGCGGGCCGGATCGCCGCTGTCGACGGCGTCGACCTGCCGTTCGTGCTCGTCGTTGAGCCCCTGGTTGTAGCGCGTCGTAAGCCCACCGGTCAGCGCGTAGAGCGCCACCGTGCCGACCGCGACCACGAGACACCCCAGGAAAACCGGCAGGTTCAGCGCGGCAAGGATCAGCACGGTGCCGCCGAGGCCGATCACGCTGTTGATGAGTTGGGGAAGCGAGTTTTCGAAGAACTCGACGATCTCCTTGAGCATCCCGAGCCGCGCCGTGCGGGTGGATGTGGTGCTCTCGGCCGCCGAAGCCGCCATCTCCTCGCCGAGCGTAACATAGATCCGCGCGTACGCCCGGCTGTCCAGCAGGCGGCGCCCGACCGCGATTCCCATGGTGACGATTCCGAGCACGGCGAACTCGTAGAGGCCGCGTGTCGAGTCGGCGAGGACGCTGTCGATGGCGCGCCCGATGACCAGCGGAAACAGGACCCACCCCGCAGCCTCGAGAACGACCAGTCCGACCGTGAAGGCGAGCCGACCTGCGAAGCGTTTCAGGAGTGCGTTCATTGCGTGATCGGCGAGTGGACCAGGGCGTCCGGGGCGTCGACGTCGCTTGCGGGCGTCAGCCAGTGCTTCCGCACCCGCGCCACTCGTCGAGCCAGCTGCTCAGCGCGTTGATTCCGTTGGAACGCATGGAGGACAACGTAGCGGTGTAGCTGCCGCCGTCAACGGAGGCACGACTTCGGCTTGGACCACACGCTGGCCGCCTATGCACCTCGACAACCCCCTCGGCCATCAATTGTGTCTCACTGGTACCGCGCCTACTGTCACCAGGTCATGGAAAAGGCAGGACCATGCGCACCGCGTTCCTTGCTCTCGCGCTCACCGCCATCCTCTCCTCCTGCGAAACGGAATCGCCGGCAGGCGACCTGACGCGCGAGACGCTTCCGAACGGGGCGATGCTCGTTCGCTACCCCGACCTTCCCGCCATCGACGCAGTTGGCCCCGATGTTACCGAATCGCATGTGGACCTGCACTTCGGCAGCGTCGACGGATCCGACCCCAACCTCATCTTTGCAGACATCCGGGGCATCCAGGCCGCTGGCGACGGCACCATCTTTGTGCTGGATGCCCAGGCCACCGAGGTGCGGGCCTACGATTCCGGCGGTCGGTACCTGAGCACGGTCGTGCGGAAGGGTGACGGGCCGGGCGAGATCACCGCGGCCAACGGGATCTTCCTCGCGGGCGACACGCTGCTGTGGCTGAACGATCACGGCAAGTGGATGATCGTCGGCGTCGACCGGTCCGGAGAGGAGGTGCACCGCTTCGACATGCCGATCAGGAGCTACGGATACATCTGGGACGGTGTCTTCGACGATCGTGGACGCTACTGGACATCCGACTACGAACGGGAGGGCGGATTCACCTACCCACCCCCGCCAGCCCTGAGCTCCAGCGTTTATCACAACTACTTCGTGTCCTACGACCTGGCCAGCGAGCGCATCGACTCGGTCTACCTCGGTGAAAGCAGCGGTCGGTCATACACATACGAGGACGAGTACGGGATCTGGCAGTACCTGCCGATTCCCTTCGAGCCGGCCTACATGACGTTGTTCGACCCGTCCGGCGGATTCTGGCTCGCGAACAGCGCGTCTTACCGCATTGTGCGAACCGGCGAGGGTGGGGACACGCTGGTCGTGATCGAGGCCGCGCTGCCCCTACAGCCGGTCACGGACGAAGACCGTGCCGCCTACGTCGAGGAATGGCTCGGGTATTGGCCCGAGGCGCGTCGCGATCTGGAAGCGGTTGCGGCTCTCATCACCGACGTCAAGCCCGTTCTGGCGGGCATCTTCGTTGACGACGAAGGCATGCTCTGGGTGGAGAGGGTCGTGCCGGGCGATGCCCCCGCTTTCTACGACCGATACTCTGCGCAAGGAGACTATCTGGGCTCCGTGCGCCTCGCGTTCAAGGCGGCCAGGGGCAGAGTCTGGGTCCAGCACGGCAGTATCTACGCCTGGGTCGTTGATGAGCTGGATGTGCCGTACGTGGTGAGGGCGCCGGTGGGGTGATGGCTGTGCGCCCACCATCGGCGCCGTGCGCGGTCCGGCCAACCCCCCTGACACCTCACGTAATCCCACCACCATGGCGGGCGTAACCTCATGCGAGTACCGCCACCTGCCTCCACCCCAGCATCAGGCCGCAGCCATGCCCGACAACAAGACCGTCATCGCACTCCCGGCCCTGACTCTCACGGCCCTCCTCACCCTCGCCCTTCCTTCTGAACCCGCCCATGCCCTGGCGCCACCACAGGACCCCACCCCGGCCGCCGCCAACCTGGCCTTCGCCCCCGAAGCTCCTTCTCCGGGCTCCTCGGTCACCGTCACCTACCACCCGCTGGACGCCCTCGCCGGCGAGCCCGTGCTCGTCCTGCGGGGAAGGTTCGAGGTCCCGCGGCGAATCGACCTGGGCCACGAACCACGGAACGAGCGCGTTGCCACGCTGACGCCGGGGGACGGTGGGTCCTTCACCGGATCGTTCCCGGCACCGAACTCGGCGGCCTACGGCATCTTCGTCGTCGAGGACGTGGCGGGTGAGCGGCTCGACACGAACGGCGGAATGCACTTCGAACTGGTCATCCACGGCGAGGACAGGTCGTCCCACGCAGACGTGCTGGTCCGGCGCGCGAGCCACTACAAGGACCGCGATCCCTCCATCGCGAGCGAGTCCAACACACGTGCCGCGGAACTCTTGCGCGAGGTGCTGGCCGAGGAGAACCCGAGTGAGTCGATCACGGTCACTATCTCCGACTCTCCGACCACCGACCTGCAACCCGACCTGGCCGATCTGCCGGCGGAGTTGCGGTGGACCCAGGCATGGTTGCGATGGCAGGAAGACGGGAACTCTCGCGCGGCGCTGGAGGAACTGGAAGCCGAGTGGCCGGTAGCCGAGGGCCTGCGCACGGGAATCGCCAACAGCGGCCTGCTCCTTGCGGTCGAATCGCGGGACCTCGACGCCGTAGACCTTTGGGCCGGGCGGATCCTGCGCGAGGGCTGGGCCGACCCCTGGTCGGACAAGGTGATGATCGCACAGATGATCTCGACCCTTCCGGAGCGCCGTGGCCGCGCCCTCGACCTCGCCGGAGACGCCCTGGCGGACCTGGACGCTGTGGATCTCGCCCGATACCCCGGACGCCCGCTCGGTGAGACGGCATCCGAATACGCCGACGCCCTCGCTCGGGCCCGGGCCGAAGCGCAGGCCGAGTACAACCGGCTCCTCGCCGCCGGCTAGCATCTAGCGTTCCCGCCGCCTCAGCGGCCACACCTGCGCGTACTCGACACCGAGGTCATCGGTCGCGCGCCCGAGGATGTAGTCCTCGCCGATCTCGTAGATGTCGGTGAGCACGGCGGGAGTCTCGACCAATCCCAGGACACGCCCCTCCGGGTCGAAGATCGTCCACAGCGGATCGGCATCGCCTGCTCCGGGCAGGCGGTACTCCTGGACCCAGAGGTGGTCGAGGACATCGGCGATCGCCGTGACGAACGCGGGATGGGTCTCGGGGAGCGGGATGCCCTCGTACCGTTCGCGCATCGCTCGCCGTCTGTCCGCACGCAGCCGCTCGGGTTGGCGCATGACCCGATCCTCGATGTAGGCGTCAAGGTGCGCGTCCGTCCGGGCGATCACTTCATGGTCTCGCCACACGATGCGTTTCAGCATGCCATCGGCCCCGAATGCCCTGATCTCGTAGCCGTAGTTCGGAGCGACAACCACGAGGTCTCCCCACACGAAACTCGCTATGTCGTGGTCGAAGATGAGCGACATGACGCTGGTCCGGTTGCCGTTGTACTCCCGGTTTGTCTCGGTGCCGTCGAAGGTGCCCAGTCGCCCCTGCTGCGCCCCCTCGGCTCCGTGCAGCTGGTAGAGATCCTCTTGACGGTGCAAACCGTCCTGCCGCGAGCCGCGAAGGATGGTCTCACTCGCCAGGGTCCGGCCTGTCGGCAGGGCCACCTCGGGGCTCCGGTGGACCGCACCCTCCAGCGCGAAGGTCCGGCCGACGTTCCCTCGGTTGTCGAAGACAGTGAGACGGCGGCCTTGAGCAAACCAGGCAATCAGGGAATCACCCTGCCACCGGTCGAAACCGAGCAGATTCTCGAATTCACCGGGACCGTCTCCGGTACCTCCCCACGTCGAGAGGTAGCGCCCGGACGCATCGAATACCCGCAACTCGTTTGGGCCGCTGTTCCGGACCACGATCCGGCCATCGGCCATCGTAAGCGCCCCGCGTACGCGGTCGAGCAGATACGGCTCCGCACCCTCGATCGCCCCGATCGAAACCGACGGTGCCGTCCCGACCTGCCATCCGAGCCTGGAATCGGCCGGCGGCCGGAGGTTCTCGACGATCCGAATCCCGGCGCTGTCCCGAATCACCGCCTGCCGGGCGAGCGATTCTGCGTCGGTTGCCGCACCATCCCCGGGATTGTCGCAGGCGAGCAAGGTCATGACGATGGCCATCACTGCGACGGTTGCAGGGGCGAACGGGCGACAGGGCCTGGCGACGGCAACGAACGACATGCGCGGTATCCTCGGTTATCTTGCCGGGCTCGCGTCAGGGGCTTCGATTGAACATAGTGGCGGAGATCAATCCCCGGTGGGAGGACTGACCGATGAAGTTGTTGCGTTGTGCGATGCTGGCGTTGGCAGGTGTTCCGATGGCTCCGGCGGGCGGGCTCGCCCAGGAGTCCGAGCAGCCGCAGGGGAGCGATCCGAGGCTGGAGGAGTGGAACGTGCCCTGGGAGGAGAGCCGGCCGCGTGATCCCTACGTGGCGCCCGACGGACGCGTCTGGTTCGTGGGGCAGCGGTCGCACTACGCCGCCGTCCTCGACCCGAACACCGGCGAGTTCGAGAAATACGACCTTCCCGATGGTGCAGGCCCGCACACGGTCGTAGTTGGTTCGGACGGGATGGTGTGGTACACCGGAAACCGCGTGGGCAATATTGGCCGGATCGATCCCGCCACCGGTGAGATCGAGATCTTCCCGATGCCCGACGAGCGCGCCCGCGACCCGCACACCTTCGCCTTCGACGCTGCGGGCGACCTCTGGTTCACGGTCCAGGGCGGCAACTTCGTGGGCAAGTTCTGGCGGGAGACCGGCGACGTGCGGCTGGTCGAGATGCCGGACAACCCCGAGGGGCGCGGGGGTTCGACCCGTCCCTACGGACTCAAGATGGATTCCCGTGACCGGCCCTGGGCGACGCTGTTCGGGACGAACCAGCTGGTCATGGTCGATCCGCAGACATTCGAGCCCACCTACTACGAGTTACCCGAGGGCGCGCGGCCGCGGCGGCTGGTGATCGACTCGCGTGACATCGTGTGGTATGTGGACTACGCCCGCGGATACCTGGGCCGGGTCGACCCGGAGAGCGGCGAGGTGACCGAGTGGGCCAATCCGAGCGGCGAGGGGGCACGTCCGTACGGGGTCGCCATCGACCAACACGACCGGGTCTGGTTCGTCGAGACCGGGGTGCGGCCGAACCGGTTCGTCGGGTTCGACGCGCGCACGGAGCGGTACATCAGCGAAGTAGACGTGGCCAGCGGCGGTGGAACCATTCGTCACATGTACTTCGATCCGAAGACCGGCGTGGTATGGTTCGGGACCGACGTGAACACTGTGGGGCGGGCGGTGCTGCCGCCTTTGAGGAGGGTCAGCGAGTAGCGGCGAAGGCGGATCCGCTCCGGTTCACGATCTACAAGGTTTGCCACGAGCCGATGGGTGAGCAGGCCGCGGAGGACGGGAATTCGTCGTGAACGCGGTGGTGGCGCGATCCACCGCAGGTGCGCTTGTCCGCGGTTGACCTCGACAACCAGTCTCAACGTGGCTCGAAAAGGGGAATCATCATGTCCACCAATCGTCCGGTCTACAACCCCGAGGCTCCGGCGTTCGCGAGGCTCCAATTCTGCTTCGCTCTGGCGACCAGCCTCGCGCTCGCCACGGCGTGCGCACCAGCTGCGGACCAGGAGGAAGACGGGGCCACGCCGGCCGCCGAGCAGACTGCCGACCAGCCCCCCGAAGCCGACCACTTCGTCCCCTCCACGCCAGAGAACCTGAATTGGGGCTGGTTTCCGATTGAGAAGGAACCCGTGCTCCGCATGCAGTCCGGCGAAACCGTCCGGGTCAACACGCTGACCCACGTCGGTGCTGGCCAGAACGAGGATCCGGTGAGGTACCTCACGAGCCTCGGCATCCCGCGCGACGAGATCCCGCAGGACGTGCTGGACTTCTGGGAGACGCGCGAGGGGCGGCCGCGCGAGGGCCGGAGCGGCCATGTTATCACGGGCCCGATCCATGTCGAGGGCGCCGAGCCCGGAGACGTGCTGGAGATCGAGATCCTGTCCATTGAGACGCGCGTCCCGTGGGGGGTGAACAGCACGAGCGCGCGCGGCGGCGTCTTCTCGACCTCCTACCCCGGGTACGCTGAAGGCGATCCGGCGCTGGACATCCCGCCGGGCACGCGCCACGTGATCCGCACCGGCGAGGTCGACGGCCGGGAGGTCGCGTTCTTCTCCGACGACATCCAGGTTCCGCTCGCCCCGTTCATGGGCATCCTTGCCGTGGCGCCCGATCCCGTGGTGGGCCAGCCCGGTGTGACGGTTCCCGGCGTGCAGGGGTCGCGGCCACCCGGCCCGCTCGGCGGCAACCTCGACGTCAAGGATCTGAAGGCCGGAACGACGGTGTATCTGCCCGTGTTCCACCCCGGGGCTCTCTTCTATGTCGGAGATCCGCATGGGGCTCAGGGCGACGGTGAAGTCAGCGGGACGGCGATCGAACAGTCTCTGACCGGCACCTTCCGGCTCCGGGTTCACAAGGACGGCAGCATCACGGGCCCCAGAGCCGAGAATGACGAGCACTACATCCTGATGGGGATCGACCTGGACCTCGACCGCGCCGCCCGCCACGCCGTCTGGGAGGTCGTGAACTTCCTCGTCGAGGAGAAGGGGCTCACCCCGGCCAAGGCGCTGTCGCTGGCGAGCATCGCGGTGGACTTCCGAGTCAGCGAGGTCGTGGACCTGACGCAGGTGGTGTCGGGGTTCATCCCGAAGGACGTGTTCCTGCGGTAGCGCGCACGGGCCGGGTGTTGGAGTCACCGGACCGCGCGTCCGCCGAGAACGTCAGCCACCCTCCCATGGCGATCATCCAGATCACGTAGCACGCGTCGACCCACGCGACCAGTTCCTGGTCGAAAACGATCATCGGGATCCTGAACAGCAGTTCCAACGCCCCGACGGCGGCCATCCACGTGATCAGCTTTCGCCATCCGAACACGCTCGCGAAGACCAGCGCGAAGCAGAACATCGAAGCGCCGCGGGCAAGCCCGGCGATCCTCTCGAAGAGGATGCTGGCGTCCCGCATCACGAGCTGGATGCCGACGAACGATTCCTGTGCCGCACCGCCTGACGCCGCGCTACGCTCCGGCAGGGCCGTCCACCCAACCGCGTCCAGGCCGAAGTGCGGGACGAGAGCCACCGCGCTCGCGTAGAACATGGTGACGGCCAACAGCAGCGGGGCGCCGGCGGGTTTCAGGGCCGCATGAAGGCCCAATGGCAACGCCAGCGTGAACAGCCAACTGGCGACGCCGAGCCAGACCGCGGCGTACGGTCCGGGCTGGATGGCATTGACGGCCCGGTGCACTTCGGCGGTCGGCTCGCCCGCGATCAGCGACACGTCGATGCCCGCGGACACCGCGCTGCCGATGAGCACGGATACGCCGAGGATGTTGCACAGCACCGCCAGGAGGGCCGAAACCCCCGAGACTCTCTGGATGGACATTGTGTTGGCTGTGGCGCCCTCCTACGCCTCGCCGTCCCTGCAGTCCGTCAGGCTGTAGTTGGGGTTGTTCGCCTCGTTGCCCGGGATCACCAGCGACAGGTCCGTGCCCCGCTGCAGGTTGTCCTTGTGGTACGGGCCCCACGGGTACACGGTGTTCGCCGCGCGGCCGTACTGGCGCACCAGACGCCGCAGGTCGCCCAGGCGATGTCCCGTGTTGAAGAGCCAGAACGCCCGCTCGCGGAACATCAGGTCCACGCGGGCATCCTGGTCGCCAGGATCCGCTACCGGATCGAGTCCCACCGTACCCCGCGCCGCGTTGATCGTCGCAAGCCATCCCGCCATGTCGCCGTTGTTGAGCTGTGCCTCGGCCTCGATCATGCGCGCCTCGTTGCCGCTGGCGGTCTCCACCGGCGCAGCGCGGCTGGTAAGCTTGAGATACCGGTACATCGGGGTCTCCGAATCGAAGCGTGAGACGCCGACGTATTCCGTGGGGACCCGCGGATCCCCGGCCGTGGCGAAGTCCAACCCGTTGCCGCCTTCGTTCTCCGACACGGAGTAGCGGTCGAGTTCCCAGTTGTCCACGTACATGAAGTTCTCTTCACGGGACGAGTTGGTGGAATGGACGGTCTCGTACAGGAAGTCCGTGGGGACGGTCGCTACCGCGGCGGCCGCCGCGGCATGGTTGCCCTGGTTCACCAGCGCTCTGCCCCTGAGGACGCTTGCGAAATTGGCGATCCGCGCGCTTCCGCCGCTGAACTGGTCGGCCATGTTCAGCCGCTCCATCGCGCGGTCCATGATCTGGTCCGTGCTCAGCGGCGTGCCGTACTCGATCTCGGGTTCGGTCCTGCCGAAGGGCACCGCCCCGCAATAGGCCTCGCCCATCAGGATGTGCACCGCTGCGGAGACGGCGTACAGTTCGCCGATCCGCGGGTCACCGCCGGGGTTCCCCGAGACCTCCTGCAACAGTGCGGCCGCATCCTCGGCCGCGACGCGCGCCACGTGCAGGTTCTGGTACATCTGGTCCCACGATGCGTTCTGGGGGTCCATCTCGCGGAGGTCCATGGCGCGTGTCAGCGGCGGGGTGCCTCCGAACTTGAATTCGTCGCTGAACCATCCCATGGCCTGCACCAGGCCCAGCGCCGAACCCGGGCCGCCGGCCGCGCCGTCCTTGGCCAGCGCGAATTCACCGATGGCGCCGTTGTAAAGCGCGGACGCGCCCTGGAGGGTGCGCAGCTGGTCCGGCTCGATGATGTCTGGATCCGCGACATCCAGAAGGGAGTCGCACGCGGGGAGCGTCGCGGCGAGAGTCAGGGCAGCGATCGTCCAGCCCCTGGTTTTCCGTTGTCTTCCATTCGTGTTCATGTCGGTGTTCCTCTCGTCAGTCATGGTCTCTGAAGTCATGGTCGCCATGGGTCAATACCCGAGATTGACTCTGAGCATGAACGCTCTCAGCTGGCCCGCCTGCACGAAGTTGTAGTTGGGTCCGTCCGTGCTTGCGCCGGAGGTGTTCACCTCCGGGTCCCAGCTGGTGAAGTTGGTGTAGGTATACAGGTTGCGTCCGGTCAGGATGAGGGATGCCGAGCGCGCGCCGATCCGTTGCGCCCACGCAGCCGGCGTGTTGAGGCGAATGTGGGCTTCACGGACCTTGAGGAATGAGGCGTCCTCGGCGTAGGCGCCGAACGCCCGCGATCCCGCGACCGCCTTCGCCTGCGCTTCGAGAGGCGCGCCGGGGTCGTTGAGGTCGCGGCAGTTCTGCACGAATGCACACTGGAACAGTGTGTTCACGTTGTGCGACACATAGCCGCCCTGGTAGTCGACGAGGCCGCCGACCTCGACTCGGCCGCTCCACAGCGACAGACTCGTTCCGACCTGCAGGTTCTGCGTCGGGATCGTACTGCCGTTGAAGACGGCGGTGTCACTGACCACGACCTCGCTCGGAACGATGATGCCGTCGCCGTTGGCGTCTTCCCACGACTCGAGTCTCGGCCACCACAGTCCGTAGAGCGGGAAGCCGACGGCCTGCTTGTAACCGAAGCCCTGGAGCGGCGTCACGCCTTCGCCGAGCTCGATGAGCTCGTTGGAGTTTTTCGCCCCCGTGATGGCGACCGACCAGCTCAGGTCCTCGCGCTCGATGAGGCGGGCATCGACACTGACCTCGACGCCCTGGTTCATCACCTCGCCGAGGTTCTCGACGCGGGTCTGGGTCGCGCCCAGCGAGCCGGGCAGCTCGCGATTCACCAGTGCGTCGGTGGTGCTCTTGTTGTAGTAGGTGAACTGGATGTCGACCCTGTTGTCGAGGACGGTGGCGTCGAACCCGCCCTCGTACTCGGTCGACCGCTCGGGCCTGAGCTCGATATTGCCGAGGCCGCCGATGGTCACCGAGGGCCGCGAGGTGGTCTGATCACCCACGAGAATCGAACTCGTGACCGGCAGGAGGAAACGCAGCGCCGCGTTCGCGTCGGGCTGCAGACCCGACTGGCCGAAGGCGCCGCGCAGGCGTAGCGAGTTGATCCAGCCGGCGTCCGGGTCGTCGAGGGCGATGAACGAAACCGAGGCCTTGGGATACCAGGCCGCCTCGAAGCCCTCGCCGAACGCGCTGTTCTGGTCGACGCGCATGGCGCCGGTCACGTACAGTCGGTCATTCCAGCCCAGCTGCTGTTCGAGGTAGCTGCCGACGGTCTTGGTCTCGACGGTGATCTCGCCCGAGTTCTTTGTCGCCCCGGCGTCGATGGACTGGCCGCCGGGGGGGAAGACCGCCGCCGAATTGAGGGTGCCTTCGAGGAGGTCCTCGTTGTACTGGGCGCCGATCGAGGTCCGCGAACTGATCCGGTCGGTGATGTCGAAGTTCGCACTGCTTCCCAGGTCCACCGAGTACTTGTACTGGGTGAAGGAGTCGATCGCCCGGATTCCCTGCCGCTGCTGGCCGCAGATCGCGCAGCCCTGGCCCGGCGCGTTGAACGACTCGTCGCTGTAGCCGGTGTAGTCGAGGCCCACGGTGGCGTGTGCGGTGACGAAGTCCGTCGGTCTCCAGTTGAGCCGTCCGCTGTTGATGAAGCGGTCGTTCTCCCGCCAGACGATGTGCGCGAAGTTCTGGTCCGGCGGCGCGAAACCGAAGGGGCTCGGGGCGTCCGGGTTGGCGGTTCCGAAGATTGCGGTGCCGTAGATGCCCTCCAGGTTGTCGCCCGTCTGCGGCAGGTAGAGGTCGCTCTTGACCACCCCCATCGACACGTTCAGGTCCATGTTCTCGCGCACGTCGGCAGTCAGGTTGGCCCGCAGGTTGACCTTGTTCAACTCGTTCGGGTAGAGTTGCTCGTCGGGGATCACGTCCGTGCCGCGCTCCTCGTACAGGAACTCGCGGCTGATCTGGGGCATCTGCACGACGCCCGTCTCGTTCTCCCACTCCGCGGACACGAAGTAGCGCACGGTGTTCCCGCCGCTTACCTGCGCGCCGTACTGTTGCCGGTACCCGTTCTTGATGGGCGAATACTCGGGCTCGGTAAGCAGGTTGCGGGAGTACAGCTGCTCGATCGTACACTGTCCCATCGCCTGGTGCATCGGCAGACAGAGACGCGTTCGACCGTTGGCCCCGCGGCCCTGGGAGAAATAGATCCCGGGGTATTCCGCCGGATCCTGGCTCAATCCCTGCTCGATCCAGATGTTCCAGCGGGGCGGTCCCTCGGTGCCGCGCTTGGTCGTGATCCAGATGACCCCGTTGGCGGCCTGGGTCCCGTAGAGCGTCGCCGCCGAAGGTCCCTTCACGATCTCGATGCTCTCGATCTCCTCGGGATTGAGATCGTTGAAGAACGAGGGTTCGCCGCCTCCGATGTACTGGTCTCCGCCCAGCGCGGGCGAACCGGAGTTGACCCGGATCCCGTCAACGTATACCAGCGGATCGGGAGAGAGCGTCGCGCTCGAAATCC
Source organism: Gemmatimonadota bacterium (assembly GCA_022823145.1). Taxonomy (GTDB): domain Bacteria; phylum Gemmatimonadota; class Gemmatimonadetes; order Longimicrobiales; family Gaopeijiaceae; genus Bin94. The sequence goes on from JAJDXS010000080.1 coordinate 72,906, forward strand.
CGCGAATGCGGATCCGCGCCCCCGTCCCGACCGTCCCGTCCGACGGGATCACCGAGACGCCCGAGGCGCGGCCCTGCAGCAGCTCCTGGAAGCTGGTGACGGGCGCCACTTCGGTCAGCATGGAGGTTTCGATCTTCGCGATGGCATTGCCGATCTCGCGGCGGCGCTGCTCTCCGGTGGCGGTCACGACGATCTCGTCCATTGAGAGAGCGGTGAGCTGGAGTACGAAATCGCGCACCGCGGTCTCGCCCGCCTGCACCGACACGGACTCGGTCATGCCGGTATAGCCCAGCATTACCACCGTGATGTCATGATTGCCTGCGGGTACGTTGTTGAGCAGGTAGCGGCCCGCGTCGCTCGACAGACCGCCGATGGTGGTGCCCTCGATTGAGACCTGGGCCCCGGCAAGGGGCCGGCCCGAGGCGTCCTGGACGGTGCCGGTTACCGTGCCCGTCTGGGCCAGGACCGGGGCCGTCGCGAGAGCCAGGGCGACGAGGGAGAGAGTGAACTCACGCAGGCGCTTCATGGCCTTACTCCTTGCAGCGAGGATGCGGCGCCCGCGTTACTCCGTGTGGCGAGTCGGACGCCGAGTGACCCTTCCACCCACCCGATCCGCACGCCGTCCAACGTATGGTTACCCGACGGAGAAGAGCAAACCTCCCTGGATGGTCGTCACGCGGTGCTTGCCGGACCGGTCCAGCGGACCATCGTAGATCGACCGCAGTCCGAACGTGTACAGGATTTCGAGCGACGCGGCCATTCGGTCGACGATCCTCACCTCGGCACCGATCCCGCTGCCGACGCCCCAATCGAACCTCTTGCTGGGCAGTCTGACCCGGTCGTCCGGGCCCTCATCGGCACACTCGTCCACGATCGTGAGCGGTTGCAGAGCGGCCACGGCCGTGACCTCGCACGAGAGCTCCACCCCGAGGGCAGGTCCCGCGAGCACATATAGCGAGACCCGTTGACCCGGCAGGGAAAGCCGCGCCTTCGCAAGGGCGGACCACTCGGCGTACTCCAGCCTGAAGGTGAAGTCGCCCGCCGGAGGCGCTTCGACGAAGGCTCCCTTCTGAACGTAGGCCGCGCCGAACCGGACGCCGAACGTCCCGTTTGCGGGAAGCGCCAATGTGGCGCCGAAGGCGGCGCGACCGATCGAACGCTCGTCTCCCAGCTCGACGCCTTCGAACTGCAGCGACGCCAGGGTCAGCCCTGCGTTGACACCGACGGTCACCTGACCGATCGCCGGCCCGCCTGCGAACAGAAGGAACAGCGCGGGGTATGCGAGGGCGCGGAGGAGTGTTGTGGCGCCGTTCATACCGGTTAAGCTAACCGTAGGCGTCCTGACCATTAAACCTGCGTGGGCACGCGACACTCGCGCGGGCCGCGCCAGGCTCACGCGACATCACGAGAGTCGCTCGAGCCGGGCGGGGCAGGGGAACATGAGCGAACGAATCAAACAGCGGCGGAAGTCGGAACGCAGGGTCCTCTTCTGGTGTCTGGGGGTCGCTGCCGTGATCCACGTGGTCGTGTTCGTCGGCTTCCCCGCGATACGGACGGGTGACGGGCCGTTTCCGATCTTCAGCGACGATTTGACCGTGGAAGCGGGCGCCATTCCCCTCGATCTCTTCTTCGGTCCGCCCGCGATCTCGGATGCCGCAGGGGGGCTTTCGCTGGAACCGCCCGCACGGGTGCTGGAGGCGGACAGGCTGGTCTATCTCGAAGCCGGATGTCGTGCCCTGATCAGCGGCTCCCGCACGGTAATCCGCGGCAGCGTGCGTCTGAGGGTCAGGTCGAACGGCCTGACGGACGTCCTGGACGTTGTCCGGTCGACCGGCGAGCCGTGCGGGGACGAGGTGCTGGAGCGGGTAGCGGGAGACCTCTGGTATCGTTGGCTTCCCAACGAGGACTTCCCTGCTCCCGTCGAGTTGATCCAGCCGGTGAGTTTCGCGGAGAGGGGCGGACTGTAGAGCCGCCGGGTGGGCGAAGCGGCCCAGCGCGGATGCATTGCCGCTCGAATGGATGACGATTATGGTGTCGCACCAACTCCCGCATCGACGCCCGCTGGAAGAGGAATGACCCATGAATATGCGCTCCATGACGACGAACGAAAAACTCATCGTCGGGTCGGTCGTCGTGGCCGTTGCGCTGTCCTTTGGCCTCGTGCGGGGAGTGGAATACCCGGCGCTGGTGACGTCCAACGTCACGTACTACCCCAGGGACTACGACGAGGGCGGCGACTACCGGGAGAGCACCCCCCGGTGCTGGGGTGTCCCGGTCATCTACTGGACGTGCCGCACGACGATGGTGCCCGTGGACACGGAGTCGGAAACCGGGTAGACGCGGCGTCGCTCCGCGGCAGGCGCGCCGCGGTCGCCAGGCTGGCCGGGCGCGCCGAGCCGGTCGCCCTAACGAATCCCCTCGAGCTGGATCCCCCTCACGAAATACCGCTGCGTGAAGAGGAAGAGGAGCGCGATCGGCAGCACCGCCACGACGCCGGCTGCCATCTGGTACGGCCAGTTGATCTCGTAGGTGGAGTGGAAGGCGGCGATCCCGACTTCGACGACGCGCATCTCCATGGACCGGGTGACGAGCAGTGGCCAGAGAAGATTCTTCCACGCATCGACGAAGGCGAAGAGGCCGAGCGTGGCCACCGCGGGTTTCGCGAGGGGCAGGGCTACGCTCCAGAAGATGCGCCAGTGTCCGGCGCCGTCGACGCGGGCGGCGTCCTCCAGGTCGCGGGGCAGGGTGCGGAAGTACTGCCGCATCAGGAAGATGCCCCACACGGATACGAGTTCGGTGGAGATGAGGCCCTGGTAGCTGTCGATCCAGCCGACGGCATCGATCATGAGGAAGCGGGGGATGAGGACGACGACAACGGGCACCATCATGGTGGCCAGGAAGACCATGAAGATCCGGTCACGGCCGGGGAAGCGGAGCCGCGCGAAGGCGTATCCGGCGGCGGTGGCGGTCGCGACTTGCCCTGCCACCACGGCGACCGCGAATACGAGCGAGTTGAGGAAGTAGCGCGCGAACGGCTGCGAGGTCAGCGCCTCCGGGTAGTTCGACCAGAGCGGCGAGGCCGGGAGGATGCGCCCCGGCGAGAAGACCTCGAGCTGACCCATGAGGCTGGTGGCGGCCATCCAGAGAAAGGGGCCGGCCATTGCGGCGCAGGCGAGGGCGAGGAGGGCGGTACGGGCGGCGCTACGCATATGCCCGCCTCTCGTCGCGCCGGCCTTCGAGGAGCCGGAAGTGCAGCCAGGTCGCGGCGAATACGACCGCGAAGAGGATCCAGCTCATGGCGGCCGCGTTGCCGAAGCGGAGGAACTCCCACGCCTCGCGGTAGATGTGGTAGACCGCGACGTCGGTGGCGCCCAGCGGGCCGCCCTCGGTCATGACGTAGACGAGCCCGAAGACCTGGAACGAGCCGATCACCGACGTGACGAGCACGAAGAAGAGGGTGTGGCGGAGACCGGGCAGCGTGATGTGGCGGAAGCGCTGGAGTGGGCCGGCGCCGTCCACGCGGGCGGCGTCGTACCAGTCGCGGGGGATCGCGGCGAGCCCGGCCTGGAAGACGACCATCTGATAGCCGACGACCATCCACACGCTGATCAGCATCAGGCTGGGGAGCGCGGTGTCGGGGGATGTGAGCCAGGCTACGGGGCCGATGCCGACGCGGGCGAGGGCCTGATTGACGACGCCGTAGCCATCGTTGAGGAGCCATTTCCAGACCACCGCAATGGCGACCACGCTGGTGATCCCGGGCAGGAATAGAGCGAGGCGGGCCCAGCGGATGGCGCGTCGCGACCCTTGCGTGAGGAGGGCGAGGGCGAGGGCCACGGCCATCGCGGCGGGGACGTGCAGGGTGAAGACGGCGGTGTTGCGGATGGCCGACCACCACGTGGCATCCAGGAGGATGTCGCGATAGTTGTCAAGTCCGGTGAAGGGGTGCGCGGGATCCACGAGGTGCCACTCGTGCAGCGAGATCCACAGTGAGAAGAGCAGGGGTCCGAAGGTGAAGAGGAGGAGGAGCGTGGCGGCCGGGGCGAGGAAGCTCCAGGCGGCCAGGGTGCGGCGAAGCGTGCGGGGGCGGGCGGAGAGCGGGAGCAGGAAGAGGATCAGGTTGAGCGCGAGGATGGTGGCGGTGGTGGTGGCCGCCAGGGGGATGGTGGGGGCGGCGGTCTCCTGGTAGCCGAGGAAGGCGAGGTGGAGGGTGGTGGGGGGCGGGGCGGCTCCGCTGGCGGTGGGGAGGGTGGCGTGTGCGGCGTGGTAGGTGGCGCCGTTGGCCTGGATGGTGTATGCGCCGGCCGCGCGGAGGTCGGGGGGCAGGGCCGTGATGGCCCGGGCGACTTCGCGCGGCATGGTCCAGAGCTGGTCGGGGCGGTCGAGCGCGGTGGCCGTGGCCCAGGGGAGGCCGGCGACGCGGGCGGCGGTGGCTGGAGTGGCGCCGGTGGCGCTGGCGATCGAGGCCGCGTCGAGGGCGTGGGAGACGTGGGCCGCGCTGAGGTCTTCGAGTTCCAGGTCGGCCCACCGCGCGGCGGCGACGGCGACGAGGGCGAGGAGGGCTGCCGTCAGGATCGAGGTGGTGGCAGGGTAGCGGGGTGGCGGGGGGTGGTGGCGCCGCCGGGTGGCCCAGGCGGCCATGAGCAGGACGGCCAGCAGTGCGGGGACGGTGGCGCCCGCAGGCCAGGACGGGCTGGCCGGTTCCGGGTCGATCGCGATCCACACGACCGGGTCGAGAGCGCCGGCCTCATACCCATATTCGCCTGGTCCCCTGCCACCAGCTTCCGCGGCCTGGATCGCGACACGGTTGCCGAGAAACTGCGCCACGGCCTGCGCTCCGGCGCCTGGGAGTTCCCAGAGAGCGGCGGCCATGCGCGCATCGTTCCCTGTTGCGCGGTCTCGGGCGTTGCCGACGGCGTTGGCGGCCACGGCCAGGCTCGCGGCGAGACCGAGGGCGGTGGCTGCGGCCGCGATCGCGGGGAGCGGCGTGCGGCCGCGACGATGCCGGGCGCGCTCCACGGGGCCGTTCATCGCGCCAGCACCTCGTCTACCCGGCGGGCGACGTCGGTGGCGCTCGACGCGAGGGGTTCACCGGTGAGAAGTCGGCGGTCCATGATCTCGACCGCGAGTGCCTCGATGCGCGAAAAGTCGCGTACGTATGCACCCCAGGTTGCCCTTGCACCCTCGGCGAGCCGCGTGAAGGCGTGCTCGACGCCGGTGGTGTCGGCGGCGGCGATCTCGGCGGCCACGTCGATCCGCGAGGGGATGGCGAGTCCGGAGCGGGCCCGGATCCGCTGCGCTTCCGGCGACGCCAGGAAGCCGGCCAGGTCGATGGCGCGGCGCGGGTTTGCGGTGTTGGGGGGCACGGCCCACCCGGACGCATACAGGACGCTGGTGGCCGTCGGCTGCGACGGGTGATGCGGAATCGGAAGGATCGCGAGGTCGAGACCGCCGCTGGTCACGAGATCGCGAAAGACGGGGAGCGTCCAGTGGCCCGAGAGCAGGAACGCCTGGTTGCCCGACGCGAAGCGCGCCTCGCGGGCGGGATCGCCCTGCTGCACGAACTGTGCGCCGGGGGTCAGGCCGTCTTCGGCCAGGCGGGTCAGGAACTCGTACGCGGCGAGCGCGGGCGGGGCGTCGAGGAATCCAGTCGCGGAGGTCCCGTCGGGCGCGAGGATGTCGCCGCCGGCGGACCAGACGAACGGCACCCACTGGTAGAGGTTGCGGGGGAAGTCGAGGCCGAAGACATCGGAGCGGCCGTCGCCGTCGGTGTCGGCGGTGACCGCACGAGCGACGCGGCGGAAATCGTCCCAGGTCCAGCCGGTCGCCGGCGCGCCTGCCGGTGTCGGCGGCAGCTCGATGCCTGCGCGGGCCAGGACGCCGCGGTTGGCGTACAGCACCATCGGAGTGAAGTCCTTGGGCAGCGCGAACACGGCATTGCCGCGTACGAAGGCATCGAGCACCTGCGGGAACACGCTGTCGACGCGAAATCCGAGCGCCTCCTGGTAGGGGGCGAAGTCAAGCGCCAGTCCGCGATCCACAAAGGTGGGGATGTCAGGGGAATCGAGCAGGTAGACGTCTGGAGGACGGCCCGCCGCGATCGATGTGAGGAGTCGCTCCTCATACCCGTTGGGCGCGGATTCGAGAAGGACGCGGGTGCCCGGCCGCAGTTCCTCGTAGCGCGCCGCAACCTGTTGTTCGATCTCGAGTTCGTGGCCGCCGGCCCAGAGCGCGACCCGCAAGGTGGTGGAGTCGGGTGGGGCGGGGGCGCAGGCGGAGCAGAGCGCGGCGACGAGAACGGTGGCACGAGTCACATCCCCCGGGGGGACGGCAGTGCCGTGCCGGGTTTTCATATGAGTGAAAACATATAATATTATGTTCTATAGAAACGCAATATCTAGCTTGGTCTCAGCGCCGACCCTTCGCGCCAGCCGTCCGGGCCGAAGAGATGAGCACGCTCCCACGCGACCGAGACGCCGATCCCGTCCCCGGCTGCCACGCGCAGCGTGGGCGGCACCCGCGCGACCCACGCCGCATCGCCCGGCCCGTCGAGGTGGACCCGCTGCTCGCTGCCGAGGACCTCGACGCGGACGACGGCGGCGTCGAAGTCGGCGTGCGGCGCGTCAAGGGCGAGATCTTCCGGGCGCACCGCCAGCGTCGCCCTGTCGAACGGCCAGATGCCGGCCAGGCGGAACGGCCCGCCCGTGAGGCGGCCTGCGCTGTTGCGCGCCAGCGTGAGCCGATTGATCGCGGGCGACCCCACGAAACCCGCGACGAAGAGGTCCACCGGCCTGCGGTAAATCTCGTCGGGCGTTCCCACCTGCAGCACGCGCCCCCGGTCCATCACCGCGACGCGCTCCCCGAGCGAGAGCGCCTCGACCTGGTCGTGGGTGACGAAGATCATGGTGGTGCCGAGGCGCCGATGGAGCGCGGCGATCTCGTCACGCGTCCTGAGGCGCAGCCCTGCATCGAGGTTCGAGAGGGGTTCGTCGAAGAGGAAGACGCCTGGATCGCGCACCATCGCCCGCCCCAGCGCGACCCGCTGGCGCTGCCCACCGGAGAGCTGGCCGGGACGCCGCGACAGCAGCCCGGAGAGTCCGAGCACCGTGGCCACCTCGCCCACAAGGGTCTCGATTTCGGCGCGGCCGGCGCCCCGCACCCGGAGGCCGAAGCCCAGGTTCTGCGCGACGGTCATGTGCGGGTAGAGCGCGTAGCTCTGGAAGACCATCGCCGCATCGCGGTCGCCCGGCGGCACGTCGTCGACGCACCGCCCCCCAATCCAGACCTCCCCCGCGCTCGCCTCCTCGAGCCCGGCGACGAGGCGCAGCAAGGTGCTCTTGCCGCACCCCGACGGCCCCACCAGCACCATGAGTTCGCCGGGGCGCACCTCGAGGTCCACCGCCGCCACGGCCACGGTGTCGCCGAAACGCTTCTCGACGCCGCGCAGCGATACCGACTGCGGCCCGCGGGTCATGGCAGCGTCTCCGTCGGGGCAACATCGTCCCAGGCCACGATCAGGGGCTCGCCGCGCGGCCCGCTGTAGCGCTCGCCGTCCACGGTGAGGGTGGCGCGATCCTCGTCCAGCGCGACGTACAGCGCCCGGCCCCGGGCGTTCACGGGTCCCATCGAAACATGGGGTTGCGCGTGCGGGAGCGGTCGTACTTCCACTCCTCTCGAGTCCACGTGGAGCCCGGCGAACGCGCGCGCCAGCAGGTCGAGGACCCAGGAATGCTGGTAGTCATCAATCCCCCGGAAGTGGCAGGCGCGGCCGGCATATGGATTGTAGTGCTCGAAGCAGTTCGGGCGCCCGGGATCGCCGTCGGTGAACATCATGCGCACGAAGCACGCGAGCATGTCGGCGGCGAGTTCTCCAGCCCGCGTGTTGCCACGGCGCCACTCCCTGAGCAGACCCTCGATGACGTGGCTCGTGGTCATGGGCCAGACGCGTCCGTTCCAGGGGCAGTTGCGGCGCTTGCCCCGCCAGATCCCTTCGGCGGAAAAGCGGGGATCGTCCACGCTGGACGAGGGGAGCGGGAACGGCGTGCCGAAGGTCGACGGGTCCTCCAGATGGTCGAGCATGGCGTCGAGGCGCCGGCCGTCGGCGAGCCCGGCCAGCATGGGGTAGAAGCCGACGGCGGCCTTGACCCCGGTGCGCTTCAGAGTGCGGCCGTCGACATCGGTGAACAGGCGCGCCTCGGGGCACCACATGCGCTCGGTGATGGCGGTTGCGCAGCGATCCCGCAGGGCGCGCCATTCGGATGCGTCACCCGTTCGGCCCAGGCGCCCGGCGAGGACGGCGAGCGCCCGGAACAGCTGGTGGGCGTATACGGATATGTCGATGCCCTTCAGGCGCAGTCGCGGACGCCACCCCCCCACGTCGGCCTTGTCGTCGACCGCCATGTAGCGCGACATGTACTCCTGACCCGTCTCGAAGTGGTTCACGACGGTGAACATCCCGGACTGCTCGGGATCGCGCGCGGCGTCCACCCAGCGAGCATAGCGGGAGAGGCCTTCGTAGCAGCGGACGAGCGCCACGGAGTCGGGGTGCATGTCTTCGACCGCGAGCAGCGCGTCGCCCCAGTTGGCGTGGTAGAAGTCGGTGCCCTCGAGGTGATCGGGGTATAGCCGCCCGTGAAAGGAGCCGTCGGGCTTCCGGTTGTCGATGAAGTTGAGCAGCGATCCCCACGCCTCCCTGCCGCCGGCCCGCCAGCGCATCTCCATCATGTGGCACTGGGCGCTGTAGGTGATGGGGACGTGGAAGTACTCGGGTCCCTCCGCGATGGCGGGGTGGCGGACGTGCCCCCAGTGCCCCTCGATGCGGTTGAGGCCGAGTCCGTAGACGCGGTAGTCGAAGTAGCGGTCGAGGTGTGGGTCGCCGCAGCAGAAGGCCGGGAAGCCGGCGAAGAACGAAGCCCACTCCGTATCCGGGCTCGGGCGGGGGCTGGCGAGTGCGGCGGGCTCGCCGAGTTGCGGTTGCAGTTGCAGTCGAAGAGGAACCCGGCCTTCGGAGCCGATGAAAAAGGCCACCGCGATCCAGGTCCATCCGGGGCGGCCGTCGTCGGCATCCGCCGCCAGGGCGAGCGGATCCGGTGGCGCAGACACCTCGGCAAACGGCGAGTGCCCCCACTCCGGCACCGCCAACCCCTCCGACCGAATGACCTGGCTCCAGGCGGGTGTGGACGGCCCCCTGAGTGCCATGCGCACCGTCATCGGCCGACCGGTGCGGTCCGGAACGCTACGGATCCAGCCGACTCCGCGCTCGAGGCGGGTCAGTCCGGAGACCGCGTCTGCGGGTTGGGCGGTGAATCCCACCAGATGACCTCCCGCCAGTGCAGCGGGAAGACTCCACGACGACTCCAGGATCCCTCCGGGCCGGACCCGACGCTCCTCCATGACGCGATGATGCCCCTGCTCAGTCGACAGCGGCGCGGACCATCGCGCGGTCAGCCGTCCGGGATGCCAATTCCAAGCTGAGGGCTGCGGTTCCCGTGCGTTCCCGCCGCTGGTGACGCACGGACCGCCGCGCAATCGGATCTCCATCCCGCGTCCGTCCAGAAGCGCGACCGAAAAACCGGGTCCGACCTCGCGCTGAAGCAGGTGCACGGGGTCCCAGAATCCCGGCCGGTGCAGCCATTTCGGAAACGGGGGAGCCCAGGCGACGCCGTCAAGACCGCCGAGGTACCACTTGTCGTCGCGGGCCAGAGCATGAATGCGCTCGTGCGGCGAGGCGCTGCGCACGTCAGGCGGTACCGGGCGCGCCTCCATCCGTTTCGCGTCCTACCTCATTGCCACAGCAGAATGAACCGTCTGTGAGCCGGTTCGACCGGTCGCGCGTTCATTGAATGGAGCGCGGCAAAGGCATCGACCTGGGGCCGGGACACGGCAATCGGCTCGGTCATCACCACCCAGCTCACTACCTCGGAGCAGGGACCATCAATAGGCCGCTGAAGGCACTGAGTCGCATGTTTTCCTCCCTGTGGAGCACCAAGAAGAGATTGCGGGAGCGGTTAAAGTACACCGCCCCCTGCGGCTGGCAACGCCGATGCCTCAAGCGTTCTGTGGCCACCGCGCATCCCGAACGTAGATTACGAGATGGCGACCACGGCGGCGGCCGCACGCGTTACGACGATCCGGGGTTTGCCCCGGCCACTGGCCAGGGCCATGGAGGCGTACGCCGAGCGTCTCGATGTTGAGGCGATCCAGGCGGCCTATGAACTCGCCGCCGAGGCGCACGCCGGTCAGTTCAGGGCCTCGGGCGAGCCGTATATCAATCACGCGGTCGAGGTCGCCACGATCCTCGCCGAGCTGCAGCTCGATACGGGCACGGTGGTTTCGGCGCTGGTCCACGACGTGGTCGAGGACACGGTGGTCTCTCTACAGGGCATTCGAGAGCTCTTCGGCGACGAGGTCGGCGCGATCGTGGACGGGGTCACCAAGATCGGGAAAGTGCGCTTCCGCTCAAGCACGGAACGCCAGGTGGAGAACTATCGCAAGCTCCTGCTCTCGATGGCTCAGGATGCGAGGGTGATCCTGGTCAAGCTGGCCGATCGACTGCACAACATGCGGACACTCGAGTACCTGCCTCCGAGGAAGCAGAAGCCGATCGCGCGGGAAACTCGCGAGATCTACGCGCCTCTGGCGCATCGGCTGGGGATGGCGGCGATCAAGTGGGAACTCGAGGACCTGGCCTTCAAATACCTCGACCGCGAAGCCTACGACGCGTTGCGGAAGCTGGTCAGGCAGCGGCGCCGGGCGCGGGAACGGCTCATCCTGGAGATGCAGCGTCCGCTGGAGGAGGCACTCGACGAGGCCGGCGTCGTGGCCGAGGTGACGGGTCGGCCCAAGCACCTGTGGTCGATCCATCGGAAGATGGTCACGCAAGACCGGAGCTACGACGACATCTACGACCTGATGGCGCTGCGCGTGATCACCGATTCGGTGCAGGGATGCTACGCGGCGCTGGGGATCATCCATGGTCGCTGGACGCCGATTCAGGAACGCTTTCACGACTACGTGGCCACCCCGAAATCCAACATGTACCAGTCGATCCACACGACCGTCTACGGAGCCGGGGGGCGCCGGTACGAGATCCAGATCCGCACGGAAGACATGCACCGTACCGCGGAATTCGGGATCGCCGCCCACTGGCGCTACAAGGAGGAGGGGAAGGGCAGCAGGGTCGACGATGCGCTTACCTGGTTCCGCCAGGTGCTTGAGTGGCACAAGGACGCCCGCGAGCCCGAGGAGTTCATGGAGTTCCTCCACATGGACCTCTTCCAGGGCGAGATCTTCGTCTTCACGCCGAAGGGCGAGGTGAAGCAGCTTCCGGTAGGATCCTCCCCGATCGACTTCGCGTTTTCGGTCCACACGGAGGTGGGATTCCGGTGCGCAGGCGCCAAGGTCAACGGGAGGATTGCGCCCCTGTCGCGCCAGTTGAAGAGCGGTGACTCGGTCGAGATCATCACCAACCCGCGCCAGCGCCCGAATCGTGACTGGCTGGGCTTCGTCAAGACGTCCCGGGCGCGCCAGCGGATCCGGCAGTGGATCCGGCGCGAGGAGTACGACAGCGCGCTGCGGCTCGGCCAGGAGTTTTTCCTGCGGGAGCTGCGCAAGGCGAAACGGCCGAAGCCCGGCGACGCCCAGATGCTGAAGGCCGCCCGCAAGCTGCAGTTCAAGAGCTTCGACGACGTGCTGGCGGCGCTCGCGCGCGGCGACATCGGCCCTTCCGCGGTGATTCGCGCGCTCTATCCGGACGAGGATCCGTCGGAGGTCGTGAAGCGGACGCCCTCGGCGCTGGAGCGCATCGCCGCGAAGATCCGCAAGTCGAACCGCGGCGTGACCATCCAGGGGATGGACAACCTCATGGTCCGGTACTCGCAGTGCTGCCAGCCGGTCCCGGGCGACAAGGTGATCGGTTACATCACGCGCGGGCGGGGCATATCGATCCACCGCACCGACTGCCCGAACGTCCTCAACCTGGACAACGATCCCGGGCGCCGCGTGGAGATCGAGTGGCGGGCGGAGCGGGACGACCGCTTTTTCGTGCACCTGTACATGGAGGGGACGGACCGGCGGGGACTGCTCGGAGACGTCGCGCGCACGATCAGCGAGACCGCGACGGACATTCAGCACGCCGACATGCGCGGTACGGACGGGGGGATGACGGCGGCGTTCGTGGTGGAGGTGCAGGATCTGAACCACCTCAAGCGCGTGATGGACGCGGTGCACCGCGTAAAGGGCGTCACCTCGGTGATCCGGCGCGAGAGCATCGGCGAGAGCGAACTCTTCGACGGGAAGGGGAAGTAGGCCTTGCCAGCCCTGCGCCCCGCCGCCCTCAGGGCGACGCGGAGATTGTCGACGGCCTGCCAGGCGGGAGAGCTGCCCGGTGCCTGACTTCGAGATTCGTGCGCCGTTCGAGCCCGAGGGCGATCAGCCCGGAGCGATAAGGGAGCTGGTCGAGGGGCTGCGGGCCGGGACGCGCTTCCAGACCCTTCTCGGCGCGACGGGGACGGGGAAGACGCTGACCATGGCGCACGTGATCGCCGAATTGAACCGCCCCGCCCTCGTCATGTCACACAACAAGACACTTGCCGCGCAGCTCTACGGCGAACTGAAGTCGCTGCTCCCGGGGAACGCGGTCGAGTACTTCATCTCCTACTACGACTACTACCAGCCGGAGGCATACGTCCCGGCAACCGACACCTACATCGAGAAGGACGCGTCGATCAACGAGGACATCGAGCGGCTGCGGCTGCGGACCACCTCGTCGCTGATCGAGCGGCGGGACGTGGTCGTGGTGGCGTCGGTCTCGTGCATCTACGGCCTCGGCAACCCGGCGGACTACCGGGGGCTCATGCTGCACCTGTCGGTCGGCGAGGAGGCGCCGCGGCAGGAGATTCTGCGCGGGCTCGTCGACATTCTGTACAAGCGCAACGACATCTCGTTCGAGCGGGGGACCTTCCGCGTGCGCGGGGACACGGTCGAGATCTTTCCGGCCTACGAGGAGCAGGCGGTGCGGGTCGAGCTGTGGGGGGACGAGGTGGAGCGGATCACGCGGTTCGACCCGCTCACCGGAGAGACGATCGCGGCGCTGGAGCGGACGGCGATCTACCCGGCGTCCCACTACGTGACGCGGCGGCGCACGATCGAGGAGATGGCGCCGATGATCCGGGACGAGATGACCGACCAGGTGGCGAGGTTCCGAATGGGGGGACGCCTGCTGGAGGCGCAGCGGATCGAGACGCGCACCAACTTCGACCTCGAGATGATGCTGGAGATGGGGACGTGTCCCGGAATCGAGAACTACAGTCGCTATACGAGCGGGCGGCGTTCGGGGGAGCGGCCGGCGTGTCTGCTGGATTTCTTCCCGGAGGACTTCCTTCTCATCGTCGACGAGTCGCACGTGACAATTCCGCAGATCCACGGGATGTGGCGCGGCGACCGCTCGCGGAAGCTGACGCTGGTGGAGCACGGGTTCCGCCTGCCTTCGGCGATCGACAACCGGCCGCTGACCTTCGACGAGTGGCGTTCGCTGCTGAACCAGGTGGTGTTCGTCTCGGCCACGCCCGGCGACTACGAGCTGGAGCAGTGCGGCGGGGTGGTGACCGAGCAGATCATCCGGCCGACGGGGCTCGTGGACCCGCCGATCGACGTGCGGCCGGTGCGCGGGCAAGTGGACGACCTGCTGGCGGAGATACGCGAGCGGGCGGAAAGGGACGAGCGGGTCCTGGTCACGACGCTCACGAAGCGGATGGCCGAGGACCTCTCGGAGTACTTCCAGTCGGTGGGAGTGAAGGTGCGCTACATGCACGCCGACATCGACGCGATCGAGCGGATGGAGATCCTTCGCATGCTGCGGCTGGGGCGGATCGACGTGCTGGTGGGGATCAACCTGCTGCGGGAGGGGCTCGATCTGCCCGAGGTGTCGCTGGTGGCGATCCTCGACGCCGACAAGGAGGGGTTTCTGCGCAATACCCGGTCCCTGATCCAGACGGTGGGACGGGCAGCGCGCAACGCGAACGGTCGGGCGATTCTGTACGCCGACCACGTGACGGAGTCGATGCGGGCGTGCATCGACGAGACGGAGCGGCGGCGGGCGGTGCAGATCGCGCACAACGAGCGGCACGGGATCGTCCCGCAGACGATTCGCAAGAGCGTGGAGCAGATCGAACTGTCGACGCGGGTGGCGGATGCCCGCGACAAGCCGGCGGTGAAGGTGGCGGAGCCGGTGCCGGGGTACGCCGACGAGCTGGACTCGGAGCAGTTCATCAGGATCATCGAGGAGGAGATGGCCAAGGCGGCCGAGGCGCTCGACTTCGAGCGGGCGGCGGCGTTGCGCGACCAACTGTTCGATCTGAAGGCGGCGGTGGGGTGATCGCGGTGGTGGTGACGGAGGCCGAGCTGGTGGCGTGGGGGCGGAGAATCGGGGCCGAATTGGGGCCGCCGGCGTTCATCGGGCTGCAGGGGCCGCTTGGGGCGGGGAAGTCGGTGCTCGCGAGGGCGGTGGCGGAGGGGGCGGGGGTCCGGGAGTGTGTGCCGTCTCCGACCTTCAACATCGTGTTCCGGTATGGATTGGCGGGACGCGCGGACGGAAGCGCGGGCGGGCTCGCGTCTTCGGTGGTGCATGCGGACCTTTACCGGCTGCGTTCCGTCGAGGAGCTGGGCGGGATCGGCTGGGACGACCTGGTGGGGGACGAGGGCGCGATCGTGCTGGTCGAATGGCCCGAGCACGCGGGCGGAGAGCTTCCCGCCGACCGCTGGGAGTTGACGCTGGGGTACGCTGAAGGGGACCCGGGGTTGCGTACGGTCGAGGTGGAGCGGTATGGCGAGCCCTCGGCCCTCCCGGCCTTTCCGGTGGGCGTGGGGTGACGGCCGGCCCGTGCGTGGATGGGTCCGCGTGTGCGCCGGCCGGACCCGTGCTCGGGATCGAGACATCGGCGCGCGTGGGATCGGTGGCTCTCGCGGAGGCCGGGGAGGTGGTGGCGGGACGCGTGCTGTCCGAGCCGGCCCGCCACTCGTTGGGGCTGATTCCGGCGGTGCGCGAGGTGCTCGCCGAGCGAGGGGTGGGGGTGGACGAGGTCGTCGGAGTGGCGGTGGGGGCCGGGCCGGGGTCGTTCACGGGAGTGAAGATCGCGGCGGCCGTGGCGAAGGGGCTGTCGTGCAGCCTGGGGGTGCCGCTGTACGCCACCTCGAGTCTGCGTGCGGCGGCGGTGGCGGCGGCCCCCCCCGTCGTGACGGCGTCGGATCGGGAGATCCGGTATGTGATCTTCGATGCGCGGGGTGGCCGGGTGTACGGCGCCTGCTACGATGTGGGCGCGGGTGGGGCGGTCGAGGCGGTTGCGCCGCACGCGGGCACGATCCTCGATGTGCTCAACCGGCGGCCGCCACGCGGTGCCGTGTTCACCGGCGACGGCGCCGTGGCGCACGCGGGGCTGATCGGCGCGGCGGGGTACGAGGTGCGGCCTCCTCCCGCCGGGGTGCCCGGGGCCGACGGTGTGCTGCGTTGCTGCGACTGGGTGGCGGTGGACGCCGCGTCGTGGGAGCCCGAATACGTGCGGGAATGGAGGCCGGGATGACGGGGCGGGGGGTGGTGGTGCGGGAGGCGGTTGGGAAGGATCTCCCCGCCATCGCCGAGATCGAGGCAGCGACGTTCTCGCGGCCCTGGAGCCGGGCCACCTTCACCGGCCTCCTCGATCGCTCCGAGGCCGAACTGCTCGTCGCGAGCGACGGCGGCTCGGTGGTGGGCTACCTGGTGCTGTTGACGGGCCCGGGCGAAGCGGAACTTGCGAACCTCGCGGTGAGTGCGGGATCCCGAAAACGTGGGATCGGGAAGGCCCTGCTGGCCGCCGCCAGCGAGATCCTGCTCGACAAGGGCATAGGCTGCCTGTACCTGGCCGTTCGCGCATCGAACGAGAAGGCGATCAGATTGTACGAGCGATTCGGCTTCTCCGACGTCGGGACTCACCGTGCCTACTATCAGGATCCTTCCGAAGACGCGCGCGTGCTGGCGCTGGAACTGTCCGGTTCGCCGCCATCGAGGGGTTCATCGAGCTGATCGACAGGTGTGTCGGACACCCGATCGGGTTGTTCGAGTTCCCGAAGCCGGGCCATCAGCCGCGCAAACCGGATCGACGCTATCCTGAGTGTCCTGGGGTTGACAGGCGACTTGCCCTCGCCGGCCTCCGGCTTCCCATCCTCCGGCGCGGCGGCTTCGATCACGTCGCCGCGCAAGGCGAAATACCTTTGCATTTCCCCGATGGCGGCGTCCGCAAGCACCTCCCGTATCCGTTCTCTCAGTTTCCGTCGGCCGGTATCGGTGGTGAGACCCCACAACACCTGCCGCCTGCAGACGTCGTCGACCTCGATTCCGGATTCACCGTGAAGAAGGCGCCTGACGACTTCAGGGACGATCACACCCGCTATTTCGACCGAGCCCGATTCATGGTCGAAGGGGATCCAGCTCAAGGGGACCGTCTGCCAATCCACTGGGAGGAGCGGCCGGAAGATGTTCGTGAGGGCCGCCTTGACAAAGGGATTGGCATCGAGGACCAGGCCATCCGCTGTCTTCAGAATCAGCGCGGGCCTCACGCCGCTCTCCGCGACGCATGCGCGCAGGGTCTCCCGATGATCGTGCCGGCCGATGACCGCGACGCCGTAGGTCTCGGTCTGCTCGCGTGAAAGCCGCGTGCCCTGCCGCAATTCGACGGCGGTAAGCCTTGTGTAACGCTCCAGTCGCCCGGGATCGATCTCCGGGCTCCCCGTTACCTCGACAAACAGCGAATGGCGTGTCTCGCGGGAAGCCAGCACGAAGACGGGGTGACTCCGGTCCTGTCCATCCCATGTCAGCCCGCTGTTGATCCAGACGTCGCGGTATCCCATGCCGCGAAGTGCTCCGGAAACGCCAGGGGTACCCCGGCACATTCCCAGGAGGAGATTGACGACGCTAAGCCTGAAGTTCGAAGACATCCTTCATGTCCTGGCCGATCAACCGAACCTGGGAGTCGAGGTGTCGCTGCAAGGTGGCGTAGAGTCGGACTACCGTGCTTGCACTGCTTCCGGCGGGCAGAAACACCCGTATGAAGTCCGAAGTTATCTCGAAATCGAGCAACCCGCCCACGCTGAGGTCGAGCACGCGCATGCGCGAGTACGTCGAGGAGGACGTCATCGCGACGCCCCAGTACCTGAATGGCGGCGCCGTGGAGAGGATCGCATCACTGAGGGCAGCCGCATCACCGACCGGACGGGAAAGGCGGAAGGTGGCGGAACGGCCGGACAGTGAGCCTTGCTCTCCCTCGCTGCTGACCCGGTAATGCGACTCGATCCTTTCGACGTTGCGTCGAACACGATCCCTGAGCGTGTCGACGAGGTGAAGATGGGCCGCAATGGAAGTTCCACGCGCCTCCAGCCGGCCGTCGCAATGGATGTCCTCGAGGCAATACGCCTCCCTGTTCTCTTCGTCCGGCCAGTACTGAACGTGTACCCGCGACAGGGACAGGCACTCGTTCAGGGAGTCGTCGGCCTGGAGCAGGGACATCACCTGGCGTGACCTGCGGCCCCACAACTGCATCGACATGAAGTCGGTGCCCCCGGGATCTCTGCCGTCGTTCCCGAACATCCGTCGGTCATGAACGGTGATCAGGCCCCGCACGGATCCGAGGCCGGCAGCGGTCTCGAGTAGTTGCCCCGGCAGGGCGATACGGGCCAGGCCCGTCCCGACCCTCGTGAGCCTCCCGATGATCCAGTCCGCCGTCTCGCTTCTGGCGAGCGTGTGGATCAGCCAGAACCGGGCGTCCAGGAAGTCTACATAGAGATGCACGGGCGACCGACGGCGGTAGCTGCCTTCGATGGTGAACAATCCCCTGTCGGCGGAGGGGTGCGCGCGAGAAGGACACCTGGACCGAAGCAGGGGTTCGGAGAGCAGCTCGTGCAGCGTCTGCTCGCATGAGACATGCCCGTCAGCGTCCGGGTCGGCCGGGGGATGCGACTCGAGCAAATACGTCTTGACCGGAATCGCGTCGCCTCCGGACGGCTTCCCGGCGGCTCCGGTGGCGTATTCGCCCGTCAGGCGGCCTTGCAGGAAAGCGGTCAACTGGCCCCGGTCTTGAGCGATCATGACGGATTCTCCGATGAGAACAGCGGTTTTCCGGCAGTTGCACACATTGCGCCTTCGCTCTACTGGCTGCGCAATATACGGATACCATGCCGATCGGAAAACCACCTCCGTTCTCACCCGATACCGGGATTGGTTACCATATTTGACTGTAGGGCGGACGTGGAGGAGGACTCGGGCGAAGTGCCCGGCTGGCACGGACGAGGGGCCGACACGATCACGGGGACCGTACAGGGAATGATTTCCGGCGCAGGCCGACGGGTTCTTGTTACCGGTGGTGCGGGGTTTGTCGGCAGCCACGTCGCCGAGGCACATCTGGCCCTTGGGGACCGGGTCTGCGTTTTGGACGACCTTTCATCCGGGCATCCGGGCAACGTCCCCGCGGGGGCGGATTTCGTGGAGATGGACGTCGCGGATCCGCGCACGCGCGCTTTCGTCAGCGAAGGAAGGTTCGACGTCGTCAACCATCACGCTGCCCAGGTCGACGTGCGGTTCTCGATGGCCGATCCGGCTGCGGATGCGCGCACGAACATCGTGGGCCTCGTCAACGTGCTGGAGGGGGCCCGCGCGGCCGGAACCGGGCGAGTGGTCTTCGTTTCCAGCGGTGGAGTCGTTTACGGCGAGCCCGACGTGTTTCCGACGCCCGAGACCGCGCCCAAGCATCCCGTGTCGCCCTACGGGGTCTCCAAGCTGACGGGGGAGTACTACCTGGACTACTACCGTCTGATACATGGGCTCGACTATGTCGCCCTGCGCTACAGCAACGTCTACGGCCCGCGCCAGGATCCACGCGGCGAGGCGGGAGTCGTAGCCATCTTTTCGAACCGTCTGCTCAGGCGGGAGCCGCTGGTGATCTACGGCGACGGCGAGCAGTTGCGGGACTACGTGTACGTGGAGGATGTCGCGCGGGCCAACCTCCTGGCGGCGGAAATGGATCTGGTAGACGATGTGGACATGGATTCCCGGGCGTTCAACATCGGAACGGGGGAGGCGACGAGCGTGAACACGCTGGCAGAGTTGCTGGAAGAGGTGTCCGGAATCCGCGTGAGACGCGTCTTCCGCGAGGCCCGGGCGGGAGATGTCCGGCGCAGCACCCTTGCCACCCGCCGAATACGCGACCGTGGCTGGGTGCCGGGCTTCAGTCTGCGCGAGGGTCTGGCACGCACCTTTCGGCACATCGCCGTGCGGATGGCGGCGCCACGAGTCGCGGAGGTGGGGTCATGAGCGTCCTGATGCTTCAGGCAGGCCCACCGCGCAGCGTGCTCGACATGATCCTCGGGGCCAGCCCTCCGACCCACATCGTCCTCGGGGTACTCTTCCTCTTCTCGGTTCTTTCCCTTTCGGTGATCATTGCCAAGGTGCGTCACTTTCGGAGAGTGCGCCGGGACGGAGACGAGTTCGTGGCGCAACTGGAGTCGGTATCCAACCTGGGTGACGCGTACGAGGTCGTGCGGCAGCTGGAGGATTCTCCCTACACGCGGCTGTTCAGCAGCGGACTCGGGTTCTTCGACGAACTCCGGCCGGGGGCGCTGTCGGGCGTCAACCATGCACCGGGCCTGTCGCTTACGCAGCTGGAAGCGCTCCGCATGATGATCGACAAGGTGGAAGCCGAAGAGATCGACGAACTGTCGCGGGGGCTGAACTGGCTTGCCGTCATCGGGTCGGTCTCTCCGTTGCTGGGGCTGATGGGCACCGTGATCGGGATCATGAACACCTTCATTGGCATCACACGGTTCGGATCCACCAACATCAGCGCGGTGGCGCCGGGCGTTGCGGAGGCGCTGATCACCACCGTCGCGGGGCTCGCCGTGGCCATCCCCTCCGTCATTGCCTACAACCACTTCGCCTCGCGGATCAACCTGATTCTCGGCGAGTTCGAGGGCTTCGCGAGCGAATTCATCGGGACGCTGGCGAGGGGTGGCCATGTCTGACGGGCACGTGACCGGCCGTTCGAACAGGGAGGGCGGACCGGCATGAGCCGCAACCGGGACCGTGCGCGGATTCCGGTCCGCGCGGAGATCAACGTGACCAGCCTTGTGGACGTGGCGTTCACGCTGCTGGTCATCTTCATCATCACGGCGCCGGTGCTTCAGGGCGGGGTGGACGTTGCGCTGCCGCAGGGGGAAGTGGGCGCCATCCAGGCCTCCGACCAGCATATTATCGTGAGCATCCTGGCCGACGGGTCGGTGTTTCTGGGCGACACACAGGTGGATCCGGCGAACATGGAGGGCATCCTGTCACAGATGCTGCGCGCGAACCAGCAGGACGCGGTCTACATCAGGGGCGATTCGCTGGCGTACTATGGTCCGGTCTTCAGAATCATCTCAGCGGTGGCAAGTCAGGAGGGCGTTGCCGTTTCCCTGATCGCGGTGGACGAAATGCCATGAGCGCCAGTCAGACTCCCCCTTTTTCGGATGCCGGCAGGACCAACCCGCTGGACCGGCGATCGCTGATGCTCTCCCTGTCGATTCACGCTCTGGCCCTGGTGTTTCTGATCTGGGGGGTTCCCGCACTGGCACCCGAACCGATCGTGTACCAGGCGATCGAGATCAGGGTCGTGTCGGCGCCGCCCGCACCCGCGCCACCCCCTCCCGAGGAGGAGACCCCGCCCGCGCCGCAGGAGGAACTCGTAGTCGAGACCCCCGAGGAGCCGGTCGAGGAAGAGGAGGCCCCGATTCCGGTCGAGGAGGAAGCGCCTCCCCCGGAGCCGGAGGAGACCCCGCCCCCGGAGGTGGAGGATCCGCCGCCTCCCGCGGAGGACCCCGCCCCTGCCGAGGCGGAAGAGAGCGAAGTAGAGGACGGCGGGCAGGACATCAACGTCCGCCTGGAGGGGCTCAGAAGGGACTATCCCGCGTACTATGGCAACATCATTCGCCAGATCGAGCGCTGCTTCCGCCCCTCGGACGCCGGGAACCATGTGGCCGTGGTCCAGTTCGTGATCCGCGAGGACGGGAGCGTCAGCGACATCAGCATCGCCGAGCGATCGGGCAGCTTCATCTTCGACCTGGAGGCCCAGGGGGCGATCGAATGCGCGGGCGCGCCCGGCCGCCTGGGTCCCCTGCCTCAGGGCTATTCCTGGGATGTCCTTCCGGTGCAATTCAGATTCAGGCCGGGATCGGAGGACCAGACATCGACCCGACTCGCGGAGGAGACATGATGAAGCACAGGATTGCCGTTCTCGCGCTGACGGCGCTGACGGGTCTCCCGCTCGTCGCCGCCGAACCGGCCGCCGCCCAGGAGGAAGCCGCGATCCCCGGCGTCCAGCTGGGACTTGCCTACGAGAATCTGTACATCCCGCCGCTGGCGATCCTGCCGTTCACCGGGCCGGACGCGGACGCCGCTCTGGTGTCCGGGGTTCAGGGCATTGTGGCGCGGGATCTGGACTACAGCGACCGCTTCGTCGTGCTGGATTCCCTCCCCGAGGGACTGGCTGACGACGGCATCCGGTACAGCCTCTGGGACCAGTACGGCGCCGACTGGGTCCTCATGGGCGAGGTCGAGACGGTTGCGGGGCGTCACTTCCTGTCGATCGAGCTGCACGACATCGTCTTCACGAGCGTGGAACGCGGCCGCTTCGCCCTTCCCGCCCGCGACGACGAGGATTTCCGCATGGCGGTCCACCGGGTGTCGGACGAGATCGTCGAATGGGTGACCGGCGAACCGGGCATCGCCGCGAGCCGCATCGTGTTCTCCATGAGACCCTTCGGGAACCCCACCGCGAAGGAACTCTACATCGTCGACTCCGACGGCGAGAATCTGCAGCGGCTCACCTGGGACGAGAATCTGGCGATCTCGCCGGCGTGGGCTCCCGACGGAAACCGGATCGCGTACGTATCCTACAAGACGGGCTTGCCCGGGATTTACGAACTCAGTCTTGCCGATGGCAGCGAGCGCCCGGTCGACACCGGCCGCGGGGGCCAGCACATGACCCCGGCGTACCATCCGGACGGCGACGAACTCGCATTCAACATCCTCGGCGCGGGGCTGTTCCGGTACGACCTGGGCGACAACTGCTGTCTCGTCCAGCTGGTCGGAGGGCGGGCCGAGAACCTCCAGCCATCGTACTCGCACGACGGCGATGAGCTCGTCTTCCTGTCGAACCGCCTCGGAGAAGCCACGCCGCAGATCTACACCATGCCTGCGCGTGGCGGCAACGCCGACCTGCTGTCTCCCTATCGCTTCGGCCAGGGCGGCTACTTCGCCGATCCCGACTGGTCCCCGATCTCGAGCAAGGTCGCCTTCGCAGGCGGGATTGTGCGACGCCGGGTGCTGAACCGGTACCACATCTTCGTGGCCGACACCGAAGTGGGTGACAACCGCCTGAGACAGCTTACCCAGGAGGGCAGCAACGAGGACCCGAGCTGGGGGCCCGACGGCAGGCACATCGTTTTTGTGGGAGAGCGCAGCAACGGTTTAGGCGTGTTCATCGTCGACTCGGGGACGGGGCGGACGCGCCTCCTCGTAGCGAGTGTCGAGGCCGCCGACACGGATTGGTCGCCGGCGCTTGGCCCCCGCACTTGATAAGGCCAGACCGATCACCTATATACAACGAGTGCCGGACGTGGATTCGCAGGGAGACCTCACCCATATCATCAGAGGGAGCAGGTATGTCTAACCGTCGTTTGGTTCTCGCAGCTTTTGCCACCGCGATCGTGCTGGCCGCCTGTGGGAGCGAACCCGAACCGGAGATGGCGCCGGAGCCCACCGGCCCGACTGCCGAAGAACTGGAGCGGATGCGGCAGGACTCGATCCGCAGGGCGCAGGAAGCCGAGGAAGCACGACTCAGGGCCGAGCGGGAAGCGGCCGAGCGCGAGAGGCAGCGACGCGCGGAAATGTCCCGCCAGACGCTTCGCGAAACGGTGTATTTCGACTACGACGAGGCCGCGATCCGGTCGGACACCGAGACGAGGCTCCGGGCCAAGCTGGACATTCTGCGCGCCAACCCGGGCGTGCAGTTGCGCATGGAGGGCCACGCAGACGAGCGCGGAACTTCCGAGTACAACATCGCCCTGGGGAACGAGCGCTCCGAGGCGGTGATCCAGTTCCTCACCGGGTTCGGGCTCGACGCGGGGCGTTTCAGCTCCGTTTCCTACGGCGAGGAGCGGCCGGCGGCCCAGGGATCCAACGAATCGGCCTGGGCCCAGAACCGGAGGGTCGAGTTCGTCATCACGGCAGGTGGTGACGGCATCGGCAGGTAGCGCGCCGGGCGGGACCGCAGACCCGGCGCGGGGGTTGACCGGAGCTTGCGCACCCTTGCGTTTGCGAAGGGCGGAGGAGGAGTAGTGTCGCACCGGATCGGCAGGAGTGGGCAGACAGCGATTCTCATGGCCGTCGTCATACTGGGCGGCTGCGCCACGAGGGGCGACCTGCGTCAACTCCAGTACGAAGTTCGCTCGCTGGCCGTCAGGCAGGACTCCGCTTTCCGGGCGTTGCAGCGCATCGTCGAGAGGTCCAACGGCGAGGCACTCGACTCGGTGGCCGAGCTGGCCGAACTGCTGTTCGAGCTGCGAGGCGATTTCAACAGCAGGCTGCTGGACATTCAGAATCAGCAGCTGGTCATGGGCGAACTGGTCGGTCAGAGCCAGCACAGCATCGCTCTGATGACCGAGCAGCTGAACGCACAGCGACGGGAGATCGAACGCGTCTCCCGGCAGCAGCCGGCCGACACAACCGCCGCAGCTCAAGAAGAAGAGGGCGAAGAATCTGCGGAGACCCAGCGTCCCGACCCGGCCGAAGACGCCTACAATGCGGTAGTGGGCCTGCTCGAGCGGGGCAGCGTGTCGGTGGCGCGAAGCGGGTTCGAACAGTTCCTGGAGGAGTATCCGAACAGTGAATTCGCGGCGGGCGCGTACCTTCACCTTGCGGAGATCATGGCCCTCCAGGACGACGAGATCGAGGACGCGATCACCACGTACCGCATGATCCCGGACCTCTTTCCGGACGCGCCCGAAGTGCCGCAGGCGCTGTTCCAGGCGGGCCTGCTGTGCGCATCCATCGAGGCCTTCGAACGTGCCCGCGGATACCTCGAATGGCTTGTCGACTCATACCCGGACCATCGTCTCGTCCCCCAGGCCCGGGAACGGCTCGAGGAGATTCCCTGACGGGTTGCAGCGGGACCGGTGCGCTGGCGGTCCGGGCCGGTCTGCGGGATTGGTGAGGGCTGCCCATGCGCTGTCCGTCGTGCGGGGGCGAAGCCACGAAGGTGGTGGACACGCGTGCAGCACGGGGCGGGCGCGCCGTGCGCCGACGGCGCGAGTGTCTCCGTTGCGGCGGCAGGTTTACAACGTACGAGAACGTCGAGCAGCGCCCGCTGCAGGTGCTGAAGCGTGACGGGAGCGCAGAGGACTTCCAGCGCGACAAGCTTCGGGCGAGTATAGCTACGGCCTGCACCAAGCGCCCCGTGTCTCCGTCCGAGGTCGAGGCGCTGGTCGACCGCATCGAGGACGGGGTGTCGGGATCGGCGGGCGTCGAGATCTCGTCGGCCGTTATCGGCGAGGCAGTGATGGAGGGACTGGAGCCGCTGGACCGGGTCGCCTACATCCGCTACGCCTCGGTGTACAGAAACTTCCAGCACATCGACGAATTCCAGGAAGCCGTGGACGAACTGATCGTGAAAGAACGCAGGGTGGAACAGGGCCGTTTGCAGGTTGAGATGCCGCTGGAGGCGGACACCGCTTCACAGGGAGACAGCCAATGAGGCGGCTGCGCGACGGACTGCTGGCGAGGAGCGACAACCCCAAGGCCGAGATGCCGTTTCTCGACCACCTCGAGGAGCTGCGCTGGCGGATCCTGTGGAGTCTGCTGGCGCTGATCGTGGGTGGTGTGGCGGGGCTGGTGCTCGTCCTGTACTTCGATGTTCCCGAACTCCTCATTAGACCGGCCGTGGACCTCTTCGGTGAAGATTTCAGGCTGCTCACTCTGTCACCGGAAGCGAACTTCATCATTCTGCTCCAGCTCTCGCTGCTGGTGGGCTTGATACTGGCGTCTCCGGTGGTCATCTATCAGCTCTGGGCGTTTTTTTCGCCCGCGCTCGAAGACCGCGAGAAGCGGGCCATTGTCCCGGCCCTGCTGATGGGTCTGGTCCTGTTCGTCGCGGGTGTGGCGCTGGCCTATTTCATTGTTCTGGAACTCGCGCTGAGATTCCTGTCGGGAATCCTGATCGACTATCTCGAAGCGAGCTGGACGGCCAACTTTTACCTCGGTTTCGTCGTCAAAATGCTATTGGCGTTCGGGATCGTCTTCGAATTGCCGGTGGTGGTCCTCGTCTTGAGCGTACTGGGGATAGTGACCCCGGAGTTTCTGCGCACGAAGAGGCGCCACGCCTTCGTGGCGATCCTGCTCCTTGCCAGCTTCATTTCGCCCGGAGACATGATCAACGTCACGATTGCGATGACGATTCCGCTGATTGCACTGTACGAATCCAGCATCTTCCTGTCGGTTCTGGTGTGGCGGAAGCGTGACGCCAGGGAACAGGAAGCCGATTCGTCGCCGCCCGACGGTACGGTGGCGGCTGAAGACGGTGACGAGGCCGCCGATGTCACCCCATACAACCACGGTGACCCGGCCGGGGGCAGCGCTCCCGCGACGCCGGACGGTGACGGATAGCGTGGCAGGCCGCCTTCGTCCCGGTCGTCTGCTCCCGGGGCTGGGACTGGCGCTAGCGCTGTCGGGGGCGGGTGCCCCGCTGGCGGCGCAGGAGATGCGCGACTCGTTGCAGAACGTGGTGCGCGAGCGACTCGAGCGTCTTACCAGACGCCTCGGCGACACGACCGGCCTGGTCCCGATCGATTCGGTGGACAACAACCTGGGCGAGGTCGCCACGTCCGATTCCACGCTGATGGAGCTGCTGGCGCTGCCGGGCTACGACCTCGTGCAGTACCGGGGCCAGGCGGCCACCTTCGAGACCGCATCGAGACTGCTGACCCTCTACGGATCGGACGGTACCGAGGCGGTGATGAATCGTGAGGGGCTGGAGCTCGCAGCCGACTCCGCGCTCGTCTTCAATGAAACAACCGGAAGACTGGTGACCATCGGGGATACGGCGAGATACCGGCCCGACCAGGGCGACGAAGTCGTCACCCGCAGGATCATCTTCGACCTCAACGAGGACCGGGGCACCGCATCCGATGTCAACACCACCATGGACGCGGGGCTCGGGGAGTGGATCGTGCGCGGCGACTTCCCCTGGGTGAACGCGGATGTGTCGTTCGGCCACGACGTCATGTTTACGAGCTGCGACGAGGAGGAGCCCCACTACCACTTCGTCGCTCGCGAGATCAAGATGACCGAGGGTGGCACCCTCGTCGCGCGCAACGTGCTGCTGTATTTCGCGGACGTGGGCGTGATGTGGCTCCCGTTCATCGCGCAGAGCACCGAGCAGGGTCGGCGCTCGGGACTGCTGCCGATCCGCTTCTCTGTGAACGACATCGTGCGGACTTCGGGCAGCTATGCGCGCCGGTTGTCCAACGTCGGCTACTACTGGGCGATAAACGACTATCTGGACGCCCAGCTCAGCATGGACTGGTGGAGCGGGAACTACACGGCGGTCACCGGAGGGACGCAGTTCCGCTGGCTGCGGCAGTTCATGGACTCGAACATCAACTTCCGCCAGTTCTGGCGAACAAACGGCGCATCCGAACTGGCGTTCGATGCCGGCTACAACTGGGAGATCTCGGAGCGCACCAAGCTGCGCCTTGCGGCCCGGTACGCTTCGAGCGCGTCCTTTGTCCGCCAGAATTCCTTCGACCCCCGCGAGGTGACTCAGTCGATCGACTCGGACGGCGGATTCAACCGGCGATTCGACTTCGGCACGCTCTCGCTCAGCGCCAACCGGAGGCAGTTCCTCTCCGACGACCGGGTGGAGATGACGCTCCCCACCGCAAACTTCTCCCTGTCCACGATCACGCTCTTTGCCGCACCGCCGAACCGGGCGCGCTTCTACAACAACGCCACCGTGTCCGGCTCCCTGAGGCTCGCGCGCGCGATCCGCGACCTTCCGGCGCCGATGATCACCGAGGAACAGCCGTTCACCCTGGCCATGGCGGATGAGCAGGACTGGCGCGGCGGGGCGTCCGCCAGCCTGTCGGCAGGCAATATCTCGATATCCCAGAGCGTGGAGTTCAACCGCAACACCAAGCTCGACCTCCCCGGGAGTTTCTTCGATCCGATGATGCCCGCGCAGCGGGCCGGGCTCGGCAGCGTGGCGGATCTGCAGCGCTCGATCGTCTACCCGCACGCCGCCCAGGATGAGATCGACTTCACGGCCGAGAACGTCACCTGGTCGACCAGCATCAATTACCAGCAGACCCTGGTCGGCTCCACCACGATCACACCGCAGATTTCGCTCTCGGGGCGCTCGGTCGGTTCGGACACCCTGTCCGCGGGAGGGGGCGGGTTCGTCTCGGCGCCCAGTCGCTTCTCGCTCGGCGCGCAGCTCAAGTCGGACTTCTACGGTTTCTTCCTCGACGGGACGCTTCGCCACAAGGTGTCGCCCACCTTCGACTATGCCTACACGCCCGAGGCCACCCCCAGCGTGCTGCAAACGGCCATCTTCGGCAACCGGGCGATCCAGCCCAAGAACGAGATCCGCTTCGGGCTCACGCAGACCTTCGAGATGAAGGTGGGAGACGAAGAAGCCGACTCGGCGGCCGCCGAAACCGCAGCCGCCGACCCGTCGGGCGGTCCCAGGCGACTTCCTCAGGCGCAGAAGGTGACCGTGCTCGCCCTGCGCTCGAGCGCGGTGACCTACGATTTCGAGCAGGCGAGCGAGTTGGGGCACTTCACCCGCGGCTTCGCGGACAACCTGCGGGTTTCCCACCAGATCAGCTCGGACTACCTCCGCGGCCTCACGGTTTCGCTGGAGCACCTCGTTTTCGACGATGTCGGCATCGGCCCGCAAGGTGCGCGCAGCTTCTCGCCTTTCATCTCCAACCTCAATCTGGGGTTCTCGATGGGTAGCCAGACCGCGCTCTTCCGCTGGCTGAGGGGGCTCACCGGAGGAGAGGTGGACGAGGAGGGCGACGCGGCCCAGGCGGGGCAGACCCAGGAAACACAGGATGACCAGCGTGATCCGGCGGGGTTTGAGACCGAGGATCTGGGCGAGTCCACGATCGTGCCCGGTGGCGGGCGTGAACGGGCGGCGGGACCGCGCCGGCAACAGGGCGACGTGGGCAAGTGGGACGCGTCGTTCTCCTACTCGCTGGCCCGCGACCGCGGGATGGGCGCGACCAACAACCAGATGCTGCAGGGCACGCTCAACTTCCAGCCCACCGAGAAATGGTCGGTCCGTTGGCGCACCTCGTACGACGTCGTCGCGGGGGTCTTCAACGACCACATGATCAGCCTGCAGCGGGACATGCACCGGTGGGAGGCCGACTTCTCCTTCCGGCAGACCGCGACCGGGAACTGGACCTTCCTCTTCGAAGTGGCGCTCTCCGACAACCGCGACCTGCACTTCGACTACGAGCAGCGCACCGGAGGGGCCGAGGGCCGTTAGCGGGTCGTGGAAGCGGCACGGTCCGGACGCAGCGCTGCTCGAATGCCCGGGGAGATTCTGTCCATGGTCTGCCATATGTCCGTGATGGGCGCGCTGTGGCGTCCCCCTGAGAGGACAGTCACAGGCGCGCGACAGGGTCCGGAAGGGGCGCCGGGCCCCCTTTTCTCCCCCCTTGCGGCGTCGCCGGTGCTGGTACGGCATGTGCATGGGGCGACTGGGCGGGAACTCGCGGACAGTCCCGGCGGGCTCTCGGATGGACCGAACTGGCAGGACACATGTGACCGAGGGGGAGGCATGGAGATGAAACGGCGATGGACGACCGGTTTGCTGATTGCAGTGGTCGCGAGCGTGCCGCAGGCAGCCTGCGACGAAGACTTCGGGATCACCTACGTGGCGGACGAACCCGACGCGCCACGGGACCTGACCGGGTCCTACTACAATCGGGGCGTGGACCTCTCGTGGCGCCTGGGGCCGGACTGGAGCGGCGAGCCCTTCCGCGTCTACGGCAAGCGGGTGAGCGATGCGGACTACTTCTTCATCGCGGAGGTGACCAGCTGCATCGACTCGGTGTGCGTATATCGCGACATCAACGTCAAGGCCGGCGTCAGCTATGAGTACTACGTCGCCGCGGTCGACCCGGATACGGGCGTGGAGACGCCGAGCGAATACGCGGTCGAGGTCCGGGTGCCGGAGCCGGTGCCGCCGCCCGTGCCGGAGGGCCTGCAAACGGTGGCTCTCGACGGTGCAGCCTACCTCCACTGGGACGATTCGCCGGCGCTGGAGGACGACTTCCTGGCCTACCGGATCTACGCCTCCGGGGAGGATGGCTACTACCTCGTGGGCGAGACGGACTCCCCGGGCTTCATGGACCTGCTCGCCACGAACGGACACACGACGTCATACTTCGTGACATCCCTCGACGATCAGGGTCACGAAAGCGATGGCAGCGAAGCGGTGGACTGCACCCCCAGGCTGGACTACGCGGGCGAGATCATGTACGCGCACGGCGATGTGCCGAGCGCGTCGGGCTTCCGCTTCCAGGAATCGGAGGACGCGCAGGCAGTCATGGCAGGAGACAGCGAGGACCGACACTTCAGGCTCGAGAGCGACCGGCAGGGACTGTGGATGGTGCCGGGACCGCAAGCGCGAATCCACCCGGAGAGCCGCTGGACCACGTCGCTGAAGTGCGGTCCCGGCGCGGATCCGGACTGCGAGTCCTGGGAGATTGCGCCGCGCTCGGGGTACTCCACGGCGCGGGCCGCTCTGGATCCCGGCTATACCTACATGTTCCGAGTACCGGGGGACGACGGCGAGACCCGGTTCGGCGCGCTGCGCGCCACGATCATCGGGGTCGATCAGGAGGGAGACGAACTGATCGTCTTCGACTGGGCATACCAGACGCAGCCCGGAAACCCGCATCTGAGCCGTACCGCGGCAACCAGCGGATGGTGAGCCTGTCGGTGGCATGATTCAGGTTGTGGAGGCGGTCCCCAACTTCAGCGAGGGCCGCGACCCGGCCTTCGTGACAGCGGCCGCCGACGCGTTTGCCGGCGCCGGGTGCGAAGTTCTCCACACGACACTGGATCCGGACCATCATCGGTCGGTGGTGACGGTGATCGGGTCGCCCGGCGCGGTGGAGCGGGGATCGTTGGCCGCGGCTGAAGTCGCGCTGGAGCGGATCGATCTGCGGAGGCACAGCGGTGTGCATCCGAGGGTGGGTGCGCTGGACGTGCTTCCCCTGGTGCCGCTTCACGGGATCGATATGGACGCGGTGGTAGGGTTGGCCCGTCGGATCGCCCATGGAATCGCTCGCCTCGGGATCCCGGTTCACTTCTACGCCCGGGCCTCGCGGCCCCTCGGCCGCACGCTGGCGTCGATCCGGCGCAGCGGGCCCGGCAGGCATGAGGCGGACCTGCCGGGCCTCGACGACCGTGGAAGGGCCGTGCACAAGCGTGCGCACCCTACGGCCGGTGCGGCCTGCATTGGTGCCCGCGACGTGCTGCTGGCCTGGAACGTGGACGTGGAAGGCCTGTCGCTGGAGTCGGCCAGGGAGATCGCGGCCCGGATCCGGGAGGCGGGGGGCGGCTTCCCCGGTCTGAGGGCCCTTGCGCTGAGGCTTTCCAGGCAGCAGCGCATGCAGATCTCGATGAATCTCGAGGATCCGATCGGGACTCATCCCACCGAAGTCTTTCGCGCCATCGAGCGTCGGGTACGGCGAATGGGGGGCGCGGTGCAGGGCACCGAGGTGATCGGGATGTGTCCCGACCAGCTTGCGGACCCCGCCATCGCGCGGGAGATGCGGATCCGTGACTGGTCCGGGAACCGGGTTCTGGGACACCGCCTGCGGGCCTTCGTCGGAGGCGCGAACGGATAGGCCGGGACGGCCCGGCCTCTGCCTTGTGTCGAGCATCCTTCTACATTTGTTTTCTGGAGCGCGCCAGCCCTGGCCCCGTACGAATCGGGCCGAAACGGCGCGACGACGATTGTCCAGCACACCACACCCGGGACGAATGGATCGGAGCACGGCCTTGAAGACGGCACCGGCGGGCCTCGCCGGAATAAAAGCCCCGGTTCAGGATCGCCTCGACAGCGTGATGGAGGAGTTGGGCCGGATCGCCGTGGCCGACTACTCGATGGTCGACGAGGTCAACGACTATCTCCTCAGGGTTCCGGGCAAGATGTTCCGCCCCACGCTGGTGCTGCTCTGCAGCGAGATCGATGGAGAGGCCTCGGACGACGCCGTCACCCTGGCCGCCGTCGTGGAACTGGTGCACATCGCCACGCTGGTGCACGACGATGCGGTGGACCACTCGGTGCTGCGGCGCGGGATGCCGACGGTGAACTCGGTGTGGACCCACCAGATCGCCATCATCATGGGGGACTATCTGTACAGCCGTTCGGTGACGGAGCTGGCGCGCCTCGGAGACCTCGAGGCGGTCCGGGTTCTGGCAAAGGCGGCCAATACCATGAGCGTCGGCGAAATGAGGCAGTTGGTCTCCTATGACGACATCACCTACTCGGAAGCCGAGTACTACCTTCTCATATCCGCGAAGACCGCCTCGCTGATGTCGGCGGCGTGCGAACTCGGTGCTCTGGCCGGCAACCCGTCACACCGGGTTTCGCTGCGCAACTACGGGCATTCGCTGGGCATGGCCTTCCAGATCACGGACGACATGCTGGACTACGTGGGCAGCCAGGACATCACCGGAAAACCGGCCGGGCTGGATCTTCGCGGCAGGAAGGTGACACTGCCCCTCGTCGGAGCGCTCCGGGAAATGTCACCCCAGGAGCTGGACGAGGTGCGGCATCTCTTCACGATGACCGAACCGGACGACGAAGGGGTGGACCGGGTCATATCGCTGGTACGCCGAAACGGCGGGATCGAATACGCCGGGGAGAAGGCGGTGGCATACGCCGACGCGGCGGAGGGCGAGCTCCGCGACCTGTGCCCGGGGCCGGCGCTGGACGCATTGCGGGACGCCGTCCTATACGTTACCGATCGGTCGCTGTGACGATGGCCGAGGCCCGCCACACCCGCCGCCGGATCGTGAGGCGGGGCCTGTTTGCCCTCGTGTTCGGACTCTTTCTGGGTGGATTGTTCACAAAGCTGGCCGAGGTCTTCCTGCCTCAGAGCGCCGCTCGCGCCTTCCTGACGACCTCGGTTTCCCAGTCGGTGGGTCCGTTCTTCCTGGATCTCGTCTCGGTGAGCATCACGCTGGGCCCGGTGAGTATCGCGCTGAATGTGCTTACGCTGGTGGGAATCCTGATCGCAGCGGTGGCGGTCCGGTCCTGGATCTGATTAGTTTGTCCATCCAGCCCGCGACCGGCCGGCCGATCAGGGAGAGTCCCTCCGGGGGTAGTGGGCAGAGGAGGTAGAAGACATGCCATTCGGTCTTGGCGTAGGAGAAATGATTCTGGTCTTCCTGGTCGTTCTGCTCCTTTTCGGAGCAAAGCGCCTGCCGGAGATCGGAACCTCCCTCGGCAAGGGAATCAGGGAATTCAAGTCCTCCGTCCGGGAAGTCCAGTCATCGGTTCGCGTGGACAAGGAACTTCCGGCCCCGCGCGAAGAACCCGCCGCTTCGGAGAGCCAGGAGGAGGGCTCCCCTCGCCGCCTGACGACGAGTTGATCGCCCCGGCCAGGCGCCGCCTGAAGCGCTGCAGCCTGGGAGTCGGGCGTATGCCGCGGGGTCGCTAGAAGACCGGCGGCAGCGGCAGTTGATCTTCGGCTGGCGCTAGGACCTGCTCCCTGCGGTCCACGATGTTCGCATTCGCACGCAGCGCCTCGATCCACTGCGTGAGCCGCTGTTGCTGGATCGCGCCGAGCGCCTGCGCGCGCTGCAAGTCGACCTGTTCGAGCCAGGCAAGGCTGTCCGCGGCTTCGGAGCCGGTCCGTTCGATGACGTAGGCGTTCCGGTTGGCTTCGATCGCGTCCGACACCTCGCCGACATCCAGCCCGAACGCCGTTCCGACGGCGGCGTTATGTCGTCCCAATCCCGGGACGAAGTCGTTCCGGGCAAAGGGACCCGCGTCCCGCACCTCCAGCCCGAACTCGCGGGCGACCTCGGCCAGCGTGCGCCCCGCATGAACTTCGGCCGCCAGTTCCCGGGCTTCCTCCAGCGCGGTCGCCACCTTCTTGTCGGTCCCGATGTTGCCGCGGATGGCGACCTCGGCTTCCTCGATCGACAGAGTGCGCGCCGGATCGATGGACACCACCTCGATGGCGTAGAACGTCGTCCGGTTCTCGAACACCGGACTCACGTCGCCGACCATGGTCTCCGGGTCGAAGACCCACTCGCCGCCCTCCGCCACATCGCCGGCGCCGGGCACGATGGGCAGGGTCTCGATGAGGTCCACCGTGTCGGTTTCCAACCCGAGGGAGACGGCGGCGTCGGTGAGCGGCATCGACTCGCCGAGTTCTTCCAGCGAGTCCGCCGTGGCCAGCAGGTCGATCTCGGATTCGTCGGATCGGACCATCGGCAGCAGGATGTGGCGTGCCTGCGCCGAGTCCTGTCCCCAGCGCTCGCTCACTTCGATCAGGTGCACCCCGAAGCTTGTGCGCACCGGTTCGGTGACCCGGCCGACCGAGGCAGCGAAGACGGCGGAGTCGAACTGGGAGACCATGGTTCCCTGTGAGAAGACGCCGAGATCGCCGCCGTCGGGGGCCGTCGCCTCGTCGGTGCTCTCGCGCATCGCGACCTCACCGAAATCCTCGCCGTCGAGGATCGATTGGCGGATCTCGAGCGCCCTGTCCATGACAGCCGCGGTGTCGGCGGACGTGGGCGCTTTCGTGAACGCGACCGAAATGACGCCGGCGCTCGCGGGCACCAGGAACTCATCGGTGTTGTCGTCGTAGTAGCGCGAGACTTCCGCGGCCGAGATCTCGATCTCGTCGTCGGACACGCGCGTCAGCGGTTCGAAGGAGACGTAGCTGACGCTTGCCCGCTCGTTCAGGTCCTTGTATGCGCTCCACAGTTCGGCATCGGAGACGTAGATCCCGGACGACACCTGGCGCAGCAGCTTGCCGCGCGGAATGACGTCGCGGTAGTAGGCCTCGAGCTGCAGTTGCGTCAGATTGTCCGCCGTGGCCAGGAACTGCTGATACTTGGTGATATCGAAAACGCCATCCGTCTGGAACGCGGGGCTGGAGACGAGGTCCGGCGGCGGGCTCAGCAGCGCCGCCGTCTGCACTTCCTCGTCGGTGACGATGATCCGTCTGCGCTGCAGCTCCTGCTGGATCAGGATCGAATTGACGACTTCGTCCCAGGCCTGGTCTTCCAGTTCCGAGTTCTGCGCGTTGGTGATCGGTTCTTCCTGGAACTGGGCCAGCTGGTCGTAGAGATTGCGGTACGAAGCCATGTACTGGTCGTAACTTACGGGGGTGCCGTTTACGCGGCCGATCTCCCCGAAGGACCCCGATGTCTGGCCGGTGATATCCATGCCCCACTCGAAGAACATCAGTCCCCCGAAGGCCAGGGCCACCAGGATCATGATCCACTTCGTGCTTCTTCTGAGTTGCTCCATCATGGCGGTTGCCACCTCCTTGCAAGGACAGGGAAGCTAACGCCTTGCCGGACCCGTCTTCAAGGAATGACGAGCGCGTTGACACTCTTGTCCGCCAAAATCTACCTTTCGGGCGCCGGCGGCGACGGATACACCCCAGGCCGAAAGTGCCCGCAAGCGCGCGCCTGGTGCGGCGCTCGCTTCCTTTTCGCCTGTCCAATCCATCGAAAGGAACGACTTGGTGAGGATTGCCGTGGTGCACGGCCCCAACCTGAACCTTCTCGGAACCAGGGAGCCCGAGGTCTACGGAACCGCAACCCTGGCCGACGTCGACCGGGCGCTGGAGGAGCTGGCTCGCGAAGTCGGCGCCGAGGTGGAGTTCTTCCAGTCCAACTGCGAGGGAAGGATCCTCGACTACCTGGCGGAGATCCGCGAACGCGTGGACGGCGTGCTGATCAACCCGGCCGGACTGGGCCACACCTCGGTAGCCCTGCTCGATGGCCTGCTGGCAACGTCCAGACCGTTCGCGGAGGTCCACCTCAGCAATCCCTCGAGCCGCGAGAGCTTCCGGCACCGTTCTTTCCTGTCGGCGGCGGCAGTTGGCGTAGTCGCCGGTTTCGGTGTCGACAGCTATCTTTCGGGCTTTCGCTGTCTCAACAATTACCTTGTTCGGCGGAGCGGTGCGGCCCAGTAGAAGCCAGGCCCCGCCGATGGCGAGGATTCGGAACCGGTCTCAATGGCAACTACCGCAAACTTTCGCAACGGGATGGTCCTGGAAATCGACAACGTCCTCTGGACCATCACCTATTTCCAGCATGTCAAGCCCGGAAAGGGCGGCGCTTTCGTGCGCACCAAGCTCAAGAACGTGCTCTCGGGTGCGGTCGTGGACAGGACGTTCCGGGCCGGCGAGCGGGTGACCAGCGTCAGGCTGGAAAGGCGTCCGGTCAGCTACTCCTACACCGATGGCGAGCTGTTCCACTTCATGGACCAGGAGACCTACGACCTGATCCCGATCAGCGGGGACATGCTCGGCGAGGACCAGTTGAAGTACCTGAAGGAGAACATGGACTGCCACGGGCTGGTCCATGATGGCAACGTCCTCAGCGTGGAGTTGCCGGACTTCGTGGAACTCGAGGTCACCGACACCGATCCGGGCTTCAAGGGCGATACGGCACAGGGCGCCACCAAGCCGGCCAGGCTCGAAACGGGGGCGGTGGTGCAGGTTCCGCTCTTCGTCGAGGTGGGGGACCGGCTCAGGATCGATCGGCGTGAGGATAAATACCTGACACGGGTGAGCGGATGATCGACATCGAGCTTCTACAGGCGCTGGTCCGCCTCATGGACGAATCGTCGCTGGACAGCCTCGAGATCGAACGCGGAGCGACCCGGATTCGGCTGGCCAAGTCTCCCAGCGGCGGCATCGTGGTTCCACAGGCGTTTTCGGGGGCTGCGTCCCTTCCTGCGGAGGCGGCTCAATCCGCCCCTTCGCCGGGCTCCGAACCGGCGTCGCCCGCGCAGTCCGCTTCGGCACCCGAGCCGCCCGCCGCCGATCTGGTGGAGGTCACTTCGCCGATGGTCGGCACCTTCTACCGGGCGCCGTCACCGGAGGCGGAACCGTACGTGGAGGTCGGGACGTCCGTCGCGGCGGGCGACGTTCTGTGCGTCATCGAGGCGATGAAGCTGATGAACGAACTGGAGTGTGAAGTGGCAGGGCGGATCGTCGAGATCTGTGCCGACAACGCCGAGCCGGTCGACTACGGGCAGCTTCTCTTCCGCGTCGATCCCGCCTGATCCAAGGACCGCTGGGACCGCATGTTCACGAAACTCCTGATCGCAAACCGGGGGGAGATCGCGCTCCGCATCGTGCGCGCGTGCCGCGAACTCGACATCGCCACGGTCGCGGTTCATTCGGAAGCCGACCAGGAGTCGCTCCACGTGCGGTTCGCGGACGAAGCCGTGTGCATCGGTCCGGCTCGCCCGGCCCAGTCCTACCTGAAGGTGACGCGCATCGTCGCCGCGGCGGAGATCACCGGGGCGGAGGCGGTTCACCCCGGCTACGGTTTCCTTGCGGAGAACGCCGAATTCGCCGAGATCTGCCGGCGCTCCGATCTGGTGTTCGTGGGGCCGACGCCGGACCAGATCCGTTCCATGGGCGACAAGGCCGTGGCCCGCGAAACGATGCGAGCGGCGGGTGTGCCGGTGGTCCCGGGATCGGACGGAATCGTGGAGGACGAAGGCGAGGCGCTCTCCATCGCTCGGGAGATCGGGTTCCCGATCATGATCAAGGCGGCGGCGGGCGGGGGCGGGAAGGGGATGCGCATCGCCGGCTACGACGGATCCTTCCGCCGCAACTTCGCGGCGGCGCGGGCCGAGGCCGACGCGGCCTTCGGCTACGGTGGCATGTACCTGGAGCGCTGCATCGAGCGGCCCCGGCATGTCGAATTCCAGGTCTTCGGCGACACGCACGGGCGCGTGGTGCACCTCGGCGAGCGCGATTGCTCGATCCAGCGCCGGCACCAGAAGCTGGTGGAGGAGTCCCCCTCGCCGGCGCTCACCCCCGAGCTGCGCAATCGCATGGGCGAGGCTGCGGTGAAGGCCGCCGAAGCGATCGGCTACGAGGGAGCCGGCACCGTCGAATTCCTCCTGGACCGCTCCGGCGAGTTCTTCTTCATCGAGATGAACACCCGCATCCAGGTCGAACATCCGGTCACCGAGGCAACGACGGGCCTGGACCTGGTCAAGGAGCAGATCCGGGTGGCCGCCGGGGAGCCGCTCTCATTTCCGCCCGGGGAGCAGGAACACCGCGGCCACGCCATCGAGTTCCGGGTCAACGCCGAGGATCCGTCGCGCAACTTTGCACCGTCGCCGGGGCTGATCACGACGTTTCACCAGCCCGGCGGCCCGGGCGTGCGCGTCGATACCCACGTCTACTCGGGATACCGCGTGCCCCCCTTCTACGACTCGCTCCTTGCCAAACTGGTCGTCTGGGGCAACACGCGGGAAGAGGCGGTCGTGAGGGGACGCGAGGCCCTCGAATCGTTTGTGGTCGAGGGCGTATCCACCACGATCGACTACCTGGCCGAGATCACGCGCGACGAGGAATTCCGCTCGGGCGAGGTGGACACGAGCTTCGTGCAGCGCTTTCAGGACAGACGGCGCTCTCGCGTCGGTTGAGGCCGCGCCCATGAGACTCCGTGTGTGCTTCACCCCGGCCGAAGTGCGCGCCGACGACGTCGAGGGCGCGTGCGCGATCGTCATCGACGTGGTGCGCGCCACCTCCTGCATTGTCGAGGCCATGGCCAACGGCGCCGAAGCGATCCTTCCGGCCGTTACCGTCGAGGAGGCGGTACGGTTGCGCGATGCCTCCGACGGTGATCGGGTGCTGCTGTGCGGGGAGCGTCAGGGGCTCCGGATCGAGGGCTTCGATCTGGGCAATTCGCCGGCCGAGTTTACGGCTGGGGCCGTCGGCGGCAGGCGCCTGGTGATGACCACGACCAACGGCACGAAGGCTCTGGCGGCAGCGCAGCAGGCGGAGCGGATCCTCCCCGCCTCCTTCATGAACCTGGGTGCGGTGGCGGAGGCGGTTCTGGGCGACCGCGCGGTAGTGGTGATCTGCGCGGGCAAGGCGGGCCGCTTCGCGATGGACGATGCGGTTTGCGCCGGCCACTTGTTGCGGAGGGTTCTGGACGGGGTCGCCGGGCCCGTCGTGATCGACGAAAGGGCGCGGGCAGCGGTGGATCTCGCAGGCATTCACGAAGTGTCGGCGGAGATGCTGACGCGGACGGAGGCCGGCCGGGCGCTGGTGGAAGTGGGGTTGGGAGGTGATCTGGCACTGTGCGCCAGCGCCGACAGGCATAAGATTGTACCCATGATGCGAGATAGAATCATCACCGTCCCGTCTCCCTGAGGCACCCGTGGTGAAGTTCCCGGGACGCGGCGGGAAGAGGGGCGGAACGGGTCGTCCGGCTCAAGCCGGGAATGCCGCGAGGAAGCCGTCCAGGGACGCTGCTTCCCCCGACCGAAGGGGAGACATCGGTCGCACACTGGCCTTTCTCGTGGTCGTCCTCGCGTTTCTGATCACCGCCGCCCTCTTCCCGCTGGACCGGTTGGGGCCCAGGGTTGCCGAGTTCTTTCCGACGGCCAACCCGGTAGGGGAAGCCGGCCACATCATCGATCGGTTCCTGTTGACCTGGCTCGGGCTGGGGTCCGCCGCCGTGCCGCTGGGACTGGTGGCAGGCGCGGCGTCGATCGGGGGATGGTGGTCGCGGCCGGCCCGGCGCACACTCTGGATCCTCGCGTGCTCGCTCGTGCTGTTGCTCCCGCTTGGGGGGTTCCTCTCCGGCGGCAGTGAGACCGTTACCGGTTTCGTCGGCGAGTTTCTCGGGGAGCCGCTGCTGCGCGCTACCGGGTGGCTGGGGGCATGGGTGCTGTTCGTGACGGCCGTCGCACTGACCTCGATCGCGGCGTTCCGCTTCAACCCGCTGTCGCCACCGACGCTGGCGCTGGGAGCCGCATCGCGCGGATTGGGGCGGAGGCTGCGCCGCAGCGGAAGCCTCGCCCGGGACTGGTGGGGTCGGCGCGCGGAGCGGAGGAGCGCGGCTCGGGCCAGGAAGGATGCCGGACAGCGAGCGGCGGAAGAGCGAGCCAGGGCGCGAAGACGCCCCTTCGGAGGAGTGTTGGCCAGGGGCGAACGGGGAGGCGCAGAAGAGGGGGATGGCGGTCCGGAACGGGGAGATGCAAGAGACGCGGGCCTGGCCCTGGACTCCGGGTTCGAACAGGCCACAGGGGACCGGGACTCCGGCAGCGCTTCGGAAGCGGTCGCGTCGGACGGTGCTGCCGGCGTCGCAACCGCCGATCCCGCGGCCCCTGCGGGCACCGCCGGAGAGGATCCGCCGGCCGACTACCCCTGTCCGCCCTTCAGCATCCTGACGGCCCCCGCCCACGAGAACCGCTTCGGCATGGAGAAGGAGCTCGACAGGCTGGGGCGGGTTCTCGTCAACACGCTGGAGACCTTCAACATCAGGTGCAGGATGGCGGGACGCACAACGGGCCCGGCGGTCACGCAGTACGAGGTGGTGCCCGAGCCGGGGGTGAAGGTCAACAGGATCGCCAACCTGGATGCCGACCTGGCGCTGGCCATGAGGGCGAAGAGCGTCAGGATCGTCGCGCCCATACCCGGCAAGGGAGCCATCGGCGTCGAGATCCCCAACCCGCGTCCCGAGATCGTACGGCTGCGCGAGATTCTGGAGACGCCGGCCTTTGCGCGTTCGCGCGGCGCGTTGCCGCTGGGAATGGGCAAGGATCTCACCGGCGATGCCTACGTGGCCGACCTCGCGAAGATGCCGCACGCGCTGATTGCGGGGGCGACGGGCTCGGGCAAATCGGTATGCCTGAACACGATCATCACGAGTCTCGTTTACAGGCACGGACCGGACAGGCTTCGCCTCCTGCTCATCGATCCGAAGATGGTGGAGCTGTCGGCCTACGCGGACCTGCCCCACCTGCGCCACGCGGTGGTCACGGACCCGAAGGAGGCCGCAGGCGCCCTGAAGTGGGCGGTCATGGAAATGGAGCGCCGCTACCTGCTGCTCAGCGCCAACGGGGTGAGGTCGCTCGGGGAGTTCAACGACCGCGTGGAGCAGGGGGTCGAACTCAGCCTGCCCGAGCCGGACGGTCCCGACGAGGACGAGGACCGGTGGCGCTACAAGGCCGGCGTGTTGCCCTGGATCGTGGTGGTGGTGGATGAACTGGCGGACCTGATGATGACGGTGCAGGCAGAGGTGGAGAAGCCGCTGACCCAGTTGGCGCAGAAGGCTCGCGCGATCGGGATACACCTGCTTGTCGCGACACAGAGGCCAAGCGTGAATGTCATCACCGGGCTGATCAAGGCGAACTTCCCCTGCAGGATCGCCTTCAGAGTCGCCTCGAAGACCGATTCGAGGACCATCCTTGACCAGAATGGGGCGGACTCGCTCCTCGGCTACGGAGACATGCTGTTCCTGCCGCCCGGCCGCAGCGAGCCGGTGCGGATGCAGGGAGCGTTCATCTCGACGGAAGAGACCGAGGCGCTCATGGCATGGTATCGCGCACAAGCCGACACCATGGAGGCGCTCAAGGCGCGGGTGAAGTCCGATGAGAGCGACATTCTGGAAGAGCTGAAGGCGAAGGAGGGGGACGGCGACGGGGGAGAGGAGGGCAGGGGATGGGGCGACTGGGACGAACTCTTCCGCGAGGCGGCCGAGGCGTGCATCCAGCAGGGGGTCGGGTCCACGTCGCTGTTGCAGCGCCGGCTGCGGATCGGGTACGGGCGGGCGGCCAGAATCGTCGATCAGCTGCACGATGCGGGGGTTCTGGGTCCGCCGGACGGTTCGAAGCCCCGCGAGGTACTTCTGGACCATCAGGGGCTGGACGAGGTATGCCCTGTTTGATTCGGGGCCGGCGGAGTCGGCTGGCGGCCTCCGCGGCAGCCCAGGCAGCCCTTGGCGTTGTGGCGTCCGTGTCGGCGGGAACGGCCCAGGAGTCGGTCAAGGCGATGGAGGCGGCGGCCGAGCTGTACCGCGACGTGGCTGCGATGTGCGCCGACTTCGAGCAGGCGATCGAGGTGCGGCTCACGCGCCGGACCATTCAAAGCGCCGGGCGGGTGTGCCAGCAGCGTCCCAACCTGTTCTCCATGCGATTCTCGGACCCGGACGGCGACATGGTGATTTCGGACGGGGAGTTCTTCTGGGTCTACTACCCGAGCCTCGACGGCGCCCAGGTGAATCGGTATCCGGTGTCGGACGCGCCGGCGAGCCGGGATTTCTTTCGCGAGCTGCTCGAGGATCCGGGCGTCAAGTACGACGCCGAAGAGGGGGGGGTCGAGGCGGTCGGCGGACGCGACTGCCGGGTCGTGACGCTGACGCCCCGCGCGGGGGCGGCCTACGACAGGGCACGCCTGTGGGTGGATACCGGCAGTCATGTGATCCGGCGCCTCGAAATCCACGAACAGAGCGGGAACGTGCGCACCGTCACGCTGCGCGGCCTGGACCTGTCTCCGTCGATCGATCCCGGCACCTTCGTGTTCGAGGTTCCGGAAGGGGCGCGGATCCGGGGAGGGGGAGGGTCGGGCGGCGGCAGCCCGCCCGCACTCCGATGAGGCTGAGATGAGGCTTCGCACGAGGGATCTTCCCGTCTTTCCGGTGAGCGCGGGGCCGGTGAGGCTGGACGTGCGCCCAGACGTGCGCGCGGTCGACCCGCGCTCCTTCGCGATCGGTCCCGAGGACGGACCGCGGCTCGGCCTGGTGACCCTGGGGTGCGACAAGAACACCGTCGATTCCGAGCACATGATGGCCGCACTGGTGGCGTCGGGCGCGAGGGTGACCAGCGACGTGGAGGACGCGGAAGTCGTGGTGGTGAATACCTGCGGCTTCATCGACGCGGCCAAGGAACAGTCCATCGACACGATCCTGGGCGCGTGCGAACTCAAGGCCCGCGGCCGGGTGAGGGCGGTGGTGGCGGTCGGCTGCATGGTGCAGCGCTACCGGGCCGAGATGGAAGAGGAGATCCCCGAAGTGGACCTCTTCCTCGGCATCGCCGAGATGGCGCGCCTGGTTCCGGAGCTGCGCGCCCGGGGGCTGGTCGGTGAG
This sequence comes from Gemmatimonadota bacterium, assembly GCA_022823145.1. GTDB lineage: Bacteria > Gemmatimonadota > Gemmatimonadetes > Longimicrobiales > Gaopeijiaceae > Bin94. The sequence goes on from JAJDXS010000080.1 coordinate 115,135, forward strand.
ACGTTCGTGCCGAACATGGAGCGGCCGCTGCGCATCCTGACCTCGGAAACACCGCACGTTTCCTACCTCAAGGTGAGCGAGGGGTGCGACCATCGCTGCGCCTTCTGTGCCATCCCGCACATGCGCGGCCTGCACCGCTCGGCGGACCTGCACGCGCTGGTGGCCGAGGCCCGCGAACTGGGCGAGCAGGGGGTGCGCGAGCTCAACCTCGTGTCGCAGGACACCACCTGGTACGGCCGCGACCTCAGACGCCGCGACCGCTCCGCGCCGCTCCTCCACGATCTCTTGGAGGCGCTCGTGGAAGGCACGGAGGTGGACTGGTACCGGCTGCTTTACATGTACCCGTCCGGGATCACGCCGCGGCTGGTCCGGCTGATCGCACGCGAACCGCGTCTGCTCCCGTACCTGGACATGCCGCTGCAGCACGGAAGCGACGCGGTCCTGGCGCGCATGCGGCGCCCCGAGCGACAGGCCACGGTGCGCGAGCGCGTCCGCTGGCTCCGGGACGAGATCGACGACCTCACCCTGCGCACCACCGTCATCGTCGGCTTTCCGGGCGAGACCGACGACGACGTGCGGATCATGATGGATTTTCTCGAGGAAATCCGTTTCGACCGGGTCGGCGCCTTCGCCTACTCGATCGAGGAGGGCACGGCGGCCGCTGCCATGCCCGACCAGGTGCCCGACCAGCTGAAGGCCGAACGGCTGGAGATGGTCATGGAGCATCAGCGGGACCTCTCGCTCGAATCGAACATGGCGCGCGTGGGGACGCGGGCGCAACTGCTGGTCGACGAGCTCACACCAGGCGAGGCCGGCCACGAAGCGGTCGGGCGCACCCAGGGACAGGCGATCGAGGTGGACGGACAGACGCTGCTTGCCTCTGCCGGTGCGGCGCGCCCCGGCGATATCGTCGACGTGGAGATCGTGGAGGCGGGAGACTACGACCTGTTCGGGAGGGTGATCGATGCTTGAGAGCGGACCCCGGCGGGTGCGGATCGGCGTGATCGGGACGGGGGTGACGAGCCAGTTGCTGCACCTGCCGATCCTCAGCGAGCGCGCCGACGTCGAGGTAACCGCGATTTCGGACCTAGATGCGGTCAAGGGACAGGCCGTGGCCGAGCGCTTCGGCGTGCCGCGCGTGCTGACCGACGACGAGCTGATCGCCGCGGAGGAGATCGAGGGCGTGGTGATCTGCGCGCCCAGTTTCCTTCACGAGAGCTTTGCGGCGGCCTGCCTCGAAGCGGGCAAGCACGTGCTGGTCGAGCGTCCGCTGGCGCTGTCGCCCGGCGGGGCACGCCACCTGCTGGAGGTCGCCCGGGCGACGGGCAAGGGCGTTGTGACGGGGCTGTCGCACCGCTATCAGGCCAATGTACGGGCGTTGCGCTCCGCGATCGCCGAGGGTGCGCTGGGCGAGATCGGCACCGCGAGGGTGACCTGGCTCAACCGAGCCGTGCGACGTCCGCGGACGGGGTGGCGGCGGCGTGCGCTGGAATCGGGTGGCGGCGCGCTGATGGACCTGGGGGTGCCGGCGCTGGATCTCGCGCTCTGGGTGCTCGGCTACCCGGAGATGGGCCGCGTGGCCGCCACCACCCGCGGCGACGGCTTCGACGTGGAGGAGGAGGCGCACGTCCATGCGGTTACGCGTGACGGGGTGGCCGTGACGCTCACGGCCAGCTGGCGCCTGCATGCCCCCGCGGACCGTCACCGCCTCTGGGTCCTCGGCTCGGAGGGCAGCGCGCGCCTGTCACCGCTCTCCATCTACAAGCAGATCGGGGGGCGCACGGTCGACATTACCCCCCGCCAGCCCATCCCGCGCGGCGGCGAGGACCACTTCACCAACGGCTACCGCCGCCTGCTGGACGAATTCGTGCGGGTCGTCGGGGGGACCGCCGCCGCGATGCCTCCTACCGACCAGATCGGGCTGATGACGCTCATCGAGGCCGCCTACGAGTCGGCGCACGAGGGTCGCGAGGTCAAGCTCTCCTGATGTCGCCGCCGGGCGCCGCGGGCCCGCCGTCCGGGAGCACCGCGCCCACCGCACTATTCCTCGCTGCCGCCTCGGGCCTCGCGATCGGCGCCACCTTCTCCCCGCACGGAGGCCCCGTCGTCCCCTTCCTGGCCTTCGCCCCGCTCGCGGCCTCCCTCTCCCTCACCACGCGCGACCTCTCGGCGCCCCCCCTGGCCCCCTTCGCACAGGGCTTCACGGCCGCCGTCGTCGCGCACGGGATCGGTCTCTACTGGATGGTGCCGTCGCTCTCCTGGCGAACGCCGCTGGCGGTCCCCACCTACCTCCTCGTCCTGCTCCTCATAGGCGTCGTCGCGGGTGCGGCCTGCGGCGCCGCCACATTCCTTCACGGCCGCAAGGGATGGCCGCTGGCGCTGGCGCTCGCCGCCTGCTGGACCGGTTTCGAGTGGCTGGCGGCACGCGTACCCTGGGTCCCCTACGCCTGGCTCAACGCGGGAGGCTCGCTCGCATGGCATCCGGCTCTGGCCGCCGGGGCCGAGGTGTTCGGGGCGCGGTTCCTGACCTTCTGGACGGTGGCGGCGGGGGCTTGCCTGGCGGCTTTGCCAGTGCCGTGGTGGTCCTGGTCACGCCGGCTCCTCGGCTCGTCACCCGTGCCCCGGGCCGCGCCGCGCACCATCGCCCTCGTCTCGCTCCTGCTGGCCCTTCCCGCGCTCGCAGGCCAGATCCGCCAGGCCGCTCTCGACTCCCCGCTCAACGCGGGCGCGCTGGCGGAGGTCGCGGTCGTACAGCCCGGACGCACCGGCGGCGACCTCGATCGGTGGCTCGACCCGCTCCGGGACCAGGCGGGCATCCGGCCCTTCGTCGCGGCGGTTTTCCCGGAACGCTTCCTCGGGGTCCCGGGTCCCGACCTCGCCCGGTCCGCCCGCGCGCTCCAGACCGACATCCTGATCGGCGCCCTCGACGCCGAACCGCTTGCCGACAGTCCGGACACCCTCTGGTACAACGCCGCCTTCGTACAGCCCGCCGCCGGCCCCGCACCGCCGCCGTACCGCAAGACCCGCCTGGTCCCGGGACTGGAAGCCACGGGAGTCTGGCCGGCAGCCGGACGCCCTCTTCCCGGCCGCGGCTATGCGGTGGGCCGCGACCCTCGTCCACTGACGCTGGGCGGTCACCCCACGGGCGTCATGATCTGCTACGATTCGGCCTTCGAGGCGACCGCGCGCACCCTCGTCCGCGCCGGGGCCGAGTGGCTGGCGGTCATCTCCAACGACGACTGGCTGGACCCCGGGCGCCCTTTCCGCACCACCTGGGCATACTGGCAGCATGCGACGCACGGACGTCTTCGCGCGATTGAGAACCGGGTGTCGGTGATTCAGGTCGGAGCCACCGGCTACAGCTTCGCGGTGTCTCCAGCGGGCAGGGGAGCACCCTACGCGCTCGAACCCGGCGCGGAGGGCGTCGCGGTTCTCACGGCGGCGCCCCCGCGCGGCATCACCCTCTTCACGCGCACCGGCGACCTCCTCGGCGTGGTCTGCTTCGCCGTCTTCGTGGCGGGGGCGATCGGCGGCGCGATGCCAAATGTAATGTCGAGATTACATTTGTAATATTGACATTACATAGCCATCGACCGTCTGCTGCGGCCGGATCCGGCCCCCGAGGGGGCCGGCGTTCACCGTCCACCGACGGTCGGCTACATTGTTGGGCTGACGTCCCGCCACCCTGTCCGCACGGAGAACCGCCATCGACCCCCGCCTCGCCCAGCGGCTTGCCGAAACCGAAGCTCGCTTCCGTGCCATCGAGGAGGAACTCCTGCGGCCCGAGGTGATGCGCGATCCCCGTCGCCTGCGCGACCTCGGGCGGGAGCGGGCTGGTCTGGAAACCGCCGTCGCTGCGGGGAGAGCGGTAGTGTCCCTCGAGGACGAGCTCCTGGGCGCGCGGGAAATCCTCGCTGAATCGACCGATTCGGAGATGAGGGAGCTGGCCGAGGAGGAGATCGCCGCGCTGGAGGAGCGGCTGGCCGGGGCTGCCGCGGCGCTGCGCGGTGCGCTGGTGCCGCCCGACCCGATGGAGGACCGTCCGGCCGTGGTCGAGATCCGAGCCGGGACCGGGGGGGACGAGGCGGGGCTCTTCAGCGCCGACCTGATGCGCATGTACCGCAGGCTCGCCGAGCGGCGCGGGTGGTCGGTCGACATGGCCGGCGTGTCGGAGGGGATACCGGGGTCGATCAAGGAGGCGATCTTCACCGTGCGGGGGAAGGGGGCCTACGGGCGTCTCCGCTACGAATCGGGCGTCCATCGCGTGCAGCGCGTCCCGGAGACGGAGAGCCAGGGCCGCATTCACACCTCCGCCGCCTCCGTGGCCGTGTTGCCCGAGGCCGAGGAGGTAGATGTCGCGATCGACCCGGCGGACCTTCGTATCGACGTGTTCCGCTCGTCGGGCCCCGGAGGCCAATCGGTCAACACCACCGACTCCGCGGTGCGCATCACCCACCTTCCGACCGAACTCGTCGTCACCTGCCAGGACGAAAAGTCGCAGCACAAGAACAAGGCCAAGGCCATGAAGGTGCTGCGCTCGCGGCTGCTCGACCGGGAAATCGCGGCCCGCGAGGCGGAGCGTGCGGCGGCGCGCAGGTCCCAGATCGGATCCGGCGACCGTTCGGCCAAGATCCGCACCTACAACTTTCCACAGAATCGGGTCACCGACCACCGGATCGGCCTCAGCCTCTACCGCCTGGCCGACATCCTGGACGGCGACCTCGACGAACTCGTCGCCGCGCTCCGTCTGGCCAGGGACGAAGAGCGCCTTGGCGGGGATCAGGGGAGGTCTTGACCGGCTCGCCCTCCACCGCCCCCCGCCGTTCACCCCCCGGCGGTGCCGGCGAACGGCGGTGGACCGTCATGGAGGTCGCGCGCTGGAGCGGAGATTTCCTGCGCGGCAAGGGTGTCGAGGACGGCCGTCTGAACGCCGAATACCTGCTGGCCCACGTCCTCGGGATCGGCCGGCTCCAGCTGTACCTGGATTTCGACCGACCCCTCGCCGAGACCGAACTGGCCGTCTACCGTCCCCTGCTCCGGCGCCGGGCGGCGCGCGAGCCGCTGCAATACCTGCTCGGGTCCGCGCCCTTCCGGGACCTGGAGCTCGCGGTCGACCCCCGCGTCGCCATCCCGCGCCCCGAGACGGAGTACCTGCTCGAGGTGCTGGCCCGGGTCGCCGGGCACGACCGCGTCTTCGAATCCGCCCTCGACGTCGGGACGGGGTCGGGGGCGATCGCAATCGCCCTGGCGGCCGAGGGGCTGGCCCGGTCCGTCACCGCGACCGACATCTCTGCCGACGCCCTCGAGGTCGCGCGCTCGAACGCGAGGGCGTGCGGCCGGCCCGCCATCGATTTCCGCCGGGGTTCGTTGCTGGATCCGGTGGGGGGGCTCACCTTCGATCTCGTCCTGTCCAACCCGCCGTATCTGAGCGAGGCGGAGTGGCGCGGGGCCGAACCCGAAGTGCGGGAGTGGGAGCCGCGCGCCGCCATGGTGGCCGGGCAGGGAGGGTTGGCCCTCATCGCCGCCCTCGTCGCGGGCGTGGAAGCCGTCCTGCGCCCGGACGGGTGGTTCGGGCTGGAGGTGGGGAGTGCCCAGGGCGAAACCGTGGCCGGCTTCATCAGCGATACGGGACGCTTTCGGTCGGTCCGGTTACATGACGACCTTACAGGCCGCCAACGCTATGTTTTTGCACGGAGGTTGACGCATGACCAACATTGATGACCTGGCCGGATCCCTGGGCCGTGCGCTCGGGAATACCCCCGAATACCGGACGCTTGCCCGGGCGAAGGAGTGCGCGGACGACGATCGCCGGATCGTGGAGCTGACCAACCAGCTCAGGCAGCAGGAAGGGACGCTGCAGGCCGCGATCCGGGAAGGAAAGGAGCCGGACCAGGCGGAAATGGAGCGCTACGAAGCGGCGTTGAACAAGCTGCAGGCGTCGTCGGTATACCAGAGCCTCGTGTCCGCGCAGGCCAACTTCGACAAGGTCATGTACCGGGTAAACGCGGCCATCCAGAAGGGGATGCAGGAGGGTGCAGCGTCCCGCATCATCCTCACTTCATGAGCGATCAGTGACGGCCAGCAACGAGTCCGGGCGACGGCGGGAGCGTTCGATGCCCAGGAGCATCAGCGACCTGCGTGAGCCGACCGAGCGGATTACCGGGCCGATCACCCGGTGGCTGATACGGCGGGGGGTCCATCCCAACGCCATCACGGTGGCGGGCTTCCTGGTCACCGTGGCCGGGGCGGTCATGTACTCGCAGGACCATGTCCGCACGGCCGGACTTCTCATGCTGCTCGGCGGCCTGTGCGACGTCTTCGACGGCAGTGTGGCGCGGGTATCCGGCCTCGCCTCCAAGTTCGGGGCCTTCTTCGACGCCACCCTGGATCGCATCTCCGAAATCGCGATGTACATCGGGCTCATGAGCCTCTACAACGCCTACCAGGTCGAGTTCGTCGACATCCTGATGATCTACATCATCGCCCTGGCACTCGGAGGCTCGCTGATGGTGAGCTACACGCGGGCCAAGGCGGAGTCGCTCGGATTCGACTGCTCGGTCGGGCTCATGCAGAGAGGCGAGCGTATCCTGATCCTCGGTCTGGGGTCGCTGATCTTCGGCCTCGCGTGGGACGGCCTGGTTCTCACCGTGATCATCGTGATCGTAGCCGTATTGACAAATGCCACGGCCGTGCAGCGCATCTTCTGGGTGTACAGGCGCGGCACGGGCGTTCCTCTAGACAACGGCGGCCCGACCGCCGGAAAGGGTTAGGTCACAGTGGACCAGCCTCCCAGGATCTCTTCGTCCGGCGGGCGCGTGGGTGTCCTGCTCCCCGGGCTCGGTGCGGTAGCCACCACGGTGGTGGCCGGCGTCGAGGCGGTAAGGCGGGGCCTGGCGCAGCCCTTCGGCAGCCTGACACAGATGAACACGATTCGTCTGGGCAAGCGCACCGAAGCGCGTGCGCCGCTCATCAAGGATCTCATCGACCTTGCCGGGCTCGATCAACTGGTCTTCGGCGCGTGGGACCCCATACCTGACGACGCCTACGACAGCGCCGTGAACGCCGGTGTCCTGGACCGCACGCAGCACCTGGACCCGATCCGGGACTTTCTGAAATCGGTGAAGCCCATGCCGGCGGTTTTCGACACCGCGTATGTCAAGCGGCTGGACGGGCCGAACCGGAAGAGGGAGGGGAGCCGGATGGAGCTGGCGGAGGCGGTGCGCGAGGACATCCGCCGCTTCAAGTCGGAGCACGGGTGTAGCCGCGCCGTGATGATCTGGTGCGGTTCGACCGAGGTGTTTCAGCGCTCGGGATCCGCGCACGCCACCCCCGAGGCCTTCGAGCAGGCGATGCGCGACGACGACCCCGCGATCGCGCCCAGCATGATCTACGCCTGGGCGGCGATCATGGAGGGGGTGCCCTACGCGAACGGGGCGCCGAACCTGTCGGCCGACGTGCCGGCACTGGAGGCACTGGCCCAGGACCGCGGCGTGCCCGTCGCCGGCAAGGACTTCAAGACGGGTCAGACGCTGATGAAGACGATCCTGGCCCCGGGGCTGAAGGCGAGGATGCTGGGGGTCAGCGGCTGGTTCAGCACCAACATCCTGGGCAACCGCGACGGCGAGGTCCTCGACGACCCCGAATCCTTCAAGACCAAGGAGGAGTCCAAGCTCGGCGTGCTCGAATACATCCTGCAGCCACGGATGTACCCCGAACTGTACGGCCGGCTCTACCACAAGGTCCGGATCAACTACTACCCCCCCCGGGGGGACGACAAGGAAGGCTGGGACAACCTCGACATCTTCGGATGGCTGGGGTATCCCATGCAGATCAAGGTGGACTTCCTGTGCCGGGACTCGATCCTCGCCGCGCCGATCGTCCTTGATCTGGCGCTCTTCCTGGATCTGGCCGCGCGTTCGGGCATGGGAGGGATCCAGGAGTGGCTCTCCTTCTACTTCAAGAGCCCGCATACGCCCGAGGGGCTCTACCCGGAGCACGACCTGTTCATCCAGCACAAGAAGCTCAAGAACACCCTGCGGTGGCTGGCGGGAGAGGATCAGATCACCCATCTGGGGCGGGAGTACTACGAATAGCGGGGCCGTGTCGAGGGCGTTTCCGGGGCGCCGGGAGGGTTAGGGAAGCGGCATGAGCGGCATACCCGAGACGCGCGGCCGGTTCATTGTGATCGAGGGTGCCGAGGGGGTCGGAAAGACCACCCAGGTGCGCCGGCTGGCAGCCTTCCTCGAAGGAGCGGGACTGCCTCTCGTCATGGCGCGCGAGCCGGGGGGCACGGCGGTCGGTGAAGGGATCCGCCAACTGTTGCTTCACGGCAGCGAGGGTCCGGTTGCGCGCGAGACCGAGTTGTTGCTTATCCTGGCCGCTCGCGCCTCGGTGGTGCGCGAGGTGGTGGAGCCGGCGCTCGCTGCGGGCAAGTGGGTGCTGTCCGACCGCTTCGACCTGAGCTCGTTCGCCTACCAGGGCTACGGCAGAGGCATCGGTGTGGATTTGGTGGCGCGTCTGAACGAATACGCGACCGGGGGGCTCGCCGCCGACCTCTACCTGGTGCTCGACCTGGCCGTCGAGGAGGGGATGGCCCGTCAGGCGCGTGAGGCCAGGTCACCCGATCGATTCGAGGCCGAGGATTCGACCTTTCGACGGGCGGTCCGCGAAGGGTATCTTGAACTGGCCCGATCCGTGGACCGGGCCGTGCTGGTGTCTGCGGACGGGAGTCCCGGCGAGGTGGAAGAGCGCATCCGCAGCGAGATGTTCGCGCGCTTCCCGGAAACTTTTGGGGAAGGCGGGGTTTAGAAGCATGCACGAGTGTGGTATCCGGGCGGGGAAGGAGCCTGCATGACTAGAGGCAGGGCTGTGCTGGTTCCGGCGCTGGTCGTGGTCTTCGCGGTCACGAGCGGGGGCTGGCTGCTCCAGCGCGGCGTCGGCATGCGTGCCAACATCTACTTGCATGCCAGGGTTTTCGAAGAGGTCGTGGAGCGCATCGAGGGGCACTTCGTGGGCGAAGTGGATGTGGACGACCTGTACGAAGCCGCGATCGCCGGGGTCGTGGACCACCTTGGCGACCCGAATTCGCAGTTCCTGCCCGCGGCAAGATGGGAGGACGAGCGGATTCGAACCCAGGGCGAGTACGGCGGCGTCGGCCTGGAGGTCGCCGACCGCGACGGCTACATCACCGTCGTGGCTCCGATCCCGGGGACGCCGGGCGCGAGGGCCGGGGTGAGGCCCGGCGACCGGATCGTCGAGGTGGACGGCAGGTCGGTAGAGGGCTGGTTGACCGACCAGGCGGTCGATCTGCTCCGTGGCAGGCCGGGTACAACGGTGCGCATGGGCATCCGGCGCCCGGGGGCCGACGCGATCATCCACTTCGACGTGACCCGCGCGCAGATCCACGTCCCCTCGGTTCCCTTTGCCACCATGCTCGACGACGGCGTGGGATACGTTCCGCTCCTGATCTTCAACCGCACCACGACGAAGGAAGTGCGCGCGGCAATCGATTCGCTGGCGGCGGAAGGAATGACCTCCCTCGTGCTCGATCTGCGCCGCAACCGGGGCGGACTCCTCACGGAAGGGGTCGGGCTGACGGACCTCTTCCTCGATCCCGGGATGGATATCGTCGAGATCAGAAGCCGTGCCTCGGCACCGGAGAAGTACGCCGCCATGGTGGACCAGAGCTACCCCGACCTGCCGGTGGTCGTGCTCGTCGGGTACGGCAGCGCGTCCGCCGCCGAGATCGTCGCCGGGGCGCTGCAGGATCACGACCGGGCGCTCCTGATCGGCTCCACCACCTACGGCAAGGGATCGGTCCAGTCCCTCTTCCCCCTGTCCGGCGGCAACGTGCTGAAGCTCACCACGGCCAGGTGGTTCACGCCCTCGGGGCGGTCCATCGAGATGGAAGCGGCGGATCAGGCGGCCAGGGGCGACCGGGGCGTGCTGACCGTGCAGGGCGACGTGGCCGAGCTGCCGGAGCTGGCGGACAAGCCCGAATTCAGATCCGCAGGCGGAAGGCTGGTGCGTGGCGGCGGCGGGATCGTCCCGGATCTCTGGGTCCTGCAGGACACTCTGCTGGTCGGCGAGCGCGAGGCGGTCAGAGAGATCCTGGCATCGGGCGGCGCCTTCGTGACGGCGCTTCAGAGCTGGGTGGTGGGCTACCTTCAGGACCACCCCGATCTGGCACCCGATTTCCGCCTCACCGACGCGGACCTCGCCGGTTTTCGCACAGCTCTCGAGGAACGTGGAGCCGGCATCTCCATTGAGACGCTTCAGCGTGCCAGGCGCTCGGTGCTCCTGCACATGGAGAGCGAGGTGGCGCTGCAGGCATGGGGTGACGGCGGCCGCTTCGAGCGCATCGCAGGGACGGACGCCGCGCTCCGCCGGGCCGTGGAACTCCTCACGGCGGCGGAGGATCAGCTGGAACTCTTCCGGTTGGCGGGGTCGCCGCTGGCGGAGGCGGAGGTGCAGCCCGTTGGCCAGGGTCCTGCCGCGGGGGATGGTTTCCCGCGCTGACCACGGGTTCGGCCCGCTATCAGGCCCGTTCAGCCATGGAAGCGCCCCTGTGATTGTTGCAGAATCCCGGACCCTGACGGTTTCCGTCCATCGCGGCCCCGTGCTCGAGTCAACGCACCGGGTGCATGCGGCCGTGTCGGACGAGGCGGGACGAGTGGTGCGCTGCTGGGGCGATCCCGGGCGCATCACGCTGCTCCGTTCGGCGGCCAAGCCGTTTCAGGCGTTGCCGCTGGTCGTGGACGGAGCCGCGGACCACTTCGGGCTTTCGCAAGAGGAGATCGCACTGTGCTGCGGTTCGCACAACTCGGAAGAAGCACATCTGGCCGTCGCGCGGTCGATCCTCGCGAAGGCCGGGCTGGAGGAAAACCTGCTTGTCTGCGGCCCCCATCCGCCGCTCCTGCGCGAGCGCGACCTGGCGATGGCCGCCGAGGGCGCGTCACGCTCCGCGATCATCAACAACTGCTCCGGAAAACACGCCGGCATGCTGGCGCTGGCGGCGTTTCACGGCTGGCCGCTGGGCGGATACCAGCTTCCGGACCACCCGGTTCAGCTCCGCATGCGGCGCGAGGTGGCACGCTGGACGGGTCTCGCCGCAGAGGGCATGGAGTGGGGGGTGGACGGTTGCGGTGTAGTCAGCTTCGCGGTTTCGGTCGCGGCGCTGGCCCGCGGAACGGCCGGCTTCGCGGCGGCCGCGGGGCGTGGCGAACCACCGCGCCGGGTGGCGGAAGCCCTGACCCGGCACCCATTCATGGTGGCCGGTACCGCCCGGCTCTGTACCCGGCTGATGGAGGCGGAGCGGGGACGCGTATTCGCCAAGGTCGGAGCAGAGGGGGTATACATGGCCGGAGACGTGGAATCGGGTCTGGGTGTCGCGCTGAAGGTCGAGGACGGGGCGTGGCGTGCGGCGCCGCCGGCGCTCCTGGCGGTGCTGAGCCGCGCGGGCATCCTCTCCGCAGCGGCCGGGCAAGCCCTGGAGGAGTTCGCCGAACCCGCGGTGACGAATACGCTGGGCGACTCGGTCGGCCGGGTGGTGGTCCGCGAATGTTCATAGACTCGGTCACCATCGAAGTGCGCGCCGGGCAGGGTGGCTCGGGGGCGGAGGCGTTCCGGCGCGAGAAAGGCGTTCCGCGCGGCGGGCCCTCGGGTGGGGATGGGGGCAGGGGCGGCGACGTGCGGCTGATCGTGGATCCCGGACTGACGACGCTCAGCGACTTCCGCTACCGGCGCCACCACCGGGCCGGGAGAGGAATGCACGGGGAGGGATCGAACCGTACGGGGAGGAGCGGGCAGGATCTGGAGCTGAGGGTGCCGCCGGGGACGATCGCCCTGGACAACGGGACGGACGAGTTGCTGGGCGAACTCCTGGGGCCGGGCGAGACTCTGGTGGTTGCGCGCGGCGGAAGGGGCGGCAGGGGCAACGCACGCTTCGCGTCCGCCACGCGGCAGGCGCCCCGGCGCTGGGAACCGGGCGAAGACGGTGAAGAGCGGATCGTGCGCCTTGAACTCAAGCTCCTCGCCGACATCGGCCTCGTTGGCGAGCCGAATGCCGGGAAGTCCACGCTGCTTTCACGCATCAGCCGCGCCAGGCCCAGGATCGCCGCCTACCCCTTCACCACATTGACGCCGAACCTGGGCGTCGTGGAACTGCCGGACTATCGCTCCTTCGTCGTCGCCGACATCCCCGGCCTCATCGAGGGGGCACACGACGGCAAGGGTCTGGGTCACCGGTTTCTCCGCCACATCGAGCGTACGCGGGCGCTCGCGATACTCCTGCCGGTCGACGGCGAGGATCCGGCCGCGACGCTGGCAGGGCTTCGCCGCGAGCTGGAGGAGTACTCGCCCGCTCTCACCGAGCTTCCGTGGGCCGTGGTCGTCTCCAAGATGGACCTGCACGCCCGGGGCGAAGCGAAACCCGTGGTGGAGGCTGCGGACGCGTGGGACTGCTACTACGTCAGCGCGGTGACCGGAGACGGCCTGAGAGAGCTGTTGGAGGGGTGTTGGCGCCAGCTGCGGGCCGCGCGAACGATCGCGGAGGAGGCGGAGACCCCATGAGCGAAGCAACCCGGATCATCGACGCACTCACGCTGCAGGGACTTCCGGGAGTGGGTCCCATGCGCTTCCGCGCTCTGGTGGACCATTTCGGCAGTCCCGCGGCAGCTCTCGATGCCTCCGCGGCCGAAATCGCGGCGGTGCCGGAGGTATCGCCCGGAACGCCGGCGCGCAGCCTCGCAAGGACGCTGGAGCTTGGCGCCGAAGGCACCGCGGCCCGATCGGACGCTGTCCGCAACGCGTGCGAGGTGCAGGAGCGATGTGCTTCGGGCGGCATCGCCGCCATCGTGTACGGGACTGCCGGCTACCCGGCCAGGCTGCGCCACCTGAAGGATCCGCCACCCGTGCTTTTCGCGCTGGGCCGGACCAGACTGCTGCAGCGCAGGTGCGTGGCGATCGTCGGCTCGCGCCGCGCCACCGCGTACGGGCGCCGCGTCGCGAGGGGTCTGGGCGCGGCATGGGCGGGGCGGGGGCGTTGCGTGGTCTCGGGCATGGCGATGGGGATCGACGCGGAGGCGCACCGGGGCGCACTGCCGGGCCCCACCGCTGCGGTGCTGGGTTCGGGGGTGGATGTGGTGTCCCCGCCACGCAATCGGGCGCTGTACCGGAAGATCGTCGAGTGCGCCGTGGTGGTATCCGAGTTCGCGCCCGGCGTCAGGGCCGAGCCGCATCATTTCCCTCGGCGTAACCGCATCATAGCGGCACTCGCGCGCGATGTGATCATCGTCGAGGCGTCGCGAAGGAGCGGTGCGCTGATCACCGCTGAAATCGCGCTGGACCTGGGGCGGGAGGTCCTTGCGGTGCCGGGTCCGATCGACCGTCCCAACAGCGAAGGGACCAACCGTCTCATCGCCGACGGTGCGAAGATTGTCGTGGAGACCGCCCCCGACGATGTAATGCAGGACACCGTCCGCCTCCCGGAGGAGCCGGATCTTCGGGAGATCCTCTCGGCGCTCCCGCCGTCGCCGGTCACCGTCGAAGAAGCGGCGCGGCTGTCGCGACGAGACCCGGAGGAAGTGGGGCCGCTCCTCACCATCCTCGAGATCAGGGGCCACCTCACCCCCACAAGGGACGGCCGGGTGATGCGGACGCCCGGCCGGGGCAGCATGGCCGTGAGGGAAGGCGCGGCGTGAACGACCCGGGGCACGGCAGGATCGGCAACGTCTACGTACACGCGCCCTTCTGCGCGAGGCGGTGCTGCTACTGTGACTTCGCGGTGACGGTGGACCGGCGTCCCGACAGCACGCGATGGCTCGACACGATCCGGACCGAGCTGGAATCGCTGAATGTCGCGGGCGACGCTCCGCTGGCCGATACCCTCGAGACCCTCTACGTGGGTGGGGGCACGCCGTCGCTCCTGGATCCCCGCTCCCTCGGAGCGCTGGCTGGCCTTTTCGGACTCGGGCCCGTGCGCGACCGCCGGATCGAGTGGACCGCCGAGGCCAATCCCGAATCGTTCACCGCGACCGTCGCGCGGGAATGGGCGACGTGCGGGGTGAACCGCATCTCCTTCGGCGTCCAGAGCTTCTCTCCGCAGGCGCTCAGGTGGATGGGACGCCTGCACACCGCAGCCGACGCAGTGCATGCTGTCCGCAGAGCGCGGACGGCCGGTGTCGCGAATCTCTCCGTTGACCTGATGTTTGGCCTGCCCGGAAGCGTGGAACGCGACTGGCGGGACGACCTCGACCGCGCGTTGCAGCTGGACGTGCCGCACATCTCGCTCTATGGGCTCACCATCGAAAAGGGCACGGCTCTCGCGCGCCAGGTGCGGGAAGGACGCGTCTCGATCGCCCGTGACGACCGCTACCGGGACGAATACCTCCTGGCGGCCGAACTCCTGTCGCGGGCAGGCTACGAACACTACGAAGTGTCGAACTTCGCCCGCCCCGGTTTCGCTTCTCGCCACAACCGTGCCTGCTGGCGAGGTGCACCGTATCTGGGACTGGGCAACGGAGCCCACAGCTATTTCGCGGGACGGCGCTGGTGGAACGAGCGGGACTGGGGCGCGTATTCCGAGCGGGTCGTGGAATCGGGTATCGGTCGGGCCGGGAGCGAGGAACTCACTGCCGGGCAACGGAGGCTGGAGGCCCTCTGGCTGTCACTCCGCACGGTGGCGGGCATCGATGTGGCCGGGCTGGATACGGCCGCCTGTCAGGTCCTGCGGAGATGGCAAAGCGCAGGCCTCGCCGATGGTTCGAATGGCCGGGTCCGCCTCACGGCGAAGGGATGGCTGGTCCTCGACGACCTCACCCTCGAGCTTGACACCTCCCTCGGCGAGGAGGCCGGCACAGGTTGACGGCATCGGCGGACGGCGGATTTTCAAGTACACGGAGCTTGCCAACGGATGTTCTGATCATGGCCGTTCAACGTCACTCGACGCGCAGCAAGGGAAGGGACTCGCTTTCAAGGCGGGAGAGGCACGTGCTCGAGGCCGTGGTGCGCACCTACGTCGACACGGCCGAGCCGGCAGGCAGCCGAACCCTGGCGCGCCGCTTCGACTTCGGGGTTTCCCCCGCGACGATCCGCAACACCATGGCCGACCTCGAAGAGGACGGCTACCTGACCCATCCGCACACTTCCGCGGGTCGGGTCCCGACCGACCTCGCGTATCGCTTCTTCGTGGACCGGGTCGTTCGCCCCGAGTCACTCGTGAGGTCCGAGAAGATCCGGATCGAAAGGGAGATCCTGTCGGGAGACGGTACGCTCGAGCGAATCCTCAGGAATGCGACGCGCGCCCTCGGCCTCCTCGTGAACGAACTCGGCGTCGGATCGGTGCCGCAGCTCGACAGGGCCCGGCTGGAGAAGATCGATCTGATTTCGGTGTCCTCCCAGAAGGTGCTCATGGTGGTCACCATCAAGTCCGGAATGGTCCGCACGGTGTACGTCGACCTCCCCGGCGCAGCCCCGCAGGACGTTCTCGAGAGCATCGAACGGGTCCTCAACGAACGCCTGGGCGGCCTGAGCTTTACCGAGATCCGCCGCTCGTTCGGCGCGCGGCTTCGAGATGCGGTCGAAGACCCCGCGGCGCGGGATGTGCTGAACATCTTTATCGAGTCGAGCGAGGATTTCTTCGCCGCGGGGACGCCCGGCCCCGAGCAGGTCGTTCTGGGGCAGACCTCGGCCATCGTGGGGCAGCCCGAGTTCTCGACGAACGAGCGGCTGCGCGAGCTGATCGCGCTGACCGAACAGAAGGATCTCCTCGCGAAGGTCCTGGGCACCCGCGCGGTGAGGGGCGGACCCTGCGTCACCATCGGCAGCGAGCACGGGCCCGAGCTCTCCGGGTTCACCCTGGTGACCTCCGGCTACCGCTTCGGAAGTCTCCGGGGCATCCTCGGGGTCATCGGGCCCACTCGAATGCCCTACGAGAAGGTGATCGCCATCGTCGACTACACCTCCTCACTCGTCACAAGCATGCTGGAGCCGTAGGGGCAGTGCCGGCCAACGCCGCCAGGCACCCGAATCTCCCGGAGAAGAATGGCTGACTACTATACCCTCCTCCAGGTCCCGAGGGACGCGGATCAGGAAGAGATCAAGAAGGCATACCGAAAGGTCGCTCTCAGATTCCATCCAGATCGCAATGCCGGATCCAGCGAGGCCGAAGAGCGGTTCAAGGAGGTAACGGAGGCCTACGAGGTTCTCAGGGACCCGGCCAAGCGCGCAAGATACGACCGGTACGGCAAGGAGGGCCTGAGGGGGCCGAGCGGGTTCCAGGGTGGAATGGACTTCTCCGACGCGCTCGACATTTTCATGAGGGATTTCGGCGGCTTCGGCGGGCTGAACGACCTCTTCGGCACGCGGCGCCGGGGCAATCGGCCGATGCGCGGCAAATCGCTCCGGCTGACGCTGCCACTGACCCTGAAGGACGTGCGCACCGGTGTCTCGCGGAAGGTGCGGGTGGCTGTTCTCGACAGCTGCGATCCCTGTGGTGGAAGCGGTGTCAAGGACGGTGCCCGGCCGCGGACCTGCCCGACGTGCGAGGGCGCGGGAGAGGAGCGGGTGGTGGAGCGCTCCGTCTTCGGTCGCTTCGTCAGTGTCACGCCGTGTCGCGCCTGCAGGGGCGAGGGGTCGCTCATTTCGGAATACTGCCCGGGCTGCCGGGGCGAGGGGCGCGTCAGGGTCGATCGCCGCATCGAGATCGAGGTCCCGGCGGGGGTGTCTTCCGAGAACTACATCACGTTGCGTGGAGAGGGGAATGTGGGACCGAAGGGTGGACCACGCGGCGACATCGTGGTCATCCTGGAGGTGGCGGAGGATCCTCGCTTCAGGCGTGCGGGAACCGACCTGGCCGTCGAGGTACCCATCACCTTCGCTCAGGCCGCCCTCGGGGACCGGGTCGACGTGCCCACGGTGGACGGCCGAACCTGGGTGGAGATTCCGGCCGGCACCCAGCACGGCGATGTGGTGCGGGTCGCGGGTGAAGGCGTGCCCGAACTGCACGGACGAAGGTACGGTGATCTTCTCGTGCATCTGGCCGTGTGGGTGCCGACCCGGCTCAACGCCGAGCAGCGGGACCTGATCCAGGAACTTCGGGAGCTGGAGGAGAGCCCTCCCGAAACCATGGACTCGCAACGGCGACGCGGCTTCTGGTCACGTGTAAGGGAGGCGCTCGGCTAGCCTGCGGTACACGCGCCGGACTATCCAACGGACGGCTGATTCAGCGGCGACGGTAGCCCGGGCCGGCGAGGTCGAGCCCCATCCTCGCGGCGGAAACGCTGATCCGTATCGCGTGCTCCGCCTGCAGCATCCAGCGGGCCACGTCGGTCCGGGAGGCGGGGTCCAGCTCCTCCGCCATCGCGGCGAGGCTTTCCCAGAGCATTTCCGCCAGCCGGGATCGCGAGGGCCCGTCCTCGGGATCCATCAGCACGACCCAGCTGTCCAGCGTCGCCGCCCCGGGGCCGTCGGCGCTGATCTCGAGCAGTTCCAGGCGGCCGCCGGTCTCGTCCACCAGCAGGCGGAGTTCGCGGACCGTGATCGGAATCGGTGGATGACACCGCTTCAGTTCCTCCAGCAGCCGGGTCGCCGGGAGCGCTCCCGGACCGCTTCGCCGCAGGATGTCCACCATGCTCTCAGTCGTACGGTTCATTTCTGCCTTGTCGGTTTGATGTTGCATCCCACGGCATCGTTTGACTGATATTGGTGCGGCGGAACATCGTCTCGTCATCAACCAGGGAGCAGGGCCGTGGAGACATCGCTCAAGGAAACGCTGCGTGCGGATCTCAACGCCGCGCGTCGCGCCAGGGACAAAGTGAGAACACTGGTCCTGTCGACCACCCTCGCGGAGCTGCGGAACCGGGAGATCGAGACCGGTTCGGCGCTGGACGACGAGGGCGTGCGCTCCGTGCTCGTGAGGGCGATCAAGCAGCGCCAGGACGCGGCGGCCCAGATGATCCGGGGCGGGCGGCGCGAGCTCGCCGACAGGGAGGCGGAGCAGGAGCAGGTTCTCCGGGGCTACATGCCGCCCGATCTGTCGGCCGAGGATGTGAGGGACATGGTGCGCGGGATCGTGGACGGTGGCGCTACCCACATCGGGGCTGTCATGTCCGCGCTGATGCCGCAGATCCGCGGCCGGTTCGACGGCAGGACGGCGTCCGCGATCGTCCGGGAGGAGCTCGGGTAGGATGTCGGAGCGCGCTCTCCGGGTTCTGGAGTTCAGCAGAGCCCTGGGGTACGCGTCCGGCTTTGCCTCCACGACAGCGGGGCGGCGGGCGGTGCTGTCCCTGGAGCCGACGGGGGACCCCGGCGTGGTTCGTGCGAGGCTGGACGCGGTCGAGCAGGCGGGACGGTTCCTTGCGACGCGCCGGGACTGGACGTTTCCGGGTCTGCCGGACTCCGATGCGCCGGTGCTGCGTCTCGCGGTGGACGGTTCGGTCCTCTCGGCCGGGGAACTTGCACAGCTTGGCTTGCTGCTGACGGCGGGCCGCACGTTTCTGCGGGCCCTCTCGTCCCTGGACGAAGATCTGCCCGCGCTGCAGGCGCTGGGCACTCGCACGTTCTCCGACCGGGCCCTCGAGAACGCCATCGTCCACAGCGTCGATCCGGAGGGATTCGTCCTCGACGGGGCGAGCAGCGAACTCCGCCGCCTGCGGACCCGGCTCGCCGGTGCGCACAATCGTGTGGTGTCCCACCTGGAGACCTTTCTACGGGGGGTGGACGACCGCCACCGCGTTCCGGAAGCGTCGGTGTCCATCCGGGAAGGCCGCTACGTCATACCGGTACGCAGGGAAGGGAGGAGGACGGTCGGCGGATACGTCCACGACGAGTCGGCTTCAGGTGCCACGGTCTTCATCGAGCCTCCCTCGGCGATCGACATGATGAACCGGGTACGCGAGCTGGAGCGGGCCGAGGCGCGGGAAGTCCTGAGGATTCTGCGCGCTCTTACGCGACGCTGCCGCCCTGTCGCGGCCCAACTTGCGGACTCCATCAACGCGCTGACCGAGATGGACAAGCTGGTTGCCCTGGCCCGGACCGCCGACCGCTGGGAGGGGTGTGCCCCCGAGATCACCACTGGACCGCTTGCCATCCGCGCCGGCCGCCACCCGCTCCTGGTCGCTGCCGGCGTGGACGCCGTCCCGTTCGACCTCGACCTCGATCCGCACGAACGGGTGGTCGTCGTCACAGGTCCCAACGCCGGCGGCAAGACGGTCTTCCTCAAATCCGTCGGGCTGATCGCCGCCCTCGCACAATCAGGGGTGGTTCCCCCGGTCGGGGCGGGGTCGCGCCTTCCGGTCTTCGACAGGTTCTTCGCCGATGTCGGGGACGAGCAGTCGATCGCCAATTCCCTGTCCACCTTTTCGGCGCATCTCCGCAACCTCCAGGAGGTCCTGACGGACGCGACGGCCCGCTCCCTGGTCCTCATCGACGAACCCGGCGCCGGAACCGACCCGAGGGAGGGCGAGGCGCTGGCCCGCGCCGTCGTCGAGGTGCTGGCCGAGCGCGGGTGCGTTGCGGTCATCACTTCGCATCTGGGCGGGCTGAAGCGGCTGGCCCTGCCCGGCGACCGCATCGTCAACGCGTCACTGCGCTTCGACGGTGAGCGGCTGGCCCCCACGTACCGCTTCACCAAGGGACGTCCCGGGCGCAGCTACGGACTGGCGATCGCCCGGGGTCTCGGCTTTCCGGCAGAGGTGCTCGACCGCGCGGATGCCCATCGGGATCAGGCGGAGGCCCGGCTGGACGAACTGCTGGAAAACCTGGAGGCGAAGGAGGCCAGGGTGACGGGCCTTCTGGCCGAGCTGGGAGCGGAGCGGGAGCGTGCCGAGGCGCTGCGCCGGCAACTGCGGGGCCGCGAAGAGGACCTCCGCCGCTCGGAGAAGGAGCACGCCGGCCGCGCGCGCAGAGAGGCCCGCAAGCTCCTTCTCGACGCTCGCCGGGAGGTGGAGGAGGTGATTGCCGGGCTGACCGCGCGCGCGGAGGCACAGGGGGAGCTCGACGAAGCCTTCCGCGATGCTCGCGCGTCGGTCGAGGCGGCGGCGCGGGCGCTCGAGGGGCCGCGGGCGGGAGGTCGAGCGCGGCGGGAGAAGGAGGGTCGCACCCGGTCCGCCGCGCTCGCCCCGGGCAGCACGGTGCGCGTGGCCGGACTGGATTCGCCGGGCACGGTGGTGGCGGTCGACGGACCTCGCGTGGTCGTCAGTGTCGGGGGAGTGCGCATGAAGGTGGACGGGGCGCGGGTCGTCCCGGCGGACGGGGGCGAACCGGGCGGACGGACCGGCAGACGGACGGGAGAGCGTGGGACCGGGGACACGGCAGCGCCCCGGGCAACGGGGTGGGACGGGGTGGCGCCCGACCCCGCCACCGAGCTGGACCTGCGCGGCCAGCGTGCCGACGAAGCCGAACTTGCACTCTGCCGCGCGCTCGACGACGCCGCGGTGGCGGATCTCCGCGAATTGCGCGTCATTCATGGCAAGGGTACGGGAGCGCTGCGCAAGAGGGTGTCGGCGGTGCTGGAATCCGACCGGCGCGTGGAGAAGTTCCGGGCGGGCACACCCGCCGAGGGAGGGTACGGAGTCACCGTGGTGAGGCTCAGGTAGATGATTCCGGACAACGTCGTCGAAGAGGTGCGCGCCCGCGCAGACATCGTCGGGATCGTCGGCGAGTTCGTCCAGCTCAAGAAGGCGGGCAAGGACTTCCGGGGACTCAGCCCGTTCAAGGATGAGAAGACCCCTTCGTTCTACGTGATTCCGGCCAAGGCGTTCTTCCACGACTTCTCGTCGGGCGAATCGGGCGACGTGTTCTCGTTCCTGATGAAGCACCAGGGCATGAGCTTCGTCGACGCGGTCAAGTACGTCGGTGCGCGCAGCGGTGTGGACGTGCGCGAGGTCAGGCGGGGAAAGAAGGGCGACGACCCGTGGCGCCCCTACTACGAGGCTTCCGCCTTCGCCGGGAGCTTCTTCCGGGAACGGCTCTGGGAATGGGACGGTGGCAAGGGCGCTCGCGAGTACCTGGAGAAGCGCGGGATCGGCCGCGAGGTCGGCGAGCGGTTCGGCATCGGCTATGCGCCGGACGAATGGGAGGCCTTTCGCGAGGCGGCCTCCGTTCACGGCCTCGACGAAGGAATGCTGCTGGAACTGGGTCTCATCAAGAGGAGCGAGGGCCGTGATCGCCCCTACGACGCGTTTCGGAACCGCATCATCTTCCCGATCGAATCCGTCTCGGGACGCGTCCTGGCCTTCGGCGGCCGCATTCTGGGGCCGGCGGGGAAGGGGGCGCCCAAGTACCTGAACTCCCCGGAGAGTCCGATCTTCCACAAGGGCGCCGTCCTCTACGGGCTGGGGTGGGCCCGAAACCACATCCGCAGGCAGGGCGCCGCGCTGCTGGTCGAGGGGTTCATGGACGCCGTGTCCCTGGCCGCGGTCGACATCGGGAACGCGGTCGCGCCACTGGGCACCTCACTGACGGAGGAACACGCCCGGCTGCTGGGCAACTACACCAGCCAGGTGCGGATCCTCTTCGATAGCGACCCCGCGGGCCTTCGTGCGACGTTCCGGGCCGCCAAGGTCCTGCTTGCACAGGGGCTGCGGGCATCCGTGGTGACCCTTCCCGAGGGCGAGGATCCCGACTCCGTGGCACGGTCCGAGGGCGCGGAGGGGGTGCTCGGATATGTCGGGCAAGCGGTCGACGTGCTCGATCGGCAACTCGCGATGCTCGAAGAGCGCGACTACTTCGCAACGATCGAGAAGACGCGCGATGCCCTCGATCGCCTGCTCCCGACGCTGAGGGCGGTCCAGGATGCCCGGCTCCGGGACATCTACATCACGCGTGTGGCCGACCGCACGGGGGTAAGAGCCGAGACACTCGAGGCCGAGCTGCGAAAGGGGGCCGCACCGCGGCTCGCGCAGGCACCCCGACGCACCCCGACGCCGAGGCGGCGCCCCGCGCCGCGCTTTCACGGCCTGGGGGTGGATCGCCTGCTGATCCTGCTGCTCCTCAAGCATCGCAAATGGATCGACAAGGCCGCCGAGCGCGTCGGCCCATCGGACTTGGAGGACGGCGTGTACCGTGCGATCTTCGAAGGACTGATCGACGATCCGGAACTCCAGGCCCTGCCGGAAGGAACGATGCCGGAAGCGGTACTTCACTTCGAGCGCTTGATGAGCGACAGGGAAGTGCCTTCGCCCGCCGAGGCCATCTTCGAGGACGCCGTGCTCCAGATCGAAAACACGGCCCTCGATCGTCGACTCGAAGTGCTCGACGCCGAAATCGCGCGGGCCGGCGATGTCGAAAAACCCAGGCTGATAAGGGACAAGCAGGACCTGATCAGCAAGAAGAAATCCCGCGGCCCGGATTGGCGCAGGTCCGCGCGAAGGGCCGCAGGGAGCCCGCAATACCAAGGAGAAGGTGCACCGTGACGGTCGAAACCGGTCAGATCTCCAGCCGGCTGCTGGAGCTGCAGACCATCGATGACAGAATCCGGGAGGTCCGGGACAGGGTCGCTTCCTTCGACCCCATGCTCGAGGAAGTGGATGAACCGGCCCGCCAGCTGGAGCAGGAGGTGGAGGTCACTTCGAACCGGGTGCGCGAACTGCACCTGGAGGAGCGGCGATTGCGTTTGGCCGTGGACGAAAAGCGGCAGCGCGTTCATCGGCTCGAAGAGCGCCTCAACCTGGTCCGCACGCTTCGCGAGGAAGCGGCGGTCCAGGCGGAACTCGGTCTGGTGCGCCGGGCCCTCGACCAGGAGGAAGTCGAATTCGTCAGCCTGCTCGACCAGATCGCGAAGTTCGAAGATCGCCTGGCGGCGCAGCGAGAGGCACTCGAAGAGGCGAAGTCGGTCGTGGGCCCGAAGAGGGACGAAATCCTCGCGCAGCAGGAGGCCGCCCGGGCGGATCTCGCCACCATGGAACTGGAGCGCGGTCTGTTCACGTCGGGCATCGACCAGCGCTACCTCTCGGTCTACGATGCCCTCAAGCGCAGCGGACGTCGCAGCTCGGTCACGCGCATGACGGCGAACGGTGCCTGCGGCGTGTGCTTCTCGCTGATTCCCCTGCAGCTCCAGAACGAGATCCTCACCACGGCCCCCCTGATCCGCTGTGAGGCGTGCGGTGTGATCGTGACCGCGCCGCTGCCCGAGGAAGCCGAGGCGTCGCCGGAGTCGGCGAACGGCGGGTGAGTTCGGGTCGTCGGGGCAGCCCGGTCGCCTCTGCGACCCGCCGCCGCCGTGCCGACGACGCAATCCTTCCCCCGAGACCGCGCTGGGCCATCTCCCCTTCACCCGGCCCGGCCGTCACCCGCACGCTGAAGGCCGCTCTCAAGCTTCCCGCTCCTCTCTGTCGTCTCCTGGCGGTCCGGGGCTATGAGACTCCCGATGCTGCGAAGGCGTTTTTGCGTCCCATGCTGGACGGCCTCCACGACCCCGGCCTGCTGCTGGGGGCGCGGAAAGCGGCCCGCCGGCTGGCGCGCGCCGTGACCGACCGCGAGATGGTGGTGGTCCACGGCGACTACGACGTGGATGGAATCACCGGAAGCGTGCTGCTGACCTCGTGGATCCGGGCTCTGGGCGGGCGCGCCGACGCGATCGTGCCCGACCGGCTTCGCGACGGCTACGATCTGTCGGACAGGGGAGTGGCGCGGGCGGCAAGGCGTGGTGCAGGGGTCCTGGTCACGGTCGACTGCGGAATCGTGGCGCACGAGCCCGTCCGGAAGGCCTCCGAGGCGGGAATGGACGTGATCGTCACCGACCACCACCGGCCGGGTGACACACTTCCGGACGCGCTCGCAGTGGTCAATCCGAACCAGCCGGGGTGCCCGTACCCCAATAAGGGCCTGTGCGGCGCGGGTGTCGCGTTCAAGACGGGCCAGCTTCTGGCCGGCGAGTTCGGCAGGCCGCCCGACGAGAGCTGGGACTACCTGGACCTGGCGGCGCTGGCGACGATCGCCGACATGGTGCCGCTGGAAGGCGAAAACCGCACGATCACGCGCTACGGGTTGAGGGCCCTGGAAGACACGTCGCGACCCGGCCTGCGGGCCCTCAAACAGCACGCGAGGCTGGAGCCCGGGCGACCGGTCGACGCAGCTTCGGTCGGGTTCCGTCTTGCGCCCCGGATCAACGCCGCCGGGCGGGTCGGAGACGCGGGCGACGCCCTCAGGCTGCTGCTCAGCAGCAACCCGACGGAGGCGCACCACTTCGCAACCAGCCTGGAGATGAACAACCAGCACCGGCGCCAGTTGGAGGACGGCGTCGTGGAAGAGGCGCTCGCGGAGCTACCCGTCCGGGACGGCTCGGTGTCGGAGGCGGGAGTCGTGGTGGCGGGGGAGGGCTGGCACAGCGGCGTCATCGGGATCGTGGCGTCGCGGCTGGTCGATCGTGTCTTCCGTCCGGTGATCGTGATCTCCTTCGACGGAGAGACGGGTCGCGGGAGCGCGCGCTCCATCCCGACCTTCGACCTCCACTCGGCCATCGCGAGCTGCGCCGGACACCTGGAGCGTTTCGGCGGCCACCACCAGGCGGCGGGGCTCGACATTCGCCGCGAGCATCTGCCTGCGTTCCGGGCGGCCTTCGAGCGGGTGGCGCGTAGGGAACTGGGGACCGACGAGCCCGTCCCCCAACTCCGCGCCGACATGGCCGTCACGCTGACCGAGATCGACCCCGGCTTCTACCACTACCTGCGCTATCTCGGCCCCTTCGGCCCCGGCAACCCGGAACCCGTGTTCGTTGCACAAGACGTGCATGTAAAATCCGTGAAAATACTTAAGGACAAACACCTCAAGTTTCACATGACCCACAACGGCGCCGGCCTTAACGCCATCGGCTTCGGGCTTGCGGACAGGCTGACCCCGGAATCGCTCGGCGCCGCGACCGGACCGAACCGCTGGCGGGGCGCCACCCTTCCCCCCGTGGACGTGGCCTTCACCCTGATGGAGAACAACTTCCGGGGACACACGACCATCGAGGCGAAGGTCCGCGACATCAAAGCCGCCGAGTGAGGCGCCGTGCGCATCATAGCCGGAACGTGGAAGGGCCGGAGGCTGGCCACCGTGCGGGGACGCGGCGTGCGCCCCACCACGGACCGGGTCCGCGAGGCCTGGATGTCGATCCTGGGCGACCGGCTTCGCGGGGCGGACGTGGCGGACCTCTTCGCAGGCTCGGGCGCGCTCGGTCTGGAGGCGATGAGCCGCGGCGCGGCCCACGTGACCTTCGTCGAGCGGAGCCACCGGGCCGTGCGCACCATCGAGCGCAACATCCGCACCCTCGGCGCCCGCGCCGCCACGACGGTGATCCGGA
The DNA here is from genome assembly GCA_022823145.1 of Gemmatimonadota bacterium. GTDB lineage: Bacteria > Gemmatimonadota > Gemmatimonadetes > Longimicrobiales > Gaopeijiaceae > Bin94. The sequence goes on from JAJDXS010000080.1 coordinate 140,417, forward strand.
TCGACGCCCTTTCCCACATCCGAAACACGGCAGCCGACCACTACGACCTTGCCCTCGCCGATCCGCCCTACGAGCATGGCTACGCGCTGCGGCTCCTGGCCGCCTACCGGCAGGCACCGTTCGCGCGCGAACTGTGGATCGAGCACGACGTGCGCGAGGCCTTGCCCCCGGAGGCGGTGGCGGAGCAGCGCAGATACGGCGACACAGCGCTGACGAGGGTGACATGCACAGGAGATGACCCATGACGACCTCCCCCCCCATCGTGGCGGTGTATCCCGGCTCCTTCGACCCGGTGACGCTGGGCCATGAAGACGTGGCGCGCCGCACGCTGCGCGTCTGCGACCGGCTGGTCGTGGCCGTGGCCGAGTCGTCGTCGCAGTCGAAGCGGCATCTCTTCGAGGTCCCTGAGCGCCTGGAGATCATGAGGGAGGTCTTCGCGGGCGATCCCGGCATCGAGTGCGTCTCGTTTTCGGGGCTCCTTGTCGACTTCGCGCGCGAGATGGGCGCCCGGTTCATCGTCCGCGGCCTCCGCGCGGTATCGGACTTCGAGTACGAATTCCAGATGGCGCAGATGAACCGCGAACTCTGGGACGCGGCCGAAACCGTCTTCCTGGCACCCGACGTGCCCTACTCGTTCCTTTCCGCCTCGCTCGTCCGCGAAGTGGCCTCTCTCGGGGGCGACGTCACCAGCTTCGTATCGCCCCCCGTGCACGAGCGTCTGCGCCGACGCTTCGGATGACCTTCGCCGACCGGCTTCTGGAGCGAGCCGGGCCGCTGGACCGGACGATCGCCTTCCCCGAGGGCGACGACCCGCGGGTTGCGGAGGCGGCCGGGATCCTCGCGCAGAGGTCGGTGGTCCGTCCCGTTCTCCTGCGGGAGGGGGAGGGAGGAGAGGAGGGCGGCGTCGGCACCGCGGGCAGCGCCCTGCAAAGGGCGGCGGCGATGCTCCGCGCGGGCCGGGTGGATGGCGTCGTGGCCGGCGCGGCGCACACGACCGCGCGCGTCATCCGCACCGCGCTCGGCGACGTCGGCCTGCGGGACGGCGTGCGCACCCTGTCCTCGTCGTTCTTCATGGAAGTCCCCGCATTCCGCGGCTCCGGCGCCGAGGTGCTGACCTTCACCGACCCGGCCGTCGTCCCCCGGCCCGGCCCCCGCCGCCTCGCGGAGATCGCGGCCGAGGCCGTGCGCCTGCGGCGTCAGGTGGTCGGCGACGAGCCCCGCGTGGCCTTCCTCTCCTACTCCACGCTTGGGAGCGCGGGGGGCCGGTCGGTCGAGGCAGTCAGGGAGGCCGTGGAGCGCTTCCGCGCGAGTCACCCGGATGTCGCCTCGGACGGTGAGCTCCAGGCCGATGCGGCGCTCGTGCCGGGGGTCGCACGGGCCAAGGCGCCGGATTCGGTCGTGGGCGGAGGCGCCAACATCCTCGTCTTTCCGAACCTCGATGCCGCCAACATCGCCTACAAACTGGTGCAGCGGCTCGCGGGGGCGGTGGCCCTGGGACCCATCCTCCAGGGGCTGCGGGCCCCGGTCAACGACCTGTCGCGGGGAGCCTCCTCCTCGGACATCGTCCTGGTGGCGGCGATCACCGCGCTCATGGCGTCCGAGCCCGGCTGATCGAGCACCCCGGGTGACAAGTTTTTATGTTGCGTTGCACCCCGGCGTCCTGCGCAGGCGGCCTTCGCGTCCGCGGGCCGGCGGAATCCACCCGGAGCCACAACCCCCGGAATGAAGCACATGTCATTCAAGGCGCGCAGAGTCGGAAACGCCACGGTCGTCGACGTCGACGGACAGCTCATCGTGGGCAACCGCCACGAGTTGAAGCGGCTCGTGCTCAAGGAGCTGGAAGGCGGCGCGCGCCGTTTTGTCATCGACTTCGCCCGCACCGGGTACATCGACTCCTCCGGCCTGGGCATTCTGATCAGCCTCTCCAAGCGGGTCCGCGAGCTCGGGGGCGAGCTTCGGCTTGCCTCGCTGAGCGAGGAGCTGCAGAGGCTCTTCGAACTCACCAAGCTCCACACACTCTTCGAGATCCGCGATTCCCTCGAGCAGGCCCTGTCCGATTAGGGAACCACGGCAACCGGCCCAGGCGTCCGGACGGACGGCCGATCCCCCGCGGACCCGTCCCGACGCCCGCCCGGGGGTGATTTTCGAACTCCCCAACGACATCGGTGCCATCGAGAAGGCGGTCGAGCACGCAGTCGCGTGCTGCGCGCACGCGCGGCTGGACCGGCGGCGGCTGCTGTTCAACTTTCGCGTCGGGCTGACCGAGGCGATCTCGAACGCCATGCTGTACGGCAACCGGAACGAACCCGGAGGGCGTGTCCGGGTCGAACTCCACGTCCGGCCCGGAGAGGTCCGGGCGTCCGTCTGCGACCAGGGCCGCGGTTTCGACCCCGATCGTGTGCCCGATCCGCGCCTGCCGGCGAACCTGCTGCGCCCCGACGGCCGCGGCGTCTTTCTGATGCGCGCCCTGATGGACGAGGTGCACTTCAATCCCGAAGGAAACGCCGTCACCCTGGTGCTCCGCGGTCCTGCCGGGGATCGCGGTGCCGCTTCACGGCACGACATCAGGCTGCCGGGACACGATGCCGACGACGACGTCACCAGAATCCTCGCCGCCACGATTGCGCGATCGGCGGAACTGGCCCGGCAGGCCGAGACGACCCGCGCCGATCTGGAGGCGGCGCTGGAGGCCAACAGGCGCATGCGCGAGGAAATGGCGCGCGAACACGCTTCCAGGGAGATGCAGCTGGCCCACGACCTTCAGTTGAAGCTCCTGCCTCCCATTCCGCGCATGAAGGGGGTCGAGGCCGCTGCCCGCGTGGTCCCGGCGGCATCGGTCGGCGGCGACTTCTACCAGGTGATCCAGCTCTCCGGGGGCAGGGTGGGGGTGATGATCGGCGACGTCTCGGGCCACGGCTTCCCCGCCGCGCTGATCATGGCCCTCGTCATGAGCGCTGCCACGATCTACGCCGAGGAGGGCAGGGCGCCGGCGGCGGTGCTCGAATACCTGAACCGTGCGATCGGCGACGAACTCGAGTCCACCGAGATGTACCTCTCGCTCTGCTACTGCGTGCTGGCGCCCGGGCGGTCCGGAATCGCGTATTCGAACACGGGACATCCGCACGCGTTCGTGGTGCAGGCGGACGGCACGGCGCGCCGGCTGTTCGCCACGGACCCCCCGATGGGCATCGGCCCCACTCCCTACGGCCAGTCGAACATGCGGTGGCGTCCGGGTGAGGATCTGCTGCTCCTCTTCACCGACGGCCTCTCCGATACCCTCGCCAGGTCCCGCCGCAGCACCGGCGAGGAACGGGTGCTCGACGCGGTGGCCGCGAACCGCCACCGGCCGGTGTCCGAGATCCTCGACACCCTCTTCGAAATGTCGCGCGACGCGATCCCGTCGATCCCCGCCGACGACAGGACGGCGGTCATTCTGCGCACGTCATGAGGCGGCGGGCCAAGCGGTCGCTGGGTCAGAACTTCCTCGTCGACCCCAACCTGCAGCGCAAGATCGCGGCCGCCGTGGGGGCGGTGCCGGGTGAGCCGGTGCTGGAGATCGGCCCGGGCCAGGGAGCGCTCACGGGCCACCTGGCGGAGTCTGGCGCCGTAGTCACGGCCGTGGAGCTGGACGACGAACTGGCGGCCGCTCTGGCCGCGCGCTACGAGCACCATCCGCGGGTCACGATCGTCCGCGGCGACATCCTTACCGCCGATCTCGCCGCCCTCACGGCCGACTGGGGCCGCACGCGCGTCGCGGGCAACATCCCGTACAACATCACCACCCCGATCATCTTCCGCCTGCTCCGGCTGCCGTACCCCGCCGACATCGTCCTCACGGTGCAGGCCGAGGTCGCGGCGCGGATCATGGCCGGACCCGGGACGAAGACGTACGGCGCGCTCTCGGTGGGAGTGGCGGTGCACGCGGGGGCGACGAGAGTGTGCAAGGTGCCGCGCCAGGCTTTCCGGCCCGTGCCCAGGGTCGAGTCCGTCGCGATCAGGATCACTCCGCTGTCCCCGCCGCGCCTCACTGCCGAGGAAGCCGAACGCGTCCGGATCCTCACGCGCGCGGCCTTCTCCTGGCGGCGCAAGCAGATGGGGACGATACTGCGGCGTCACCCGGAGCTGCGCTGCACCGCGGCGGCCGTCGAGGAGGCGCTGGGGGCGAGGGGCCTGTCGCGGTCGCTCCGGCCGGAACGCCTCTCGCCGCAGGACTTCGTGGAACTGAGCGCGACGCTCTTGGCGAGACCGGGATCGCGCGTCTAACTTCTACTTGTGAACACTTTCACAAATAGGATTCCGACCAACAGGATTCCCGACGCCACGGTCCGGCGATTCTCCCTCTACCTGCGTTACCTGGAGGACTTCGGGCGTTCAGGCGTCAGCAACGTGGCCAGCGGCGTGCTCGCCGATCGCGGAGGCACCACCGCGGCACAGGTGCGCAAGGACCTCTCCCACCTCGGTTCCGTCGGGAAGCGCGGCCTCGGCTATTCGGTCCCCGCGCTCACGCGCGTCCTCCGCACCGTGCTCGGCCTCGATTCCACGTGGCGGGTCGCGTTGCTGGGCGCAGGGCGCATCGGGACGGCGCTCTTCGAGTACGAGCCGTTCCGGCGGCGCGGCTTCAACATCGTCACCGTGATCGACAACGACCCGTGCAAGGTGGGATCCCGCCTGGGCGACGTCCGCATCCGGGACGAGAAGGGCCTGCAGTGCGTCCTGCAGGAAGACGGGATCGACCTCGTGATCGTGGCGGTCCCGGCGCGCGTCGCCCAGTCCCTCGTCGACCGGGTGGTCGGCGCGGGCGTCAAGGCGGTGCTCAACTACGCGCCGGTGCAGTTGCGCGTCCCGGACGACGTGGCCCTGCGCAACGTGAGCATGCTCGTCGAACTCGAGAGTCTCTCCCACGCCCTGACCCGCAGCCGGCAGTGACCCGGAAGGACGGTCGCCGATCGCTCCTCCAGCTTGCCTGGACCGTGCTCCGGCGCGGTCCCGCGCCCACCACCGTCCTGGCCCGCGAAGTCCTCGGGCTGGATGGCCACGCCGGCGCGGCCGCCAGAGCCGTCTTCGCGCTGCTGGGCGACGACCCGCGCTTCCAGGTCGACGCCGACGGCCGCTGGAGCCTGCGCGGAGGCGCACGACCCCCCGGCACCCCGCTCTCCCGCCTGTGCTACGCGGTGGTGGACGTGGAGACCACGGGAGGCCGCTACGAGACCGGCCACCGGATCACGGAAGTCGCGGTCGTCGAGGTGCGCGGCGGCAGCGTCACGGACGCCTTCCACACGCTGGTGCACCCCGGCCGCCGCGTCCATCCCGCGACCGCGCGCCTGACCGGGATCTCGGACGACATGCTCTTCGACGCCCCCGCCTTCGACGAGGTCGCCGAAGAGGTGTTCCGCCGCATCGCGGGCAGGGTCTTCGTCGCGCACAACGCGAAGTTCGACTGGGGCTGGATCAGGGCGCAGCTGGGAGACGCGCTCGGCGATGTCCCCGAGGTCCAGCGCCTCTGCACGATCAGCCTCACCCGCCGGCTGGTGCCCGAACTGCACCACCGGAACCTCGACGCCTTGGCCGACTACTTCGACATCTCCATCCACCAGCGCCACCGGGCCTACGGAGACGCGCTCGCCACCGCGAGGATCCTGCTTCGGCTGCTGGACCGCGCGGAGAACCTCGGGATCGGCGACCTGCACTCGCTGAAGCGCTACCGGCCCCGGAAGACACGGCGGGGGCAGCGTGATCTGTTTGCCCGTTCCGGTCTACCGCGCCGCTCGCGCACGCTGGTATAATGGTCAGGCGCGATGTGGCCATTCGCAGCCACGGCCCGCCCACCGAGAGGCGCCGCACCCTGGAGATCACGTGAGCCGTCCGGCGACAACCCCCGTAATCATCGATGGCGTCCGCACCCCGATCGGACGCTTTCTCGGAGGACTGAGCGCCCTGTCCGGACCCGGCCTCGGGGCGGTGGCCGTGCGTGAGGCGGTTGCCCGGGCCGACATCGACGTCAACGACGTCGACGAGGTCATCATGGGCAACGTGGTGAGCGCCGGCGTGGGCCAGGCGCCCGCCCGCCAGGCCGCCGTGAACGGCGGGATCCCGCCGGTCGTTCCCTCGGTCACCGTCAACAAGGTGTGCGGCTCCGGACTCAAGGCGGTGATGCTGGCCGCGCAGGCGATCCGCGCCCGCGACGCGCGGCTCGTGGTGGCCGGAGGCTTCGAATCGATGTCGAACGTGCCGTACTACGTGCGAGGCCATCGCGGCGGCGTCAGGTTCGGCGACCGCACAATGCAGGACGGACTGGTCTACGACGGACTCTGGTGTTCGTTCGGAGAGTGCCACATGGGGGGCCACGCGGAGTACACCGCCGCCAGGGCAGGGGTCACGCGGGCCGAGGCGGATGCCTTTGCGCTCGGGTCGCACCGCAAGGCGACCGCGGCCATCGACGCAGGCAGGTTCGGGTCCGAGATCGTGCCGGTGGGCGTGGAGACGCGCCGGGGCAGGACGGTCGTCGATACCGACGAAAGCCCCAGGAGGGACACCTCGCTGGAAAGGCTGGGCCGTCTGCGCCCGGCGTTTGCCCGCGACGCCCCGAAGGGGCTGGACGAGCTCGTGGTCACGGCGGGGAATGCGCCCGGTCTCAACGATGGCGCGTCGGCGCTGGTCGTGGCCAGCCGGGAGTACGCCGAAGCGAACGGGCTTGCATGGCGGGCCGTGATTACCGGGTATGCGGCGGGCGGAACCGAGCCGCGGGACCTGTTCTTTGCACCCGTGGTCGCGGTTCGCAACCTTATGAAGCGGGAGGCGACCGGCGTCGGCGACTACGGGCTGGTCGAGATGAACGAAGCCTTCGCCGTCCAGGCCATCGCGGACATGCGTGCGCTGGGGATGGATCCGGAGCGCGTGAACGTCAACGGCGGGGCGGTGGCGCTGGGCCATCCGCTGGGGGCTTCCGGAGCGCGGATTCTGGTGACGCTCCTGGCGGCAATGTCCGACCGCGATGTCGAATCCGGCCTGGCCACTCTCTGCCTGGGTGGCGGCAACGCCGTTGCGCTGGCCGTGCGAAGGAACTGAAGAGGAACCAGGAATGATCGATTCGCATGCGAAGGTGTCGTTTTTCGCACCCGAGGCGAGCGGGCGCCGGTCCCTGGCGATGCCCATCGCCGTGGCGCTGTTCGCGCTGCTGACCGCCCTCGGGGCCCACGTTGCGGTTCCGCTGGGGATCACCCCCGTGCCGATGACGCTGCAGACCCTGTTCGTGCTGCTGGCCGGCGCGCTCCTGGGCCCTGTGGCCGGTGCGACCTCCCAGCTGCTCTACCTCGGCCTCGGGGTGGCGGGGGTCCCCGTCTTCGCCATGGGCGGGGCGGGCCTGCCCTGGATCTTCGGCCCTACGGGCGGCTACCTGATGGGCTTCCCGCTCGCCGCGGCGCTGGTGGGGTGGATCTCCGGCTCCGAAGGACACGCGCTACGCACCGCCGTTGCCCTGGTCGTCGGATCGGCGGTGATCTTCGTCATGGGGGCGGGCTGGCTCTCGGTCGTCAACGATTTCGGACCCGGCGCCCTTTTCGTCGCCGCGGTGCAGCCGTTCCTGGTGGGGGCCGTCGTGAAGGCGGTCATCTGCTTTGTGGTGACGCGCCAGATCGTGGCGAGGGGTCGGCGGCGCTGATCCGCGTCCCGCCGCCCCGGGATCTCCCCGGGGGCAGTCGCGCACCATGAAGAAAGCCATCGGCGCTCTGGTCCGCCTCGGCGGTTTCGCGGCCATCTTCATGGCGCTTCTGGTCGGCGCGGCGCTCCTGGCCGGGGACGCCGTCGAACGCGTGAGCGTGCAGGGCGCCATGACGCTTCTCGCCGCACTCGGCGCATCCATCCTGATCCTGCGCTACGACGGACGCCGCCCGCTGAGCGACCTCTGGCTGAGCAGGTCGGGGGCGCTCTCGGGGTCCGGAGGCGGTTTCCTCCTGGGCGTCGTCATCGTGATCCCGGTTCTGGTCCTGGCGGTTGCGGCCGGCGGCCTCCGCTACGCTTCCGACCAGGGCACGGTGCTCCAGTACCTCTCCACCGCGGCCTGGACCGCAGTCGTCCTCCTCGGTCCCGCCGCCGCCGAGGAACTGCTCCTGCGCGGATACCCGATGCGCGTGCTCATGGAGCGATGGGGCGCCGCCACGGCCCTGGTGCTCACTACGATCGCGTTCTCCATCCTGCACGGCGCCAACCCCCACGTGGGTCCGCTGGCCCTGGTCAACATCGCCCTCGCCGGCCTCCTGCTCGGCATGATCCTGCTGGTTACCGGCAGCCTGTGGTGGGCGATTGGCCTGCACCTGGGGTGGAACTTCGCGGTCACCTTCCTCGCCGATCTGCCGGTGAGCGGACTCACCATCGTGGACGCGCCCCTCGTGGAGGTCGCACGACCCGGAAACGCCCTGATCACTGGAGGTGATTTCGGGTTGGAGGGCGGCCTGGCGGCCACGGCGGGGCTCCTCGCCGCGATCGGCTTCCTCGCAGCCCGTGCAAGGAGCGGCCCTGAGTCCGGCGCCGGCTGGTTCGCGCACGGGCTGCCGGCCCGCGACGGGACGGAGTCATGACCATGGAGCGGATTGCGGTGATCGGGGCGGGTACGATGGGCAGCGGCATCGCGCACGTCTGCGCCCTCGCGGGTCTGCGGGCCACGCTCGTCGACGCCGATCCCGCGGCCCTGAAGCGCGGCACGGCGACCATCGCCCGCAACCTCGACCGCCAGGCGGGCAAGGGACGGATCACGGCCGCCGACCGTGACCGGGCGCTGGCGCTGATCGAGCCGGGAGACTCGCTCGCGGCGGCCGCGAGCGCCGACCTCGTCATCGAGGCGGTCCCGGAGGTCGCCGAGCTGAAGGGCCGCATCTTCGCCGAACTCGACGGCGTGGCGCCGCCGCACGCGATCCTCGCGTCGAACACGTCCTCGATTTCCATCACCGCGATCGCGGCGCGGACCGGTCGGCCGGAGAAGGTCATCGGGATGCACTTCATGAACCCGGTTCCGGTCATGCGCCTCGTCGAGGTCATCCGGGGCCTCGGCACCGACGACGCCACCACCCGGGCCGTGATGGAGCTGTCCCGCAGGCTGGGCAAGACGCCCGTGGAGGTGCGCGACTTCCCGGGCTTCGTGTCGAACCGCGTGCTCATGCCCATGATCAACGAGGCGATCTTCGCGCTCATGGAGGGGGTTGCCGAGGCGGAGTCCATCGACACGGTGATGACGCTGGGAATGAACCACCCGATGGGTCCACTTGCGCTCGCCGACCTGATCGGCCTCGACACCTGCCTGAACATCCTCGAGGTCCTGCACCGCGAGCTCGGCGACGACCGCTACCGCCCATGCCCGTTGCTGCGCCAGTACGTGGCGGCCGGTTGGCTGGGGCGCAAGACGGGCCGAGGCTTTCATTCATACCCGCCCCGCGCGCGATGACCCTGCTCACCGCCGACCAACAGGCGATCCGGGATCTTGCCCGCGAATTCGCCGACGGCGAGATCGCGCCCCGCGCGTCGGACTGGGACCGGAACGGCGCGTTCGATCGCGATGTCCTGGACAAGCTGGCCGAACTCGGGTTTCTGGGCATGCTCGTCCCGGAGCGGTACGGCGGCCTGGAACTCGACCTTCCCACCTACCTGGTCGCCTTCGAGGAGCTGGCGCGGGGCGACGCGGCGCTCGCCCTGACCCTTCACATCCAGAACGGCCCGGTTCCATACGTGCTCATGACGCACGGGACCGATGAACAGAAGTCGCGCTGGCTGCCGGAGCTCGCCTCCGGCGCCACGATCGCCGGCTTCGCGCTGTCGGAGGCGGGGGCGGGAAGCGACCCCGCGTCGATGACCACCACGGCGAGGCGGACGGACGGCGGCTGGACGATCGCGGGCGCGAAGAAGTGGGTGACCAACGGTGGGCGGGCCGACGTGATGCTGGTCTTCGCGCGGACCGGTGGCGTCGATTCGGGCCGGCACTCCATCGGCGCATTCCTGGTCGACACGTCGGCGCCGGGGTACCGGGTCGGGAAACGGGAACGGACGATGGGGCTGCGCGCCTCGGAGACGGTCGAAGTGGAGCTCGACGACGTGCAGGTCGCGGCAGACCGCCTGGTGGGGGATCCGGCACGGGGCCTCGGATACGCGCTGGAGGCGCTGGACCTCGGACGGCTCGGGATAGGTGCCCAGGCGGTCGGCATCGCAAGCGCGGCGCTGGAGCACGCCATCGGTTATGCCCGCGAGCGGCGGCAGTTCGGTCGTCCGATCGCGGCGTTCGGGGCGATCAGGAGCAAGCTCGCCGTCATGGCGACGCGGATCGCGGCGGCGAGGGCCCTGGTGATGGACGGGGCCCGGGCATGGGAGACACGGGAAGCGCTCGACGCAGACGCGGTGCCGGTCACCGCCCGCTCGGCCATGGCCAAGCTGATGGCCAGCGAGACGGCGGGGTTGGTCACCGAAGAGGCGGTGCGCATCTTTGGCGGCTATGGTTTCATGCGCGAATACCCGGTCGAGAAGCTCATGCGGGACGCCAAGGCCACCGAGATCTACGAGGGCACCAGCGAGATTCTGAGGCTGGTCATCGGCCGCTCGCTCACGGCCTGAGGAGACGCGAATGGAACACCTCAAGCAGGCCGACGCGGTCGTTCACCAGGCGGTGCTCGACGAGGAATCCCGGCAGCTCGGCCAACTCGAGATGATCGCGAGCGAGAACTTCGCGTCTCCGGCGGTCCGGGAGGCCATGGGGACGGTCTTCACGCACAAGTATGCCGAAGGACTGCCGGGAAGGCGCTACTACGGCGGCTGCGAGTTCGCGGACCGGGTCGAGGACCTGGCGCGTTCCCGCGCTGTCGAGCTTTTCGGCGCCGACCACGCCAACGTGCAGCCCCACTCGGGCGCCCAGGCCAACATGGCCGCCTACTTCGCCTTCCTGCAGCCTGGCGACGGGATCGTGGGCATGAACCTGAGTCACGGCGGCCACCTCACCCATGGATCGCCCGTGAACTTCAGCGGACGCCTTTTCCGTGTCGCGGCCTACGGGGTGCGCGAGTCGGATGGGCGGATCGACTTCGACATGGTCCGCGAGACGGTGCGCCGCGAGCGCCCCAAACTCATGGTGACCGGGGCTTCCGCCTACTCGCGCGCGCTCGACTTCAGGACCTTCGGCGAAATCGCGGCGGAGGCGGGGGCCGTCCACGTCGTCGATCTCGCCCACCTCGCCGGCCTCGTTGCCGCGGGATGCCACCCCAGTCCGGTCGAGCACGCCGATGTCGTGACGACGACGACCCACAAGACGCTGCGCGGCCCCCGTGGCGGCCTCGTGATGTGCCGGGAAGCCCACGCCAGGATCATCGACAAGATGGTCTTCCCGTTCATTCAGGGGGGCCCCCTCATGCACGTGATCGCGGCGAAGGCCGTCGCCCTGGGCGAAGCGCTCTCGCCAGCGTTCCGGGAGTACGGCAGCAATGTCGTGAGGAACTGCACGCGTGCTGGCGCGCACCCTCGTGGAGCGGGGCGTCCGGCTGGTGTCCGGCGGAACCGACACCCACCTGATGCTCGTGGATCTGCGCGACCGGGATCTCACGGGCAAGGACGCCGAACGGGCCCTCGAGCGCGGCGGAATCACGGTCAACAAGAACACCGTGCCCGGCGAGACCCGGTCGCCCTTCGTCACCTCCGGGCTCCGCATCGGGACCCCGGCCCTCACCACTCGCGGCATGGGTCCGGACGAGATGACCCGGATCGGAGGCTGGATTGCGGACATCCTCGACCGGCCCCGCGACGACACGCTGATCACCCGCACTCGCGCCCGCACCACGGAGCTGTGTGCGGCGTTTCCCCTGTTTCGTTGAGCGGGCCACCGCTGAGCGGCGCGGACAGAATTGGCGGGGCCACTGGTACGGGTTAACTTTGCACATCATGAACGCGTGCGAATCGGCCGAACTGATGTCCCGGTTGCGGGAGAGCTACCCCCGCTACCATCCGCAGGCCTACGTCTTTCTCCTCGATTCGCTCCGGCTCGTCATTTCCGGGCTGGAGGAGAGGCGCCACATTTCGGGCCGCGAGCTCGCCGAGGGTGTCTGCGGACTCGCGATCGACCAGTACGGCCCGCTCGCCCGCACGGTGCTCGAGCACTGGGGCATCCATTGCACCGACGATCTGGGCGAGATCGTCTTTGCCCTCGTCGATGTTGGCCTTCTCGTCAAGCGGGAGGAGGACCGGCGCAGGGATTTCCACGATGTTTTCGATTTCGAGGACGTCTTCGACGCCGAATACCCGTGGATGGTTGCAGATGAAGCGCAGTTCGAATATCAGTGAAAGATCAGGATTGCTGCCCGACGGCTTCGTGCTGCAGGACTAACCAGACAAGGGGCTGACGCGATGGTGGAGAACGGATACACTGCGTGCAAGAAGTGCGGCGACGGAGTCCTGCTGCCAATGTCGGACTACGGGCGCGATGGGGCCCCGATCCGGTACAAGGCGTGGGTGTGCTCCAACCCGGATTGCGGCTTCAACATTCGCATTGACAACGGCGAAATCACCTTCGGCCGGTCGATCGGGCAGAGCTACAAGTAGGCATGACCCCGCGCAGCCCGGACAGGCCGTTCGGCCCACCGGATGTTCGCGCGCCCACCTCGCACCAGGCTGCCGATTTCGACCGCCTTGCGATCGAAGGACGCGGCGTTCCCGAACCGGCGCTCATGGAAAACGCCGGGCGGCAGACGGCGCTGATCGTCCATCACCTGTTTCCCGAAGGGGCGGTGGCAGCCCTCGTCGGTTCCGGCAACAACGGCGGCGACGCGCTTGTCTGCCTGCGGTCGCTGGCAGCCTGGGGACGGGCCGTGACCGCGGTCGTGGTGGGGAAGCGCTTCCGCGAGGACCCCGTGCTGCACGCCTGGGATGTGCCGACCGTGCATTTCGAAGAGGACGATGCGTCGGCGGACGCCCTGCAGCGCCTACTGCGGGACGCCGCCGTCGTGATCGACGGGATGCTGGGGACCGGGATCCGGGGTGCGCCCCGGGCGCGATACGCGGCGGCGATCGAAAAGGCCGAGGCCGCGGGCCGTCCGATCGTGGCGCTCGACACACCCTCGGGCGTCGACGGCGAAACGGGAGCCGTTCCCGGGAGCGCGATCAGGGCGGCACTGACCGTAGCGTTCGGGTGGCCGAAGCTCGGGACGCTCCTGTACCCGGGCCGGACGCACTGCGGCCGCATCGTCGCCGTGGAGATCGGGTTTCCACCGGATCCAGACCCCGGATGGGCCCGGCTGGTGACCCCCGGCTGGGCTTCCCGCCGTCTGCCGCGGCGCGGGGCCGCAACTCACAAGAACGCAGTGGGTTCCCTGGCCATCGTCGCGGGATCGGCGATGCCGGGGGCGGCGATCCTGGCCGCCAGGTCCGCCTTCCGCTGCGGCGCGGGGATGGTGCGGGTATGCGCTTCCCGCGGCGCGCGCGACCCGATCCTGGAGGTTCCGGAGATCATCTTCGTGGACGCGGGCGATGAGGAGGCGCTGAGGAACGCGATCGGCGCGAGCGATGCCCTGGCGGTGGGGCCCGGACTCGGGACGGGCCCGGGCGCGGCCTGCCAGCTCCAGTTGGCTTTGGAGGTCCGCGCCGGTCGGCCGGCCGTCCTCGACGCCGATGCCCTCACGCTGCTTGCGGGTGACAACGGCCTGGAGATCCCCGCGGACGGGAGCCTTGTGGTGACTCCCCACCCGGGCGAGATGGCCCGGCTCACGGGCAGGTCCGTTCGCGATGTACAGGGCGACCGCATCGGCGCGGCCCGTGCCTTCGCCGCCGCGCGGGGCGCGGTCACGCTGCTCAAGGGCGCGCCGTCGCTCGTGGCCGATCCGCGCGGCGGCCTCCTGGTCAGCACCACCGAGGAGACCTCGTCGCTGGCCGTGGCCGGCATGGGCGATGTGCTCACCGGCGCGATCGGGTGCTTTCTGGCCCAGGGGGTGGAGCCGGTGCCGGCCTGCGGGCTGGCGCTGCACGTCACCGGCCGTTCCGCCGCCGCTACGGCGCTCGGCCCGTCGCTCATGCCGTCCGACGTGATCGAGGGGATCCCCGCCGCGCTTGCCGACCGCAGTGCGCCGGTCACCGCGCTGCCCTTCCCGTTCGTCACCTTCGACCAGGCCACACCCCGCTAGGCCGCCCGTGGCCGTCCCGATGGACGAGAGCACCCTCATCGAGCGGCTGGTAGCCATCGGGTGGAAGGGAAGCCGTGCCGTGCTGGTGGGTCCGGGCGACGACGCCGCGGTGCTGCGCGGGGGGCTGGTCATCTCTACGGACATGATGGTCGAGGGCGTGCACTTCGACTTCGACTGGATCGCTCCGGCCGAGGTGGGCTTCCGGGCCGGGGCGGCGGCGCTCAGCGACATGGCGGCGATGGGGGCGCGCCCGGGGGCGCTGCTCGTCTCGATGGCCGTGTCCGGCGACCCGGCCATGTGCGAAGAGCTGCAGCGCGGGCTCCGTCGGGCGGGAGACCGCGTGGCCGCGCCGATCGTGGGGGGCGACGTCAGCCGCTCGCCGGGTCCGGCGGTGGTGGACGTGGTCGCCGTCGGACGCGCGCGTGCGCCGGTGCTGCGGAGCGGGGCGGAGCCGGGCGAGGACGTGTGGGTGTCCGGCGAACTGGGCGGCGCCGGGGCGGCGGTTGCGGCGTGGTCGGCCGGCGGACGACCCGCACCGGCTGCGAGAGACCGCTTCGCCGCCCCACCCGACCGGGTGCCGCTCGGTGTCGCGCTGGCGGGGCGGAATCTGGCCCGCGCGATGATCGACGTCTCCGACGGGCTCGTCACCGACGCCAGGCGCATCGCACGCGCATCGGGTGTCGAGTTGCGGCTCCGGCAGGCGCTGCTGCCTCTCGATCCCGGGGCAGGGGGGGACTTGAAGGTTGCCCTCGAAGGGGGCGAAGATTATGAACTAATGTTTACTGCCCCGCCAGGCACGCGAACCCGCATACTGGAGCTGGGACAGGAGATGACCGTGCGAGTCACACGGATCGGGTCGGTCGAGAGTGGCGCCGGCGTCGTGCTGGAGGACCGCGAGGGCCGGCGCATCGACCCAGGCCACGGCGGATACGACCACTTCGCGGCTCCCGGCGGCGGGCAGGCACCTTGATCCGGATCGCCTGGACCTACGTCGTGATGGTCGGCGCGACCGTCTTCTCGGGGGGGCGTGCCGTCCTGTACTACTTTCTGTGGCCGCGCCACTTCCGCCGACTCGCGGACGGGCTGACCGGCGAGTGGGCCTCCATCGTTCTGCGCGGTTCGGGCACGCGGCTGGTGGTCAGGCACGGCGAGCGGATCGGTCTCGGTCGCGGCCAGATCCTGGTTGCGAACCATCAGAGCTGGTTCGACATCTTCGCCCTCGGAGGTGCGCTCAGGCGCAAGTTCGCCTTCGTGGGCAAGAGGGAGGTGTCGAAGATTCCGGTCGTCGGCGCCGCCTGGGAAAGAGTGGGCAACATCGCCATCGACCGTTCCGACCAGCAGTCGGCCATCGCCTCGCTCAAGCGGGCCGACGATCTGCTGCGCGAGGGGCGCACCATCATCATGTTCCCCGAGGGGACGCGCTCGCCGACCGGTGAATTGGGCCGTTTCAAGAAGGGCGCGTTCGTCATGGCCATCAAGTCCCAGGTGCCGGTGCTTCCCGTGGCGATCCTGGGCACGCGGGCGATCATGAAGAAGGGCAGCTGGGAGATTCGGCCGGGAACCGCCACCGTCGTCGTGGGCAACCCCATCAGCACGGAGGGGTTGACCCTGAGGGACCGCAACCGCCTGTCGCGGGAGTGCCGCGACGCGCTGGTCGGCCTGATGAACGGCGAAGCCCCATGAACGGAACAGCCCCATGAATGGAACGGATTAGCGTCGGGCATGTCGGCGATCATCGATATCCGCGGCCGCGAGATCCTGGATTCCCGGGGGAACCCCACGGTGGAGGCCGAAGTGGTCCTCGAGTCGGGCCACCGGGGCCGCGCGGCCGTGCCCAGCGGCGCGTCGACCGGTCGTCACGAGGCGGTCGAGCTGCGTGACGGCGACCCGCGGCGCTACCTGGGCCGCGGGGTGCGGAACGCGCTCGCGAACATCCGCGGGGAGATCCTCGGGACCCTGCGCGGCTTCGAGGCGCGGGAGCAGCGCGACCTCGACCGCACCATGTGCGAGCTGGACGACACGGCCGCCAAGGGGCGGCTCGGCGCCAACGCGATCCTCGCCGTCTCGATGGCCGCGGCGCGGGCGGCGGCCTCGGAGACCGGCCTCCCGCTCTACCGGTACCTGGGCGGGGACGACGCCCGCACCCTTCCCGTCCCGATGATGAACATCGTGAACGGCGGTGCGCACGCCTCGAACAACGTGGACATCCAGGAGTTCATGGTCCTGCCGGTGGGTGCGGTGTCGTTCTCGGAGGGGCTGCGCATGGCGACCGAGGTATTCCACGCGCTGAAGGCCGTCCTGAGCGCGGCGGGGAAAAGCACCGCTGTCGGGGACGAGGGCGGATTCGCCCCCGACCTCGGATCCGACGCCGAGGCCGCCGAAGTCGTGCTGGAGGCGATCGGGGTGGCCGGCTACCGCCCCGGCGAGGACCTCGTGCTCGCCGTCGACGCGGCCGCTTCGGAGCTGTACGCGGACGGGCGCTACACGTTCCGCAAGTCCTCGGGCGAGTCCCTGTCCACCGCCGGGATGGTCGCCTTCTGGGAGGAGATGATCGGCCGCTTCTCGCTCGCAAGTGTCGAGGACCCGCTCGATGAGGACGACTGGGACGGGTGGGCCGCGCTGACCCGCAGTGTGGGGCGGGTCTGCCACATCGTGGGCGACGACCTCTTCGTGACCAACCTCGACCGCCTCGAGCGCGGCATGGAGAGCGGCGCCGCCAACGCCGTCCTGGTCAAGGTCAACCAGATCGGGACGCTGACGGAGGCGATGGATGCGGTGCGGGTGGCGCAGGAAGCCGGGTTCGGGACGATCATCTCGCACCGGTCGGGCGAGACCGAGGACACCTTCATCGCCGACCTGGCCGTGGCGACCGGCGCCGGGCTGATCAAGGCGGGAGCACCCAGCCGGACCGACCGTGTGGCCAAGTACAACCAGCTGCTCCGCATCGAGGAGGCGCTGGGAGCGCAGGCCCGTTACGCCGGGAAGGAGGTGCTGCCGTGAAGAGGTCCCGGCGACTGTTCCTTCCGGGCGTCATCATCGTGGCGGTCTACTTCGCCATGGCGGGGGGAGACCACTCGGTTCTGGATGCCCGCCGGGCCGAGGAAGAGTTGGCCGCCACGCGTGCCGAGACACGGCGCGTGCACCGCCAGATCGACTCTCTCCGCGCGCGCATCGCCGGCCTCCGCGAGGACGACGAGATGTTGGAGCGCTACGCCCGCGAGCGCTACGGGTTCATCCGCGACGGCGAGTACCTGTACCGCATATCCGAGCCGGAACCGGTGGCCCAGGAGGAGGTACGGGACACGCCGTCGATCCTGAGGTGGCTGCGTAACAGGGACGGTATGTAAACAGGACACGACATTATGTAAAGCAGGCACGACATATTGTCGACCTTGAAACCAGGCGCGGCAATGCGGGCCGCGTCAGTCCCCTCCTTCTTCCTCCTGCGCCGTGCCGGAATCGGCCAGCCCCAGCGCCCGCTTCGCGCCCTCGAGGACACGTTCGGCATCTCCCGCCTCCAGGGCCTCCATCACCTCGCCCGAGCCGGCGCCAAGCGCATCCACCGTCGCCGCGGCGAGTTCGGCCGCCGCGTCCTTGTCGATCGCCTGGGGGAAACCGCCTCCCGGCACGCCCGTCGCCCTCTCGACGAAGGGCGCGAAGAGGTCGACCGGGATCGGGAAGAGGGTGGTCGAGTTGTTCTCGGCGGCCACCTCGACCACCGTCTGGAGGAAGCGCAGCTGCAGCGCCACCGGGTGCGCGGAGATCACCTGGGCGGCGGCGGAGAGCTTGCGCGAGGCCTGGTATTCGCCCTCGGCCGCGATCACCTTGCCGCGGCGCTCGCGCTCGGCCTCGGCCTGCTTGGCCATCGCGCGCTTCATCTCCTTGGGCAGGTCGATGTCCTTGATCTCGACCGCGGTCACCTCGATCCCCCACGGATCGGTCTCCATGTCGATGATGCGCCGCACGATCTCGTTGATCCGCTCCCGCTCGGCGAGCAGTTCGTCCAGCTCCGACTGGCCCACCACGCTGCGGAGCGTCGTCTGCGCGATCTGACTGGTGGCGAAATAGTAGTCCTCGACCTCCACGACGGCCTTGGCGGGGTCCACGACGCGGAAGTACACCACCGCGTTCACGGTGCAGCTGACGTTGTCCTTGGTGATCGTGTCCTGGGGCGCGATGTCGAGGGCGATGATGCGCAGGTCCATCTTCCTCATGCGCTCGACGCCGTAGGGCACGAGGAAGACGATGCCGGGGCCCTTGGCGCGCGTTAGCTTGCCGAGCCGGAAGACCACCCCGCGCTCGTACTCCCAGAGGATGCGAAGCGAACTCAGAAGGCCGATGACGCCGAGGGTGGTGAGCCCCGGTATGAGAAAGAAGCCGAGATCCATTTGCTGTACTCCGTGATGGCGGGTGATGCCGGGAATAGGGGGCCGGGCATGGGCAGTTGACAAGGGTACCCGGGATTTGGAGCTTTGATGCCCCTCGCCGGAGTAGCTCAGTTGGTCAGAGCAGCGGAATCATAATCCGCGTGTCGGGGGTTCAAGTCCCTCCTCCGGCACTGGGCTGAGCGCGGCCCCACGCGGCGCCGCGTAGCAGCCTGGCCGAAACAGATGAACACACCTTCGTCTTCCACCGATCTCCACCGCCGGGTCGCGGTGGACACCCCCGAGCACGTACGCCTCGACTACGTGCTCGCGGATCTGGGGTCGCGGGCCGCCGCGCTCGCCATCGACATCGCCGTCATGGCGGGCACGGTACTGCTCCTTGGCCTGGGGCTGTACTACAGTCGTCTGCTCGGCGATGTCGTCGAGTCGGCCAGCCGCACCATCCTCGTTTTCGCCTCGTTCTTCGCGCAGTGGGGATACTTCATGCTCTTCGAAGGGCTTGACGGCGGGCGAACCCCGGGGAAGCGCGTCGTCGGACTGCGCGTGATCCACGCCGGTGGCGAACCCCTGACCTTCCAGGGTTCCGCGCTCCGCAATCTGATCAGGATTGTGGACCTGCAGCCGGTCTTTTGCGGCCTGGCCGGGGCCGTCTGTATCCTCGTCAACAAGCGGGCCCAGCGGCTGGGAGACCTGGTGGCGGGGACCATCGTCGTTCGCGATGCGGGGGGCAGCGAGCTGCTCGGCACCGATGAACCGCCTCCGTCACGCGTGGGACGGCCGCTGCTGTCGGTGGAGCAGTTCGAACTGCTCGCGAGCTACGTCGCGCGTCGTGACAGACTCGACCACGGGGTGCGCCGCCGAGTGGCCAGGTCGGTCCTCGACGCGCTGGACTTCGCCCTCGAAGGGGACACCGGGGCCGCTACCCGGACTGCGGACGAGAAGCTCGTCGGGCTCCACGAGCTTGAAGCGCCGCGCCACGCCGGCCGCCGGGGAGGCGCGAGCCTGCAGGCGGCGACGATGGCCCGCGAACAGCGCGAGGAGTGGGCGAGGTACGTCGAGTTGGTGGAGAAGGGAAGGAAACGGGGCCTGAAGAGCCTCTCGGAGGACGAAGTGCGCGCGTTCGGGCAGCTCTACCGCGGAGTCACGGCCGATCTGGCCCGCGCGCGCACCTACGGTGCATCTCCCGGCCTCCTGGGTACCGTCCAGCGCTGGGCGGGGGCCGGGCACAATCTGCTGTATCGTGCCCGCGGGCGGGTGGCCGTGTCATTGGGGCACTGGGTGGCGGCGGAGTTCCCCCGCGCGGTGCGGCTCTACTCGCGCCACATCCTGCTGGCGAGCCTCCTGTTCTACGGACCGGCCGCGGCCACGTACTTTGCCGTCCGCGAGGACCCGTTGCTGGGCCGCGCACTGGCGGGGCAGGGAATGCTCATACGCGCCGAGAACACCGAAAAGGGAAACATCAACGCAAGGTACCTGTCCGGCGAGGTCGAGGCGCTCGAGATGCCGGTCCTCGCGTCGGAGCTGATAACCAACAACGTCGGCGTCACGTTTTTTGCGTTCGCGGGGGGGCTTCTCGCGGGGACCGGAACGCTGTACGTGCTGTTGGTGAACGGATTGTCGCTCGGCGGCATAATGGGCGCGTACGGCAACGAGGGTGTCCTCGGCGTGATCCTGGCATGGGTCTTCCCCCACGGCTTCATCGAGCTCACGGCGATCTGCATCGCCGGCGGGGCGGGCTTCGGCCTGGGATCGGCACTGCTGATTCCCGGCCGGCTTACCCGTGCCGAGGCGCTCATGGAGCGTGGACGCGCATTCCTGTCTCTCATTGCCGGGACTGCGGTCATGCTGGTGGTCGCCGGGCTCATCGAGGGCTTCTATTCGCCCATGCAGTTGCCCGCCGCCGCGAAGTTCGCCTTCGGCGGCGCAACCGCGGTGCTGCTGATCCTCTACTTCGGATTCGCGGGCCGGCGCGTGCCCGATACGGCGGGCGTGGCGTAGTCCGCGCCGACCCGCTGCGAGTCCGCTACAGCAGCCCCCTCTCCTTGATCTCGACGTACTTGTCCAGCGTTCGCGCCAGCGCGTCTCCCGGCGGGGTGTCCACGACGAGGATCCCCGACTGGCGCATGACCTGGAGCGTGGTGACCCGCGCCTGCACCAACTCCTCGGCGGCGGCGCGGTGGTATGCAAGGTCGGGTTCGGCCACGCGCTCCGTCGCCGCGGCTTCGAGGGCCGGGTTCCGGATGGCAATCGCGAGCGGCAGGTGTGACCGCCCGATGCGGGTGAGCGAATTCACGAGCGCCCGGGAAACGGACCCGTCGATGACATCGCAGAAGAGTATGACCAGCGACCGTTTCCGGAACGTGCGCCCCAGCGTCGCGAACGCCAACGGGTAGTTCGGCTCGACCAGCCGTGTCTCCACGCCGGCGAACACCCTGGCCAGTGCCGGAGGATCCGCCCGCCTCGGAGGCGATACGTGGCGAATGTGATCGTCGAAGACCACGACGCCGACGCGGTCGCCGAACTTCTGGGCCCGGCTGGCGACCATCATGCACGCGCCGAGCGCGTAGTCGATCCGTTCGCGAACGGGCGACAGCCGCTCGCGCATGTGCCGCCCCGCATCGATCGCGAGCACGATGTTCTGGCTGCGCTCGGCCTCGTAGTTGCGCACCACATGCTTTCTTCGCCGGGCGGACGCCTTCCAGTCGATGGCGCGCGGATCGTCGCCCTGCACGTAGTCGCGCAGACTCTCGAACTCGCGGCCCTCACCCCACTGCCGGGTCCGGCGCGGCCCCGGTGTGCGGAGCTTGCGCCGGATGGCGTACCCGCTCCTTTCGCGCAGCAGATCCCTCACACCCGGTTGCACCTGGAGGGTGTGGGACGCATCGACCCTGGAGCGGCGCCAGGCCAGTCCCCATGGCGACAGCGTCCGCAGGTGGATCGTCCCCAGCGTCAGGAATCCCCGCGTCCGCGGAGTCACGCGGTAGGTGCAGCGCACGGCGGACTGCGCCGGCATTTCCAGCCGCAAACCGTCCTCCCATTCGTCTGCGCCGCCGGGTCCGCCGACGCGCCGCAGGCAGGGGTCGAGGTCGTCCGTCATCCTGACCACGAGGCTGCGCGCCGAAGGGTTGGTCGCGGTCACGACGACGTCCGTGACCGCCGCCAGCGCCGAAATCCGGGACGTTTCGCGTTGGACCGACGGTGCCTTGGTACGCCTGCCGTCCAGGAAGCACAGGAGCAGCACCACCGCATCGACGGCCAGCGCCAGCGGCGTGCTCACCAGAAAGAGGAGCGAAGCAGCTCCCAGCAGGGTCAGCGTACGCCCGCTCGGGATCAGCGTGATGCCCACTACCGCGGAGCGTCCAGCGTCTCGAGCAAGGAAGTGAGCTCGTCGTCGGAGGAGCGGCCCTCCACCTCCGCCTCGGCGGTCAGCACGACCCGGTGTCGCAGGACGGGGAAGGAGAGCGACTTCACGTCGTCCGGGGTGACGAAGTCGCGCCCATGGAGGTACGCCTCGGCCCGGGCCGCCTGGAAGAGCGCGACACCCGCGCGCGGACTGGCTCCCAGCACAAAGGCCGCATCGTCGCGTGTCGCCCGAACGATGTCGGTCACATAGCGGCGCACCCGCTCGTCCATGTGGACCCCGTTCACCGTGCCCCGCATCTCCAGCAACTCCTCGCGGGTCATGGGTTCGCCCATCGGGTAGGTCAATGCGTCGTCGGCCCGGAATCCCGCCTCGTGCCGGTCGAGGATCTCCCGCTCGGCCTCCTCGGGCGGGTAGTCGACCACGATCTTCATCAGGAAGCGGTCCACCTGGGCCTCGGGAAGCGGGTAGGTGCCTTCGTACTCCACCGGGTTTTGGGTGGCGAAGACCGTAAAGGGCTCTGGCAAGGGGCGCGTCTGCCCGTCAACGGTCACCTGCCGCTCCTCCATGGCTTCGAGGAGGGCCGCCTGCGTCTTGGGCGGGGCCCGGTTCACCTCGTCGGCGAGCAGCAGGTCGGTGAACACCGGCCCGGGCCGGTAGGTGAAGCCGGAATCGCCCAGGATGTTCACGCCGACGAGGTCGGTGGGCATCAGGTCGGGGGTGAACTGCACCCTGCCGAAGTCGAGGCCGAGTCCCCTGGCCAGCGCCCTGACCGCGAGCGTCTTGGCCGTGCCGGGAACTCCCTCGACCAGGGCATGGCCGCGGGCGAGAAGGGTGATCATGAGCTGCCTGAGCACGGCTTCCTGGCCGAGCACGACCTGCTCGAGGTCTCCGAGCAGGCGCAGCGCCGCGTCTGGAGGTGTCACGTGTTGAATCTCCTTGCGAGGTGTTCGTCGATCGCTTCGGCGATCGCCGTGAGGTCGGGGGGATCGGCGCGCAGACCCTGGCGCGCCCGGTACAGGGGCGTGTCCGCACCCGGGTCCGTGTCGAGCCTCTGCAGCAGCGCCTGCGCCTGTGTCACGTCGACGGGTGGGGGATTGCGGGTGGCCCTGGCGAGCCGCGTCACCAGCAGCAGTGCCGCGGTGTCGGCCGCGCCGGCCTTGCGGTAGAGGTCTCCGAGGGCGGAGACGTGTTCGAGTGGCGAACGGCGCTCGCGGTCGGGTGGAGCCACGGCCGGTGCCGGAGCACCGAAGCGCAGTCCGGCACAGGCCAGCACAAGGAACCCGACCGCGATGAGGTGCAGGGTGAAGCGGCCACCGGTGGTGTCCAGGAAGAACTCCGAGAGTATCTCCGCACGGCTCCGCTGGCCGCGTATCCCCTGGTGGTACTCGGCGAAGAAGACCGTGTCCGCTTCGCTGCTCCAGAGCAGCGCCGCACGCACCGCAAGGACCGCCAGCGGATGGTCGGCAGCGTTCTCGTTGGAAAGAGGGCCGGATTCCGAGAGCAGCACCAGGCGACCCTCACCCAGCCGGAGCAGGGCGGCGGCCATCCACTCCCCACCTGCTTCATCGCTCGCAGTCAGCAACGCCTCCGCCGCCGCAGGACCCGGGGCGCCCTCTTCCTCCTCAACCCCCTCACCCTGGGGCTCCCGCTCGCCGAGGTTCGCGAGGCGCAACCCGTGAACGGGCTCCGGCGCTTCGGGCAACCCGCGCGTGAGAGGGTGGTCGACCCACCCGGGACCATCCAGACGCTGTTCGAGCACCTCGTCGCGAGCGGTGCGGAAGCGGAAGCCGATGCCGAGGGTGTCCATCAGCGGCGTTTGCCTGACACGGTCCGGAGCGGGAATGTACGGGGGCGCATAAATGACCGTCCCGCCGTCCCTTACCCGGTTCAGCAGGGCGTTGACCTCGCGCGGCGTCAGCGGCAGGGGCGGCCGGAGCAGCATGATTGTCCCGCGGACGGGATCGGAGTCCACAAGCGGCGTGAGCCGTCCCTCGGTGCGGCGTCCAAGTCGTTCGATTCCGCGAGCAAGCGCCGCTACGCCGTCGGGGGTGGTGCGAAACAGGCTGCGGCGGACGTCGTTGGCTCGCTGCCCCTCGGGACGGGCCAGGAATCCCCCCACGACGGCGGCGGCCAGGATCACTCCGACCCAAAACAGGGGCTTCCGCGAAAGCCCGACAAGTCCGCGCGCGCGAGCATTCACTGGGCTTCGGGCTCCGTCGCGGGCTCTGCGCGGGCTCCCGTGTCAGCCGTGTCGGTTGGACAGCCGGCCTCGCGGGCGATCGTTGCCAGGACGGCATAGCGCGTCGGCGTGGGCTCGTCGTGCCCGAAGGAGAAGTCCTGGAAGGAATCCAGGAACGCCGTCGCGGGTCGGCCCGCCGCCCGGCCCCGCGCCACCTCGCGGGCGTAGTCGCCGGGCGTCTTGGACTTGTGATACGAAAGGATCCCCCGCTGGTCGAGGCTCAACAGGAATCCCTGGTACAGCGCGGTCGCCGCGGGGCGGAGTTCGCCGCGTCCGGCCCGCGTGCTCGCGGTGCTGAACCACTCGAGCGCGGTCAAGGGGACCTGTGGCTCGGTTGCGGGCTCGCCTTCCACCCGGCTCGCCAGGAACTTCGGCGCGTGCGCGGCCGCGAGCCTCGCCATGACCACAAGGGCGGCCAGCGCAACCAGCACCACCACGATCTCGGCCGCTCCGCTCCCGTCCTCGGCCATCAGGCGCTGCAACCAGTCCCACGCATCGTTCAGGGTATCCCAAACCCACCCGAGCAGTCTTCGCCACGGCGGAGGCTCGAAGGTCGCGAAGTCTGGATCGGAGAGGATCTCCCGCAAGACGCCCGACACTTCATCCGCCGAGGGAAGCTGCTCGGCGGAGAGCAACGGTTCCTGCGACAACGGGTCCGCCGAAGCCGGAAACCGCATCAACCGGGTCGCGCGATCCGCATCAGCGCCGGTCCATCGCCCCGGCGAGAGTTTCCAGGTCGAACGCCTCGCTCCGCACTCGCCGGTCGTGGAAGAGCACCATGATGCTCCCGACCAGGAAGGGGGTCGTAAGGGGCCCGATCACTAGATCGACGGTGTTCAGCAGCCACTGCTCATTGGAGCTGACTTCGCTCACCGCGTCGGGCGAAACGAAGAGGTCTCCCATCCCGAAGAGCGCCGTCACGCCGATGGTCGGCACGAGGTTGATGATCATGGCCACGACCATGATGCCCGTGACTCGCAGCCAGCCTCCACGACAAAGACGCAATGACCGACCAAGCGCGCTCATCGCTCCCCGGCCCTCGATGATTACCGCGGGGAGGATGCCGAAGGTGGCTCCCATCCAGAACGCGACCACCACGGCGAGCACCAGTATCAGGACCACGGTGGTGATCAGGACCAGCGCCACGCTGCCGGTCTGCAGGAACGCGGCCAGGACGATACCCGCCAGGGAGAACACGGCGAAGAAGATCAGGGCGAATGCCAGCAGCGCCACCACCGTCGCCCCCGCCGTGCTCGGCAGGTGCCGGAATGCCCCTCGATACGAGTGCCCCAACGACGCCGGCCGCTCTCCTATCCGCTCGACCATCGCCACTCCGACCGCGATCCAGCCGACCCACGCCATCGCGGCCGCAGCCATCGTCACGGCGAACACCGGTCCCATCGCCGCGAACGCCTCGGCCGGATCCGCTCCGGGAGTCGGTGCAATGGACGCCAGATCCACGCCCGACACCAGCATCAGCACGTAGCCCGGGAATGCCGCCACCAGCGCGATCAGGTAGTACAGGCCGAAGTCGCGACGGTAGAGTTGGAGGGCCCCGTCGACGATTTCGCCGAATCCGAGGGGCCGCATGGGTATCATCGACATGTCAGCAACCTAGCCAATCACGAAAGATGGATGCCAGATTCACGGACCCGCCAAAGCCAGCCCGGAAGGAGTTGTGAATATGAAAAGGTTCCTGCGCATCGTCACCGTCGCCTTGGGTGTCGCCACTTCCGGGTCCCTGCCCGTCGTCGCTCAGGAAGGGTCCGGATGGCCGCCCGTGGGGACATTTTCGATCGTGGGTTACGACCCGGACACGGGGGAAGTCGGCGTCGCGGTTCAGTCACGCGTCTTCTCCGTGGGGAACGGTGTCATCTGGGGCGAGGCGGGCGTCGGCGTGGTCGCCACCCAGGCCATCGTCGATGTCAGCTACGGCCCCCAGGCGCTGGCGCTCCTGCGCGAGGGGTACACGCCCGCCGACGCCGTGCGGGAGATTCTCGCCCGAGACCCCGACCCGGACCCGGAGCGATGGACGAAGCAGGGCCGCCAGTTCTCGATCATGAACGCCCGGGGCGAGGTTGCAACCCATACCGGCCCCCGCGCCAGCGACTGGGCGGGCCACCGCATCGGTGAGCACTGTTCCGCCCAGGGCAACATCCTCGCCGGCCCCGCGGTAGTGGACGACATGGTGATGGCCTTTGAATCGACCGAGGGGCACCTGTCCCTGCGGCTGCAGGCGGCGCTCGAGGCCGGCCAGGCCGCCGGGGGCGACACGCGCGGCATGCAGTCCGCGGCAATGCTGATCGTCCAGGAGGACGGCGGCGTCTGGCTCAACAACGACGTCGTGCTGCGCCTCCAGGTCGACGACCACGAGGAGCCGATCGCCGAGTTGCGGCGCCTGGTCGAGATCGCGGCGGAGCGGCGGGACCGGCGCCGCGGGCGCTGACATCGCTGCGGCGCATTCCCCCGGCCGGGCGCGGACTCGCAGCCCGCCGGGGTGGCTGTATCCCTATCCCGTGCTGCGGAGGCCCCTCAGCAGCGCAAGGTTGGCGCGGTCGGCGCTCACCCCGTCGTCGCCCTTCGGCGTCTCGAGAATCTTGGGCACATCGCGGAAGCGCGCCGTGTTCATCAGCCGCCGGAAGGGCTCGAGCCCCATCGTCCCCTCGCCGATGTTCTCGTGACGGTCGAGGCGTGAGCCGAACGGCGTCTTCGCGTCGTTGACGTGGAAGAGCTCGATGCGGTGGACGCCGAAGGTGTCGTCGGCGCGCATCCACACCCCGTCGAAGTCGTCCCGCAGGTCGAGCCCGGCGACCCACGCGTGGCAGGTGTCGAAGCAGACGCCCAGGCGGGTGCGGTGCGGTTCCGCGACGGCCTCGATGATCCTGCCCAGGTCCTCGAAGGAGCCGCCGATCGAGGTGCCGGCCCCCGCGGTGAGTTCGAGCAGGATGCGCGGGCCGTTGGCCGTCGCCTCAAGCGCCTCGACGAGTCCGGCCGCGTTGCGCTCGATGCCGCTCGCACGGTCGCCGTCGGTTGCGTTGCCCGGGTGGGTGACGACGGCGTCGAGCCTGAGCTGCGCCGCCCGCGCCACCTCCGCGGTGAAGCAGTCCTTCGAGCGCCGCCACAGCGCCGGCTGCGGGCTTGCCAGGTTGATCAGGTAGGAGTCGTGCGAGGCGACGAAGGTGCTGCCGCGCGCGGCGGCGCGGTAGCGGTTGACGATGTCGTCCGGGATCGACGGCTCGGCCCAGCGGTTGGGCTGCTTGGTGAAGATCTGGAAGACGGCGGCGCCGATCCCGGCAGCCCGTCCGGGCGCGTTGTGGACCCCGCCGGCGACCGATACGTGGGCGCCGAGCTCGTCGGGGGATGGGGTGGAGTCGTCGGGAATGGGGGGCATGATCCAATCTTGCCGGGCGTTGTTAGGCATGGGGAGGCCGTGGTACACGACGGGGCTGAGTGGTAGACATTTGGTCCACGATGTGGGGAGAGAGAAGATGAATGTCAGGATCGCCGCCTGCGAGGATCACGCCCACGGGTTGGGAAAGCCGAAGCCACTAACGGAAAACTGGGCGGGATTGTGGGCGCGAAGAGTAGACAAGAAGAACTGCTTGATCTGTCGGCCGACGAACGGTGAGATAGAGTTCCATCAGGCGCTTGGCCGCTATTAGAAACCACGAAGGGCGGTCTGTGAAGTCCCGTCCAGCGATTCCGCCAGTACCTCCACCACGTGCCGCGCCCGCCGCCCCGTCCCATCCCGTATCTGGGCGCGGCAGCTGAAGCCGTTGGCGATGATCGGGTGGTCCGCCGGAGCGGCGCGCAACGCGGGAAACAGGCCGAGTTCGCCCATGGAGCGCGATGTGCGCAGGTGCTTTGCGGTGTAGCCGAAGGAGCCGGCCATCCCGCAGCAGGTCGAGTCGACGAGGGTGCCCTGGACGCCTGCGACGGCCGAAAGGGCTCGAGCGGTCGCGTCGGCGGTCCCGGCGGCTTTCTGGTGGCAGTGGCCATGGATGCTGGCGGTCGGGCGTGGGCGGGGTGCGGGCTTGCCGGGCTGGTCGGAATCCACGCGCCCGGCGAGGAATTCGTCGACAAGGACTGCGTGGTCAGCGACGACGCGGGCGTCTTCGCCGGGGCAGAGGTGCAGCGCCTCGTCACGGAATGTCAGCAGGCAGGACGGCTCGAGGCCCATGATGGGCAGGCCGCGGCGGGCGAGGGGGGCGAGGGCCGACAGGGTGCGCAGGATCTCGGCGCGGGCGTGGTCGAGCATGCCGGCGCTGATCCAGGTGCGGCCGCAGCAGAGTGGGCGGCCCCGGGCTTCGGGTGGGGTGGGGGACAGTGGCTCGTGGCCGAGTCTCCGCAAGACCCGGCTGGCCGCGCGTGCCACATCCGGATCGAAGTAGCGGCTGAAGGTGTCGACGAAGAGGACGGCTGCGCCGACCGGGGGCGACGCCTCGGCCGCCGTGCCGATCTCCGTGTCCCGGAACGGCCGGCGGTGCCATTCGGGCAGCTTTCTCGCCGCCGCGATGCCCAGGGTGCGCTCGCCGAGCCACGACAGCGTCCGGCTGCGATTGCGAAGGTTGAGGAGGCCGGGTAGCCGCGACGCCATGGGTGCCGCACGGGGCAGCGACGCGAAGAGCCGTTCCCGGAGGGGCATGCCACCGCGGCCATTCCTGAGGTGGAGGACTTCGGCCTTCAGCACGGCCATGTCCACCCCCGCCGGGCATTCGCGCTTGCAGGCCTTGCAGCCGACGCAGAGTTCGAGGACCTCGGCGACCTCGTCCCCCTCCAGACCCCTCGGACCGAGCTGGCCCGTCATGGCGAGGCGGAGGATGTTGGCGCGGCCGCGGGTCGTGTCGGACTCCTCGCGGGTCACGCGGTAGGAGGGGCACATGACGCCGTCGTGCAGCTTGCGGCAGGCGCCGTTGTTGTTGCAGGCCTCGACGTTGCGCGCGAAGTGGCCGCCGGTGCCAGAGGCCACCGTGGGCGGCGGGACGGTGCGGTACTCCGGGCTGTAGCGGAACAGGTTGCGGTCGTCCATGCGCGGCGCGTCGACGATCTTGCCCGGGTTCAGCAGCCCGCCGGGATCGAAGGCGTGCTTGATCTCGGCGAAGGCGCGGGCCAGGCGCCCGCCCAGGAGCGGCTCGATGAACTCGGAGCGGAGGATGCCGTCGCCGTGCTCGCCGGACCAGGAGCCGCCCAGCCGACGGGCCTCGCGGAGCACCTCCTCGGCGATGGCGCGGAATGCGTCGATGTCGGCGGGGTCCTTCATGCTCAACGCGGGGCGCACGTGGAGGAGGCCGACCGAGGCGTGCGCGTACCAGGTGCTGCTGGTGCCGTGGCGCGCGAACGAGTCCTCGACGAAGGCCCCGAACTCGGCCAGCGCGGGGAGCGGGATCGCGCAGTCCTCGACAATCGAGACCGGCTTCCGGTCGCCCTTCATGGACATCACGATGTTGAGCGCGGCCTTGCGCACAGCCCAGATCGCGGCCTGGGCGGCCGGATCCTCGGCGCTGGCCACCGCCCGGCCCGGCCCGGTGCCGCGCACGACGTCCCCCAGCCGGGCGAGCCCGCCGGACAGCGGGGCCGCCTCGTCACCCGCGAACTCCACGAGGAGCACGCTGTGGGCGGCGGGCGGGATCAGCGCCTCGACGGTCGACCGGAACGCCGGGTTCTCGCGGGCCAGCGCGATCAGGCTGTGGTCCATGAGCTCGACGGCGTGCGGATCCAGTTCGACGATGTGCTGCACGGCGTCCAGGGCCTCCAGCAGCGACGGAAACGAGCACACGCCGAGCACGCGCCGGGCCGGCCTGCGCGCCAGCTTCAGCTTCAGCGTGCGGAAAAACGCCAGCGTGCCCTCGGAACCCACGAGCGCTTCCGCCGCCGACGCGTCCGGACGCAGCAGGCGGTGCAGCATGTAGCCGGCCACGTGGCGGAGGACGTTGGGCACCCGCGCCTCCAACTCGTCGGCCTCGCGGGCGGCGATCCTGCGGAGGGTGTCGGCCAGTTCGCCCGCCGTCGCGTCCGCCGGAATATCGCGGTCTCCGAAGGTCGCGATCCGCCCGTCCGCCAGCGTGACTTCCATCTCGAGCACGTTGTCGGCCATGATCCCGTAGCGGATCGAGCGCGCGCCGCCGCTGTTGTTGCCCGCCATGCCGCCGATCGTGGCACGGCTGGCGGTGGCCACGTCCACCGGAAAGAACAGGCCGGTGGGGGCGAGTCTCCGGTTGAGGTGTTCGAGGACGAGGCCGGACTCGACCGTCGCGGTGCGCGCGTCGCGATCGACATCGAGCACCCGGTCGAGGTAGCGGGAGGTGTCGATGACCACGGCGCGGCCCACCGTCTGGCCGCATTGCGAAGTCCCCGCGCCGCGGGGCAGGACCGGCACGCCCTCTTCGCGCGCGATCGCCATCGTGGCGTCGACATCGTCGAGGGTGCGCGGGAGCACCACGCCCAGCGGGGCGATCTGGTAGATGGAGGCGTCCGTGGCGTAGAGCCCGCGGGTCAGGGCGTCGAAGCGGACCGGGCCTTCCACCTCGTTGCGCAGGCGGGCCGCGAGTCTCGAATCGGCAAGCGGGCTCGCAGCAATCTGGCGAGTGCGCACGTGGAGGTCCTTGGCTCGTCTGGTGGAAGCGTGTAGCGCGGAGAGAGCGGTGAATCTACGTCACCGGAGCGCACCGTCCACGATCGCGGTCGTGTTACGAAGCTGTCCAGAGGCCACAGAATGTAAACAACAGCTTACATATTGTCAAGTAAGAATTACATTGCGATCACCCGGCACCCCGCCGGAGCCCCACTCATCTCCCGAACGAGGCTCCGGCCAGGACCCGGGGGCTGCCAGCCGGCTACGGAATGTTCGGGTTGTTGTTCTTCTCGAGCAGCGGCAGCGGCAGACAGGTCGTGCTGCCGTAGAAGCCGCCCTTTGGCCCGGATCCCTCCTGGAACACAACGCCGGTGGCGGGGGTGAAGGGCAGGGTCAGCCGGATCTTGGTGTAGAAGTGCTGACCTTCCAGGAACAGTTCACGGCTACGCTCCTCGATCAGCTGTTCCCGGATCTCGGTATCGCTTCCTCCGGGGAATGCCGGCAACCCGGCCGCGGCGTGCAGCTCGTTGATGATGTCCACCGCCGTCTGACCACCCGCCGCCTCGGCCATGATGAGCTGGGCCTCGGCGTAACGGGCGATCGGCATGGGGCTGTCCTGCGCGGGGTACTTCTGCTGGGTCCACAGCGGCGTCAGGTCATCCGAGGCGGCCGTGCGGCCCTGGTCCACGACCGGCACCCGCGGATCGGGGGTCCCCATGTATTCCAGGTCCCAGTACAGGCTCTCTATGCTCATCCTCTCGTCGCGGTTGTTCAGCGTCCAGATGCGGTTGGAGGAGCGGAACGACGCCGAGCTGAAGCGCGCGTTGTGGACGAAGCCCGCCGGCACCTGCGCTGCATCCGAGGCGGCGCCCGAGACGTTGCCCTGGTTGAGTCGGGCGCGGGCGCGCCCCACTATCGCCATGTTGGTGATCTCGGCGGGTCCGCCGCCGCTCGCAGCCATGCTGAACTTATCCTCCGCCAGGCCGAACATCTGCTGGGAAGTGAGTTCGGGTCCGCCGTCCACCGCGGCCGAGCACATGGCCTCGCCCAGAAGCAGGTGGGCATACCCGGAATAGGCTGCCGAGGTGGCCGTGAGTTCCGCGTCCCCGACCTCCTGTGACACGTTGAGCGCGTTGTCCGCCGCCCAGCGCGCGGTCGAAAGCGTCGTGTACACACCCGGATCCGCGTCAGCACAGGTGAAACTGGCGTAAATGCCGCCCGACTCCTCGAAACTGCGGCGGTCGTACGGCCACATGCGTGCCGCGAGCTGCCCGTCGACCAGCTCGTTGCCCATCAGGCCGCCCGCCGCAACCCATTCGCTGAAGGCGCATTCGAAGTCGGCAACTGCGCTGGCAACCAGCAGCGGAGCGTTGTCGGGGTTTGCCAGGTCGTCGGCCCGGACGCGGCTGGGAGCGTCGATCTCCAGAAGCGAGTCACACCCGGCCAGCGGCATCGCTGCCACGAGCACGGCGGCGAAGCCCCAACGCCGCAAGGGTCTGTGGTGCTCGGATCTGCCGCTGTCCTGGACCGGTCGATTGATTCCATATGTCATTGTTCTCATCCTCCCGGTCTCAGAACGACAGGTTCAGTGTCGCGGTGAACTGATTGAGCTGGGGCGTGTTGTCCTGCTCCAGGAGCGTGTACCCGAACTCGACGAAGGACGCCTCGGGGTCGAGCCCCGTGTAGTTGGTCCATGTCATGAGGTTGCGTCCGGTCAGCGTCAGGGTCGCCCGCGACGCGCCCAGGGGACCGAGCAGCTGGTCCGGCAGGTTCACGCTGGCTGAGACCTCGCGCAGCTTCGCGAAGCTCCCGTCGGTGAAGATGAAGGACCGCAGCGGACTGCCCGACTGGATCTCGGCGATGAGCGCCGGATCGTACTGTTCGGGGAAGAAGTTCTCGTGACACTGGTTGAAGACCTGGCAGCGCGCGCGAAGGTTGTTGTCGAACTTCGTGTAGCCGGTCTTCCAGTCCACCAGGGCGTAGAGCCGGATCTGGTTGAACAGCGTGAGCGTGGCTCCCAGTGAGCCCTCCATGTCGGGCGTCACGTGGCCCAGGTACAGGCGTGGCGCGATGGCGCAGGGCACGGGTGTTCCGCCGAGCTCCAGCGGCGTGCCGTCGGGCAGCGTCTTGCCGTTGGGATCGCCGCCGTCACACATCGGGTCGACCGCCCGGGCCGTTGGTCCCGTGCCCACGAGCGTTGCACTGACCACCTTGCGGCGGAACCAGGACGCCACGGGGAATCCCGGCACCCGGCGCTGGCTGCCGGCCGCGATGAACCCGGTTCCCTGGTCGATTCCGCCGAGATCGACGATCTCGTTGTTGTTCGTCGCAACGTTGAGATTCAAATTCACGCTGATCGCGTCGGACTGGTACGCGGCGGCGTTCAGCTGCACCTCGAATCCCTGGTTCCTGATCTCACCCGCGTTCACGAACTGGCTGCCCGGGAAGCCCAGCGACGGCGGCAGATTGCGCGACAGGATCGCGTCTCTGGTGCGGGTGTTGTAGTAGGTGAAGTCGATCCCGAGCCGGCTGTCGAAGAGTCCCGCCTCGAAGCCGACTTCCACCTCCGACCCCTTCTCCGGCTCGAGTGCGTCGTTGCCGATGAACTGCGGGGTCACTGCCGCGATCCCGCCCCCGCCCGTAACCGGCGCGAAGGTGCGCAGCGCGGCATAGTCGGCGGGCTGCTGACCCGACATTCCGAATGCGGACCGGAGCTTGAATTCGCTTACACCGGGAAGGCTGAAGAAGTCCTCGTCGCTCAGCACCCAGGAGATGCTCGCCTTGGGGTAGACGACGAAGTCGTAGTCCTTGCCGAAGGCGCTGTTGTCGTCGCCCCGGACGGCGCCGGTCAGGAAGAGCCGGTCCCCGATCTCGATGCGCTCCTGCACAAAAAGGCCGACGGTGCTGTTCTCGACGAAGTCCTCGCCGCCGAAAGTCTGGGCGAGGGCGTCGACCACCGTGAGGCCGGGGGCCGGGAAGTTGTTCCCTTCGGTCACCAGGAACTCGGTGAACCTGCGGTAGTACTGTCCGCCCGCGGTGGTAGCGGAACGAATCGAGCTCGTGAGGTCGAAAGAGGCCGTGGCGCTGTAGTCGAAGGTCGTGTTCTCGACATCCCGCGACTGGACGAACTTGCCGCCCCGCGCAGTGTTGGCCCCGAAGAATACGGCGATTTCCGGCGCCATCCGCTCCCATAGCTGGATGTTGTCCTCGAACACCCGGTCCTGGCCCACGTTCAGGCGGTGGCTGAGCCAGGAAGTCGGCCTGTGGTTTGCGGACAGGCTCAGGGTGAAGCGCTCGGTGTCCTGCCAGAAGTCGAACGCCTCGGAAATCACCTCGGGCGGATAGCTGATGAAGCCGCGGAAGCGGTTGTCGCGGTTGGCTGGGAGGGCGAACATCGTCGCCCACATGCGGCCACCACATCCCGCTTCGCAGGCGAGGTTCGTCCTGCCCTGGTTGTAGCCGATCGACGCTGTCAGGTCGTACCGCGGGTCGGTCGACAGCGTGAGATTGCTGCGGGTGCTGAGCCGCCACAGGTGATTGGTCGGCTCGATGCCCTCGTTCATCTCCAGGTCGGCGCCCAGGTAATACCGGACGTCGTCGGTTCCCCCACGCACGTTGAAGCCGTAGCTCTGCAGGTGTCCGGTATTGAAGATCGTGTTGCCGAGCGCCCGCTCGCTCTCGAAGAGATTGTGCTGAAAGGGCTCGCCGGTTACCGGGTCGAACCCCCAGTTGGGCTCGATCCGCGTTTCCGCATTGTGGAACCAGTTGGCGCCCTGGCGGATGGTCACTCCCCACTCGGGCGCCCCCGATCGTCCCTTCTTGGTGAGGATCTGGATCACGCCGTTGGACGCCTCGGTGCCGTACAGCGTGGCGGCCGCCGGTCCCTTGATGATCTCGATGCTCTCGATGTCCTCGGGGTTGATGTCGTTGAGGCGGTTCACCACGCCGGAGCCGAATCCCTGGATCGAGATCCCCGTGCCGACGCCGTTGTCGAGCCGCACGCCGTCAACGTAGATCAGCGGCTGGGTGTTCAGGGAAAAGCTGGACGCACCGCGGATGCGGATCGTGGGGCCGCTCCCCACCATTCCGGTTCCCGGGGTTACCACGACGCCCGGGGCGCGGCCGTTGATCAGCTGGCTGACGTCGGGCGTCGGCGCGAGCGAGACCTGGTCGGCCGCGTTGATGGTCGCGATGGCGGTGCCCACGGCACGCCTCTCCACGGCGCCGGCGGTACCCGTAACCACGAGCGCGTCCAGGTTGATGGCGGCGGTGACGAGTTCGAATCGCACCGCATCGGCCGGTGCAGTAACGGTTTGCGTCACCGTGCGGAATCCGATGATCACCACGCGCAGGGTGACTTCACCGGGCTGGACTGCCAGACGGAACGCGCCCTGGGAGTTGGTCAGCGCCCCCGAACCCGTGCCTTCGACGTGGACCTGCGCATTTGCGACCGGAGCTCCCTGTTCGTCCACGACGGTCCCGGTGATGATGGCCTGTTGTGCGGCGATGGGCGCACCTCCAAGTGCGCCCGCGAAGAGCCAGAGTACGGCGATCACGCCCAACCGAATCGTGGGGCCCGGATTCAAGGCTCGCTTCATCTCGATATCCTCCTTCCAAGGGGTTGTTTCTGGCTGAATAGTAGATGGCGACAGTGATGACGGCAATAATAGATGCAATTGTGTATACATACGAATCAACCATGCGGTTTCAGGTCGGATGGCAGACATTCCGTGGTCAGGCGACTATCTTGTTTGAGCCCTTGGCGAACCCGGAAAGCACTACGATTTCAGGAGGCGAGATGCAGGAACGGCCGTCCACGGATCAGGATCGGCGGGGACACTCTGCAAGGCGTAGAGGGATCGGGTCTGGACGACTTCCTCGGGCAGCCTGCCTACCCGCACTCGCACTCCTGGCCGCCGGCTGCGCGCAGTCGGGGTCGGACGGCCAGGACGAGGGGCTGCTCGAACTCTCCTTTGGGCATGTCGGGGCGCCGGGATCGCTCTTCGCACTCTCCGCCGAGGAGTTCGCCAGAAGGGTCAACGAACGCCTCGATGGAGTCGCCGAGGTGGTGGTCTACGGGTCCAGCCAGCTGGGGGGCGACGACATCCTCCTGCAGAAGCTCAGGCTCGGCACCGTGGACATGGCGTTGCCGTCGTCGATCATGTCCTCGCGAATCCCCGAGTTCGGCCTCTTCGAGATGCCCTACCTGGTGCGCGACCGAGAGCACATGACCCGGATCGAATCCGAGGTCGTTTGGCCCGAGCTCGCCCCCCTCGCCGAGTCCCAGGGCTATCATTTCCTTGCCGTCTGGGAGAACGGTTTCCGGCACGTCACCAACAACCTGCGGCCGATCCGTTCCCCCGACGACCTGGCCGGGATCAAGCTGAGGACGCCCCGCGGCACCTGGCGCGTCCGGCTCTTCCAGCACTTCGGCGCGAATCCCGTGCCGATGGCGTTCTCCGAGGTTCTCCTCGCCCTGCGCACCGGCGTCGTGGACGGACAGGAGAATCCGCTCGCCCAGATCCACGCCGCGAAGCTCAACGAGGTGCAGCAGTACCTGTCGCTCACCGAGCACGTCTACACGCCCGCGTACGTCACGGTCTCCTCCCGGCACTGGCCCGCCATGCCCGAAGAGGTGCGGACCGTCGTCGAGGAGGAGGCGCGCGCGGCCCAGGCGTTCGTGTACGCGACCGCGCAACGGCTGGACCGCGAGCTGCTTGTGGAGCTGGCCGCCACCGACATATCGGTCAACTGGGCGGACAAGGTGGCCTTCGAGAGGGCCAGCGAGCAGGTGTATGAAGAGTTCAGCGCGAGTGTGGAAGGTGGCCGTGAACTGATCGACCGGGTCCTGCGGTTGGCGCAACAATAGGTCGTGGCGAAGATCCGCGTCCTCTTCGAGAAGGTCCTCGCAGCCGTAGTCGTGACGATCGTCGCCGCGCTCGCAGCGGTGGTCGTCGTGGGCGTCGTGTTCAGGAAGGCGGGGGCGGCCCTTGTCTGGTATGACGAGGTCGCCGCGATCCTCCTGGCCTGGCTGACCTACTACGGGGCTGCGCTCGTGGCCCTGCGGCGGGGACATATCGGCGTTCCCGTTCTGGTGGAGCGGCTGCAGGGTGGCGCCCGCACCGTCGCGGTCGTGATCGGCGAGGCCGCGGTGATCGGTTTCTTCGTCGTGCTCGCGTGGGCGGGCCTCCAGGTCCAGGCCGCCCTGGGCGGTGTCCCGCTCGTCAGCCTGCCTGGCGTGCCCAGCGCACTGGCCCAGTCGGTGATCCCGATCGGGGCGGTCCTTTTCGTGATCGCCCAATTGCTGAGCATGCCCGACGCGCTGCGGGGAGAGGCGGGGAGCGGCGACCATTGAGCATCTGGCTGGTCGGCCTGCTCCTCCTCCTCATCCTGGTCAACGTCCCCATCGCGGTGGCGCTGGCGCTCATGACCGTGGTCGCCATCGTGGCGTCCGGTGGCTTCGAGGCGATCCCCAACGTCGGCCTCGTCATGTTCTCGGGCGCCACCAAGTTCCCCCTGATTGCGATCCCGCTCTTCATCCTCGCAGGCACGATCATGAACTCGTCGGGCATCTCGCGGCGCCTGGTGGCGTTCGCGTCGGCGCTCTTCGGGTTCATCCGCGGCGGCCTGTCGATGGTGAGCATCTCGGCCTCGATGTTCTTCGCCGAGATCTCCGGGAGCGCCGTCGCCGACGTCGCGGCGATGGGTTCGATCCTCATCCCGGCGATGCGGAAGCGCGGGTACTCCCGCAACTTCGCGGCGGCCGTCACGTCGTCGTCGGCCACGCTGGCCGTGATCATCCCGCCCTCCATCCCCATGATCCTCTACGGCGTGATGTCGGGGGCCTCGGTCGTCGAACTCTTCGTGGCGGGGATCATCCCGGGGGTGATCGGCGGCCTCCTCATGATGTTCGTCGCCTACCTGTGGGCGCGGCGAGCCAATCTCCCCGTGGAAGAGGCGTTCCGCCTGAAGCGCGTGGCCGAGACCTTCCGCGACGCCGGATGGTCGCTGCTGCTTCCCGTCATCATCCTGGGCGGGATCTTCAGCGGCTGGGTCACCGCGACCGAGGGCGCGGGGATCGCGGTCGTGGCCGCGCTCGTGATCGGCGGACTCGTTTACCGCGAACTGGACATGGCGCGCCTCAGGCGGGCGATGGTGGTGTGCGGGTGCCAGACGGCCGTGGTGATGCTGCTGGTCGCGGCGTCGGCGCTCCTCGGCGACTTCCTCACCGAAGCCCGGGTGCCGCAGCGGATCGCCGGAGCGATCATCGGCTTCACCGACTCGAAGCTCGCGATCCTCGCGTTGCTGAACGTCTTTCTGCTCGTGATCGGCCTCTTCCTCCACTCGGCGGCCGCGATCATCCTGGTCGTGCCGATCGTCATGCCGCTCGTGGTGGCCATGGGCATCGACCCGGTTCACTTCGGCCTCATCGTCACCCTCAACCTCGGGATCGGGCAGCAGACGCCGCCGGTCGCCTCGGTGCTCGTGACGGCGTGCTCGGTGGCCAGGGCCGACATCTGGGCGGTGACGAAGGCCAACCTGGGCTTCATCGGGGTGCTCGCCGTTGTGCTGCTTGCCGTGACGTACGTGCCCTCGATCTCCATGGTACTTGTGGACCTGTTCTACCGATGAGCACGGAGGCCGCCCGCGTGAATCCCGGAATCGCCACGGCCCGCGAGGGCGCCGTCGTCACCGTGACGCTGGACCACCCCGCCAGGCTCAACGTGCTCGACATGGCCGGATGGGACGCCCTCGGCGCCCTCTTCGAGGATCTGGCCGGGGACGACACAGTGCGCTGCGTGGTCATGCGCGGGGCGGGGGGCAGGGCGTTCTCGGCCGGATCCGACATCGGCGCCTTCGAGGCGCAGCGCAGCACGCCCGACCAGGTCACGCGGTACGCCGCCGCCGTGGAGCGCGGCCTGAGGGGCGTGTACGACTGCCCGCACCCCACCGTGGCCATCGTCGAGGGGCTCTGCGTGGGGGGCGGCATGATCATCACCGCGTGCTGCGACATCGCGGTGTGCGGCGAGTCGAGCCGTTTCGGCGCGCCGATCAACCGGCTCGGCCTGACCATGGCGTACGAGGAGATGGGACCGCTGCTCGCGGTGGCCGGGGCGGGGGCGGTGCTCGAGATCCTGCTCACCGGCGAGCTGGTCGGCGCGGACCGCGCGCGCGAGGTGGGGCTCGTCAACCGGGTGGTCCCGGACGACGAGGTCGCGACCGCGGGCGCCGCCGTCGCGCGCAACATCGCCGCCGGCGCGCCGCTCGTGAATCGCTGGCACAAGAAGTTCGTGCGCCGCGCCGCCGACCCGCGTCCGCTCACCGACGAGGAGCGCGCGGAGGCCTACGAGGCCTTCCGCACCCGCGACTACAGGGAGGGCACGGCGGCCTTCATGGAGAAGCGCAAGCCCCGCTTCTCGGGGGAGTAGGGCAGGTGGCGCAGCCGCTGGCGGGGGTCCGCGTGATCGAGCTCGCGCACGTCATGGCGGGGCCGGTGTGCGGGCGCATGCTGGCCGACATGGGCGCCGACGTGGTCAAGGTCGAGCCGCCGGGGACGGGGGACCCGACGCGCGCCTTCGCGCCGCCGCGGATGGGGGATTCCGCCGCGGCCTTCGTCATGATGAATCGCAACAAACGCGGCATGGTGATCGACCTGAAGTCGAACCCGGGCAGGGACGTGGCCAGGCGCATGCTCGCAGGCTGCGACGTCGTCATCGAGAATTTCCGCACGGGCGTCATGGATGAACTGGGGCTCGGGTACGAATCGCTCCGCGCGGCGAACGTCGGCCTCATCTACTGTCAAGTCACGGGCTACGGGAGAACGGGGCCACTCGCGGGCCATCGGGGCTTCGACCTCATCGCGCAGGGCATGACCGGCATGATGAGCGTGACCGGCGAGGGCGAGGGACGGCCGCCGGTCAAGTGCGGACCGCCGCTCACCGACATCACCGCGGGGATTCTGGGCGCGATGGGAGTCGTGACCGCGCTGTACGCGCGCGAGCGAACGGGCGAGGGGCAGCGGGTGGACACGTCGCTCTACGAGGCGGGAATCGTGCAGACGTTCTGGCAGTCGGCGGTGGCGCTTGCGACGGGGGAGTCGCCCGGTCCGCTGGGATCCGCGCATCCGCTGGCGGCGCCCTACGAGGCGCTGCCGACGGCGGATGGCTGGATCACGGTCGGCGGTTGGAATCAGGTCAACTGGCTGCGCCTGGTGAAGGTGCTGGGGCTCGAGGCGCTGGCCGGCGATCCCCGGTTCGCGAGCAACGCGGATCGGATGGCCAACCTGGACGCGCTCCGCGAGGCACTGGCGCAGCGCCTGAGGACGGCCACCACCGACGAATGGCTGCGGCTGCTCGAGGCGGCCAACGTGCCGGCCGGGCCGGTGTCGAGCATTCTGGAAATGCTGCGGCATCCCCAGACGGTCGCCCGCGAGATGGTTGTCGCGGTGCCGGAGGGCGCCGGGACCGCGGCGACGCTGGGCATGCCCGTCAAGTTCTCGTCGGCGCCGGCCGCGGTGGAGCGGGGTGCGCCGCGGATGGGCGAGCACACGGAGCAGGTGCTGGGGGAGTACGGGTTCGGCGGGGACGAGATCGCGGAGTTGCTGCGGTCCCGAGCGGTCGGCAGCTTCAAGCCATAAGCAGGCCGCCGGTTCAGCAGGAGGTTCGTTCCCATGTCCGCCCCCATCCCCACCATGCTTCCGGAGTCCCTGCTGCCGCTGGTCCTGGCGGCCGCGCCCGTCCTCGCCTCCGCCCAGGCACCCGACCCGGGCAGCTACTCGCCCGCCGTCCACGAGGTGATCGAGGAGCGGGGCCACCTGGTTCCCATGCGCGACGGGGTCCGCCTCTCGGCCGACATCTACTTCCCCGACGGGGACGGCCCTTTCCCGGCGATCCTCACGATCACGCCCTACGACAACACCGGCCCTCGCGACCGGGCACGGTGGTTCGCGCGCCGCGGGTACGCGGTGGTGCTTGCGGACTCGCGCGGGCGCTACGACTCGGGGGGCGAATGGGACCCGTTCATCGTCGAGCACAAGACCGACGGGTACGACCTTGTGGAGTGGATCGGGGCGCAACCATGGTCGAACGGGAACGTCGGCATGATCGGCGGCTCCTACCTCGGCTGGACCCAGTGGTGGACCGCCAGCCAGGCCCCGCCCTCGCTCAAGGCGATCGCCCCCGAAGTCGCGCCCCCCGATCCCTTCCACAACATCCCCTACCAGCAGGGGATCATGCTCGGTCCCTTCGTGGACTGGGCCGCGTGGATGTCGGGTCGTACGGGGCAGTTGAAGGAGGAGGGGCCGTACGGCGGGTTCACGAACTCACGGTGGGAAGACCTCCTGCACACCCCCTACCTGACTCTCGACGAAGCACGGGGGATGAAGGACGGCGGCTGGTGGAAGTCCTGGATCAACGGATACCTGGCCTCCGACCCGTACTGGGACGGGATGGAGTACCAGTCGCCGGAGAGCTGGTCGCGCATGACCGTCCCGGCGCTCAACATGACCGGATGGTTCGACGCGGACTTCCCCGGCTCTCCCATCAACTACCTCGGCATGAAGGCGCATGGTGCCACACCCGAGGCCCGGCGCCCGCGGCTGATCATCGGACCCTGGTTCCATGGGCTGAACGACCGCGTGGTCGGCGGCATCGACTACGGGCCGGAGGCGCGGATCGACCTCGACGGCTACATCACCCGCTGGTACGACCACTTCCTGAAGGGCATCGACAACGGCGTCGAGAACGACCCGCCCGTGTACGTCTTCGTCATGGGGCCGAACCGCTGGTACACGGCCGACGACTGGCCGCTGCCGGGCACCGAGTGGACCGACCTGTACCTCACCTCGGGCGGCGGCGCCAACTCCAGCAGGGGCAACGGCATGCTCGAATGGGACGTGCCGGCGGCGGACGGGACCGACACATACGTCTATGACCCGAACGACCCCACCCCATCCCCCTACGGCGACCACGGCCACATCCCCGGCGCCGTCGAAGCCGGCGAGCCCGCCCTGCGCGACGACGTCCTCGTCTACCAGACGCCCGTCTTCCAGGAAGCGATGGAGGTCACGGGGCCGATCGAGGCCGTGCTTTACGCGTCGACCTCCGCGCGCGACACCGACTGGATGGTGCGCCTGGTCGACGTGGGTCCCGACGGC
Source organism: Gemmatimonadota bacterium (assembly GCA_022823145.1). GTDB lineage: Bacteria > Gemmatimonadota > Gemmatimonadetes > Longimicrobiales > Gaopeijiaceae > Bin94. The sequence goes on from JAJDXS010000080.1 coordinate 182,266, forward strand.
TCGGCGATGCTGCTGGCCGAGGCGGTCATGCGCGCGCGCCACCGTGACCCCGACAACGAGGGCCGCTTCAACCCCGACCGCCTGAGCGAGATCGAGCCCGGGCAGGTCCAACGCTACCACATGGAGTTCTGGCGCGTCACCGGGAACGTCTTCGGCCCCGGCCACCGGATCCGCGTCGAAATCTCGAGCAGCTATTATCCTTTCTACCTGCGCAACCTCAACTCGGGACGCGACAACGCGGGTCTCGCCACCTCGGACGAGGCGGTCGTGGCCACGCACAGGATTCACCACGGGCCGGCGCATCCGTCCAAAGTCGTGCTGCCCGTGATCCGGAGACGATAGACCTTGGAAGCACTGGGGATTGATTTCAGCTGGGCTGATGTCGTGGCCTGGTGGACGGGTACCGTCGCGTATGCGGCACCTCTGGTGGTGCCGACCCTGTGGGCCGTCGTACTGGGGCTGGTCCTGTATTTCCTCGGCGGGTGGATTCTGCGTTTCGTGCAAAGGCGCCTCGCCGGGAGGACCGAAACCGACCTCGACGACGAGTTGGTGCGGACCATCCGCCACGCTTTTCGTCTAACGGTCATTGCGTGGGTACTCTGGCGGATCGTTGGCCTGTGGGTACCTGTTCTCGGCTCTGAGAACGCCGACGGTGCCTGGGTGCCGTACGCGACCCAGCCCCGGCAGTGGGTGTGGGGTATCTGGATCGGCGCCGTGTTCTTCCCCCTTAGCCGATTCGTCGGCCACGTCATGCGGAGCTTCGAGTCGAGGATCATATCCCGCAGTTCAGAAACGGCACTGGACGAAACCGCGCTGCCGATGGTCAACCGGTTCGTGCGGTTCATCGTCATCGCGATCGGCCTCCTGCTCGCAATGACCCACCTTGGACTCCAGATCGCTCCTCTGCTCGCGGGCGCCGGCGTGGCGGGCCTGGCTCTGTCGCTCGCCGCCAAGGACACCCTCTCGAATCTGATCGCGGGCGTGCTCCTCATCATGGACCGTCCCTTCCAGGTGGGAGACAGGATCGAGCTCTGGAACGCGCCCCGCGAGACCGGCACCTGGGGCGACGTGATCGAGATCGGCCTGCGTGCTACGAAGATCCGCAATCCCGACAACCTCGTGGTGGTGGTGCCGAACAACGAGATCATGCGCCGCGACATCATCAACTACACGATGTCCGGCGAGGACATCCGGCTGCGCATTCCATTCTCGGTTGCCTACGAATCAGACATCGAAAGGGCGAAGGTGCTGCTCAAGGAGGCGGCCCACGAGGTCGTCGGCGTAAAGCTCGACCCGGCACCCATCGTCATCGTGCGGGGGTTCGGACCGTCGGAGGTCAACCTGCAGCTGCGCGTGTGGATCGAAGAGGCGCGGAACCGCCGCCGCCTCGCCGACGAGATCACCGAGAAGGCGATGGTCAAGTTCGCCGGAGCGGGAATCGAGATCCCGTATCCCAAGCGGGATCTTTACATCAAGCAGGGGACGGCGGCCCAGTTGCTTCCGAGCGGAGAAAAGACGTAAACTTAAGCTTACATTCTGACAGGTGTAGATTACATCACAGAGACGACGCAGCCACCTCGCTGCATGGGGCGGCGTCAGTCGATCACGATCTCTTCTACCGCGTGCACGAATACGATGTCGTTCGCAGCCCGGTGGCTCTGGAGCACCTCGGTCAGCCGTCCTTCCTTCATCTGCTCGGAGGAGATTCCCGCAATCACCAGATCGGCGTCGGATGACCGGCGCTCCACCTCCGTCTCGATCCTGGTCCGGGATTCGACGGGCAGTGTTTCGACGTTCTTTCTTCCGATCGGGAGCCGCCCCTGATCGACGAGAGCAGACAACTGATCGGCCTCGCGCTCGTCTCCGTCCGTGCCGATGCAGGCGAACACTCGTATCTCCGCCGTCCGCCACTCGGGGTGGCCGACGATAATGTAGGCCAGCATCAGCATCATCGCCGCGTTCGGCAGGGTCTCCGGGGTCAGCCAGACATGGATCGAGGAGCGGTATCCGAAGCGGAAGGTGGTGGAGCGGAGGACGACGGCGTTGAAGCGTGACGAGGTCGCCACACGCATCGCGCGCTCCAGCCTCGGAATCTCCTCCGGATGATCCTGGTCGAATTCAAGCAGAATGCTGTTGTTGGGAAGGCCCGAGATGCCCGGGTACTGGAGCGCCTGGGTAACCGCGTTCTCGAACGAGGGCGCGATCAGGGTATCGACGAACGTCCCTGCACGGCTGAGCTCGGAGCGTTTCACCAGCTTGCTGAGCTGGGCGCGGGCTTCGAGTTCCGTCTCCAGCGAATAGTCGCCCTTCATATGCTGCACGAAGTGGCCGAATCCGTGCCGGTGGGAGATCCAGCGCAGCAGGTCGAACTGCGCCACGCGACGGTCACCGAACTGCGTGAGCGCCACGAAGGATGGACGCCAGCCGCCGTCCTGCTGCCCGCTCCGGTTCTTCTGGAGCATGATCTGGAGCCTGCGGACAAGCTGGAACATAGCCCCCTGCAGGATCGCGGCCAGATCGCGCTCGCCGCGCCGCGACCGCCTCAGTCCCACGTAGATCACGAGCATGATCGCCATCGCGAGCAACGCATACACGGCGCTCATCTGGATCATCATGAGAACGCACATGACCGCGCCGACCAGCGAGATGTACCACCGGGAGCGGAAGGTCGGGCGGTACGACGGGTTGCCCGCGAAGTACTCCAGGAACGACACGGAACAGAGGGTGCCGTACGTCACCATGAAGAACATGCTCAGGATCTGGGCGATGAAGTCGATGTCGCCCAGCGCCACGAAGACGGCGGCCAGCACGACCGACACGTACGTGGCGTTGATGGGTTCGCCGGCCTTGCCCCGGCCCGTGGCCAGGAGCGTGTTGACGCGCGAGCCCGGAAAGACGCGGTCCCGGGCAAGTGCCTGCAGCGTGCGCGGGGCCACCATGACGGAACCGAGAGCCGAGGAGAAGGCCGCCGCCGCGAGCCCGATGTAGACCGACGGCCCCCACAGCGCTACGCGCGCCATGATGAACTGGTCCTCCGCGAGCGCTTCCGGCGTCGCGCTCTGCGCGAGCTTGATCGCGACCAGCGCGTAGATGGCCATCCCGGCCAGCGTCGCCCCGATCGTTCCCAGCGGGATCGAGCGCATGGGGTTCTTGAGATCGCCGGACAGCCCCAGGCCAGCGATCATTCCGGTGAACGCGGGGAAGCAGGTGGCGAAGACGATGCCGAAGCCGTCGGGATTGGCGATCGTCGAAGTCAGGTTGAGTCCGTCGGGCCGGATCTCCTCGGGTCCCGATCCCAGCAGAAAGGCTCCGATCACCACAGCTAGAATCCCGCACACGACCCACAGCACCCGGACGCCCTGATCGGCGCCCTTGGTGAGCATCAGGGCGACCAGGGCCACCAGCCCCGGAACGCTGACCCAGTGAAGGGTGAGGACGACGCCGTAGCGCGCCCCGATCCACTGGAGGATCGGCTGGAACGCCTCCGCGAACGCCACCAGGTAGAAGGCCACCGAGATCGCCTGCGAGAGATACAGCGCGATTCCGATCGAGCCGCCGATCGTGGTTCCGAACGAACGGCTGATGATGAAGTAGGCTCCGCCCCCCGCGACGCGCCGGTTGGTCGCGATCTCGGAAACGGCCAGCACCGTGGGGATCGTCACCATGTGCCCGATGACGATGATCATCATGGTCCCCCAGAGGCCGACATGCCCCACCGCGTAGCCGAACCTCAGGAAGAGGATGGCGCCCAGGATCGTGCTGATCGATGCCAGGAAGACGGGCGCGGTGCCGAAGCCGTGACCGGCTGCAGAGCCCGGATCGGGTACACGGGACCCGGTTGCGGCGGTCTTCGCCCGCGGAGCTTGTGTCGGCGAGGTGTCCACGGGATAGCCCTGGCTAGACGGAATGGTTGCCGGCAGAAGCGTCCGGGACCCGCCGGACAGGCTCGCGGCTGGCCGGCGAGCGACCTGCGACCGGTACGCTGCTCCAACCTAGTGCCCGGGGTGCGATGAGGCCATAATTGGCCCTGCTCGCGTCGGCGGACCGCATTCGGAGGGAACCGGAGCGATGGACATGACAACACGATGAAGGGCTCCATCGGGGCGATCACCAACCTTCTCAGGAGCTATAGGGATCACTCCGAGCTCAAGCCCCTGACTCTCCTGCGCTTCGGAGTCCTCCTCGCCCTCGTCGTCGCTCTCTTTTCGGTGACCTTCCACGTGCTCATGGCCCACGAAGGCCAGCGGCACGACTGGTTTACGGGCATCTACTGGACGCTCACGACGATGACCACGCTGGGATATGGGGACATCGTCTTCCAGTCGGATCTCGGACACGTCTTCAGCATGGTGGTGCTGATAACCGGCGTGATCCTCCTGCTCATCGTCCTCCCCTTCGCGTTCATCCGTTTCTTCTACGCTCCCTGGCTGGAAGCACAGCTCAAGACCCGGGTCAGCACACGCGTGCCCCATCACCTTGCCGGGCACGTGATCATCAGCAACTACGACGCCGAGGCCGACGAACTCATCGAACAACTCGCGCACGCCGGAATCGGGAGCGTGGTGATCGAGTCCGACCCGGTGCGGGCCGCCTCGATGCATGCGGACAAGGTGCCGGTGGTGCGCGGGGAGCTGGGGGTGCGGGCCACCTACGAGAGCTGCGCCTTCGAACGGGCGAGGCTCCTGCTGGCGAATTCGACGGATGTGATCAACACCAACATCGTGCTGACCGCCCGTGAGGTGTCGGAGCGGGTGCCGATCGTGGCCACCGCCGTAAGTCCCAAGGCGGAGGCCGTGCTGCAACTGGCCGGGGCCAATCAGGTCGTGCTGACCACCCGGCGGCTCGGCAGGCACCTGGCCAACCGGGTGCCGGTCGGATCGGTCCGCGCACTGACCGTTGGTCGTTACAGAACGGTCTCGATCGCCGAGTTCCCCATTCGCAACACACGGCTCGGCGGGCTCACGCTGAGGGATGCCGAGGTACGGACACAAACCGGTGTGACCGTGTTCGCCGTCGCCAAGCGCGGACATCTGGAGCCGGGGTTGCCCGACACCGAACTGCGGGAGGACTGCATCGGGCTGGCCGTGGGAAGTCCCCGTCAGGTGAGGGCCCTCAGCGGGTATCTGGGCGGCAGCGTCTCGGGCGCCGGCCGCGTGGTGGTGATCGGCGGTGGCCCCGTGGGGTGCCAGGTCGCACGGGCACTCGATCGACGGGGGGCATCGGTTCGGATCGTGGAGCGCGATCCGCAGCTCCGTGAGAGCATCGCGGAGGTCACGACGGACGTGGTGATCGGGGACATGACGGACGACCGGGTCATCGAGCGGGCAGGGATCAGGACCGCGGCTTCCCTGGTGCTGACCACCAACGACGACGCGACCAACATCTTCCTCGCCGTGTACTGCCGGAAGCTCAACCCCGACGCGATCATCATCAGCCGGATCACCCACCCCTCCAACGTCGAGGCCATCCACCGGGCCGGCGCCGACTTCGCCGTCAGCGACTCCCAGATCAAGATCCAGTCGGTTCTGGCGGCGGTCAGGGGAACCGAGCCGATGATCCTGGGCGAAGGTCTCGACCTGTTCACCGCCGAAGTGCCCCGCTCGCTGGAAGGAACGCCGCTCGTGGACAGCGGAATCCTGGCGCGCACGGGCCTCGCCGTAGTCGCCATCGAAGGGAATGGAGTGGTTGAACCCCACCCACGGCCGGAGCGCGAGCTCAGCCGCGGCGAACGCGTACTCTTCGTCGGCACGGCCTCTCAGCGCGACGAATTCGAGCGGGTATTCAAGTGACCGGCTGTCCCCGGGCCACCAGGTCCGCTCCCCATTTCCACCTGCAACACAGGGCTTGAGATTCATGCGCCTCGATGTCAACAACCACCTCGCCGCCACCGGACGTTCGGTGTCGTTTCTCGACCACGAAGGCCGGCCCGCGAGCGCCGTCATCCTCTCCCGCAGCTACGCGACGACGCTCGACGACCTGTGGGATGCCCTGACGAACGGCGATCGCATTCCGCGCTGGTTCCTCCCGATCAGCGGCGAGCTGGAACCCGGCGGCCGGTTTCAGTTCGAGGGCAACGCAGGGGGCACGATCACCGCCTGCGAGCGGTTGTCGCGCCTGGCGGCCACCTGGGAGTTCGGCCCACACGTCAGCTGGGTGGAGGCGCGCGTGTCGACCGACGAAGACGGCCGCGCTCGCCTCACCCTGGCGCACACCGCCCACCTGTCCGAGCAGTGGGACGAGTACGGCCCGGGTGCGACGGGGGTCGGCTGGGAGATGGGCCTGCTGGGACTCGCGCTCCACATCGACCATCCCGACGAGCCCGGGCCGGACGCATCCACGTTCCACACCACGCCGGACGGCAGGGCGCTGATCGTGGGCAGCAGCGAGGCGTGGGGCGAGACGGCCATCGAGAGCGGCACGGACCCGCAAACCGCCCGCGCGGCTGCCAGGAGCACGACCGCGTTCTACACGGGCGAACCGGTCGAGGAGGGCTGACCGGGGTCGCCTCCGCAAACGTCTCGGCGGACATGGCCGCGAGGGCTGCGTCCACGTCTTCCGGGGTGCCGGTGGTGGAGGAGAGGGAGGGCGACGGCTCGCCGCAGGCGGGCAGGGCCGCACAGAGCAGCAGGGCGGTCAGCACGGTGAGCCTGCGGGAGGGGGGAGCCCCGGCCAAGGGCCTCGAACGACTGGTCGAAACAAAACGCAGTAGCGGGGCTGCGCGAAGCTCCCGTAACATACAGCCATGAAAACCGAACCGACCGAGCCCGAGATTGGCTACGCTGACGAACGAGTCCGGGAACGCGACATTGCGACGGCCTGATTCGCCTTTGCGGCTCGGCAGCGGCCAGCCGGCCCGCTTCGCGTTGTCAACTGTACTTTACATTCTGACAACCGTAGTTTACATATGTCCGGCATCCGGCCAGGAAACGCGAACCCTCCGACCCCTCAGATCACTTGGCGCAGGCAGCGAACTGACGGCCTCGGTGAGTCTGGGCGACGTGAACGGCGACGGGACCCTGGACGTCGTCGTCGCCAACGGTCGCCACTGGCCGGGGCAGAACCGGGTCTACCTCAACGATGGGAGCGCCGCCTTCACCCTTGCGCGGCGGTTGGGCGATGAGGAGGCCGGCACGTACGCCGTCCCCCTCGCCGACTTCGATGGCGACGGAGACCTTGACGTCGCAGTCGGGAACGACCGTACCCGCAGCCTGGTCTTCCTCAACGACGGCAGCGGCCGCTTTCAGCGCGGTACCACCTTCGGCAGCCCCGGTTCGACGCGGAGCCTGACGCTGGCGGATCTCGACGGCGACGGACACACCGACATCCTGGCGGTCAACCGCGGGCGCCAGAACTTCATCTTCCACGGGGACGGGGCGGGGGGCTTCGGCGCCGGGACACCGTTCGGGGCGGGGGACGACTCGACGATCGACGTCGGCGCCGCGGACCTGGACGCCGACGGGGACTTCGACCTCGTCCTCGCCAACCGCGACGGCGGGGCGAACGCCATCCACTGGAACGACGCGGGCGGCTTCGAGCGGGTGAGCGGATTCGGAACCGGGAGCGACGAGACACGCGGCGTGGCGGTGGGCGACGTCGACGGCGACGGCCGCCCGGACATCGTGGCGGCCAATATCGGCGAGGCGAACGCGGTGTACTTCGGCGACGGCGCGGGAGGGTTCGGGCGCAGCATGCCGTTCGGCACCGACGACGACCAGAGCTATGCAGTCCGCCTTGCCGACATGGATCTCGACGGTGACCTGGACATCGTCATCGCCAACGCAGGCGCGCAGAACGCCGTCTACTTCAACCGCAACGGCGGCGCTCCCGCGTTCGAGGAGTTGCGCTTCGGCTGCACCGACTGCGCCACCTACGGAGTAGCCGTGGGCGACCTGAACGGAGACGGGTTCCCCGAAATCGTCACCGCGAATTCGGGCGCGCCGAACGGCGTCTTCGCGAACGTGGACGAGGGGCGGTAGGCAGCGCTTCAGTCAGTCGGCGCCCCGTCCTCGGCATGGCGCCAGGCCGATTGCAAACAAGCTATCGAGCGCTCTCCCCCGAACTCCTCGCCGGCGGACGGCACGGCGGCCACTCCATCGGCTCCGGCATCGCCCGCCGCGTCCGGGGCATCCGTTCCGCGTCCTGCGCCGCCAGGTAGACGAGCATCGCGGTCATCACAGCGTCGTCGCGCAGGTCCTCGAACACGATCTTGTCGAAGGTGTCGCGGTTGGTGTGCCAGGTGTAGATGCTCGTGTCCCAGCGGTTGTCGGCGATGTTCATCTCGCGGCGGCCGGCACCCACGTGGAAGCTGAAGGCGGGCACGCCCGCGCACAGGAAGGACGCGTGATCGGTCCCGCCGGACTCGGGCATTCCCGGAATTTCGAGCGTGACCAGATCCGCCAGTTCGCTCGGAACCTCGGCCAGCCACTCGCCGAAACGCCCCGCGGCCCCGGCGAAGCCCTGCATGGGGATGAACGTGACCGGTCCGTTCCCGTGATCGACGTTGAACACGGTGTGAGTGCGCTCCAGGATCTCGGGGTTGTCCTCGACGAAGGCGCGCGACCCGTTCAGGCCCTGCTCCTCGCCGTTCCACAGCGCACCGATGATGGTGCGGCGCGGATTCGGGACCGCACTCTTCAGGATGCGCATCGCCTCCATGATGGCGACCGCGCCGGTTCCGTTGTCCAGCGCGCCGTCGGCTCCGTCCCAGGAGTCGTAGTGGCCGCCCAGGATCACGTACTCCTCCGGCTCGGCGCTGCCGGGGATTACGGCGAAGGCGTTGAAGACCGGCACCTCGCCGAGGAAGCGGGCCTGGACGTCGACGCGCAGCACGGGCCCCTGATCGTTCTCGGCCAGCCGGTACAGGAGCCCGTACGCCTCGCAGCTCAGGTCCAGGACCGGTGCCCGCTGGGCGCGGGTGCCGAAGATCTTGGTGACGCCCCATCCCTCGGACCACTGCGACCGGATGACCGCGGCAGGTTCGGCTACGCTGAGCACCTCCGGCAGCGAGCGCTGATCGAACCCCGTGTTCCCCACGCGGTCGCTCCACTCCGCGATTGCGCGCTCACGCTCCGCGGTCATGCGGGCTGTCGTCTCGGGCCGCGCGAACTGCTCCAGGTTGTCCGGTGCGCGGCAACTCGTCTCCGGGCGCGAAACGAGCACGAACTTGCCGCGCAACTCCGACAGCGATGCCTGGAAGGCTCCCGGGCTGTCCGCGTGCGGCAGGATCACCACCTCCGCCTCGACCGGTCCGTCCGTGGCCGGACTCCACGCCGCGGCCATGCCCTCGAGCGAACGCACGCGCGGTGCAATCAGGTCAATGTGGGTGATCCCCCGTTCCCACCCGCGCCACGTCCCGTACTGCTCCTTGTACGCCTCAATGCCCCACTCCGTGTACTTCGCCAGCGCCCAGTCGTTGGCGCCGGCCATGGCGGGCGAGCCGGTCAGGCGCGGCCCGATCGAGTCCATCATCACCTGGCCGAGTTCGTACACCTGCGAGCGCTCGACCCCCTCCTCCCAGATCGCGCGGATCACCGGGTCTTCGGAGGGAAAGGACTGGGCGGCCGCCGCCCTGGTCGACGCGGCCAGCAAACAGACGAACAGGATTCGAACCGGGGCCCTCATTGATCGCTCCGCGATTGGGGTTTGGTCTGCCACACGGGACACTATCCCGATACTATAGAGTCCACGCAGCCTGAGGGGGAGGAAGCGGTCCGGTGAAAGAAACTTCAGCCGAGTTGCGGCGACAGATCGGGGAGCTCAGGGAGCGCGTCACGGGGCTGAGCGACGCCGTTCTGCGCGTCAGCAGCAGCCTCGACCTCAAAACCGTGCTGCAGGAAGTCATCGACAGCGCCCGCGCCCTTACCGGCGCGCGCTACGGTGTGATCGTCACGGTCGACAGTGCCTCGCGCCCCGAGGATTTCGTCATATCCGGCCTGGCGCCCGGCGAGACGGAGCGACTGATCGCCTGGCCCCACGGACAAGGCCTGTTTGCGCACTTCCGCGACCTGGCCGGGCCGCTTCGGGTCCCGGACCTGCCAGCGTACGTCGCGGCACTCGGCTTCTCGACGGACGTGATGCCGACAAAGACGGTGCAAGCCGCGCCGATGATCCATCGCGGCGTCCTGGTCGGCATCTTCTTTCTGGGCGAGAAGCGGGACGGCCTCGAGTTCACGAGCGACGACGAGGAGGTGCTGATGCTCTTCGCGGCGCAGGCGGCCACCGCGATCGCCCATGCACGCACGCACCGCGACGAACGGCGGGCGCGGGCCGACCTGGAGACGCTGTTCGAGACCTCGCCGGTCGGAGTGGTCGTCTTCGACGGTGGAACCGGCGAACTCCTGTCGTTCAACCGGGAGACGCGACGGATCGCCGAGGAGCTCGGCATGCCCGGCCAATCCGCCGATGACCTGCTGGGAATGATCAGCTGCCGGCGCGCCGACGGGGAAGAGGTCGCATTCTCGGACTTCCCGATGGCTCAGCTGCTGAGCAGCGCCGAAACGGTGCGGGCCGAGGAGATGACGCTCTCGGTCCCCGACGGCCGCAGCATGACCACCCTCGTCAACGCCACGCCGATCCTGTCCAATAGCGGCGCGGTCGAGCGGGTCGTGGTCACGCTGCAGGATCTCTCCCCGCTCGAAGAGCTCGAGCGGATGCGCGCCGAGTTCCTCGGCATCGTAAGCCACGAGCTGCGAGCGCCACTGATCTCGATCAAGGGCTCCACTGCCACCGTACTGGGTGCCTCGACAGCCGTGGACCGGGCGGAGATGGTGCAGTTCTTCCGGGTCATCGACGAGCAGGCCGACCGCATGCGCGGCCTCATCGCCGATCTGCTGGACCACGGGCGCATAGTGACGGGCACGCTGTCGGTGTCGGCGGAACCGGCTACGGTCGCCTCCCTGGTCGACCGGGCGCGGAGCGCGTTCGTCAGCGGCGCCGCCGGGCGCGTGGTGAGCATCGACCTTCCGGAGGACCTGCCTCGCGTCATGGCCGACCGCGCCCGGATCGTTCAGGTGCTCAACAACCTATTGTCCAACGCGGCGAGACATTCCCCCGAATCGTCGCCCATCCGGATCGAGGCGACGTGGGAGGGCGTGCATGTGGCGATATCGGTGACCGACAGGGGCAGAGGGGTGCCGCCCGACCGACTGCCGCACCTGTTCCGCAAGTACACCCCGCCGGCCGGCGGCGACCACAGGCGCGGGCTTTCGGGGGCGGGCCTGGGCCTGAGTATCTGCAAGGGGCTGGTCGAGGCGCACGGCGGGCGCATATGGGCGGATAGCGGAGGGGTCGGACAGGGCACGCGCTTTACCTTCACGGTTCCCGTGGCCGAGACCGCGAGTCCGGCACAGCCCTTGCCCCCCGTGGCCCGCGAACGGATGCAGCAGGCGCGCGTTCTGGTGGTGGACGACGACCCGCAGATGCTGCGGTACGTCCGCAACGCGCTCAGCGAGGCAGGCTACCTGCCCGTGGTAACAGGCGATCCGGACGAGGTGGCTGGCCTGCTGAGAACGCTCAAGCCCGCCCTGGTCCTGCTGGACCTCCTCCTCCCCGGCACCGACGGGATCGCACTGATGGAGGAGACTCCCGAGTTGACCGATCTTCCGGTCATCTTCATCTCCGCCTACGGCAGGGACGAGACGGTTGTCCGGGCCCTCGACGCGGGCGCGTCCGACTACATCGTCAAGCCGTTCTCTCCGGCGGAACTCGTGGCGCGCGTACGGGCCGCGCTGCGCCGGAGCACGGGACCCGAGCCGTTCGTGCTCGGTGAACTCACCATCCGCTACGACCTGCGCCGGGTTGCACTGGCCGGTCGGCCGGTGCGGCTGACGCCCACCGAGTATGAGCTGCTGCGGGTGCTTTCGATGAACGCGGGACGGGTGCTCACTCACGAGTCGCTGCTGCGGCAGGCGTGGGGCGGACGGGACAAGGGCTCGGTCGACCCCAAGCTCGTCCGTGCCGTCGTGAAGCGCCTGCGCCGCAAGCTGGGCGACGATGCGGCCGATCCGGTCTACATCCTCAACGAGCGGGGGGTCGGCTACTACATGCCCGGCTCACCATAAACGCACGCAAGCATGACCCGTTGTCGAATTACCGTCGCGCATGGTTTGCATCGAGTGGCGGTATGGTCATATTCAATGCGTCGCCGCCCGGAACGGGCGCCTGGAGTCGGATACCCGGTCAACGGAGAAGCGCCGGAGCGTGCGGAACAGGATCGATCGGACTGCCACGGTTCATCCGTCGGCTCACATCGGCGCGAAGTCCTCCGTTGGGCCAGGGGCCCTGGTCGGATACCGGGCTTCAGTGGGGCAGGGAGCGAGAATCGCCCCCGACGCCGTGGTGCACCGAAATGGCATCCTGCGCGCCTACTCGGTACTGGGTGAGCAGTCCACACTCGGGCACCAATCCGATATCCACGCCGAAACCGTAGTCGAGGACCACGTCACGATCGGCAGTCAGGTCACGATCGGTCGCGGCGTCGTGGTGGGACGCTACAGCGTGATCGACTCGCATGCCCATATCGCGGACGGGGCGAGGATCGGCCAGCGGACGCATATCGGCCGCGGCGCGATGGTCGAACATGACGCGATCGTCGGCACGAGGGTGACGATCGGGAGTCGCACCGTTATCGGGGTCGGCGCCGAGATCGGCAAGAGGGTCCAGGTTGCCGCCGAAGCCGTGGTGGGAGCGCAGGCCCGCATCGGAGTCAACGCCCGCATCGCCAATCGGGCAAGGGTGCCGAACGGAAGGCTGGTGGCTCGGAACAGGAGCTTTTCGGACTAGTGACCCCTCTTCCCTCGGGAACATTACAACCCCTTCTGACCACGGCTTCAGGCTAGGTCTGTTCATGCGGCCGTCGGAATCGCAAAGGGAACCTGAGGGCGGAGGGACCTCGAGCACGGCGTGCAGATTTCTGGACCCGCGCACGGATTTCTGGACTGTCGCACGAGTTTCTGAACCGCGTCGGCTCGAAAAAGTGCACACAGCACCCTCCATGCCGGTGGCACGCATATTGCACTAGCCCACCCCGGATTCGCGGGAGACCCTCTCCTGCCTCCCATGACCGCTCCACTCGGGGAGCGCGGCAGGCATTTGCTGTTCTTAGCCAGAGCAAGTGCCCTATACCGGCTCGGTCATGGGGGTATCCGGTCCATGTCCGGGCTTCTCTGATTGCATCCCTGAGAAAGGATGAACCCGGACATGAATAGACTCAAGCTACTCGGGGCAGTTGCCTTGCTTGGGGTCCTCGCTTGTGAGGAGGCGACTCCTCCACCGCCTGTCGGCTCGATCATGGGCCAGGTGGCAATCGAGGGCACGGGGGTCGACGGTGTATCCGTCAACCTGAGCAACGGCAACTCCACCACCAC
>JAJDXS010000016.1 GCA_022823145.1 Gemmatimonadota bacterium
TACCCAGCCCGGCGGGGAGCGCTCACGGATGATCGAACCGGGCAAGAACGGGCGCCGAAGCAGAAGCGTCGCAAAGGGTCGCTGCGAGGCAGGTTGCTTCGCGAAAAACGGGCGTCCGCTTGTGAGATGGATACTTACGACCCCGCCAGCGAGGAAGTGGTGCCGGGGGCCGTGATCGTGCTTACCGGCATGGACGGTCGGTACGTGACCGATGCGGACGGTCGCGCCGTGATCGACATCCCTGCAGGCCGCTACTGGGTCAGTGTGAGAAGGTGGGGGTACGACAGACTGACGGGTCATCTTGATGTAATCCATGCGGGCGAAGTGACGCTGTAAATGGAAAAGACAAGAGACATCGACGTGGAAGCGCCCGGCACTCTGCTGGTGAGGGTTATGGACGGCGTATCCGGAGATCCGATCGGGGGGGCCCTGGTGTCGCTGGCGGAGGGGCAAAGCCGACTCAGCGACCTGGACGGGCTGGCGGTGTTCGGGGATCTTCGGGATCCCGTTGTCCGATTCGAGGTGGAGTCGGCCGGCTACGGCAAACGCGCCGCACCCGTGGCGCTCAGCCCGGACCGGACCACTGCTGCCAGGGTCGAGATGATGGTCGAAACGGCTGCACCCAGACCGGTCGAAACCGAAATACGTTCCCTGCACATGGCAGGGGACGGCATCCATGACAACATGAACCGGTACGGAAAGCGGACGTACGTGGTCACCCGACCCATGCTCGACGAACTTGCCCCTGCCCAGCTTACCGACGTGTTCAGGAAGGTGCCGGGCATCCGCGTCGGATCTCTCGCATCGGGGTCGCCCCACCTCTACCTCGGACAATGCAACCAGCGCGTCTCGCTGTACCTGGACGGGTTCCCGCGACGGACCAGTGGCCGCGTTCAGGGAAGATTGTTCATCGACGACATTGCGCCGGAATCCGTGGAGTTGATCGAGCTTTGGGAGAGGCGCCGCAACCGGGCGTGCGGAGGTTGGGTGCTCATCTGGACCACCCGGCAGGGAGCGGGTTGACGCGCAGGGCAGTGGTTGCCCGGACCGAAGGCTTCGCCTGGCGCCTGCGGGGGCATCTCTATCGGCGAGTCCGCGACAGCGGGGCAATACCGACCCGAGCCGAGCTCGCCAACCAACCGGGCACAACCGACACCGAGGTCGACGACGCCCTGCGCTTCCTCGCCGACTCCCACGTTCTGGTCCTGGACCAGCAAGGCGAAGTCCTGATGGCCCATCCCTTTTCCGCCGTTCCCACCCCCTACCGGGTCGAGACGGCGGCGCGTACGTACTGGGCCAACTGTGCCTGGGACGCGATCGCGATCCCCATCCTGCTCGATACCGACGGGCGCACGCCGACGACCTGCCCGGGTTCGGGCGAGCGCTTCGAACTCACCGTGACGGGAGGCCACCTTCGCCCCGCGGGCGCCGTCGTCCGCCTGGCGGTCCCCGTGCGCCACTTCTGGGACGACATCGGCTTCACATGACGCAACATCGTGGCCTTCCGGTCGGAGGGGGATGCGACAGCGTGGGAGCGGGGGCGGGGCGAGGATCCCGGTGCCATCGTGCCGGTCGAGGTGCTGGGCGAGATGAGCCGGAGCTGGTACGGGGGGCGGCTGGAGGACCAATGGCGGCCGTATTCGGCTGCCGCGAAGCAGGGACTGCTTCGGGATGCCGGGCTGAGCGGCGAGTTCTGGGAGTTGAGGTGATTGCGGCGGAGCGCCTCCCGGAGCATCCTGCTACCTGCCGCGCCACTGACCGATGCTACCACGACCGAGGCCATGCATGAGCCCTCTCACCGCCGCCACCACCGCCATCTTCCGCAGGCTGTCCGCAACCATGCCCAGGACGCCACTTGTGCGGGCCAATGCCGCGCCCCACACCGCCGCCCTCGTCCCCACACCCACCACCGCCGCCCTCACCCTCGCGGCCGCCCTCTGCACCACCATCGCCCCGCTCCACGCCCAGTCCCCCGGCTCCACGGCCGTCGACGAGAGCCTCCTCTCGGCCCTCGAACTCCGCGGCATCGGCCCGGCCTTCATGTCCGGCAGGATCGCGGACGTGGCGGTCGACCCCACCGACCGGAGCGTGTGGTACGTGGCCACCTCGTCGTCGAACGTCTGGAAGACCGTCAACCGCGGCACCACGTGGACCCCGATCTTCGACGACTACCCTTCGTATTCCACCGGCTCGATCGCCATTGACCCGACCGACTCCAACGTGATCTGGCTCGGGACCGGCGAGAACACCAGCCAGCGCAGCGTCGGGTGGGGCGACGGCGTCTACAAGAGCCTCGACGGCGGCCGCACGTGGTCCAACACCGGGCTGCGCACCTCCGAGCACATCGGCCAGATCCTCATCGATCCGCGCGACCCGGACGTCGTGTACGCGGCGGCCATGGGCGGGCTCTGGGCGCCCGGCGGCGAACGGGGACTCTTCAAGACCACCGACGGGGGCGCCAGCTGGACCCCGGTGCTCGAGATCAGCGAGAACACCGGCATCGCCGATGTGGCCATGGACCCGCGCGACCCGGACGTTCTATATGCGGTGGCCTTCCAGCGGCGGCGCCACGTGGGGGTGCTGATCGCCGGCGGCCCGGAATCCGGCGTCTGGAAGAGCACCGACGGCGGCGAGACCTGGCGCGACATCACGCAGGGACTGCCCGCGGGCGACCTGGGCCGCATCGCGCTCGCCGTCTCGCCGATCGACCCCGACGTCGTCTACGCCAATGCCGCGGCCACCGAGGACAACAGCGGCTTCTACCGCTCCCCCGACCGGGGCGAGACGTGGGTGCGCATGTCCGACTACATCGTCGTCGACCCGCAGTACTACGGCGAGCTCTACCCCGACCCGCACCGGATGGACCGGGTCTACGCGGTCGATGTGTTCATCCACGTCACCAACGATGGCGGGCGCACCTTCGACCGGGTCAACACCCGCTTCAAGCACGTCGACAACCACGAGATCGTCTTCGACCCGGGCGACCCCGACTACATGCTCGTCGGCTCCGACGGCGGCCTCTACGAGACCTTCGACGGCACCCGCACCTGGCGCTACGCCTCCGGCAACATGCCGCTGTTTCAGCTGTACCGCGTCGGCATCGACAACATGTCGCCCTTCTACACGGTCTACGGCGGCACGCAGGACAACTCGTCCGTCGGCGGCCCCTCGCGCACCGACAACGTCCACGGGATCCGCAACAGCGACTGGTTCATCACCCACGGCGGCGACGGGTTCCAGGCGCGCGTCGACCCCGACGACCCCAACATCGTCTACACGCAGTCCCAGTACGCGGGCATCGTCCGCTACGACCGGGCCAGCGGCGAGGAGCTAGACATCCAGCCGCAGCCGGAGGCGGGCGAGGGCGCGCTCCGCTGGCACTGGGACTCGCCGCTGATCATCAGTCCGCACAACCCGCGCCGCATCTACTTCGCCGCCCAGAAGCTCTTCCGCTCCGACGACCGCGCCGAGACGTGGACCGCGGTCAGCGGCGACCTCAGCCGCGGGCTCGACCGCAACCAGCGTCCGGTGATGGGCCGGATCTGGCCGCCCGAGGCCGTCTGGAAGAACGTCTTCACTTCGCCGTACGGGACGATCGTGGCGCTCGACGAGTCGCCTGTCGTCGAAGGGCTGCTTTATGTGGGTACGGATGATGGACTCGTGCAGGTGAGCGAGGACGGAGGTGGCAGTTGGCGCCGGCAGGAGGCGTTCCCGGCTGTGCCTGCGATGGCCTACGTGGCCGATGTGGTGGCGTCCCGGCACATCGGCGACCGGGTCTACGCCGTCTTCAACAACCACAAGGAGGGCGACTTCGCGCCGTACGTCGTGCGCAGCGACGACCGGGGCGCGACCTGGACCAACATCACCGGGGACGTGCCCGACGGGCAGTCGACCTGGACGCTCATGGAGGACCACGTCGACCCGGACCTGCTTTTCCTGGGCACCGAGTTCGGGCTCTTCGTGACGCGCGACGGGGGCGGGTCCTGGGTGCGCCTGCGCGGCGGCCTGCCGACGATCGCGGTGCGCGACCTGGAGATCCAGCGCCGCGAGGACGACCTGGTGCTGGCGACGTTCGGCCGCGGCTTCTACATCCTGGACGACTATTCGCCGCTGCGTGAGATGGACGAGGCGGTGGCGGGTGCGGGTGCGGGTGCGGACGGCGCAGGCGCGGCGGGCGAGACGCGTGCGGCCGGAGTTGCGAACCCGGCCCACCTCTTCCCGGTGAAGGACCCGTGGGCGTACATCCCGGCGCGGCCGCTGGGCGGTCAGGAGAAGGGCACCTTTGGCGACGCCTTCTTCACGGCGCCCAACCCACCCTTCGGCGCGGTCTTCACGTTTTACCTGGGGGACAGCTACGAGTCGCTCAAGGAGCGGCGCCAGCGGCTGGAGCGGGAGGCCCTGGCACGGGGCGAGGACATCGAATACCCCGACCAGGCCACGCTGACCGCCGAGGACATGGAGCGGCCTCCGGAGGTGTTCGTTGTGGTGTCCGACGCTGCCGGCGACGTAGTGCGGCGCGTTCCCGCCCCGAGGAGACCCGGCCTGCACCGCATCGCGTGGGACCTGCGGTACGCGTCGCTGGAGCCGCCCTCGCCCGACGGCGGCGAGGCCGACGGCCCCATGGTGGCGCCCGGCGAATTCTCCGCGCGCGTGGTGCTCGTCACCGACGACGGCCACCAGGACCTCACGGCCCCACGATCCTTCACGGTCAAGCCGCTCGGCACGACCACGCTGGCCGCCGCCGACCGCGACGCCCTGCTGGCCTTCCAGCGCGAGGTCGCGGCCCTGCAGCGCGCCGCCATCGCCACCGACCGCGCGGCGCGCGAGACCTCGGAGCGGCTGGGACTGCTGCGCCGCGCGGTGCGCGCCGCCCCCGGGCTGGACGCGGCGCCGTACGAGGCGCGCATCACCGCCTTCGAGGCGCGCCTCTTCGATATCGGGCGCGTCCTGTCCCGCGACCGCACCGCGCTCGACCGGGCCGAGTTCGCGCCGCCGTCGGTCATGCAGCGCATCTCGCGCGTCGTGGGCGCGCAGTTCAGGGCGACATCCGCGCCGACGACCACCCAGCGCAACAGCTACGCGGTGGCGTCGGCGCAGCTGGGCGAGATGTCGGCCGCGCTGCGGACCCTGGTGGAGGGCGACCTCGCCGCGCTGGAGGCGGAGTTGGAGGCCGCCGGCGTAGCATGGACCCCAGGCCGACCGATCCCCAGGTGGCCGCGGTGAGGCCGAGATGAGACGCCTGCCAACCGCGTTCCTGCTGGCGGCAAGCGCTCAGCCGGTGTGGGGGCAGATGGACACCCTGGACCTGTCCAGAGACGCGGTCGCGACGGTGGTCCCCGCGGAATACGACGGCGGCTTCTTTGCGCGAATCGGCGACGTCGTGGTCAACGACCTCGGAGTCTGGGTAGGCGACGCCGGGAACAATGAGGTCCTGTGGTTCGACACGGGCGGAAACCTGCTGTCCAGCTACGGCCGTGAGGGGAGCGGACCCGGCGAATGGATGAACCCGGGGATCGTCAGCATCGACTCCATACTCACCGTCGGTGATGCGCGACAAGGTCGGTACGTCCGCTATTCGTTGGACGGTCGCCATCTGGAGACGGTGCGGGCACAACGCTTCGCCGCCCCGGGCGGCGGCGAGAAACCACTCGTCGACGCTGTGCCGCTGGCGGGTGGATTCACGGTCGGCATGATTCCCGCAAACTACCGCATCTCCTTCCCACGAGAAGCTCTCTACGATCTGCGCAACCACGTCGTTCTCCTGGCGCCAGGAGGGGAGCCGGCCGACACGCTCCTTTCCTTCCACTGGGGAGAAGCGGGTTGGACGACAAACGTGGTGGGAGCCGTCCAGTCCACCCACTTCGGCGCAGCCGGAGCCTGGAGCGTGCTCGGCGACACGGCCGTGGTTCTCGCTGACGGGATCGCCGGGACCCTCACGATCGTCTCCCCGCAAGCGGGGTTGGTCCGGGGCGAAACCATCGATCTGGAATTCGCGGGGCGTGCGGTGACCGAATCGGACCTGGAGGACCTGGAGGAGGACATCCGGGGACGCTTCGATGAAGATCTTCCGCGAGAGATGGAGATCGACGCACCTGGATACTGGTCCGTCGCGACATACGTCATCCCGGCCAGTGACCGCGTCTTCTGGCTGCGTCAGGGCGTCGTCGACGAGCGACAGCACTGGGCCGTCGTAGATATCGGAACAATGCGGAAGCGGCTGGTGATTCTCCCTGAGCGATTCCGGTTGACCGCCATCCACGGCGGTCTCCTCTACGGCGTGGCCAGGGATGAGCTGGATGTCCCCAGCGTGGGTGCGATGGTGAACCCGGTCAGGACCGATCCGTCTCCGGAGCCTGAATGAACGGCGCACATCCTTCGCTCCCGACTGTAGCCGCGATCCTCCTGACAGCGTCCGCCTGCGACAAGGCCCCCGCGCGTATACACACCACACAAACCGACTCTGCCGGGATCCCGATCGTGACCTCCGCCGCGCCTGCGTGGGGACCGGCCGATGGCTGGACGGTCGATGCGGAGCCGCTCGTCGAGATCGGGACGGTCACTGGCGCACCCGTGTACCAGTTCAGCGACGTCGTGGCAGCCGTGCGCTTGAGCAACGGCAACATCGTGGTCGCGGACCGGGGAGCTTCGGAACTGCGGAGCTACGACGCGGCGGGAACATCCCAATGGGTTGTCGGCCGGGCAGGGGAGGGACCCGGCGAATTCCGGAGCCTCGACTTCCTCGGCACCACGGCGGGGGACTCGCTGGTGACCTACGACAGGCGGCTGCTGCGCGTGCAGCTCTTCGATGGCGATGGGGGGTTGGGACGAACGATCAGGGTGGCTCTTCCGCGCCGGGATGCGGCACCGGGTGGCTCGGCTCCCGACAAGGCGGTCGGCTTGGCAGACGGGCACCTGGTCGTCCGCTTCATAGAGGAGTCAAGCAACACCGGGACCGGTATCCTGCGCTGGCTCAACGAGCGCATCGTTGCCGTCGATCTGAAAGATGGCTCCGCCGCCGCGCTGATTGTGGCCCCGGGCCCACAGGTGGACGCCAAGCCACGCGAGGGCGGCGGCGTATACCGGGACCGGTACATGTTCAACAAGACGCCGCAGTTCGGTGCCGCAGCGGACGCGGTCGCGGTCATCGACACGGAAGCCTGGTCCGTGCAGGTGCTGTCCCCGGTCGACGGCACGACCGAGCGCATCGTCCGGCGCGAAATAGTGCCCATTGAATCCACCGACGCACACGTCGAATCTCACGTCCAGGGCATCCTGGACCTGCTCCCGGACGACGCCCCGGCCGAGCAGGTGGATTTCGTCGAACAGATGTGGCGCGGCTACCGCAGAGCGCCGGCACTCCCCGTCCTCCGCTCCATCCACGTCGATGCGGCCGGACACCTCTGGCTGGCACCCTACTACCTGACCGGCGCCGACCCGCCTCCCTTCGAGATCCATGCCCCCGACGGCACGTGGCTGGGCAGCGTCTCCGCGCCGCCCGGGCTCCAGCGGGCCTTCATCCCCTATCAGGATCCCTACATGGAGATCGGCGACAACTACATTCTGGGCGTCTGGACGGACGACCTGGATGTTCAGTACGTGCGGATGTACAGGATCAACAAGTAGCCGGCCAATGCCCGCCCAAGGACCTGCACTCCCCGCATTCTTCGCACTCGCAGGCCTGGTTGCCACTGCCGCCTGCGACACTGCCCCCGCATTAATACACACTATACACACCGACTCGGCCGGCATCTCCATCGTCACCTCCGCCGCGCCGCAATGGGGGCCCGACGAGCGCTGGACGGTCGACGCGGAGCCGCTCGTCGAGATAGGGGCGGTTACTGGCGCACCCGAATACCAGTTCAGTGAAGTCGTGGCGGCCGTGCGTTTGAGCAACGGTGACATCGTGGTCGCGGACCGGGGCGCTTCGGAACTGCGGAGCTACGACGCAGGGGGGAACTTCCAGTGGAGTGCGGGACGGTTCGGGGAAGGGCCGGGCGAATTCGAGAGCCTGGACTACGTGGGCGTCATGGCCGGAGACTCCCTGGTGACGCACGACGCAACTCTGTTGCGCGCGCAAGTCTTCGGCCCACACGGGGAGCTGGCCAGGATGTTCCGTGTGGCGATCACGGAAGGCGCCGGAGAGGGGGCTGTGGCCGACAAGGCGGTCGGCGTTGTGGACGGCCTCCTCGTCGTGCGCTTGCTTGAGTACGGTGACCTGGACGAAATGCCCACCGGGATCGTCCGGTGGCCGCAGGTGCGCCTGGCGGCGCTGGACCTCGGGGACGGAGCGGTCAGGTCGCTGGCGGTGCTGCCGGGACACGAGGGGCATGTGCGGATCGATGGGGACCGCTGGTCGCACGGCCGGTACGTGTTCGCGAAGGGGCCGGAGTTCGCCGCCGCGGCCCGGAGTCTCGCGGTCATCGACACGGAAGCCTGGTCAGTGAGCCTGGTCTCCCCCCGCGACGGCGCGATCTACGCGGTGTACAGGCGCGATGTGCCACCCCGCGAAGCCACCACCGCCCTCCTCGATCTGCATGTGGACGGCATCCTGGACCTGCTCCCGGACGACGCTCCGGCGGAGCAAGTGGATCTCGTCGAACAGATGTGGCGCGACAGGCCCCGAGCGCCGGCACTCCCCGTCCTCCGCTCCATCCACGTCGACGCGACCGGATACCTCTGGCTGGCCCCCTACTACGTGGCCGGCGCCCACCCTCCCCCCTTCGAGGTCCACGCCCCCGACGGCACCTGGCTGGGCAGCGTCTCCGTTCCGCCCGGACTCCAGCGGGCCTTCATCCAGTACCAGGCACCCTACATGGAGATCGGCGAGGACTACATCCTCGGGGTCTGGACGGACGATCTGGACGTGCAGTACGTGCGGCAGTACCGGATCAACAAGTAGCCGGAATCCCGCCAGACTCGAGGTGCACAAGAAGACGGTGGTGGCGTGCGCTGGCTACCCCGGCTCGGACGGTGGTGCAGCACTCGCTCCCTCGGTCGATGGAGGAGTCGGTCGAATGTGAATGTAATATGCACATTACAAAATGTCATGTAAACATTACCTATCATCACCTCAAAGCCGCACTTCTGGCGCTCTCCCGGGAATCAGTCCCATCCAGCTATTGGAACGCCCCTGAAACGGATTCACCGTTTCCGCACGCACCGGAAACCCCATGCGCCGGCTACACCCGCGCAGGCTGGCTCACCGCTTCAGAGACGCGCCTCCCAATGCCCGAAACCCCTTCGCGAGCAAAGCACGACGAGGCGTACAAGCTGCTCTTCTCCAGTGCCGCCGTCGTCGAGGGGCTGCTCGGCGCGCTCGCTCCCAACTTCGCCAGGGTGGTCGACCTGTCCAGGCTGCGAAAGCTCTCGCCCAGCTTCGTGAAACCCGAGGGACTGCGGCAGCGGCACGGCGACATGCTCTGGAGGGCGCGGCTTCGCCAGGAAGGCCGACACCCCGTGTACATCCTGCTGGAATTCCAGTCCCGGCCGGTGAACAGCATGGCCTTCCGAGTCTACGAGTACATCAACCTGATTCTGCGCGAGGCGGATGTCACGGAGGACACCGGGCCCGAGGGAGCGCCGCCGATCGTGATACCGATCGTCATCTACAACGGATTCGGAGCCTGGAACGCCGCGACCGATCTTGCGGACTGGCTGGTGCCGAACGCCGATCCGGAGCTCAGAGCAATGATTGGCCTCCAGATGCGGCGACGGTATATTCTGGCCGACCTGAAGGCGCCGGAGTTCTCGAGTCTGCCCCCCGGCAACTGGTTCGCAGTGCTGGCCGAGTGGGAAAGCGCCCGCTGGGCCGAAGACGCGGTCCGGCTGGTCGAACTCTGGCGAAAGGCACGCGAGTCCGGCGACGGCAGCATTGTTCGCGGGTTCGACGCGCTGAGACAGCAGACAGATTCCTGGTTGCCGATCCCGGCAACTGAATCCGGTGCAGCCCTACTGCCCGGGGGGAGGAAAACGATGATCCGACACGAAGAGACCTGGCTCGCCGAAAACCTCCGGAAGCGGGAGGAAGAACTGCGCCAGGAGGGCCGTCGCCAAGGTGTCCAGGAGGGCCGCCGCGAGGGTGTCCAGGAAGGCCGTCGGGAAGGCCGCCGGCTGGTCCTGCGCCAGTTGGTGCTCCGGAAGTTCGGTCCGGAGGCGGTTGCGGAACTGTCCCGCGTCCTGAACGATCCATCGGATTCGGATCGGACACAGGGGCTCGCGCTCGCCATCATCGAGTGCGCGACGACCGAGGAGTTCATCGCCCGAGTTCAGGAGCTTTAGTCCGGTCCGTCCCATCCGAGCATGGATTTGTCCCTGCGGGTTTCTGCGGAACAACTGTCGTGCTCGCGGAAGCGCAATCCGGGGCTAGTTCGCGGGCGTGGCGTTCTCCGGCTGGTCCAGCCTGATCAGCTGGCTGCGGATCCCCCAGTCGCGACCGTTGCGGATGAGGACCGTCATGTGGATGCCGGTCAGGACGCGCGAACCTCTCTGATCGCCGAGCTGAAAGGTGAGCAGGCCGGTGATCAGCCCCATGCGGCCGCTGGCATCGAAGTCGGTGAACGACGCCTGCACCTCGCCTGACCGCTGGAGCAGCGACTCCAGCTTCTCGTGGATCGCTTCGCGCCCGCGAACGGGGTCGTCCTGGTTGAAGATGAAGGTGGCGTCCTCGGTGTAGAGTTCGAGCAGGGTCTCGATGTCGTCCGCGGCCCAGGCGCCGCGCCACTTGCCCAGGAGGGCGTTGGTGTGGAGCATGACATCGGCGTAGTACTCGGCCCGGTTCGCCGCGGCGGACATACCGTCGCTGCCCGGCGCTCCGGGGTAGCGTCGCGCGCGCTGCGCATTCCCGACATCCACCGACGACAGGAGCGCGCACGCCACTGCCCCGATCGCGAAAATTGATCTGATCACAGCTGCCGTCCTTGGGGCCCCGCTCGCAAAAGTCGGCTGCAACATAATGGGCGACCCGAATCCAGGATAGTCCGTCAACGGGGTTGCGCGAATATTTAGGCTTGCCTAAACTTTTCTCGGAGAGACCTCGTGGGCCGCGCCGGCGGACCCACCAAACCGATCACGAGAGCGACCAGCCATACATGCCCGATCCCGCAAACGCACTCCTGTTGTTCTTCGCGCTGGCAGGCCTGGGCGCCGTCATCCTCTGGCCGGACCGGGGCCTGGGGCCGCGCCTGCGACGCATCGCCCGACTCACCGAGCGCGTTCGGCTGGAGGACGTGCTGAAACAGCTCTACAAGCTCGAATACGACCGGCTGCCGGCAACGCCCGAGAGCGTGGCGGGCGGAGTGCAGATCTCCCGAACCCAGGCCATTCGGCTTCTCCAGCGCCTTGAGGAAAAGGAACTGGTGGTGGCCGAGGACGCCCTGTTTGCCCTGACGGAGCCGGGAAGGGCGCAGGCGCTGCACATCGTGCGGGCACATCGCATATGGGAGCGCTTCCTCGCGGACCGCACGGGCACGCCTCCACAGGACTGGCACGGTCAGGCCGAGGCGCGCGAGCACCGGCTGTCGGTTGCGGAGACGGAGGACCTGGCGGCGGCGCTGGGCCATCCGGTCTACGATCCGCACGGGGACCCGATCCCCACGGCTGCCGGCGAGATGCCCGCCAGGTCGGGCGTGCCCCTTTCGGCACTCGAGCCGGGGGAGACAGGCCTCATCACCCATCTCGAGGACGAACCCCGGGAGATCTACAGCGAGCTCGTCGCGCTGGGCCTGGGGCTGATGAGTCCGGTGGAGCGGCTGGACGGCGACGCGGGCAGGGTGCGCTTCCGCACCGGTGACAGGCGCCATGAGGTTTCCAGCGCCGTGGCGCGCAACGTGACGGTCGAGGTATCCCAGGAGGTGGAGGATCCACGCTGGTCGCGTACGCTCGCGGACATCCAGCCGGGTGAATCCGCGACCGTCGCCGCCATCTCGCCCGTGTGCCGCGGGCCTGCGCGCCGTCGCCTCCTCGATCTCGGCGTCGTGCCCGGGACGGTCGTTCATGCGCGGATGCGCAGCGCCGGGGGCGACCCGGTAGCGTACGACATCCGAGGCGCCCTGATCGCGCTGCGACGTGAGCAGGCGGCACGGATACAGGTCGTCAACGGCGACTCCACCGAGTCGAGGGCCTCGTGACGCCCGGAACAAGCGCAGGGGCCGCCGAGCGCGCCCCCGAGACGCCGCAGCACGGCGCCCGCGCCCCTCAGCGCGCCCGCAACCTGGTTCGGCTGGGTCTGAGCCCGCACCGATGGGATCACCTGATCGCGCTCGCCGGCAACCCCAACGTGGGCAAGACCACGGTCTTCAACGCGCTTACCGGGCTGCGCCAGCACACCGGCAACTGGCCGGGCAAGACCGTCGTCCGCGCCGAGGGGGCTTTCCTGCACGATGGCCGCCGGGTGAAGGTGGTCGACCTGCCCGGCACCTATTCGCTGCAGGCCGGAAGCGCCGACGAGGAGGTGGCGCGCGACTTCATCCTCTTCGGGCAGCCGGACGTCACCGTGGTGGTCGTGGACGCCTGCCGGCTGGAGCGAAACCTCAACCTCGTGCTGCAGGTCCTGGAGATCACGGACCGGGTGGTGGTCTGCCTCAACCTGGTGGACGAGGCCCGGCGCCACGGCGTCACGGTAGACGTGAAGCGGCTCGAGCGGGAACTGGGCGTGCCGGTCATCCCGGCGGTGGCGCGGCAGGGAGAAGGGATCGACGCCCTGCTGAAGGCGGCGACCGAGGTCGCCACGGGGGCTCGCAGGACCCGTCCCCATCGCATCCGTTCGCATCCGGCCGCTGTCGAGGACGCCATCGACGCCATCGAGCCGCTGGTCGCCCGGGAGTTCCCCGAGTTGCCCAACGCGCGCTGGGTGGCGCTGCGGCTCCTCAACGCCGACGAGCGCGTAGCCGAAGCCGTGCGATCGGGCGAAATCGGGCAACTGGGCGGCAACGGCAGCGGCGGCAGTCCGCCGCGAGCCGCCCCGAGCGCCGCCGCTGAGCGAAAGGGTGGCTCACCCGCGGTCTCCGAAGGCGGCGAACGCATCCTGAAGGCGGCCACGCGGCACCGCTGGATGCTCAAGCCCGGATTCCACGACGCGCTGGCCGAGAACATCTACCGCGAGGCGGCCCGGATCGCCGACGCGAGCGTCCACAAGGGCCTGAGGAAGGCCGGGGCGGGCCTCGACCGCGCCCTCGACCGCTGGCTCACCAGCCGGATCTTCGGCTTCCCCCTCATGCTGGCCATCCTCGCGGTGGTCTTCTGGCTGACCATCGCCGGCGCCAACGTGCCGTCGGCGATGCTCGCCACCCTGCTCCTCGACCGTGTGCACCCCGTGCTGCTGGATTTCGGCGCATGGGCCGGAATGCCCTGGTGGCTCAGCGGCTTCCTCTTCGACGGAGTCTACCTGGCCACCGCCTGGGTGGTGAGCGTGATGCTGCCGCCGATGGCCATCTTCTTCCCCCTCTTTACCCTCCTCGAGGACTTCGGCTACCTCCCGCGCGTCGCCTTCAATCTCGACTCGCTATTCCGGCGGGCGGGCGCACACGGCAAGCAGGCGCTTACCATGAGCATGGGCTTCGGATGCAACGCCGCCGGCGTCGTCGCCACGCGCGTGATCGACAGCCCCAGGGAACGGCTCATCGCGATCATCACCAACAACTTCTCGCTGTGCAACGGCCGCTGGCCGACTCAGATCCTGATCGCGGCCATCTTCATCGGAGCACTGGTCCCACCGCACCTCGCGGGTGTCGTTTCGGCGGGCGCGGTGGTCGGCATCGCGTTGCTGGGCATCTTCTTCATGTTCCTCACCTCGTGGGGGCTCTCCAACACGGTGCTGAAGGGTGAAGCCACGACCTTCTCGCTGGAGCTTCCCCCCTACCGCCCCCCGCGCATCCTGCAGACGCTGTACACCTCGGTGATCGACCGCACGCTGATCATCCTCTGGCGCGCGGTCCTCTTCGCGGTTCCCGCCGGTGCCGTCATCTGGCTGATCTCGAACATCTCCTTCGGCGGCGCTTCGATCGCCCAACACGGCATCGACCTCCTCGACCCCTTCGGCCTGCTCCTGGGCCTCAACGGCGTGATCCTGCTCGCCTACGTCATCGCGATCCCGGCCAACGAGATCGTGATTCCCACCGTGCTCATGCTCACGGTGCTTACGCTGGGCGACCCCTCGTTGGGCCAGGGCGCCGGCGTGATGTTCGAAGCCGATTCGGTCGGCGGCACACAGGAACTCCTCAGCGCCGGCGGCTGGACGCTGCTGACAGGCGTCAACCTCATGCTCTTCAGTCTGCTCCACAATCCGTGCTCGACCACGATCTACACCATCTACAAGGAAACGAGGAGCGGCCGCTGGACCACGCTGTCGGCGCTACTGCCGCTCGTCATGGGGTTTGTGGTCTGTTTTCTGGTGGCGCAGGTGTGGAGGCTGGCTACCGGGACGTAACCGGCCGGCGGGCCGCCTACCCGGCCGAGCCTGCGATTGCCAGCATCTCCTCGACGGTGCAGAGCTTGACGCGTGGCCGCCCCTCGGCCTTGCCGCGCGCGGTCTCGTGCGCATCCAGCCGCCGCCACCCGGCTTCGTCGACCCGGCGCACACCACGCTCCCGCAGCAGATCGGCCAGGTCGCCCGCGGCGGGTCCACCCTCCCCCCTCCCCGCAACGAGCCCGGCCTCCCGGTCCTCGATCATCAAGGCCACCGTGGCCGCCGCGTCGGCCTTGTTCGTCCCTATCACCCCCGAGGGCCCGCGCTTGGCCCACCCCACCACGTACTCGCCCGGCACGATCTCGCCGCCGCCCGACGCGCGCACCACCCGGCCCCCCTCGTTCGGCACGATCCCGTGCCGCTCGTCGAAGGGCACACCCGGGATCGGGACGCCGCGGTAGCCCACCGAGCGGATCACCATCCCACACGGCACGACCTCGGTCTCGCCGGTCCCCGCGGCGCGCATGTAGCCGTCCTCCTGCTCCACGAGGCGGTTCCGCTCGATGCGCACGCCGGTGACCCGGCCGTCCTCGCCGAGCACTTCGAGCGGCGACACCAGAAAGCGGAACCGCACCACCCTGTCCCCGTCTTCCGGGGCGGCGGACGCGTAGCCCCTCAGCGTCGCCATGTTGCGCGTCTTCACGGCGTTGCCCTCCAGCGCGGCCTCGCTCGCCGGATCGAGGTCGAGTTCGTCGGCCTCCACCTGTGCGCACACCCCGGCCAGCCGCCCGAACTCGCGCAGCTCCGGGTTGGTGAACGAGGCCTGGGCGGGACCCCGGCGGCCCAGCACGGTGACGCGCCGCACCCGGCTGCCCCGCAGTGCGGCCAGCGCATGGTCGGCAATGTCGGTCGTGGCGAGGCGGTCGAGCGACAGCACCAGGATCCGCGAGACGTCGATGGCGACGTTGCCGTTGCCGATGACGACGACATCCTCGCAGTCCAGGTCGAAATTCGCGCCGCGAAACTCCGGGTGGCCGTTGTACCACGCCACGAAGCGGAAGGCGGCGTGGCTGCCGGCCAGATCCTCGCCCGGAATGCCGAGGCGCCGGTCGCTCTGCGCCCCCACCGCGTAGACGATCTGGTCGTAGCGCGCCCTCAGCTCGTCCAGGCTCACATCCACACCCAGCGTCACGTTGCCGAAGTAGCGCACCTCGTCGCGGGCAAGGAGCCTGCTGTAGACCCGGGTCACCGACTTGATGGCCTGGTGGTCCGGGGCGACGCCGTCGCGCACGAGCCCGTACGGGGCGGGAAGCCGGTTGATGATGTCGATCTCGACCGGATCGCCCGACTTCAGTAGCGCCTCGGCGGAGAAGAATCCCGCCGGTCCGGCCCCGATGATCGCGACTCGTGTGCACGGATGGGTCATGGCGTCCGGACGTGGTTGACCGTCCCGTCGTTCATTGGCGAGTTTCCGGGGTTGCTGAAAGTGAATCGAAGTAAAGGAACCGAAGCCACAGGGGATCAAGATAATGACGACGATCCAAAACCGTTTTTCGAGGCCGGGCACTCGCCCGATGGTGCCCGGCGCCTTGTGCGCGCTGTCCCTCGCGGTGCTGGCGGCATGCGGCGGAGATTCCGGGGGCGGTGCGCAGAACGCTTCGGGTGGCGATGCGGACATGACTGCGGCGACCGGCACCGAAGCTCCCGCTCCCGCAGAACTCTCCATCGATCCGGCCCTGCTGCCCGAAGGCGTGACCGTGGAGATGGTCCAGCAGGGCAGGGATCTCTTCGTCGGCGGCGGCATCTGCTTCACCTGCCATACGGTCGAAGCCACGGGGGGACCGCTGGCTCCAGACCTCACCGACGACGTCTGGATCAACGTCGACGGCGAGTATTCCTCCATCGTGGAACTGGTCAAGACGGGCGTCGCGCAGCCGATCGAACACCCCGGTGCCATGCTGCCCCGGGCCGGACTGCCCCTGACCGACGAGCAGGTCGAGGCGGTCGCGGCCTACACCTACATGCTGAGCCGCATGTAGCAGCCTCAGAAGAGGTCGCCCTGCACTCCGCCGCCACGTCGAAAGGCGGCCGTGGACAGCGGAAGCGGCGTCCGGTCCAGTCCGGCCTTCCTGGCGGAGGCGCGGAACAGCGCGCCGATCTGCTTCGCGTACTCGCCCCGGCCCCGAAAACGGCGATGAAACGCAGGATCGTTCAACCTCCCGCCACGTGCGTCGCGGATCCTGGCCAGGACCTTGTCCCTGCGGTCCGGGAAGTGGGTTTCCAGCCAGCGGACGAAATGATCCGCAACTCCCTGCGGCAGTCTGAGCAGCAGGAAGGCTGCGTAGCGGGCGCCGGCTTCAGCGGCTGCATTCACGATCGCCGGCATCTCCTCGTCGGTGAGCCCCGGAATCACGGGAGCGACGAAGACTCCCACCGGAACGCCCGCCTCCGTGAGCCGCCGGACGGCCTCGAGACGGCGGGCCGGGATCGAGGTGCGCGGTTCCATGACACGCTGCAGTTCGTTGCGCAGCGTCGTCACGGAAACCGTGACGTTGACACAGTTGTGAGCGGCGAGATCGCTCAGGACGTCGACATCACGGGTCACCAGGTGATTCTTGGTGACGATCGCCACCGGATTCCTGAAATCGCGCAGGGCTTCCAGGCACCCGCGGGTGATGCGCAACCGGCGCTCAACCGGCTGGTAGGCGTCGGTCACCCCCGACATTCCCAGAACCTGCGGACGCCAGGACGACCGCGACAGAGCCTCCCTCAACATCTCCGGCGCCCGCCGCTTCACCAGAATCTTCCGCTCGAAATCGAGACCCGACGAAAAGCCCAGGTACTCGTGCGTAGGCCTGGCGTAGCAGTACACGCACCCGTGCTCGCAGCCGCGGTATGGGTTCACCGAGACATCGAAGCCCACATCCGGACTCTGGTTGCGGGCCACGATGGAACGCGTGGCGTCCACCAGGAATTCGGTGAGGGGCTTTTCCTCCCCGTAGTGGCCGGGTTCCATTTCCACATGTACCGTTTCGTAGCGGTTGGGCGGGTCGTACGCCACCCCACGGCCCCGGATCGCGGGTTCCGCTCCCGGGCCGGCCGCGGCCTGCGTCGAACGCTTGACTGGAAGAACGCGCATTCTCCAATTTCGGTGTTTATTCGGATACACACAAGAGGAACGTCCAGCAAATGACCCTCGAACAGCTGGAAAAGCGGCTGAACGCCCTCTCCGACCGCACCCTGCGCTACCACTACATCATCCAGCTTGGAAAGCGGCTTCCCCCCATGGACCCCGCGCTCAAGACGGAAGCGACTCAGGTGCGCGGCTGCATGAGCCCGGCCTGGCTGGCCGGCTGGCTGGAAGAGGGAGAGCCCCGAACGCTGAGGTTCGTCGGCGACTCCGAGTCCATCATCGTGAAGGGCCTGTTCGCAATCCTTGCGGAGATCTACAACGGCCAGCCTCCGGAGGAAGCCCTCGCGGTGGACCTGTCGGACATCTTCGAGCGGCTGAAGCTGGGCGAAGCCCTCAGCCCGAACCGGCGCAACGGCTTCTATTCGATGGTGGAGAAAATCCGCCGCGTCGCGCTCTCGCTGGCGTGACGCGGCGGATGGGAGAGCATCGGCCGATTCGGCCGACGGGTTGGCCGACCGGCCGGACTAGACGGCCTCGATCTCGTAGCCGATCCGCCAGTTCGCCATGTTCTCGGGATCGTCCGAGCCCTCGTCACCCGGCTGGATCACGCGAACGTGGTCCTGGATCGGCCCGGTGAAAGTCCGGGTGTAGAACTCCAGCTGGTCATTCCCGCTCAACTGGTCGAGTTCCTCGCCCCTGAGTTCGATCGCCAGGTGATCGACGACCTCTCCCTCGAACAGCACCTTGTCCAGGTTGTTCAGCCTGTTCCAGCGGGGATGATCGGAAATCGGGTAGTGCCCCTTGCGCGGCATTCTGGTCTCCTGGACCTTGCCGCCGCCGTTGTCCGTCCAGACCTTGGCCCAGAAGACGAACTCGCCCTTGTCCTTGAAAAACGGCTCGAGGTCGTCGAGAATCTGCAACCAGCGCAGCGTGACTCTGATCCGAGTTCCGTCCTGTCCGCTCATTCACTCAGCTCCTTGGTCATTTGTGCTCCGGCGCACGCCGGAAACGAATCGCCGCAAGGTATTGCGATCAAGGTTGTCTGTCCAGACGGACTTGCATCACCCCGTTTCGCGGGGCCCCTCCCCCGTCCCGACCGGAACGAAGCTCCGGAGCATCGCGCGCCGAAGCTCCACCGCCATCTCCTTGCGGTCTCTCGAGCGCACGGGCGCGTCGCCGAACCGCACCGTGCAGTTCACCCGCCTCAACGCGAACAGCCCCACCACATGCGGCACGAACCCGGCACCACCCCACCAGCAGACGCTTTCGCGGGCCGGCGGACCGTCCGGCGGCGTCCAATACGAGACGGTCAGCCAGTGCACGGCGGTTCCCGCAGCGGCCGCGTCGGCCAGGAGCGCGGGCTTGAGCGGGAGGATCGTCTCGCCACTGGTGCTCGTCGCCTCCGGGAAAACGATCACCGTGTCCCCGCGCGCCCGCGCCTGCGCCATCTCGTCGCGCACCCGGATCACATCGCGCCTGGTCGCCCGGTCCACGAAGATCGTGTCCCCGGCCGCGGCCGCGAAGCCCCAGAACGGCCAGCGCCTCAGCTCCGCCATGGCCACGAACACCATCGGCATCACCGACCCGAGAACGGGGATGTCGAGGTAGCTCAGGTGGTTGGAGACGACCAGCGCTCCCGGAGGAGGGGGCACCCCCTCAACGGAGACGCGGACCCCAACGGCCCGCGTCATCCCCCGTCCCCAGATCCGCACGGCTCGCCGCCGCGCTCTCGCCCGCACCGCCTGAACGGAACCGGGCCGGGCCATCGCGAGCAGGTACACACAGAGGAGCGACACGACCACCACAACGGTCCAGCCCCCCACCAGCAGCACCCTGGCGGCCACGCGTGGCCAGTGGCGCAGGCCTGGTCGTGGGGGCGAACCCCGCGCGCTACCCCCGCGGTTCGGCCGCCGCGCCCTCACCCGGACCCCACCGCTCGATGAACGTCTCAGGTTCCACCCCCAGGCCGTCCGCGACGCGCGTGATGTAGTTGAAGAAGCCGATCACCTGCGTGGCATCGTGGATCGCGCGGTCGTCAAAACCCACGCCCCGCAGCCGCGCCAGGTCGTCCCGCGACATCGGGGCCGCCATGCGCGTCAGCTTCACCGCGTGCTCGCACAGCGCCCTGTCCTCCCGTGACAGCGGGGCCTTCGTCCAGTCCGAGACGATCTGGTGGACGAAAGCGTCTCCCTCGCTCTTCCCCGCCCCCTCTTCCTCGACCTCGGCACGGAGGTCATGCGCGTGCGCCTGCGTTCAGTAGAAGCAATCGAGCTCGGCCGAGACGACCGTCGCCAGCAGCTCCCTCTGGACACGGGACAGCGGCGACGGCCCGAACATGACCGCGGCGTAGTGAGCCATCGCGGCGCGGAGCACGGGAGCGTTCAGGCTCATTACCTGCACGATGTTCCACACCCTGCCCGAACGCTCGACCGCCGCGTCGAGCTCCCGCCTGAGCAGTCCGGTGGCTTCCTCGCGGGGTATCTCGGCGATCCACGACATGGCTGCTCCAGGTTGGGCGGGTTCGGGCGGCCGGGGCGAAACATCGCCGCGGCTTGTTCGTAGTCAGGGACATTGTTAACGATTCCTTCGACCGTCCGCACAGGAGATTCGCACGATGACCGATCCGTACACAGAAGCCACGCGCAACGAGCGGAGGAGGATTCCCACCTTCGTCAAGGTCATTCTTGTGACGGGCGGACTCTTCGCCGCCGCGTTCGTGACCCTCGCGGTCGTCGGCATCATCTACGCGCGCAAGATGGCGGACGAGTGGGTGGACTACTCGGAGACCATGTTCGAGGATCTGGAAATGGACGCCACCACCGCCGAGGCGGTCGCCAACATGGCGGAGGCGTTCATCGGCGACGAAGTGCAGATCACCCAGGCCGATTTCGACGGGAGCGCGCTCACCCTGCGTCACTCGGGCCAGGGGGACGACTTCCACATCGATCTCTCGGATCTGGAGGACTGGGCTTCGGAGATGGAGACCTTCCTCGAACGGGAGATCGAGAACGGGGTCGTAATCGAGGGAGCGGGCGACGAGTCGGGGGGCTGGCTCAGGGTCAGCCGCAGCAACGGGCGAACCATACTCGAAATGCGTGGTGACGAGGACGGCGGCACCCTGAGAATACGAGGGCCTCGCACGGACACACGCGTCGGTCTGGGCGACGACGCGAGACGCATCCCCAGCTGGGTTCCCATTCCCCCCGACGCGAGCGTCCGCAAGCACCTGTTCTCGGGTGACACCGACGAGGCCACCTTCGGCGGCGTGGCACTCAGGGTCGACGCGGACGGCAGAAGCGTCTACGACTGGTACACCGACAACCTCCCCGACGCGGGGTTCGGCGTGTCGAAGTCGCAGATGCACTGGGACGCCCGGCGGAAGCGCGGCAAGATCTTCGCGCGCACGGACGGCCTCACGCAGGACCGCGAGCTATTCGTCCTGGTCGGGGACAGCGGCGAGCGCGGAAGCTCGGTCGTTCTGATGCACAAGGTGGAGCGCTAGCGTCTGCCTGCGCGCGTCTGCAGCAGCAGGGCCCCGTTGGCGCCACGAGCGCCGTAGCGGGCCAGTGACTCCAGCGGGGGCAGGATCTCGACGGTTTCCAGATCGTCCGGGGTGATCGCCGCCAGGACCATTCCCGGGTCCGAGATCGGGAAATCGTCGACGTACACCGCCATCATGGCGCAGGCGTCGGCCCTCGCCGCGATGTCGTCCTCGTTGGCGAATCCCAGCTGATCCTCGGGCGCGATGGCGAGCCGGCTCGCCGTCTTCTGCAGCACGGAGCGGTTGCGGCCCAGCTCGACGCAGATGCCGGTCTCGGGCGCGCCCGTCGACAGGGCCATCCAGCGCGCGGTCAGCCCCGGGATGTTCATGGTGTTCAGAAGCGAGATGAGGTCGCTGCGCGGCCCTCGCGACTCGATCTCGGCCCTGGTAAGGCGTCCGACCAGCGTGCCCCGGCGCCGTTCAGTGGTGAGCAGTCCGCGAAGCCGTCCGGCATCCGGGGTATTGCGCGTCGACACGACCGTGAGTGAGTCCAGGGTGACGGGATCCGGCGGGAGATAGATGTCGAGCTGGACGTCGTCGTTCCCGACCTGCAGCTGAGGGGATATCGCCTGCTGGTAGCCGAGGCCCGACACGCCGATCATGTAGGTGCCCGGCCCGGGCGGCGTGAGGGCGAAGGTGCCGTCCGGGGACGTGAACATCGTCGCCACCCTTTCGCCTTCTGCATTCACCATGATGACCACGGCTTCGGCGACCACCGCTCCCGAGGCCGGGTCGGTGACCGTGCCGCGGATGGTCTGCGCTTCGGCGCGGCTGGGCAGCCAGGGCGCCACCGCCAGGGCCGCGGCCAACGCGGTGATGGCGGGCGCGCGAATGGCTGGCGTGCGAATGGCTGGCACCCCTCCCCGGCTGTCGTGTTCGACCATGGCTTGCCCTCCCGCCGCGCTCCGGCGGCATTGCCGTCACCAATGAACGTACAACCTGCGCCGGGCATCCGCCCGGATTGCGGTTCATGGACGGCCGGGCGGGCGGATCCGTAACTTCGGAACCCGTTGCCGGCTCGCCGAACACACCAGGGAGGTCCCGATGTCCCGCCGTCTCACACTGCCTCGCTGTCTCTCGCTCCTCGTGCTCGCCGCCTCCTGGGCCTGTGCCCCGGAGAGTACGGACGATGCTCCGTCGGCTCAGCCCGCCGCCGAGCCCGGCCTCGATCTCCAGGCGATCGCCGGGATGCTCGTCGCGCGGATGGACCTGCAGCCCGGGGAGCGGGTCCTCCTGGTGGGGCAGGGAGGGGGCCGCTGGGACGCTCTCGTGCCGCTGCTGCGCGAAGGCGTGGCCGCCGCGGGCGGGATCGACCTCGGCGCGGTGGATGTCCATGGCGCGGTCCTCGAGGGGACGGAGCCGACCGGGTTCGCCGACGGGCTTGCGAGCGGGCCTGATGGGTGGGCGGAGGCGCTGGGGAGCGTCGACGTGGCCGTGAAGCTGCCCGGAGCCGTGCCCGACCCCGCGGTCCCGACCGACGTCTACCGAGTCCTGCAGGACGTGCTGCGCGGCGGGCAGGGCCGCACCGTGCACTTCCACTGGGCAGGGAAGACCTCGTTCGAGATGGAGGAACTGCCGGTGGACGCGCTGGCGGACCGGGTCTACCAGACGGCGCTGCTGGAGACCGACTACCCGGGGCTGGCAGAGAAGCTGGCCGCCTTCGAGGCCGCGCTGCGGCGGGGCCCGGTGCGCGTGACCACCCCGGCCGGGACGGACATCGGCTTCGAGGTGGGTGACCGTCCGGTGACGCGCCAGGACGGGGACGCCTCCGCTGCGCGCGCCGACATCGCCCGCAACCTCATCGACCGCGAGGTGGAGCTGCCCGCCGGGGCCGCGCGGGTCTCCCCGCTGCTCGAGACGGTCGCGGGCAGCATCGCCTTCCCTCCCGCGATGTGGGGTGGGGAACGGGTGGAGGGGCTGGTGCTGCGCTTCGATGGAGGCCGCGTGGTCGAGGTCGAGGCCGCGAGCGGACGTGATGGTGTCCTCGCCGAGATGGAGGCCGGGGGCGAAGCGGCGTCGACCTTCCGCGAACTGGCGGTGGGGCTCAACCCGCTCCTGGCGATCCCCGAGGGCGAGGAGTGGATCCCGTACTACGGCTACGGGGGCGGGGTGGTGCGCCTCTCACTGGGCGACAACACCGAGCTGGGGGGTTCCGTCGGCGGCGGCTATGTGCGCTGGAACTTCTTCACGGACGCGACCGTGACGGTGGGTGGTGAGGAATGGGTGCGCGACGGCAGGCTCGTGGGGCCGGGAGCGCCATGAACGGCTGACTCGTCAGGCGCCCCGCCGCTCGGCCTCGAAGAGCCGGTCGATCTCTTCCGAGTCGTATTCGGGCGTCAGCTTCGCGACCAGCCAGTACACCGCGAACGACAGGGCCACGCCGGGGAAGACCTGGTGGATGCCCCCGCCGAACGGAAGCCGGTTCCAGAGCAGCAGCACCAGGAGCCCGGTCAGGAACGACGCCACCGTGGCCGCCCCGTTGCCGCGCCGCCAGTACAACCCGAACAGGAGCGCGGGCCCGAAACAGGCGCCGTAGATCGCGCCCGAGAGCGCGGTCAGTCCCACGATCCCGTCGGGCGGGTTCAGCGCGATGATCGCCGTGATCAGCGCGAAGAGCGCCACGTAGAGCCGGGTCCCGGTCAGCATCGACCGCTCCGAGCTCGACTTGTGCACCATGCCCACGATGTCGCGCTGGGCGCTCGAGGCCATGACCAGCAGCACGCTGTCGAGCGACGACATCGCCGCCGCGACCATGGCCAGCAGCAGGAACGCGCTCGCGCCCGCCGAGAAGACCCCCGGCGTCGTCAGCAGCTGGGGCACCACCAGGTCGGTGTCGGGCAGCCCGCCGGGGATGATGTTGCGCGCGTACAGCCCGACCGGGATCAGCAGCGAATACACCAGTATGAAGGCCAGCGTGGACACCCAGACGCCCTTCCGGATCGCCGCCCGGCTCTCCAGCGCATAGAAGCGCGACAGCTGCCGCGGCTCGACCGCGAACTTGACGGTCGCGGCAAAGATGACGCCGAGCGCCAGCGGCACCGAGACCCCGCCGCCCCAGCGCAGCAGCGGCTCGGTGACGGGGTCGTCCGCAAGCGCGCTGTACGACCCCAGCCCACCCGCCGCCGTCACGGCCCCGCGGAAGAGCAGGATGCCCGCGATGATCATCGCCACGCCCTGCACGGCGTCGGTCTTCACCACCGAGATGAATCCCCCGACCACCGTGTAGATCATGACGATGAAGAACACGATGATGATCGCGGTCCGGTACGGGATGTCCAGGAAGACCTCCAGCAGGTT
This sequence comes from Gemmatimonadota bacterium, assembly GCA_022823145.1. Taxonomy (GTDB): domain Bacteria; phylum Gemmatimonadota; class Gemmatimonadetes; order Longimicrobiales; family Gaopeijiaceae; genus Bin94. Next base: position 24,373 of record JAJDXS010000016.1, read on the forward strand.
GCCGATCCCCTTGAACACCGCCGTCATGTAGAAGAACGACGCGAAGAGCACGATCACCGCCGCCAGCACGCGCGCGGCCGGGCTCCCGAAGCGGAAGCCGATGAAGTCCGGTATCGTCAGCGACCCCAGCGACTCGGTGAAGGTCCGAAGCCGCGGCGCCACGCCGACCCACGCGAAGAGCGACAGCCCCACCACGAACGGCACCAGCAGGAACCACGTCACCCCCCAGTCGTAGGCCTGCCCCGAGAACCCCACGAAGGAGTTGGTGCTGGAGTAGGTGGCGAAGAACGAAAGCCCGATCGCGATCGGTCCCATCGACCGGCCCCCGACGAAGTAGTCGGCGACCCCGCTGGTCTTCCGGTTGCCGGTCCAGGCGTGGTAGGCGAGCAGCAGGGTGTAGACCAGCAGGAACAGGTGGACGATCCAGTAGGTGCGGAGGTTGTCCAGAATGGCCTGTATCAAGTGGGCTCCTTGTGGGATGCGGGGCGCACGGAGTCGCCGGAAACGGGCCGCGCCGGCGCCGGTCGGGGTTCAGCGCCCATCAACATGCGGGACACCGCCGCTTTCTGCACCTTGCCCATCGCGTTGCGCGGCAGGGCAGGCACGCGCAGGAACGCATGGGGGACCTTGTACGGGGCCAGCCGCTCCTTGCCCCAGGCCCTGAGCGCCGCGGTGCCGGGGGACGGGCCTCCTTCCCCCGCCGGGACCCACGCCGCCCGCAGCTGCTCCCCCCACTCCGGGTGCGGGACGCCGACCACCGCCAGATCGCGGACCCCGGGATGGGTGCGGTACAGCTCCTCGACCTCGAGCGCCGACACCTTGTAGCCTCCCGTCTTCACGATGTCCACGCTGCGCCGTCCCAGGATGCGGTAGTACCCGCCCTCGCCGAGACACGCCTCGTCGCCCGTGCGGAACCACCCGCCGCGAAAGGACGCCGCCGTCTCCCCGGGCCGCCCCCAGTACTCCCGGAAGACCTGCGGCCCCCGCACCTCGATCTCGCCCTGTTCACCCGGCGCGACCGGATCGCCCGAGTCGTCCACGATCCGCGCGTCGACCCCGGGCAGGGGCAGCCCCACGTGGCCCGGCCGCCGTTCGCCGCGCAGCGGATTGGACAGCGCCATGCCGATTTCGGTCATCCCGTACCGCTCCAGCAGGGTGTGCCCCGTGATCTCGCGCCACCGTTCCAGCGTCGCGACCGGGAGCGCCGCCGAGCCGGAGACCATGAGCCGGAGCCCCTCGGCGCCCCGCGACCAGCGCCGCCGCACAACCGCCGGAGCCTCGTCCCACGCGCGTATCAGCCGGGTGTAGACGGTGGGCACCGCCATGAAGAGCGTGATACCGCCCGACGCGAGGCGATCCCAGGTGGCGGCCGGCGCGCCCGAGCCGAACTCGCACGCCGCGCCGGACCAGAGCGCGCAGGCCAGCGCGTTGACGACGCCGTGGATGTGGTGCAGCGGCAGCGTGTGCAGAATCCGATCGTCCGCCGTCCAGCCCCAGGTGGTGGTGAGCGCGGTGATCTGCGCCGCGACGTTGCGGTGGGTGGTCAGCACGCCCTTGGGCCGCCCGGTGGTGCCGCTGGTGTAGATGATCAGCGCCGGGCCGGCAGGGGCGCGCAGTCGAGGGTGACCGCCAAGTGAGGGGTCGCCGCGAGGGGAGGGGGGTTGGGGGGGAGGAAGCGCGACCACCTCCATCCGGCGCGCGGTCGCGGAGGCCGCGAGGTCGTCGGCGCGGGGGAGGGAGGAGTCCACCACCACCGCGCAGGGGCGCGCGTCGTCCAGCACGTACTCGAGTTCGCGGCGCGGATGCGTGAGCGCGAGCGGCACGGCGATCGCGCCCCCGGCCCAGATGCCGAACTGGGCCGCCACGTGCGACCGGCCCGGCCGCACCAGGTACGCGACCCTGTCGCCCGCTCCACAGCGCGCATCCGCCAGCCGGTCGCGCCACGTCGCGGCCTCGGCCGCCAGGTCGGCGTAGCTCCAACTCCCTCCGTCGTCCACCAGTGCGGTTCGGCCGGCCACGCATGAGCGGCCGGCGCGGTCGAGAAGGCTGGGATTGCTGTCGCTGATCGTCGGGTTCCGGGGAGAGGGCATCGCGGGCGCGGGAGCAGCGGGAAAGGTGCAGCGGCATGCTGCGTTGCGACAACCCGACTTGGCGCGGCTGGCGGCCTGATCGCATCTTTCGCGCAATCGACCCGCCAACCCCCGGGAGGCACAATGAGCGACGAGGCTGCGAGCGACGGGACTGCACGCGGCCTGCCGGCCAGGATGATGGGCGCCGCCCTCCTCAGGGCGGAGGTCTACGAGGAGGTCGAGGCGGATCCCGGTGCGACCGTGCAGGCGGCCGTGGTGGTGGTGCTCGTCTCGCTGATCGCGGGCATGCCGGACTACGCGCTCGGATGGTTGGCGATGGGGGCGGCCGTGGCGACGAGCCTGCTGCACTGGCTGGTGTGGGCCGGCATGGCCCTGCTGATCGGCGACAGGCTTCTCGGCGGCACGGCCACGTGGGGCGAGTTGCTGCGGACCCTGGGGTTCGCGCGGGCGCCCGGCGTTCTGCTCCTGCTCGATCCGGTAGTGGGAGGGGTCGGACTCATCGTGCAGTTGTGGATGCTGGTGGCGGGGGTGGTCGCGATCCGCCAGGCGCTGGACTTCGGGATCTGGCGCGCGCTGTTGACCGCCGTGATCGGGATCATCCCGTACTGGCTCGCCCTGGCCCTGGTGCTGCATTGAGCGCGCGCGCGGCGGCAGCGATCGCGCTGGCCGGCTTCTGGTGGACGGCGACGGGCGCGGCGGCGAGGGGGGCGGCCGCCCAGGAGGCCCACGGGGGTCAGGTCCTCATCGAGGCGCTCGGGTGCGCGGCGTGCCACTCCGGGGTGCCCGGCGGCGAGGCCATTCGCGAGGTGGCGCCCCCGTTCGGTGACGGTGCGGCGCCGATGGCACCGGCATACGTCTTCCACTACATGGCCGATCCGCAGACCGTGAGGCCCGACATCGCGCCGGCGCGGATGCCACGCTATGAACTCGACGAACGGCAGCGGGTGGCGCTCGCGCTCTTCGTCTCCAACGACCGCGAGATGCGCGGTGTGGACCAAGCCCTGCGCGCGGCGATGGCGCGTCACCCGGACGCCGACCGGGCGGAAGGGGCGGCGCTCTTCGAGACGCTGAACTGCGCGGGCTGCCATGTCCACCCCGAGGCGCAGTCGCGGGTGACGGCGCCCGACCTGAGCCTGACGGGGGTGCGCGTGCGCCCCGAGTGGTTGACGGGCTATCTCGCCAACCCGGTGACCATTCGCCCGGCCGGTCCCGTGCCCGGCGAAGGCGGCCAGATGCCCGACTTTCGCCTCGATGCGGCGGAGGCGGCCTCCATCGCCGACTACCTGCTGGAGCTGGAGGGGCCGGACGGTGCGGATCCCCCCGCCGAGGTGGCCGACTGGGAGCCGCAGGCGCTTTCCCCCTTCGCCATGCAAAAGGCCGGGACCCTGCTTCGCAACCGGTGGAGCTGCCTGGGCTGCCATCAGCTGGGGGAAGACGGCGGCCGCATCGGCCCGCGTCTCGATGGCGTCGCGCAGCGGCTGCGCCCGGGGTACGTGCGCGCGATCATGCAGGATCCCGCGCACCTCGCCCCCGGCACGATCATGCCCGCCTCGCTCGAGCAGCCCGACCGGCTCGACCTCATCGCCTCCTTCCTGCTCGGCCGCGACGGTGAATGGTCGGGCAGCGAGACGGTGGCCGACCTGCCCGCGCTGCCCGATGCGACGGCTCCGGGAGCGGAACTCTACGCCGCCCGATGCGCGCCCTGCCACGGTGTGGGCGGCGCGGGCGACGGCTTCAACGCGCCCTTCCTGCCCGTCACGCCCACCGTCCACGCCGACTCGGCGGCGATGGCGCTCAGGCCCGACGACACCCTCTACGACGGCATCCACGCCGGCGGCTGGATCCTCGGAAAGAGTCATCGCATGCCGGCCTTCGGCGCGTCGCTCAACGACGGCGAGAAGCGTGCGCTGGTGGCGTACATCCGCGCGCTGTGCCGCTGCGAGGGCCCGGCCTGGTCCCGCGACGGGCGCCGGAGCCGATGAGACCGGCGGCGGCGAGCCTCGCGCTCGTCACCCTCGTCGCGGCGGCCTGCTCGGACCGCGCCGGCGACGCGGGGGACACGGTCTCCGGTCCCGGCGGCCCCTCGGACGCCGCCAGGTACGCGGCCGCCGGGACCACCCGGGAGGACTTCGTCGGAGCGGACGCCTGCAGCAGCTGCCACGCCGACCAGTACAGCCGCTGGGCCGCCTCCACCCACGGCCGCGCCGGCGGCGAGCCGGATCCGGCGAATGTCATCGCCCCCTTCGACGGCACGCCCATGGTCTTCCGGGATGCGACCGTGCTGCCGCTCGTCGACTCCGCCGGACGCTTCCTCTTCGTCGTGCGCCAGGACGGCTACCCGGAGCAGACGATCACCGTCGACGGCGTCATCGGCGGCGGGCACATGCTCGGCGGCGGCACCCAGGGGTTCGTGACAAGGGCGCCCGACGGGACCGTGCGCTTCCTTCCCTTCGACTTCTCGCGCCAGCTCGCCGAATGGTTCTGCAACACCGGCAGCCGAACCGACGAAGGGTGGGTGCCGGTCACCCCCGAAATGGCGCTGGCCGACTGCGGCGACTGGCCGCCGACGCGCATCCTCGGCACGCTGTCGCGCTTCACCAATTGCCAGGCGTGCCACGGGAGCCAGATCACGGCCCGCCTCGAGCCGGGCGCCGGTGTCACCACCGAGTGGACCGCGCTGAACATCAACTGCGAGTCCTGCCACGGCCCCGCCCGCCGCCACGTCGAGCTCATGGCCGACCGCACCGGCGATCCCGCCGCCTCGCCCCGATTCGCCGACATCGGCCTGCCCAGCCGCGTCACCGACTCGGTCGAGGAGTCGCTCGATGCATGCTTCAGTTGTCATGCACTGGGTGATGTGATAGCCGAAGGATACCTGCCTGGCGCACGCCTCGCCGACTACCAGGCCCTCAAGCTGCCCATCCTCGGCGACGATCCCTACCTCCCCGACGGCCGCGTCCGCACCTTCGCCTACCAGGGGACCCACCTGTCGTCGTCCTGCTACGTCGACGGCAACATGACGTGCGTCAGCTGCCACGAGCCGCACGGACTCGGCTATTGGGACATCAACCGGGTCCCGCTCGCGAGCGAGACCGACGACCGCCAGTGCACCTCGTGTCACGCCGCCAAGGTGACCGCCCCCGAGACCCACACATTCCACGCGGCCGACTCGCCGGGCGCCCGCTGCGTCTCCTGCCACATGCCCTACCTGCAGCACCCCGAAGTCGGCGCGGCCGTTCCCTTCGCCCGCTCCGACCACACGATTCCCGTGCCGCGCCCCCAGCTCGACGGCCGCCTGGGGCTGGTAAGCGCGTGCCGCGGCTGCCACACCGACCGGAGCGAGCTCCGTCTGCAGGCGCAGGTCGACGATTGGTGGGGAGAGACAAAGCCCGTCGATCGCGTCACGGCGGGACTCCTCGCGGTCACCGACCGGATGGGCCCCGATCAGGCGGGCAGGATGCTCCTGCATCCCGACGAGCCCGGAACCATGGCCCGCTTCCAGGGTCTCGCCCGGTTCCTGACACGCTGGGTCCGCCCGGGCGAGGGGCTGGCTCCCGACGCCGCCGACCGCGTGACCCGGCTGGCCGCCTCTCCGGACCCCGACCTCCGCGCCCTCGCGCTGGCCACCCTGCACGCGGCCGACTCGACGCGGGGCGCGGCTGGCGCCGACGGGGCCATTGCTGCCGCCGGCGGACCGGCCGCCACCGTCGCCGATGAGCCCCTCGCAGTTCGCCGCCGCTGGGTCATGATCCTCGGCTTCCTCTCGGACGAAGCGCTGGCCCGGGACGACGTGCCCGCGGCCGAAGCCTTGCTCCGGCGCGCCCTCGCGGTCATCCCCGGCGACGCGGCCGTACTGCGCTCGCTCGGTCTGCTCCACAACCGGACGGGCGACTACCCGCGCGCGATCGCGGCCTTCACCGAGAGTCTGGGCGCCGATCCCGATCAGCCGCTCGCCCGCGTCAACCTGGGCATCGCGCGCGCGGCCTCAGGCGACGCGGCAGGTGCGGTGCGAGAATACCAGGCCGCGATGGCGATCGACCCAAACGAGCCGCTGGCCTACTTCAACCTGGCCAACCTCTACCTGCGCTCCGACGATCTGCCGTCCGCGATCCGCTTCTACGAGCGCGCCGTGGTGCTGGGCCCGGAGCTGGGGGCGGCGCACCGCAACCTGGCGCTGGCCCTGGGCAGGACCGGGCGTATCGAGGACGCGGTCCCGCACGCGCGGCGCGCCGTCGAGTTCTCCCCCGGGGACCAGACGGCACGGGACATTCTCGCGCAACTGGAGGCGGCGCGATCGCCATGAGCGAAATGAACCGGGTGCTGCGGGTGCGCGACGGGCTCGCGATCACGGTGGGGATCATCATCGGGGCGGGGATCCTTCGCACGCCGGGGCTGATCGCGGAGTACCTGGGCAACGGATGGCTGATCCTGGGGGTCTGGGCGCTGGGTGGGGTGGTGGCCGGACTCAGCACCCTCGTGCTGGCCGAAATGGCGACCGCGATCCCGAAGGCCGGCGGCAAGTACGTCTACGCCCGCGAGGCCTACGGCCCGGTTGCGGGGTTCGTGGCGGGGTGGTCGGAGCTGCTGGTGAGCCGCGCCTTCTCGGGTGCGATCAAGGCGGTCGCCATCGCGGAGTACCTGATCATCCTCGCGGGCAGCGGGTCGGTGCGGATTCTCGCGGTCGGGGTCGTGGTCGGCTACGTGATCATCCACATGGGCGGCCTCAGGGTCGGCACCGCCTTCCAGAACATCACCACGGCGATCAAGGTCGTGGTGCTTGTTGCGATCGCGGCGGCCGGGATCGCGGCCGGAGACGGCAGCGGCCTGCTCGCGGCGCCGTCGGTCGAGCGCGCGTCGCTGCTCGGCTTCGCGCTCGCGTACCAGTCGGTGGCCTTCGCCTACTACGGCTGGGAAGACGCGGCCAAGATGGCCGAGGAGATCCGCGACCCCGGCCGCGCGCTGCCCCGAATCCTCATCGGCGGCGCGGTGGCGGTCGCCATCCTCTACCTGATGGTCAACACCGCGTATCTCGCGGCCCTCACCCCGGACGAGATGGCGGGCTCGGAGCTGGTCGCGCGCGACGCCGTCCAGGGCGTCTTCGGGAACACCGCGGCGACCTTCGTGGTCGTCGCCAGCCTGATGATCCTGGTCAGCTCGCTGAACGTGAACTTCCTGGGCATGCCCCGGGTGGCGTTCGCCCTTGCGCGCTCCGGCCTGGCGCCGAAGGTCTTCAGGCACGTATCGCCGCGCGGCACGCCCGTCGCCGGCCTGCTGCTGGTGGGGGTGGTCATCCTCGGCCTCGCCTCGACCGCCGCGCTGGAATTCCTCATCCAGTTCATGATGCTCGTGGCGATCTCCGTCGACCTCATGGTGCTGTCGGCCTTCTTCCGGCTGCGCCGCACCCACCCCGACCTCGAGCGTCCCGTCCGCGTGCCGGGCGGTGCCTGGACGGCGGGGCTGACGATCCTGCTCTACCTTGTCATCCTCGGCATCATTGTGGGGACCCAGCCGTTGCTGGCCATCGGGGGGGCGATCATTCTGGGTGGGCTGGCCTTGGCCGGAGCGATCACCGCAAGACACTCAAACGCGTAGGAGCGTGGCATGAGCGTGGCAACAATCTTCGTTCTGCTGATGATCGCCGCATTGCTCGCGGGAACCCGGAGACAGCGATCGTGGGGGACCCGGCTGCTGGAGCGGGTCAACAGGCTCGAGGAGAGAATCGACCGGCTGGCGGTCGGGGGCCCGACAAGGCGGGACGACTACCACCAGGCCGACGAGTTGCAACGTCTCGAAGAGCGGGTCGACTTCCTCGAGAGACTGCTGGAGGAGCGCCCCCGAAGGCAGTCGCTGCCGAAAGACCGGAACAGCTAGCCGAACAGGAGAACCGAATGTCGTTCCTGGAAGACCTCACATTTGCTCAGGCGCTCATGTTGGTGGCGGCGATCTTTCTGGGGTGGACCTGGGCCCGCAGGTGGGTGAAGTACAACGGCACGCTGCACGACCGGGTCTGCAGGCTGGAAGCGGAAGTGCGCCGGCTGGCGGATGGGGCCGACGGCAGGCACGAATCCTAGAACTGCCAGACCGCCAGCAGCTGCACGACGCTCTCGTCCACTTCCGTCCCCAGCTTGTTGCTCCAGTACTGGTACTCGATCCCGACGAACAATCCGTTCTCGGCACCGATATCCCAGCGGAGCTGAGGCTGGGCGAGGATCGATGCCGGCACGTCGTTGCCCAGTTCGTCGGTCGTGGCCACGGCGTACTCGGCGTGGCCCGAGATGGAGAAGGACTGGCTGCCGAGGCTGAATGGCAGGAGTCCGTTGATGTCGATCACCGTGCGGCTGTCCCGCTCGGGCGGGCTCCCGCCGTCCAGGCCGTCGGTCCCGTCCACGGCCATCATGAAGTCGGTGTTGAGGAAGACGAACCCCGGCAGGTTCCAGGCGATGCGGGCGCCCGGCAGCCACTGGAGGACATTGGCGTCGGCGCCGAACGCGACGCCCGCGAAGATGCCGAAGTCCGCGAAGGGGCCGAAGCCGAGGTCGCGTCCGCCCAGCTTCCGCAGGCTCAAGTTCGAGTACCACTCCCCGTAGGCGTCCTTGTCGTTGAAGCCGTCGCCAACGCCGTCCTCCATCAAATCGATAAAGAAGAAGTTGTCGCCGAACCTCCAGAAGGAGGCGTGCTGGATGGTGAGCACGACGGTGCCGGTCGAGGTCTCGGCGAACGGGTTGGTGATGCTCCCGTACTGGAAGTGCACCTCGGTCTGGGCCTGGCCCGCACTCGGCATGGCGGCCAGCAGGACGGCGGCCAGGGCGGCGCGCGAACCGGGCCTGACCCTCACGGTTGGCGTCGCTCCGCGATGGTCCCGGGCACCCGAATGCGGTCGACAAGTTCGCGAACGCTGGCCGGCGGCGACGGCGTGAACTTCGACACGGTGAAAGCGACCGCGAAGTTGAGCAGCATTCCGACGGTGCCGATCCCTTCGGGGGAGATGCCGAACCACCAGTTCTCGGGCGAATCCGCGGCAGGGTTCACGAAGCGGAAGTAGATGATGTAGGCGGCCGTCAGGGTGATCCCCGACAGCATGCCGGCGATCGCTCCCTCGCGGTTCATCGTGCGGGTGAACGTGCCCAGAATGATCACCGGGAAGAACGACGACGCGGCCAGGCCGAACGCGAAGGCCACGATCTGGGCCACGAATCCCGGCGGATAGATGCCCAGCAGCCCCGCGATCACCACGGCGAAGGCCGCACTGATCCGCGCGGCCAGCAGTTCGCCTTTCTCCGATATGTCCGGCTTCCACGCCCGTTTCAGCAGATCGTGGCTGATCGCCGACGAGATGACCAGAAGCAGCCCCGCCGCGGTCGACAGCGCCGCCGCCAGCCCGCCCGCCGCCACCAGCCCGACCACCCAGTTCGGCAGACGAGAGATCTCGGGGTTGGCGAGCACCATGATGTCGCGGTCGATCGTCAGTTCGTTCTCGGCCGCGTCGCCCACGTACCGGATGTTGCCGTCTCCGTCCTTGTCGTCGAAGGTGATGAGCCCGGTGTCCTCCCACTTGCTGAACCACTCAGGCATCTCCGCGTACGGCTGTCCGGCGACCGTATCGAGCAGGTTGGCGCGCGCGAAGACGGCCACCGCGGGCGCCGTGGTGTACAGGATGGCGATGAAGAGCAGCGCCCACCCCACCGAGATGCGCGCGTCGCGCACCTTCGGCACCGTGTAGAAGCGGATGATCACGTGCGGCAGACCGGCCGTACCCACCATGAGCGCCGCCGTGATGAAGAACACGTCGATCATCGACTTCGTGCCGTCGGTGTAGGCCGTAAAGCCCAGTTCGCGGTGGAGCCCGTCGAGCTTGTCGAGGAGGAAAACGCCGGTCTCGGGATCCGCCCCGCCGAAGCCCAGCTGCGGGATGAACGTCCCCGACAGCATGATCGCCAGGAAGAACGCCGGCACCATGTACGCGAAGATCAGCACGCAGTACTGGGCGACCTGAGTGTAGGTGATGCCCTTCATCCCGCCCAGCACGGCGTAGAAGAAGACGATCCCCATCCCGATGACCACGCCGACGGTCACGTCCACCTCGAGGAAGCGGCTGAACACAATGCCGACGCCGCGCATCTGGCCGCTGACATACGTGAACGAGACGAAGATTGCGCACGCCACCGCCACCACCCGCGCCACCTGCGAGTAGTACCGCTGCCCCACGAACTCCGGCACCGTGTAGGCCCCGAACTTCCGCAGGTAGGGCGCCAGCAGCATCGCCAGGAGCACGTAGCCGCCCGTCCATCCCATCAGGTAGACCGACCCGTCGTACCCCATGAACGAGATCAGCCCCGCCATCGAGATGAACGACGCCGCCGACATCCAGTCCGCCGCGGTGGCCATGCCGTTGGCCAGCGGCGACACGCCCGTACCGGCCACGTAGAAGTCCTTCGTCGAACTCGCCCGCGACCAGATCGCCACCCCGATGTACAGGGCGAACGACACCCCCACCATGATGAAGGTCCAGAGGCGGACGTCCATCGGCTAGCGGCTCCTCATTCCTCGGCCACCCCGAACTCCCTGTCCAGTCGGTTCATCAGCCGGGCGTACACGAAGATCAGCACCACGAAGACGTAGATCGACCCCTGCTGCGCGAACCAGAACCCGAGCTTGAAGCCCGTGCCCGGGATCCGAATGGCGTTGAGCGCGTCGGCGAAGAGGATCCCGAACCCGTACGACACCACAAACCAGATCGAGAGCAGGATCCCGAGGTAGCGGAGGTTGCGGGCCCAGTAGGCGTTGGAGTCGGACATGGGGGAGGGCTGAGGGGGAGGAGGCCGGCGAAGTGAAGGCAGCCCCCAACTTGGGCCAGTGCGGAGGCGTTCGCCAGCCCTGCGGCGGGGGGCCTGTGAACGGGACTCCGGCGTCGGTACGGTGCGGCCTGCTATATTCCCGCATCGGTTGCCCCAATTCACATGGAGTGGACATGCCAGAGGACTCGCGGAGCGTCCCGGTGAGCCACTCCTGGCGACCCATCGACGATCTCCCCGAAGACTGGCGAAGGCTCGTCGACTCTGATCTCCACCAGGTGGCCGACTACTGGAGGGAGAGCCGCGAAGAGCTTGGCGCAGAGGGAGCCGTCGCCGATTTCAACGAGCGCTTGAAGCGCGAGTGGGCGATCGAGACGGGGCTGATCGAACGGGTTTACAGGCTGACTCGCGGCACGACCGAAGTCCTGATCGAGCACGGCCTGCGCGAGGAGTTGATCCCGTCTTCGGCCACGGACAGGGACCCGGCGCTCGTCTTCGACATGATCCAGGACCATGCCGCCGCGGTGGACGGGCTCTTCGACTTCGTGAAGCAGGAGCGCCGGTTGTCGACCAGCTATGTCAAGGAACTCCATGCGGTACTTCTGGCCAACCAGGCGACCGCAAGCGCCCGGGACGTCTTCGGGCGTCGCGTGGAAATGCCGTTGACGAGAGGCGACTACAGGAAGCGACCGAACAACCCTGTGCGGTCGGACGGTCTGGTGCACGAGTACTGTCCCCCGGAGCAGGTGGCGTCGGAAATGGAGCGGCTGCTCGCGATGCATCTGGAGCATGAGGAGCGGGAAGTGGCGCCCGAGGTCGAAGCCGCCTGGCTTCATCATCGGTTCGTACAGATCCATCCCTTTCAGGACGGCAACGGCCGCGTCGCCCGCGCGCTGGCGACGCTGGTAGTGATCCGCGCCGGGTGGTTTCCGCTAGTGGTGACGGATGCCGGTCGGCCGGATTACATCGATGCTCTGGAGCTGGCGGATGCAGGCAACCTTCGGCCGCTGGTGCGCCTGTTCGCCGGCATTCAGAGGCGCTCGTTCGAGGAAGCGATCAGGATCGCGCGCGACGCGACGGCCGGTTGACCGGTTGACGGGTCCGGCAGCGGGTGTCCCATTCGAGCATCGCGGTGTCCCTGCCCATTTCTGCGGGACCGGATCTCATCGTCGTCGGGGCCGGCCGATGGGCCCCGTGTCCCATCGAAGCATGGCCGTGACCCGCGTCATCCCCGCGGAACCACGCGGGCCGCAGGATCATCAATAGACAGATCAGGACCGTTATCGAGGCCGGCAGAGCGCCGACAAGGAAGAAGATGTCGGTCAGGATGATGTTGCCGACGACCGGCAGAAGAACAAGTGCGCCGAGCAGGGAGGTCCGCGGCCAGATCAGCAGCAGTCCGCCGCCGATCTCCACCAGGGCGATGATCGTTCCGTAGATGGAGGAGAATCCGAAGTAATACCAGGTCAGCCAGAACCCGCTGACTTCGCCCATCGGCCGCGTGAGCTCCGAGTCCAGCACCGTGAACTGGGATCCGGTCAGCTTCGCGAAGCCGTAGGCGATCATGATTACCGCCGCCAGCCATCTGGCGACACGAACGCGCCTGCTCATGCGTGCCCCCCTACATCAGCCCGGAGATCACCCCGTCCTCGTCGATCGTCATGTTGAGCGAGGCCGGCCTGGCCGCCAGCCCCGGCATCGTCATGATCGAGCCGGTCTTCACCACCACGAAGCCCGCGCCGGCCGACGGCGTGACCTCGCGGACGGTGATCCGGAAGCCGCGCGGGCGCCCCAGCAGCGCCGGGTTGTCCGAGAACGAGTACTGCGTCTTCGCGATGCAGACGGGGGCGTTGGCCAGGCCGAACGACTCGAGGCGCTCGAGTTCTCCGGGTACGGCGGGCGCGAAGTCCACTCCCGACGCACCGTAGATCTCGGTCGCTACGGTTTCGATCTTCTCCCTTAGCGGCATCTTGTCGGGATAGAGGGGCCGGAAGTCGGCATCCCCGCTGTTGGCGATCTCCCAGACCGCGTCGGCCAGGTCGACGCACCCCTCGCCGCCGCCGCCGTGCGGGTCGGCCTCCACGGCACGGATCCCGCGCGCCGCGCAGCCGTCCAGGACGGCCGCGACCTCGGCGGGCGTGTCGCTGGCGAACCGGTTGAGCGCGACCACCGCCGGGACGCCGAACTTCGCTACGTTCTCGACATGGCCGTAAAGGTTCTCGAGGCCGCGCCCGAGCGCCTCCACGTCCTCGTTCGCGAGACTGTCCTTCGACGCTCCCCCATTCATCTTGAGCGCGCGGATCGTCGCGACGATTGCGACGGCATCGGGGCTGAGCCCGCCAAGGCGACACTTGATATCAAAGAACTTCTCGGCCCCCAGGTCGGCACCGAACCCCGCCTCTGTCACCACGATGTCACCGAGCTTGAGCCCCGCGCGGGTCGCGATGAGCGAGTTGCAGCCGTGGGCGATGTTGGCGAACGGTCCCCCGTGGATGAACGTCGGCGTGCCGCCCAGCGTCTGCACGAGGTTGGGGTGCAGCGCGTCACGCATGAGGATGGTCATCGCCCTGTGCGCGCCGATGTCGCGGCAGCGCACCGGATCGCGGCTTCGCGTGTACCCGATGATGATGTTGCCCAGCCGCTGCTCCAGGTCGGCCAGGTCGCGGGCGAGACAGAAGATCGCCATGACCTCGGACGCGGCCGTGATCATGAAGCCGTCCTCGCGCGGGATCCCGCCAAAGGGTCCGCCCAGGCCGACAATCACGTTGCGCAGCGCCCGGTCGTTCATGTCGACGGCGCGTCCCCAAGTGATGCGGCGGTGGTCCAGCCCCGTGCTGTTGGGCCGGAACAGGTGGTTGTCCAGCATGGCCGACAGCAGCGAGTGCGCCGACGTGATCGCGTGAAAGTCGCCGGTGAAGTGGAGGTTGATGTCCTCCATCGGCACGACCTGCGAGTAGCCCCCGCCGGCCGCCCCGCCCTTGATCCCGAACACGGGACCCAGCGACGCCTCGCGGATGCACAGCACTGGATTGCGCGCACGCAGGTTGAGGGCGTCGGCGAGTCCCACCGAAGTGGTCGTCTTGCCTTCGCCGGCAGCGGTCGGGCTGCACCCGGTCACCAGCACCAGCCTGGCGCCGCGGTCCGGCCGCGCCTGCACCACGTCGAGGGGGACCTTGGCCTTGTAGTGGCCGTACTGCAGAATCTCGTCTTCACCGAGGCCGACCTTGGCGGCGATCCCGGCGATGGGCTTCATTTCGTGAGCTTGTGCGATTTCAATGTCGGAGCGCATGGGGGTCCTGTGGGGGATGCGGGATTGGGGAGAGTCGCGGCAGGGCAAAACGCGCCCGAAGTCTGGGGAAGAACGGCCGCGCGAGGCAAGGTTGGGGCGGCGGCGGGCCCATCGTACAACTCCAGGCCACCGGGGAGCGTCACAGGTGACGTGGGGAAGGGCGGGGCAACAGAGGAATCACGCACTCACATGGCAATGAGGGACATCCCATGCATTTTGCAACCCGAGCCGCAGGTATCCCTGCCATGGTCATCGGCGTGTTGCTCACTACAGTCACCCTTCCGGCCGATGCCCAACAGCGCAATGACCCTCTCGTCCGCGTCGACACCCTGAATGACGGACGGATCGTCGTATCCAACCCGGATTCTCCTCCGACCGGCGCGCAAGGGACCCCCAGGCTCGTCGAAGTGTTGCGCATCGGTTCGCTGGACGGCGCCTGCGACGCGTTTGGCGACGTGAACTCGCTGGCGGTGGACGCCGACGGCCGCATCTACGTGGCCGATCGGCAGGCGAGCGCGATTCGCGTGTTTTCCCCCCGGGGCGAGTGCGTGAGGACCTTCGGGCGGTCCGGCGAAGGACCCGGGGAGTTTCGCTGGCTGGCCGGCATCACCTGGCAGCCCCCCGGCTACCTGTGGGCGATCGACGCGATCCGGGACCGCTTCACGGTCTTCGACTCACTCGGAACGGTTCTGGCTACGCACCCCCTGGAACTGGGCCGATCAGCCAGCCTGCCGTGGCCCATGTGGGTCGATGCCGAGCGGAGTCTCCACCTGTGGCTGCCCTCCTCCCGCAGCATCGTGAAGTACGGCGTCGGTCCGGGGCTGGATTCTCTGGCGGGCTTCCAGGTGCCCGAGATTACTCAGGAGATGTACACGACACGGTCCGGCGGCATCACGGCACAATCCCCGATTCCGTATTCCCCGGACATCCGGTGGACCGTGGGCCCGACCGGGAATATCTGGCTGGCCGACAACTCCGTATTCGCCCTTCACGAAACCACCTACGGCGGGGACACTCTGCGCACCCTGGAGTTGGACCGCCGGGCGCCGAGGCTGGAGGGTCGGGAAAGGGACAGTCTGGCTGCCGTAACGGGAATCGCGGCGCGCAGGCTGCCGGCGCGGAAGACCGTTCTCGAATGGATTCACTCAGCCACAGATGGGTGGGTCTGGGTCCAGACGCACAGGCAAGTCATTCGGGCGTGGGACGTCTTTGACGAGCGCGGCCGCTACCGGGGCCGCGTAACCCCGCCCGTGCCGATCGAGCGGACCCCCTTCCCGGTGTTCGGCACGGGTACGGTCACCGGCGTGACGTTGGGAGAACTGGACGAGCCCTACGTGGTCCAACTCCGCGTCGTTCCCGCTCGGTGAGCGCTCCGCCGCAACTAAGCCCGCTCCTCGGCCCAGCACCGTAAACAACAGTTTACATTCTGTCAACTACGGTTTACAAGACGGGTGCTCCCAGCGGCGACCCCGCCCCCACCTGCCCCAGCGCCGGCGGCGGCCCCACCGGCTTCAGCGCCACCGGACACGCCTTCAGCGCCGCGGTCTGCGTCACAGGGTCGTACCCGCCCCCGGTCAGCACGTTCACCGGCACGTCCTCGAAGGCGAACGACGCGAACACCGTCCCCTTCGGCGACTTCGGGGTCGCGCGCACCTTCACGTGCAGACACCCGCGCGGGTTGCTCATCTCGGCCCAGCCGCCGTCCTCCAGCCCCAGCCGCGCCAGGTCGTCGGGGTGCACCTCCAGCGTCTCCTCCGACAGCAGGTAGTCGATCCCGTCCGACCGCCCGGTCTGCGTCCGTGTATGGTACTGCGGCAGCCGCCGGCCGGTGGTCAGCCACATCGGATACTCATCCGAAATGGTCTCCTCGGGGTCGCGGTACTCCAGCATCTTGAAGATCCCGCGCCCGTTCTCGAAGCGCTTCTCGTGCAGCCGGGGCGTCCCGGGGTGATCGCGCGTCGGCACGGGCCACTGGTACTCGCCCCGGTCGATCCGGTCCCAGTCGAGGCCGTTGTAGAGGGGTGAGAGGGCGCAGAGCTCGTTGAAGACCTCCCTGGCGGACCCGAAATCGAAGCCTTGCCAGCCCATTCGCCGGGCGAGCTGCGAGAGGATCCACCAGTCGGGCTTCGCTTCGCCTGGCGGCGGCACTGCAGCGCGCAACCGCTGGACGCGGCGCTCGGTGTTGGTGCAGACGCCGTCGGTCTCGGCCCAGGCCGTGGCCGGGAACACCACGTCGGCCACCTTCGCCGTCTCGGTCATGAAGATGTCGATCACGACCAGGCAGTCCAGGCTCTTGAGCGCGTGCTCGCAGTGGTGGCGGTCCGGGTCGGTGACCAGCGTGTTCTCGCCGTCGATGATCATCGCGTGGATGCCGTCGCCGCACAGGTCCAGCGCCGTGACCTTGGTCATGCCCGTCTCCAGGTCGACCTTGCGCCCGTACGCCTTGTGGAACTTCTCCTGGTGGGCGGGATCGGTGACGGTCTGGAAGCCGGGGTAGTTGTTCGGCAGCGCGCCCGCATCGCCGGCGCCCTGGATGTTGTTCTGCCCGCGCATGGGGTTCACCCCCGTGCCCTCGCGGCCCAGGTTGCCGGTCATCAGGGCCAGGTTGCAGAGGCTCTGGACGTTGTCGACGCCGCAGATGTGCTCGGTGATGCCGACGGTGTAGTAGATCGCGCCCCGGTCCGCGCCGCCGTAGAGCAGCGCCGCCTTCTCGATGTCCGCCGGGTCGCACTCGCAGATCTCGGCCGCCCACTCGGGGGTGTACTGCGCGACATGCTGCATGAAGTCCTCGCCGTGGGCCGTGCGGGCACCCACGAACTCCTCGTTCACCAGTCCCTCGCGGACGATCACGTGCGCCATCGCCAGCAGCAGCGAGACGTCGGACCCCACGCGCAGCGGCAGGTGCACGTCGGCGAACTCGGCCAGCCCGATCCGCCTCGGGTCCGCGACGATCATCTTCGCCCCGCGCGCGAGCGCGCGCTTGAGCCGCGTGGCCGCCACCGGATGGCACTCGGTCATGTTGGTGCCGATGCAGAAGATCACATCGGGCTTGTCCATGTCGGCGAGTGGGTTCGACATCGCCCCTCTTCCGATGGTTGCCGCCAGACCGGCGACTGTGGGGGCGTGTCAGGCACGGCTGCAGTTGTCGATGTGATTCGTCCCGAATCCCGCCCGGATGAAGCGCTGCATCATGTAGGCGGCCTCGTGGGGCGCGCGTCCGGAGGCGATTCCGTACACGGCGCGGCGCCCGTGGTCCTTCACCACCTTGTTGAGCTTCCCGGCGGCGAAGTCCAGCGCCTCGTCCCACGACGCGGGGCGCAGCTCCCCGGTCTCGTCGTCGCGGACGAAGGGGGTGGCGAGCCGGTCGGGATGATGCACGAAATCGAACGCGAACTGGCCCTTCACACAGAGCGAACCCTCGTTGGCCGGCCCGTCCATCGCGGGAAGGATGCCGACGATCTTCTCGCCGCGCGTCATGACATCGACCGAGCAGCCGACGCCGCAGTAGGGACAGATCGTGCGCGTGGTCTCGGTTTCGCCGGGGACGTCCCTGTTGGCCAGCGCCTTGAGATCGCCGAGCGCGCCGGTGGGGCACGTCTGGATGCACTGCCCGCAGAAGGTGCACGCCGAGTCCTTGAGCAGGCCGCCGAACTCGGTGGTGATCTGTGTGTGAAAGCCCCGATTCATGACCGAGATCGCGTAGTCGCCCTCCTGCTCGGCGCACACGCGCACGCAGCGGTAGCACGAGATGCAGTTCTCGTAGTCGCGCTTGATGAAGGGGTTGTCGTCGTCGGGCCGGCTCGTGCCCGAAAGCGCGCCCTGGAACCGGCCCGTGCGGGCGTCGTAGCGGTCGAGCAGGTCGGCCATCTCCTGCGAAGCGTAGCCGTGCATCGGGTCGACATCGGTGTCGCGGTTCTCCGACGCGACCATCTCCATGAGGATGCGCCGCTGCACCTCGAGCGCGGCCGTGCGGGTGCGCACTCGCATCCCGGGCTGGGCCTCCATTGTACACGACGCCACCGGATTGCGCGCGCCCTCCAGCTCGACCACGCAGAGCCGGCAGCCTCCGAAGGGCTCGAGGCGGGGGTCGTAGCACAGCGTCGGGATTTCCCTGCCGTGGCGCTCCGCGACTTCGTACAGGGTCTCGCCGCTTGAGAAGGTGACCTTCTCTCCGTCCAGCGTCAGGGTCAGCGCGGTACCGTTTGTCGAGGGGGAGCCGTTTTGCTTCATCGCCCTCTATCCTTTCTCTACATGCCTCCGAACGCGGTCCGGGAAATACCGGATCAGGCTCTCGGTCAAAAGTGGGGCAGCCTGGCCCAGTCCGCACGCGCTCGTCTTCTTCATGACTTCGTTCAGGTCGGTGACTTCGTCAACCCACGCCTCGACGGAGCGGGGTCCGTCACCCTCCAGACGCTCGACCAGGCGCTGCGTTCCGATCCGGCACGGGAAGCACTTGCCGCACGATTCCTCGGCGAAGAACTCCATGGATTCGCGGGTGACCCGGATCATGTCTCGGGAGTCGTCGAAGACCATGATCCCGCCTGCGCCCAGGAAGCTCCCCTTCGAGCGGATCGACGGCTCGTCGAGGCTGACGTCGAGGTCGGCGCCGGCCAGGAAGCCGCCCGAGAGGCCCGCCATCGTGACCGCCTGAATAGTGCGCCCGGGGAGCGGTCCACCGGCCAGGACGTGGAGCAGGTCCGGCAGCGGCAGCCCGATCGGCACCTCGTAGTTGCCCGGGCGCGCGATGTCGCCCGAGAGGCTGATCACCTTGGTGCCGGAGTGGTCCCCCAGACCGAGCCCGCGGTACCAGTCGGCGCCGTGGACCATGATCGGGGGCGCGGAGGCAAGGGTTTCGACGTTGTTCACAACCGTGGGCAGGTTTTCGTAGCCGTGCGTGACGGGGAAGGGGGGGCGGTTGCGAGGGAAGGGGTGCGTGCCCTCGAGCGAGTTCAGCAGCGATGTCTCCTCACCGCAGATGTAGGCGCCGGCGCCGCGCCGCACCATCAGGTCGAACGCGAAGTCCGTGCCCAGAATCCCGTCGCCCAGCAGTCCCGCCGCCTCCGCCTCCGCGATCGCGCCTTCCAGGATGTCGAAGGTCTCGGGGTACTCGTAGCGGAGGTAGATGAAGCCGCGCACGGCACCCGTCGCATAGGCGGCGAGCGCCATCCCCTCGATGGTGCCGTGGGGGTCGTGGTCCATCAGCACCCTGTCCTTGAAGCAGCCGGGCTCGCCCTCGTCGGCGTTGCAGACGATCGTCTTCGGGCCGCCCGGCGCGTCGGCCACCGCCCGCCACTTCCGCCCGGTGGGGAACCCCGCGCCTCCGCGGCCCGCCAGCCCGCTCGCGTCGATCACGTCGATCACTTCGCCGGGGGACATCGTGGCGACCGCCCGGGTAAGCCCCTCGTAGCCGCCATCGCTCCGGTATCCGGCCAGCGCGGCCCGGCCCGGATTGCGAATCCCCGCAAACACGCACTCCTCCACGCCAGCGGGTGCCGGAGGCGGCAGCGGCGAAGGTCCGCTCACGAGCGTGCTCGCCGTCCGTCCGGTCAGCACTGTGCCGCCGTGGATCACGGGGACCGGCTGGTCGCAGCGGCCGGGGCAGGGCATGACGTGCGGGTCGTGGCCCGCCGCCCGCAGGCTCGCGATCAGGATTTCGGTGCCGCGCATGCTGCACACGGGGCCGTTGCAGACTCGCGGCCGGTTCAGGCCGCCGGCGTCCCGCGAGAAGTGATGGTAGAAGGTGACCGTGCCGAAGAGATCGGCGATGGGGATCCGAAGCCCCTTCGAAACCGCCCGCAACGCCTCCTCCGAGAGGTGGCCGTCGCGCTCGTGGAAGTCATGGAGGAGGGGCAGCAGGGGTGCCGGCTCGTCCTTCCAGCGCGCCACGAGTTCAGCGTTGGTCGGGTCTGACATCGAGTGGCCGGGTTTCGGGTTCGAAGTGCGCCGTGGCGGAAAGTGCGCCACAATAGATACAGGTATCGTAAACATTTGGCGAGTGCTGCGCGCGAGCGGCAGGCGCACTGTGAGAAGGACGGCGCGCGACGAATCCGGGGGTGCTCACGTGACAACCATGTCCAGGCGCAGGGCGGCCAGGGTTCGTGTGCGGCGGATGAGGAGTGGGTGGATCACGGAGAGGAGCGACAGCGTCGCCGTGGAGGAGCCCATGGAGGTCCGCCTCGAGGTGCGCGGCGACGAGGGGAAGCGCGAGCACCCCGTCTCGGTCACCATGCGGACACCTGGCGACGACTTCGAGCTGGCCGCGGGCTTCCTCGTCACCGAGGGGGTGATCACCGACCCGCACGCGCTCGGCGACGTGAGGTACTGCCGCGATGTCGACCCACAGGAGTACAACGTGGTGACCGCGTCGCTGCGCGACCCCGGCGCCTTCGACGCGTCGAGCCTGACCCGCAACTTCTACGTCACGTCGTCCTGCGGGGTGTGCGGGAAGGCGTCGCTCGAATCGGTCGAGGTGATGGGGTGCGCCGCGGTCGCGGACGGCACGCTGTCGGTGCAGGAGGCCGAGGTTCGCGCGCTCCCGGGCCGGCTGCGGTCCGCCCAGCACGTCTTCGACCGGACGGGGGGCATCCACGCGGCCGGCCTGTTCGACGCAGAGGGGCGGATCGTCCTGGTCCGGGAAGACGTGGGGCGCCACAACGCCGTCGACAAGGTGGTCGGCGCGCTGGTGCTGTCGCGTTCCCTGCCGGGATCGGAGCGCGGCCTGGTGGTCTCGGGGCGATCGTCCTTCGAGATCCTCCAGAAGGCCGCCATGGCAGGGTTCCCGATGGTGGTGGCGGTGGGCGCGCCATCGAGCCTGGCGGTGTCCTTCGCGAGGCGCTTCAACATGACGCTGGTGGGGTTCGCGAAGCGCGACGGCTACAACGTGTACAGCGGCGGCGAGCGGATCGCCGGCCTTGGAGGGAACGCCGGATGAGTCTGTTGGGTGCCATCCTGGCCGGGGGCGGCAGTCGGCGCTTCGGTTCGCCGAAAACGCTCGCGCGCCTCCACGGACAGCCGCTGTGGCAGGTCGCGGCCGAGCGGCTCGGGGCTGTGTGCGACGACGTGGTGGCCGTGGTCAACCATCCTCGCGTGGCGGACGAGGTGGAACTCGAGACGCTCCCCGACCGGCGGCCGATGATGGGCCCCCTGGGGGGGATCGACGCGGCGCTTGGGCGTGCGCTGCGCGACGGCCACAGGGCGGTGTTGGCGCTGGCGGTCGACATGCCGTGGGTGAGCACCGACGCGCTCCGGCGCCTCGCCGACGAGTGGCGCGCGCACGGCCGCCCCTGCGTCCCGCGCACCGGACCGCCGTGGGGTTTTCACCCGTTGTGCGCGGTCTACCCGCTGGAAACCCTCCACCGGCTCACCGACGCCATGAACATGCGAAGGCTCGAGAGCGGACCCTTCGCGCGGTCTCTCGATCCGGTCGTGATCGACACGGGACTCACCAGCAGTTGCTTCCGCAGCGTGAACCGGCCCGGGGACTTGCCTCCGCCGAGCTTCTCGATCATCGGGAACAAGAAGTCGGGGAAGACGACGCTGAGCGTGAGCGTCATCGCCGAGCTGGCGGCGCGCGGCCGCCGGGTCATGTCGGTCAAGCACGGGCACCACTTCCGCCTGGACACACCTGGAACGGACTCCTGGAGGCACCGGCACGAGGGGCGCGCCGAACGCGTGCTGCTGGCCGGGCCCACCGAGTTCGCGCTTGTGGGGGACTGGGGCCCCGAGGGGGATCCTTCGCTTGACCTGCTCCTCGCCCGCCACCTGTCGGAAGCCGAGATCGTGGTGGTGGAGGGGTTCCGCGATGCTCCGGTGCCCAAGATCGAGATCTACCGCGCCGAAGCGCAGCCGGAGCCGGTCGTGCCGCCGGAGCAGGGACGGGACCGGCGCGTGCTGGGGGTGGTCACCGACCGTCCCGACCTTCCCTGGACGGTGCCCGTCTTCGATGCCGACGCGCCCGATGTCGCGGCGCGCGTCACCGACCTCGTGGAGGGGTGGCTGCTGTGACCGGCGCCGGGAGCGGACCCGCCGCCGGGCGGCTCACCTCGCTGGACGCCTTCCGGGGCCTCGCGATCGCCGGGATGATCCTGGTGAACAACCCGGGCAGCTGGTCGCACGTGTATCCGCCGCTTCTCCACGCGACCTGGCACGGAGCCACGCCGACCGACCTGGTCTTCCCCTTCTTCCTGTTCGCGATCGGCGTGGCCATGTCGTTCTCGTTCGCGTCCCGCGCGGCCAGGGGAGACACTCGTTCCCAACTGCTGCGCCACGTCGCGACACGCGCGGTCATTCTGTACGGGCTCGGTTTTCTCGGGGCGGCGTGGCCCTCCTTCGACCTGGGCACGGTTCGCCTGGTCGGCGTACTTGCGCGCATCGCCATGGTCTACCTGGTCGCCGGCACGCTCGTGCTGTTCCTGTCGCGGCGGGCCGTCTTCGCGGCGATGCTGGCGCTGCTCGTCGGCTACTGGGCGCTGATGACGCTGGTGCCCGTCCCCGGCTTCGGCGCGGGTGACCTGTCGCCCGAGGGCAATCTGGCCGCCTGGATAGACCGGGCGGTGCTGGGGGTGCACATGTGGAGCGGCGGAGGCGGCGTCTACGACCCCGAGGGCCTGCTGAGCACGCTGCCGGCGGTGTCGAGCACGCTGGCCGGACTGTTTGCGGGCGACTACCTGCGATCCGGCGGTGCCGCGACCGGCCGCCTGCTCGGGCTCGGCGTGGTCCTGATCCTGCTCGGACATGCGTGGGATGTCGTGTTCCCGATCAACAAGCCGATCTGGACGAGCTCGTACGTCGCCTACACAACGGGGTGGGGACTGGTAACGCTGGGGGCGCTGTACTGGATCGTGGACGTGAGGGGCTGGCGCGCGTGGACACGCCCCCTGGTGGTCTACGGCATGAACGCGATCACGGTGTTCGTGGCGTCGGGGCTGGTCGCGAAGAGCCTTGTGCTGTGGCGAGTGACCGGCGGTGCAGGAGAGACCACGTCGGCCTACAACCTGATCTACGAGACCGCCTTCGCCTCGTGGGCGGGACCGCTGAACGGCTCGCTGGCGTTTGCGGTCGCCATGGTCCTACTCTGGCTCGGAGTCGCCTGGGGCATGTATCTGCGGGGGATCTTCCTCAAGGTCTGAGCCCGCCCGCAACTGGGCGTCGAATTCCGAAACCTCCACCAGGCGCCGCAGCGAACCCTGCACGTCGTCGAGTTGCTGTTCCAGCAGCGCCAGGCGGCGCTCGACGATCTGGACGGACTCCTCCGTGTCCTTGCCGTGCAGGTAGCGGTCCAACACCGACACAATCGGCTTCAGCGCGTAGCGCGCGGTCAAGCCCATGACCGGGATCAGTACGACCGATATCCCCATGATCACGGAAACGAGCCCTATGATGTCGACCGGCAGCACTTCCATGGCTTCCCCTCCTGGCTATCTGCGCCTCTACCCCTGGTTCGCGAAACCTTCCCTGCGGCCGGGACCGTAGTTTGCCCCGACGCTTCCTCTCTCCCACTCCCGAAGGATATGCGACGATGACGAGATTCACGACCTCGCGGTTCCAGGCCGGCCTGCTCGCCGCCTCCGCCCTCTTGCTCCCCGCCATCCCGTGGGCGCCGGCTGGCGCCGTGCCCGGCACCGTTGTCCCGGCCCCGCTCGCTGCCCAGGAAGTCCATCGGCTGAATGGTCCGCAAGTGGCCATCTATAACCTCGCCGGCGCGGTGCAAGTCGTTTCGGGGAACGGATCGCAGGTCGTGGTCGAGGTGTCGCGCGGCGGTGCCGACGCCTCCAGGTTGTCGATCGAGACCGGGCGGATCGGCGATCACGAAACCCTGCGTGTCCTCTATCCCGATGACAGGGTGGTATACCGCGAGGGCGGCCGGGGGTCGAACACGACCATGCGTGTCCGCCGGGACGGGACGTTCTTCGGTGGGCGTGGAGGTGGGGACCGGGTCCGGATCTCCGGCAGGGGTGGCGGACTGGAGGCTCACGCGGACCTGACGGTGAGGGTGCCGCAGGG
The DNA here is from genome assembly GCA_022823145.1 of Gemmatimonadota bacterium. GTDB lineage: Bacteria > Gemmatimonadota > Gemmatimonadetes > Longimicrobiales > Gaopeijiaceae > Bin94. Next base: position 48,546 of record JAJDXS010000016.1, read on the forward strand.
GGTCGAGGTTGCGGTGAACCTGGGGGTCGGCGAAGGGCGTGTTCGAGACATCGAGGCCGGGGTGACGTTCAGGACCGGGGCCGGCAACGTGGATGTCGCCGACGTCGAGGGCCGGGTCGACGTCGATACCGGCTCGGGGGCGGTGGCGGTTTCCGACGTCAGGGGTGATGTCAACGTCGACACGGGCTCGGGAAGCGTCGTTCTGGAGCAGCTCACCGGTTCGCGCGTGTCCGTCGACACGGGCTCGGGGCGCATAGGGGGAAGGGACCTCACCGTCGAGGAGCTGGTGGTGGACACCGGGTCGGGGAGGATCGACCTGGAAGACGTGTCTGCGGCCCGCATCGGCTGCGACACCGGCAGCGGTGCGGTCCGGCTCGATCTGACGGAGGACGTGGACCGCCTGATGGTGGATACGGGATCCGGATCGGTGGTGGTGGCGGTGCCCGCCGGTTTCGGGGCCATGCTCGACCTGAGTTCCGGCAGTGGCCGGGTCTCGGTCGACGTCCCGGACCTGGAAACCGTGGAGTCGAAGCGCCGCCATTTCCGTGGCAGCGTGGGGGACGGCGACGGCCGGGTGGTGATCGACACCGGGTCGGGCGGGATCACCCTGCGCCGGAGTTGAAGGGCGCGGCGGAGACCGGAGTCGCTGCTACCGGTCTCCGCCGCGAATAAATCGCAGGTCGGTTCGGTCAGTTCTGCCGCGCGACCGGGATCTCGACCCTGTAGCCCTCCCAGCGCAGCACCAGCGTGGCCGCGTCGGCGGAGGCGTTCTCGAAGGTCATGTCCATCGTCTCCGTGTGGTCGTTGCCGAACGCCGGCGCCGAGCCCGATGCGACATCGTTGGCCATGACTTCGTCGGTAATGGGGATTCCCCACCGCTCCACGACGGAGTTCAGGTGAATGCCCCAGGAATCCGCGCCCGGGACGGTGTACAGGGAATAGGATCCCGCGGGGACCGCCACGCCGGCCACCGTCGCCGCGAAGGGAAGGTGGATGGAGGTCGCCTCGTTGGCTCCCGTCCGCCACGGTGCGCCGAAGGGGTGGATGTCGCCGCCCACGAGCGTCCGTTCCCTCGCCGAGGGAGCCCCGAAGCAGACCTTCACCATGTCTCCACCCATGCTGACCACCGCCGAGTCCAGCGGGCTGGGGCGATCGGACGCGTCACCGCGCGCGACCCAGCAACCCTGAGCTTCAAGACCCGCCGGGGCCACCGCAAACGCCGATACGAGGGCGATCGTCGCAAAAACGGCTTTCTTCATACTCTCCACTCTTCATTCTCCTGTTGGATTCATGCGGATTCGCGGGGGCGCCAGCTCGGCACACCCCGCTGCGTGCAACCGGAATCTGCAATGGGGGAGCCGGTGCGTCCAGATGGGGACGGGACCCTTTTGGGCGAAACGCGGTAACAGTGAAACATGGAACCGGTGGAGCGGGGGTGGGGTAAAGCCCCGCTCTTCCTTGACCTTGCGCAAAAGGGGTCCATACATTACCAAGTCTGCCGTCCGAGGATTGCGTGGAACCCTGGCACTGTCGTGCCGAGCCCCGTTGGAGTGACCGGGGTTCGACACGCGGCGCTGGGTTTTGCGTTGTCGCTATACCCGACCGTGCAAATCTGAATGGAGAAAGAGGAACAATGAGGAGTCGGCTACGGATCGGAATTCTGAGCCTGGGTCTGCTTGCGCTGGCAGGCGGCCCTCTCCTGACGGCGCACGCGGGTGCGCAGGTCGCGGAGCGCGCGCGGGTAATGGTCACGAACCTGAAGCCCATCGACGATGCGAACAAGAACTTCGGCCGGGATCTCGCGAAGGAGCTGCGGGACCTGATCAACCAGTCCCCCCGACACCAGCCGGTGGAGGAGGGTGAGGTTCGCGACGCAACCAAGCAGTACGACATCGAGTATGACGACCTGGACTGCACCCAGTCGCTCCAGCTGGCCAGTCTGGTCAACGCCGCGATCGTCTTCTGCGGAACGTCCACGGAAAACCGCGACGACAGGACGTTCACCCTGGCGGGTGTTCAGTTCGCGGCCCCCGGCGGCACCGCCCTGACCATCGAGGACAAGACCTGGAGCAGGGACGATCCCGAAATGGCCGCGCAGGAGATCATGGGGGCTTTCCAGACCTTCGTGCAGCAGTCTCTCGCGGCCGACTTCTGCGCCCAGTACTTCGACTCGCAGGATTGGGAGAGCGCCGAGGACAACTGTACCAGGGCCCTGGACATGAACCCGGACCATGCCCAGGTGCGGTTCATCTACGCCAACGTCCTCAGACAGACGGAACGGCTTCAGGAAGCGTACACGCAGACTCTCCAGGTGATAGAGCTCGATCCGCTTCACGAGGGCGCGCTCCAGCTGGCCGGCTTCCTGGCAGCTACCCTCGACATGCCGGATCAGGCCCGGGAACACTACTCCGCGTACCTGGTTCTGAATCCCGGGAACGCGCAGGTTCGCATGAGCATCGCCTACGATCTCGCCCAGGCGGGGGACCCGGAGGGAGCCATGCTCCTGCTCGAGGAGGGGCTGGCCCTCGAGCCGGACAACGTCGAGCTCCTGCTGCGGCACGCTGCGTCGGCACTGGCGGCCGCCCAGAAGCTCCAGATGGAGGCGGCGGGCGACGCTCCCCTGTCGGCCGAAGCCGCCCAGTTCTACCGCAAGGCCCAGGCGTCCTACCAGAGTACCTATGCGGTGCAGGGCGTGGACATGGAATCCACCCAACTCAGAAACATGATCGCCACGTTCCGTGAACTGGATCAGCTCGATGAGGCGATCGCGATGACGGAGCGGGTGCTTGAGACGCACCAGGACGAGGCACAGTTCTGGTCGGATTACGCCAATCTGCTCAACCGGGTCGACCGAGTGGAAGAAGCCATCGCCGCGCTGGAAGAGACCGAACAGCGTGACCCGGGCTTTGCCAACGTCAAGGCCCGCCAGGGGACGTGGCTGATCGCCATCGGGCGCGAGGCGGAGGCACTTCCCCACCTTCAGGAGGCGATCGAGAAGGGGGAACAGTCGGCCGACAACATCGCCAACACCGTGTTTGCGGCGGCGGTTGAAAAGGGGATTCAAGTCCAGAACTGGGCCTACGCCATCGAGACCATGAGGATGGCGAAGACCTTCGACGCCGAACTCACCGAGGGAACGCGGGGGCGCCTGGACTTCTACTTCGCTTACTCGATCTACTCTCAGGCCGTGCTCGAACAGGAGGCACAGAACCTCAACAGCGCCCAGTTGACCTTGCCCAAGTTTCAGGAAGTGCGCCGGCTCCTGGGGCAGGCGCATGTGGTTGCCTTCGCCAGCGAGAGCCAGGGACAGCAGTTCCAGCAGCTGCGCGACGCCACCCAGCAGTACATCGAGATTCAGGAGGCGATCATCCAGCGCGGTCTCTGATACCGCTCACGGCCAGGCACCGCCTCCCGGGCAACGGGGGCGCCGCAGGGGATTAAACCCGCGGCGCCCCCGTTTTTTGCACCCAAAGTTGGCGTTCACCCATTGCAAAAGCCGGTCCCAGTCCCATAGTATTGCTTGCGGGTGGGATAAAACTGTAGTAAGATGGGGTCCAGTGGGATGAAATGGGGCGCACAACATGTCCGGGTTCCTTGGCCGACACGAGTACCAGATCGACGGAAAGGGGAGGGTCAGCTTTCCCTCTCCGTTCCGCCGGGTTGTGTCCGGGGGACCGCTCGTCCTGCTCCAATGGCAGACCACCCATCTGGACCTGTTCCCACCCGAAAAGTGGGCGGAGATCCAGGACAACCTCATTGCCCACCGAAAGGGGCGTGGGGACCGCGGCGCCTACATCCGGACCGTCTCGTCGAACGCGACCGAAGTCGAACCCGACGCCCACGGCCGCATCCGCATTCCGCCGGATCTGCGTGAGCGCATAGGACTCGATGATGTGGCCCTGTTCATCGGGGCGCTGGACCGCATCGAGATATGGAATCCCGCTCGCTTCGAAGAGCAGTTCGCACGCGAGGCGGAAGACGACGGATTCGCTGCACAGATCTTCGGATGAGGGGGGTGTGGATGTGTGTACCCCCGAATACCACCGCCCGGTGCTGGTGGACGAAGTCATGCGGTACCTGATCGGTGGGAGCGGTCTCTACCTCGATGGGACGATAGGGGGCGGGGGACACGCACACGCCGTTCTCGAACGGTGCCCGAGCTGCCGAGTGGTGGGCCTCGACAGCGACGGCGAGGCGCTCGATGCGGCGCGCGCCCGGCTTTCGGGTTTTCACGGTCGGGTCCGGCTGGTGCGGATGTCCTTCAGTGAGGTGGGGGACGACCTCCAACTGCGCGTCGAGGGGCTGGCTGGAGCACTCCTCGACCTGGGAGTGAGTTCGCGGCAACTCGACAGCGATCGTCGCGGCTTCACCTTCCGCCGCGGGGTCGCGCTCGACATGAGGATGGATTCGGAGGGGGCGCTCACGGCCGAGGGGTTTCTGGCCAGGGCGTCGAAAGGGGAACTGATGGCGGCGCTCCGCGCAGGACAGGCGCCCAGATGCGCGTCACTGGCCAACCGCATCGTGCGGCGCCGCGCGGAGCGTCCCCTCCGGACCAGCGACGACCTGGTGGCGGTCCTGGAATCGGTGCTCGCGCGCCGTGCCACCCACGCGGAGAAGGCGCGCCTCTTCCAGGCCCTGCGAATCCGTGTCAACGACGAGATCGAGGCCCTCAGCGTCGCGCTCCCTGCGATCCGGGAGCTGCTCCGCCCGGGGGCGACGCTGGTCGTCATCTCCTACCACTCCGTCGAGGACGGGCTGGTGAAGCGCGCCTTCCGCGAGTGGAGCGACCCTGCGCACGGCCTGCCGCCGCGGCTGCCGGTTCGCGACTCCGAACTGACCGCGCTGGGGACCGTGCTGACCAGGAAGCCGGTCAAGCCGGGCGCCGAGGAGATCGCGGCCAACCCGCGGGCGCGCCCCGCACGGCTCAGGGCATGGAGGAGGGCGGCATGAAGAACGGAAGGCTGCTCCCGAAGGCGATACTCCTGCTCGCGGTCGTGCTGGTTTCTCTCACTACGGTAGCGTGGCGCCAGTCCACGACCCGGGAGACGATGGAGGAGTTGGCCGCGGCCGAACGTGAGCTGGCGATAGCCATCGATGAGCAGGAAGAGCTGTCCCGCGATCTGTCCGCGATGGAGACGCGCCCGTGGATCGGCGCGGAGGCTGCGAGGCGTCTGGGGATGCGCGCGCCGACCGAGAATGAGGTGGTGATCGCGCCGGGAGGTGAGAGGTGAGGCCCGTGCGCAGGTCCGGCGGCAAGCCGCGCAACGTCCGTGCCCGGCGCCGGCTGCTGCTGGTGTTCTGGCTCGTGCTGGCCGCTCTGATGATCGCCCGCTCGGTCGAGGTGCAGGTGATCGAGCGGGACGCCTGGGTGCAGGACGCACTAAGCCAGCACCGCATGACGCGGATCGTCCCGGCTCCGCGGGGACGCATTCTCGACCGCAACGGGGGTGAACTCGCGGTCAGTCACTGGAGGGCCCGGGTCGCAGTCGCGCCCAACGAGATCCTCGACCGTGAAGATGTCGCCGAGGCGCTGCTCGCGAACCTTGGCCTGTCTCGCGCGCAAGCCCGGCGCGTGTCCGGGTCGACACGAACGTGGCACGTAGTCCCGGGACGGTACTCCATGACACAGGTGGCGGCGCTGCGGGGGATCCGCGGAGTGCACGTCGAGGGCGAACTGCGCCGTCTGTACCCGCGTGAAGGGCTGGCCCGGGGCTTGCTTGGCATTGTGCTCGATGGAACAGGCAGGGAAGGGGTCGAGCAGTCCATGGATTCAGTGTTGGCGGGGAAGAGCGGCCGCGAGATTGTGGCGCGCAACTACCGCGGCCGCGAAATCCCCGGGCAGGTCGTAACGATGGAGCCTCCGGTCGCCGGGCGGGACGTGGTTCTCACCATCGATCAGGATCTGCAGGAGATCAGCGAGGAGATGCTCGCCAACGCGCTGGAGTCCACCGGGGCGCGCGGCGGCGATCTCATCGTCACCGATCCCCGGACGGGTGAAATCCTTGCGATGACCTCGGTCGTCAACGGTTCCGCCGGCGCTCTTTCAGCCGTAAACACGAGCTACGAGCCCGGGTCCACGATCAAGCCGTTCACGGCTGCGGCGTTGTTGAGGCACGGCGTGGCTTCACTCGACGATTCGGTCGATACGGGCGACGGCAGCTGGGTCGTGAACGGGCGCACGATCACCGACATTCAGAGGGGTGGGTGGATGTCGCTGCACGATGTGGTCATGGAGTCGTCCAACGTCGGCATCGCCAAGTTCACCGACCGGCTGACCCGCGGCCAGCAATACACCACACTGCGGGACTTCGGGTTCGGGACTCCGACGGGCGTCCCGTTGCCGGCCGAAGCGACAGGTCTGCTCCGCCGGCCGGAAATGTGGAGCGAGCAGTCCGCGCATTCCCTGGCGTTCGGGTACGAGCTCTCGGTGACGCCGCTGCAGATGGCCATGGCGTTCGGTGCGCTCGCCAACGGCGGTATTCTCATGGAGCCGCTGCTGATCAGGGAGGTTCACAACCGGGCGGGAGAACCTGTCCGCTTCGGCAGACCGCGGGCGATCCGCCGGGTGATGCCGGAATGGGTCAGCGAGACGCTGACACCCGTCCTGGTGGACGTGGTCGACAACGGCACCGGTACCCGCGCACGCATGTCCTCGTTTCAGGTGGCCGGCAAGAGCGGAACCGCGCGAGCCACCGGCACCGGCGGGCGCTACGAGAGTGGAGCCTACCACGCGTCTTTCGGAGCCTGGTTCCCGGCCGACGATCCGCAGCTGCTCTTCTTCGTCAAGCTGGACCGGCCCTCCGGCGTCTACTATGGGGGTGCGACCGCCGCGCCGGTCACACGCGCCACGCTGGAGAGCCTGCTTTCGGCCCGCCAGTCGCCGATCGATCGAGCCGCGCTGGCCCGCGCGCAGCGCGACCGACGGGCACCGCCGCCTGCAGAGCCACTGGTCCGCTTCGCCGTGGCGACGGAGCAGGCTGTGGAGGAGAGGCTTGGGGAGATGAGGGCGTGGACCGCTGCCGGCGGCTCGTCGGCCGCCCGCGACCGCGAGATGATCGTGCCCGACCTGCAGGGAGCTTCCCTGAGGGTAGCGCTGCGCAGACTCCACAAGATGGGCCTGAGGGTGCATCTCGAGGGGGGTGGTACGGTCGCCGCGACGGATCCGGGCGGAGGGACCGCGATCAGCCCGGGGGACACCATCCGCGTGGTGGGGCGGGGGAGGTGACGGTGAGCATGGACCGGGTGGTTACCGCGCTGGAGGATGCGGGGGTCGGCGTCAGGGCAATGATCCCGGCAGGTGGCGCCCTGGCGGACATCGCGGTGAACGGCGTGCAGCAGGACTCGCGCGCGGTGGCGCCGGGCGACCTCTTCGTGGCGTGGTCGGGGCACGCGCACGATGCGCACGACTACCTGCCCGCGGCCGCGGCGGCGGGGGCTGCCGCTGCAATCGTCGAGAGGCCTGTCGCCGATACTCCGCTGCCGCAGTTCCAGGTCGACAACGCCAGACTGGCCGCCGCGGTCGCATCCGGACTCGTGGCGGGCTCGCCGTGGCGGTCGCTTCGCACCGTGGGCGTGACCGGCACGAACGGCAAGACCACAACCGCGCTCCTGCTGCGCGAACTGCTGGCGCCGGAGGGACCTGCGGCGGCGATCGGCACGCTGGGCGTTGTCGGCGCGGATGGCCGGGTGCTGGACGGTAGCGAAGGGCTCACGACGCCCGGCCCCGTCCAGATCGCGGCCCGGTTGGCTGAACTCGCGCGCGAGGGGGTCCGCGGCGTGGTGCTGGAGACCTCGTCCCACGCGCTGGACCAGTTCCGGCTCGACGGAGTGCGCTTCGATGTCATGGCCTTCACCAACCTGACGCGAGACCACCTGGACTATCACGGCACCCTGGATCGGTACCTGGCCGCGAAGGCCCGGTTGCTGGAGCTGGGCAAGGAAGGCTCCACGGCGGTGATCAACGCAGACGACCCTGCCTGGCGCGCGTTGCACCCGGCCGGGACCACATTCACCTACGGCCTGGCCCCCGACGCCGACATTCGTGCGGATCGGCTCGAACTTTCCGCGCGCCATTCCCGCTTCGAACTCGTGGCGCGCGGGGGGCGGGAGCCCGTCGTCCTGCCCCTGCCGGGCCGTTTCAACGTCTCGAACGCACTGTGCGCGGCCGCCGGCGCGCTGGCCCTCGGGCGCCCGCTCGCAGCCGTCGCAGCCGGCCTGCGGGACGCCTCCCCCGTGCCGGGGCGCCTCGAACGCATCGCCAGCGACCCCTTCGACGTACTGGTCGACTTCGCCCACACCCCCGACGCCCTCGAGCAGATCCTGAAGACCATGAAGCCGCTGGTCGCGGGGCGGCTGATCGTCGTCTTCGGCGCGGGCGGCGACCGCGACCCGACCAAGCGGCCCGCGATGGGAGCCGCCGTGGCGCGGCACGCCGACATCGCGGTCGTCACCTCCGACAACCCCCGCACGGAGGACCCCGCGGCGATCGCAGCAGAGGTGTCGGCAGGCGTGCGAGGGTGCGAATCGGTCGAGATTGTGGATCGCCTGAGCGCCATTCACTGGGCGCTGGATGCGGCCCGCCCCGGCGACACCGTGATTCTCGCCGGGAAGGGGCACGAGACCTACCAGGTCGTGGGCACGGAAAAGCTCCCCTTCGAAGAGCGCCGCATCGTGGAGAAGCGCCTCGCGGGGAGGGTCGCATCGTGAGCGGCTTCCACTGGACCGACGCGAAGGTACGGCGCGCGCTGGGCCTGGCGGGGGGAGACTCCGCCGTGCGCTACCGCGGCATCTCCACCGACACCCGGACGCTGCGCCCCGGCGACATCTTCGTGGCGATCGCGGGCGAGCGCTTTGATGGTCACGACTTCATCCCTCGCGCGCTGCGGGCGGGATGCGCGGCCGTTGTGTCAGCGCGCGCACGCGGTGACCTGCCAGTCGCCGTCTACCGGGTGTCCGACACCCTGAAGGCGCTGGGGGACCTCGCCCTCCACCGACGCATGCAGCTGGACGTGCCGGTCGTGGGGATCACCGGTTCGTCGGGCAAGACGACCGTCAAGGACCTCACCCTGGGCGCCCTTGGCACGGCGCTCAGTCCGCACGGCACGACCGCCAACGAGAACAACCGCGTCGGCACGCCGCTCACCATCCTGTCCGCGCCCGAAACCGCCCGTGCCCTGGTGCTCGAACTCGGCACCAACGAACCGGGCGAGATCGCCGAACTGGCCCGCATCGCGCGGCCCACGATCGGCGTCGTCACGACCGTATCCGAAACGCACGTCGAACGCCTCGGCGACTTCGAGGGCGTCCTTTCCGAAAAGCTCGACCTGCTCAGCGGCATGCACCCCGGCGGCCGGGCCGTGGTCGGCGAGGAGCCCCCCGATCTCGCGGTGGCCTCCCGCGGCATCCACCCCGGCGTTGCGGTGGCCGGCCTGTCCCGGCGGGCCGATCGCGAACTGCGCCCTCGCGACGCCCGGCTGCGCGACGACGGCACGTACGAATTCACGTGGATGGGCCAGCCCGTCTCGTTGCGGATCCCCGGCGCGCACAACCTCTACAACGCGCTCCTGGCCCTGACCGTCGCACACCTGCTGGAAGTCGATCCCGCGGAAGCGGCGGCGGGCGTGTCGGCCGTGGGGCCGGGGCCGATGAGAGGTGAAGTACGCAGGCTGCGAAGCCTGACCCTCCTCGTCGACTGCTACAACGCCAACGCGGCCGGGGTGGAGGCCGCGGTGCGCACGCTCGAGGAGATGGCGGCACCCGGCCGCCGCGTTGCCGTCCTGGGCACCATGCTGGAACTGGGCGAGCGCTCGGCCGCGATCCACTGCGACACGCTTGCCCGCGTGCTGCGAGCCGGGATCGACCGCTACGTCCTGACCGGCGCCTTCGCCCACGCCGCGCGCTGCTACCCGGACGACCGGATCGACCTGGTGGAGGGCATCGACGAGCTGGCCGAGCGCCTTCCGGGTCTTGCCCGGCCCGGTGACACGCTGCTGCTGAAGGCCTCACGGGGCGTCCGGCTCGAACGCGCGATTCCGGCGCTGGAGTCCAGCTACGGGGGGAGGGCCGACTGATGCTCTACCACCTTCTGCCCAGCCTGGAAGACCTCCACATCGTCTTCAACCTCTTCAACTACCTCACCGTCCGGTCGGCGGGGGCGATGGCCACGGGTCTGATCCTGACACTGCTCCTGGGCGGCCGCTTCATCGCCTGGCTGAAGCGCCGCGGGATCGTCGACGCACCCAGAAGCGCCGCCGACGAGGGGGACGCGACGGGCCGGAAGGCCAACATGGGCGGCCTGCTCATCGTGGGCGTGGTTGCGGCGTCCACCGTCCTGTGGGCCGAGATGACCAACCCCTACACACTGATCGCCCTGCTGGTGATGCTGTGGATGGGCGCGCTCGGGTTCCTCGACGACTACCTGAAGGTGGTGCGGCGGTCGCCCCGCGGGCTCGTGCAGCGCTACAAGTGGGCGGGTTCGATCGTGCTGAGTCTCGCGCTCGGGCTCTATCTGGTCCTCTGGGGCCCTGATTCGCCGGTGGGCCCGACGACGACCAACCTCCCGGTGTTCGACGAGTGGCAGCTCGTCATCTGGCCTCCTGCCTACCTGCTGTGGGTCGCGCTGGTCATCAACGGTTCGACGCACGGCGTGAACATGACCGATGGTCTCGATGGCCTGGCCCCGGGGCTCGTCGCGATCGCGGTCGGAACCTTCGGCGTCTTCGCCTACGTGATCGGGCGTGTGGACACCTCGGACTACCTGGGCCTGCTTTACCTGCCCGGCGCGGGAGAGCTGGCGGTCTTCGCCGCCGCGATCATGGGCACGGCGCTGGGGTTCCTGTGGTTCAACGCCCAGCCCGCCCGCGTGATCATGGGCGACACGGGGTCGCTCGCGCTGGGCGGGGCGATCGGCGCGATCGCGGTCCTGCTCAAGGCCGAACTCCTCCTGCTGGCGGTCGGCGGCGTGTTCGTCGTGGAGGCGGCCTCGGTGATCGTCCAGACGCGGTACTTCAAATACACGAAATGGCGATATGGAGAGGGTCGGCGCGTGTTCAGGTGCGCGCCCGTTCATCACCACTTCCAGATGCTCGGATGGAAGAACGAGCAGATCGTGGTGCGGTTCTGGATCCTCGGAATCCTCTGCGCGATGGTCGGCTTTGCGACCCTCAAGCTGCGTTGAAGGCGTGAAGGAGAAACGGGAAAAGGTTGCTGTCATCGGGCTCGGCGAGAGCGGTGAGGCCGCGGCGCGGCTGGCCCTGGCGAAAGGAGCACAGGTACATGTCACAGACACGCATGGCACGGACTCGGACGGTCACGACGCAATTGCAGCCCGTGGTGCAGCCCTCCGCGATCTCGGAGCCGATGTCCGGCTGGGAGGACACGCCGTGGAGGAGATCGCCGGGGCGGACACCGTCGTCGTCAGTCCCGGAATCCCACCCGGAGTACCCGTTCTCGCTGCCCTACGTGCTCGGGGCGTCGATTGGATATCGGAGCCTGAGTTCGCCGGCCGGTTCATCGAGAGTCCACTGACGATCGTGACCGGAACGAACGGGAAGACCACCACCGCCGCCCTGTGCGCGCATCTGCTTTGCGCGGGGGGTGTGGACGCGGCGCTGGGCGGCAACATCGGCGGGGGCCTGGGTCCGCCCGCCTCCGCCCTGGCGCTCGTCGACCCCGCCCCGGAGCGCATGGTGATGGAGATGTCCTCGTTCCAGCTCGCGGACATCCGCGACCTGACACCCGATGTGGGCGTCATGACCAACCTCGGCGTCGATCACATGGACCGCTACGAGTCCGTGGACGACTACCACAGCGACAAGCGGCGGCTCTTCGAGGCCGGTGACGGGCAAACGACCTGGGTAATCAACGGCGATGACCCCGCGGTGCTCGCGATGGCGGCTCCGTTCCCCGGCACGCGGCTCCGGTTCTCGCTCGACGGGCCTCTCGTACCCGGGGCGTGGCTGGAGGAGGGGCGCCTGATGGTGGACCTGGGCGATACGGGGACTCCCTGCCGCGTGGCGGACGCCGGCGACGTGGCGCTGCTGGGGCGCCACAACCTCGCGAACGCCCTGGCCGCACTCCTTGCCGCCGTCGCGTCGGGGGCGACCGATGCCTTCCTCGCACCGGGGGCCGCCGCGCCGGCCCTCGGATCCTTTCCGCCGCTTCCCCATCGGCTCGAGCCGGTAGGGGTGGTGGGCGGCGTGCGATGGGTGAATGACTCGAAGGCGACCAACATCGCGGCGTCGGGGAGTGCCTTGCGCAGCCTCGACGGCCCGGTCGTTCTCCTCCTGGGCGGGACCGACAAGGGCGAGGACTTTCGAGGCCTCATCCCCGCGATGCGCGGGAAGGTCCGGGCCGTGATCACCTACGGGGCCGCTGGGGAGCGGGCCGCGCGGGAGATCACGGAAGCAGCGCCGGCGTTTCCCGTGCATCGGGTCGGCGGCCAGTTCGAAGAGGTGGTCGCGGCCGGGCAGGAGCTGGCACGGCGCGACGATGTGCTGCTGCTGGCGCCGGCGTGCTCCAGCTTCGACATGTTCGACAACTACCTGCGGCGCGGCGACGCGTTTCGCGCGTTGGCCCGCGCAAGCGGGGAGGCGCCGGCGTGAGGGCCGCCCGGCACCGGCGTCGGCTGCGAAGCGGTCCCTGGGCCGTCGACGTCGCCGCCCGGATTCCCCGGTCCCTCCCGGAAACCGGTCTCGGCAGGGGATGGGAGCCGGCCGCGATCGTCTTCATCACCGTGTCGCTGCTCGTCTTCGGGCTCATCACCCTGCACAGCGCCAGTTCGGTCATGGCCCAGCAGGGCGACCTTCCCCACTACCACTATGTCGCACGGCAGGGAGTCGGCGTCATGATCGGCCTGGTGATCATGGTCGTCTGCGCTTGCGTGCCGACCGAGTGGTGGAGGCAGATGGCCCACCACATCCTGCTCGCCTCGATTCTGCTCCTCGTCATCGTGGTGCTTCCCTTCACAGAGGCGATCGCTCCCAGCATCAACGGCGCGCGCAGGTGGCTGAGACTGGGCATCACCGTCCAGCCGTCGGATCTTGCCAAGCTGGCCGTGCTGATCTGGACCGCCGCGCTGGCCGTCCGGAAGCGGGAATACTTCCACAGTCTCGGAAGGGGATTGGCGCCCTTCCTCGTGGCGTGGTCGGTCGTGCTGGTTCTGGTCCTGCTCGAACCCGATCTGTCCACCGCCGTCCTCATCGCCGCCATGGGCACGACCATCGTTGTCGTGGCGGGCGCGCGGCCGGCCCACTTCGTGTTTCTGGGTCTGCTCGCGGCGCCGTTAATCGCGCCCGCGGTGACCTCGGGCTACCGGCGGTCACGCTGGGAGTCAATCCTTCTCGAGCCGGGCACCGTTCCGGACGGGGCCACCTACCAGAGCTATCAGAGCCTGGTCGCCATCGGTTCCGGGGGCGTGACCGGGGTCGGATTCGGCGAAGGACGGCAGAAGTTCGGGTTTCTGCCCGAGGCTCACAACGACTTCATCTTCGCCATGATCGGCGAGGAGTGGGGACTCGTGGGCGCCCTTGCCGTGATCCTCTGCTACGTGGCCCTGATTGCGATGGCGTTCCGGGTCGCCCGGCGCGCCAGGAACCTGTTCAGCGAGTTGCTGGCTATCGGCGTCGCCACTCTCATCGGCCTGCAGGCCTTTCTGCACATAGGGGTGGGGCTGGGCGTCTTTCCCACAACCGGGCTCTCGCTTCCATTCATCTCGTTCGGGCGCACCAACCTGGTGACCATGCTCGCTGCCGTGGGAATCCTGCTGGCCGTAGCGCGCGAAACGCCGGAAGGCCGGACCGGCCGAGCCGCGACGGTGGGAGGGTGACGTGGTGGTGGTCTTCTCCGGCGGCGGAACCGCGGGGCACTTTCATCCTGCCCGGAACATTGCGGAGACCCTCGTCGACGTGCTTCCAGGGGCGGAGCCATACTTCGTCGGGACAGAGGGAAGGATCGAGGCCCGCGAGTTGCCGCATCTGGGCTACTCCTACCGGCTGCTGCCCGTGGCCGGGCTGAGTCACCCGTTCCGGGCCGGGCGTCCCCTTTCCGCGGCCGTGGCGAACGCGAGAGCCCTGTGGCTGCTCTTCCTGGCCGTCTGCAGACTCGTACCTGACTTCCGCAGGCGTCGCGCGAGGGCCGTGGTGCTGACGGGCGGATACGTGTGCGCGCCGGCGGGGATCGCGGCCCGGCTGCTCGGGCTGCCGGTGGTCCTCCAGGAGCAAAACACGCACCCGGGGAAGACGACGCGTCTGGTCGCACGCTGGGCCCGGCAGATCCACGTAGCCTACCCGGAAGCGGCGTCGGCACTCCCGGCGCGCGCCAGGGCAAGGGTTCTGGACACCGGCAATCCGATCCACCCGCTTCCGGCCCCGGAAGCCCGTGCCGCCGGCGATGCCCGGCGCGCGCTGGGACTGCCGGTGGACGGGAAGGTGGTTCTGGTCGTGGGCGGCAGCCAGGGTGCCCGCAAGATGAACCAGGCAACGATGGAGATTTTGCAAGACGATCTGCCGATCGATGGCCAGTTCGTCTTGTGGATCACCGGGCCGGCGCACTACGACGCCATCGCCGCCGAACTGGGTGCGTTGCCGACGGCACGATACGCGGTCGTCCCCTACCTCGAGCCGGAGCGGATGTACCAGGCGTTGGCTGCGGCCGATGTCGCCGTCTCGCGCGCGGGTGCGATGGCCACCTCCGAGTTCCTGGCATGGGGGCTGCCGGCGATCCTGGTCCCGCTGCCGACGGCCGCCGCGGATCACCAGACGGCCAACGCGCGTTCCCTGGAGGTCGCCGGCGCGGCGGTGCACCTGCCGGAGCAGGATCCCGAGGGTCGGGAGCTCACCGGCAAGAAGCTGTGGGGCGAGGTCAGGAAGCTTCTCGACACCCCTGGCGCCCTCGCGGAAATGGGTCGCGCGGCCGGCCGTCGCGCCCGCCCCGGTGCGACACGGCAGGTGGCCGCGGCGATCGCGGAGTTGATCGGGTGAGCGCCCGGACCGGCTTGCGCGCGCTCGCCGAACGCGGCCCGATCCACTTCATGGGGGTCGGGGGGGCCGGGATGGCGCCGCTGGCCGAGATGGTGCTTCGCAGTGGCGCCACGGTCACCGGGTGCGACCTGGCGGACGGCCGGGCGGCCGAAGCGCTGGTCCGCATGGGGATGGCGTTCACGCGCGGCCACGACCCGGCCCACGTGGAGGGCGTGGCCGCGGTCGTGGTCACTTCGGCCGTGCCGCCGGACCACGAGGAGCTGGCCGCGGCACGGGCCGCCGGGATTTCCGTGATCAAGCGTGCGGAGGCGCTGGGACAGTGGGTCAACGACGGGCGGGTCGCCGGGATCGCCGGCACCCACGGCAAGACCACCACGACGGCGATGGCCACCCACATCCTGGAGGAGGGCGGTCTGGACCCGACCGGCGTGGTGGGCGGCGCGGTTCCGGCGTGGGGCGGGAACCTGCGGGCGGGCGAGTCCGGCGTCTTCGTCGTGGAGGCCGACGAGTACGACCACTCGTTCCTCTCACTCAGGCCCGAGGTGGCGGTCGTAAACAACCTCGAGGCCGACCACCTGGACATCTACGGGGACCTGGACGGAGTTCGCGCCTCGTTCGCGAGCTTCGTCGACCGGCTGCTGCCCGAGGGAACGCTGTGGGTGTGCGGCGACGACCCCGGCGCAGCACGGATCGGCGTGCAGGGGGGCTCCCGGACCCGCAGCTACGGCCTCGCCGCGGGCTCCCGGCTGCGCGCGGTCGAGGTGCACGCCAACGGCCGCGGGAGCACGTTCACCGTGGTCGAGGACGGGGTGCTCGCGGGCCGGTTCACCGTTGCCGCTCCGGGCGTTCACAACGTTCGCAACGCGCTGGCCGCGGCGGGAGTGGCCCGCAGCTTCGGCGCCGGGTGGGACGCGGTACGCGCCGGGCTCGCGGCGTTCCGGGGTGTGGGTCGCCGCTACGACGTCCTGGGGACCGAGGCAGGCGTCCAGGTCGTCGACGACTACGCGCATCACCCCACGGAGGTCGCCGCCACCCTCGCCGCGGCGCGTGCGGCCAACCCGGACCGGCGCGTCGTGGCGGTCTTCCAGCCGCACCTGTTCACGCGCACGCGCGACTTCTACAGGGAATTCGGCCGAGCCCTCGCCGCGGCCGACCGGATCTGGGTGACCGACGTGTACCCGGCGCGGGAAAAGCCGCTCGCCGGGGTCACCGGGGAATTGGTCGCGTCCGCGGTCACCGGGCCGGGCGCGCAAGTGTCGTACCATCTCGAACTGGCGACGCTCGCCGAGGCCGTCGCAGGCGACCTGTACGAGGGAGATCTGTGCGTTCTCATGGGTGCGGGGTCGATCGAGTCCACGGGTCCCGAGGTCCTGGCTCTCCTCCGGCGACGCTCCGATCGCAAGGGGGAACCCGCATGAAAGCCGGCTCGCGCGGACGAACGCTCGCCCTGGCAGCGGGCACCGCCGGCCTCGTGGCCCTGGCCGCCTGCCTGCTTCTGTTGGCGGAAACCCCCGCACCCGAGGCGCGCCGAACCGAAGGCGACCGGGCTCCGGTCGGCCTGGTGGCCTCGCCCCTCGTGGTGGCGGTCGATCGGCGGGGCAACGTCATGCCCGTCGACCCGGCGGACCCGGTGCTCGACCTCCCCGTGCTGTCGGTGCAGACGCCGACGGCGGAGTCCCTCTGGGGACTGCGCATCCTCGCCCACGACGTCGGGCACATGGCCGAGATGGCTCCCGAAGTCTTCGCCGTCATCTCCGAGGCCCGGGTCGGCGACCGCGAGATCGCGCTCCTGCTCGGCGACTCGGGGATCCGGATCCGGTACGTGCCCCCGATCACCGAGGCGAGGCTGCGGGAGGGCATCGTCGCTCTAAACGACGCGGTCGAGCGCCTGGGCGAGGACAAGCCGCGCGAGATCGACCTTCGTTTCGAAGACCAGGTTGTGGTGAGGACCCGATGAGATCGGCGCTGATTGCGGGGCTCGACGTGGGCTCGACGCGCACACGCGCGGTCATCGGCGAGTACGTGCCCAGGTACAGGCGGCCCGAACTGCGGATCCTCGGGGTCGGAGCCACCAGCACAGTCGGCGTGCGCAAGGACGTCATCACCGACCTCGACGCCGCCACGGAGTGCATTCGGGGGGCGGTGACGGAGGCGGAGGTGATGGCGGGCGTCCGCGTCGACCGCGTGTACGTCGGTGTCGCCGGCGATCACGTCGAGGTGAGACGCTCCGAAGGGGTCGTGGCGGTCGCGGCCGAGGAGATCGTGCCGGGTGATGTCGACCGCGTGAACGAGGTCGCCCAGGCCGTGCCGCTGCCCCACGATCGGGAACTGATCCACGCCATCCCGCAGGACTATTCCGTCGACCACTACGGCGGGATACAGGATCCGGTCGGGATGGCCGGCACCCGCCTGGAGACCGAGCTCTGCATCGTTACCGGGTGCTCCGCGGTCGTAGGCAACCTCACCAGGGCGGTCGAGAGGGCGGGCTACCGCGTGCAGGATCGGCTGCTGGAGCCGCTGGCGGCCGCTCGTGCCGTGCTCGCCGAGGACGAGAAAGAGCTCGGCGTCGTCCTGATCGACATTGGAGCTGCGTGCACGGGGATGGGCCTCTACTACGAAGGGAAGATCCGCGACCTGACGGTGTTCCCGTTCGGCGGATCGGCCATCACCAGCGACCTGATCCGAGGCCTCTCGGTCCCTTTTGCGCAGGCAGCGAGAATCAAGGAAGAAGACGGGTCGGCCCGCCCGCGTTCGGTGGACCCGGTCGAGGTGATCGAAGTGCCGACCGGCAACGGCCGTCCCAGGAGGGTGGCGCGCAGGTACGTGGCCGAACTCATCGAGGAGCGGCTGAAGAACATGTTCCTGCAGATCGAGCGCAGGCTGAGCCGGACATGCAATCCACAGGCCCTGGGGGCGGGCGTCGTGATCACGGGCGGTGTCACGGCCACCCCGGGAATCGCCAGGCTGGCGAGCGAATGTCTCGGGGTGGCGGCCCGGATCGGGGTTCCCGGGGAAGGACTTCGGGGTCTCGCGGATCTGGTGGCGCGCCCGGGGTTCGCCACCGCCTCCGGGCTCGCCCTTTACGGGGCCGACTACTTCATAGATACGGGTGAGGGAGCGTCCACTCTGGCTTCGGGTGTGGTCACCCGCGTGGGCGCATGGCTCAAGGAGTTTTTCTAGCGATTCGGATGTACGAGCGAAGGTTGCAACCGGGACGGAGGTCCCAGAGGAGATGACGCGATGATGTTCCAACTGGACGACGCTCCCCGCAAAGGCGCCCTGATGAGGGTGATCGGTGTCGGTGGAGCCGGCGGCAACGCCGTCAACAGGATGATCGACGAGAACCTGGAAGGGGTCGAGTTCATCTCGGCCAACACGGATGCGCAGGCACTGGCCATGTCCAGGGCCGAAAACGTGATTCAGCTGGGCAAGAAGCTGACGCGTGGCCTCGGGGCGGGAGCACGCCCGGGGATCGGCCGCCAGGCCGTGGCGGAGGACTCCGACGAGGTGCGCCGCCTGCTGGAGGGGGCCGACCTGGTCTTCATCGCCGCGGGGATGGGCGGGGGCACGGGCACGGGAGCCGCGCCGGTGATCGGGGAGATGGCCAGGGAGCTGGGTGCCCTGACGATCGCGGTGGTGACGAAGCCGTTCTCGTTCGAGGGGAAGAAGCGCATGCGCCAGGCCGATCAGGGGCTGGCCGAGCTTCGCCGCACCGTCGACACCACGGTGGTCGTGCCGAACGATCGCCTTCTCTCGGTCGTCGGGAAGGGCACGTCCTTCCAGGATGCTCTGAAGAAGGCCGACGAGGTGCTCCTGCACGCCACCCAGGGAATCAGCGACCTGATCCGCGTGAGCGGGGAAGTCAACGTCGACTTTGCGGACGTGCGCACCGTCATGTCCTCGTGCGGGGCCGCACTCATGGGCACCGGCGTGGGGCGGGGCGAGAACCGCGCGTTGACCGCGGCGCAGGACGCGGTCACCTCTCCGCTCCTGGACAACGTGTCCATCCGGGGGGCGAAGGGTGTGCTGATCAACATCACCGGGGGATCGGATCTCGCGATCGACGAGGTGACCGACATCTCGACGATGATCCAGGAGGAAGCCGGCGACGAAGCCGAGATCATTTTCGGCGCGGTACAGGACTCGGCCATGGAGGGCGAGATCAGGGTAACCCTCATCGCCACGGGATTCGACGACGCCGAAAGAAGGACGAAGCCGATGATCAGCCCGCAGTTCGGCTTTCAGGAAGAAGCCCGGGCAGTGAGCGACGCCCGGCAGGTGATGCCGAGGGCCGTAGGCGACACCGGACAGGCACGCATGGTCGAGCGCTCCCCGCTCGCGGCTCCCCGGCCCGCACGGCAACCCGCGCGCATGCAAGCCCCGGCTCCAGCGACCTTCCGGGCGCCCCTGGAGTCCGCCGCACCGGCTCCGCGAGGCCCCGTTTCCCGGCCGGGAGACATCGGAACCGCGGCGGCGCCCCGCACCCCGATGCCGAGGGCGGTGAGCCGCGAAGGAAGCGCGCAGGGGAGGACCCGTGATATGTTTGGAATCAGGGAACTGGAGCTGCCGACCTTCATCAGGAGGTTCAACGCCTGAAGAGCACTGTCGTTATCAGGCCGACCGCGATGCGGATGGCCCTCGTGGCCGCCGCCGGAACGGCCCTCGTCGCGGCCATCGGGGTCGTCAGCCTCTCGGACCGGGTTCCCGAGTCCGATGAACTGGACGGGGTATTCGCGCTTGCGCCCTTCAGGGAGGAGGTGCGCGAGCTCTCCTTCGGCATGACCTTCGGACAGATCCTGAATGACGCCGGCCTGGGCGCGACGGAACAGCAGGACATCCTTCTGGCCTTCCGCGAGCACCACAGCCCCAGGCGGCTTCGCGGCGGCACCGAGATACGGATGCGCTGGCACCCGGATGCCGAGTCGCCGCACGGGATAAGCGTCGGTATCGACAAGGACAACACGCTGCTCCTCAGCCGCACGCCCGGGGGCCGATGGAATTCGTCGGTTGCGGTTCTGCCCACGACGGTCGACACCGTCTACGCGGCCGGCGAGATCACGACCGACCTCTGGACCGCGGTCATGACCGATCCGGTCCTCTCCGAAATGCCCCGGAACGACCGGGTCAACTTCGTGGACCGTCTGGACCGGGTCTTCCAGTGGCGGATCGACTTCTTCCGCAGCATCCGGGTGGGCGACACCTACCGCTTCGTCTTCGAACGTGAGAAGCGGCCCGACGGGAGCATGCGCTCCGGCAATCTTCTGGCGGCGGAGCTGGTCAACGCCGGCAATCCCTACTACGCCATCCTCTTCGACCCCAACGGCGACGGCCAGGGCACCTGGTACGACCTCGAGGGCGAGTCGGTGCGCCGCGCCTTCCTCATGCGGCCGCTACGGTTCAGCCGCATTTCGTCGCGCTATACCAACAGCCGCTTCCATCCGATCCTGCGCACCTGGCGGGCGCACCGCGGCGTCGACTACGCGGCGGACCCGGGCACACCCGTCGAGGTCACCGCCGACGGCGTGATCACGCGCAGGGGATGGAGCGACACCTACGGCCGCGTCATCGACGTGCGCCACGGCAACGGCTTTCTGACCCGGTACGCGCACCTGCAGGGATTCGGCCCCGGCACCGGCGTCGGCTCGCGTGTACGCCAGGGCGAGACCATCGGCTACGTCGGCATGACCGGGATGGCGACCGGGTACCACCTGCACTACGAGATGCACGTGGGGGGACGCCCCGTCGATCCGCTCGCCATCGAACTGCCCGCCGACGACCCGGTCCCGGGCGACGCCTTCGATCGGTGGATACTCGAGAAGAATGCGCGGTTCGCGCTGCTGATGAAGGCTCCCGGCCCCGACCGGATACGCAGCCGCCGCGCGGATCAGTGAAGCCCGTGACGGAAACTCCTCCCGCGGGCTCCTGACGGGCACACGTGGCCGCTCTTCTGCTGGTCGTCACCCTCCTGCTCGCGGGAGGATTCTGCGCCTGGGTGTACTACCGCCGCGAGTTCGCCGTGCGGAGCCGCCCCATGCTCCTCGCCGCGAGGCTGATCGCCGTGGCGGGCGTGGTGGCCCTCCTCTGGAACCCGGTGCTT
Organism: Gemmatimonadota bacterium; assembly: GCA_022823145.1. Classification (GTDB taxonomy): domain Bacteria; phylum Gemmatimonadota; class Gemmatimonadetes; order Longimicrobiales; family Gaopeijiaceae; genus Bin94. Next base: position 69,621 of record JAJDXS010000016.1, read on the forward strand.
CCCACCGGACCGCGCAGCGACGCCCCCGACCGTTACGTCATCCTCGACGCGAGCGCGTCCATGGGGGCCCGCGCCGCCGACGGAACAGTGCTCTGGGAGACCGCCGTGCAGCGGGCCCTGGCGGAGGCCGAGAACGGCGCCCGCGTGCTGGTGGCCGACCAGGGCATCCGCGCGGTCGATCCCGACTCTCTCGCCGGGCTCACCCCGTCAGGCGTGGAGTCGCTCCTGGCCGAGGCGGTGGCCGTCGCGGCCGAAGCCGGCGCCCGCGAGGTCGTCCTGATCACCGACCGCAGGCTGCACGATCCGGTCGCCACCGCACTCGCGGCCCGCCGGCTGGGCGTGAGCCTCGCCGTCGACACCCTGGCCGAGGCGGGTGACAATCTCGGCATCGGCCGCCTGATCCTGCCGGCTTCGGCGGCGAGCGGAGACGAGGTGCGGGGCAGGGTGGAGGTCGAAGGCGCGTCCGGCGCCGACACGGTCACGGTGGCGATCAGCGTCGACGGCGAGCCGCACCAGACCCTCCGCCTGGCAGCGCCACAGGGAGGCGGCACGAGCGGCGCCGACTTCACCTTCGGGACCGGTCTCGAGGCGGGCGCCCACGAGGTCACCGCGCGCCTCGACCGGCCCGACGCCTTCGAGCTGGACGACGAGCGCACCGCGGTCGCTCAGGTCGATCCCGAGGAGACCGGCGTCCTCCTCGTCTCATTCGCGCCCGATTGGGAGCCGCGCTTCCTCCTCCCCGTGCTCGACCAGGTGACGGGCCTTCCGGTGCGGGGATTCCTCCGCACGGGCCCCGGCCGCTACCACCCCATGGACGCCGGCGCCTCCGGCAACACCGCCGCGATCGACGAGGTTGCGATGGAGCGGCTCTTGCGCCGGGCCGAGATGGTGGTGGCGATGGGCGTGGACGGATCCACCGCCGGGCTGGTCGAGGCCGCGACGTCGCGCACCGCGCGCCTCCTGATCTTCCCGCGCGACGGGGCGGGGGCGGCGGGGGGCGGGGTGGCGGTGGGCGGTGCGCTGCCGGGCGAGTGGTACCTCGACGAGGCGCCGCCGTCGCCGATCGCGGGCGAGGTGGACCGGTTCGTGGGGGCCGGCCTGCCGCCGCTCACGCGTGTACTGCCGGTCGTGGGCGAGTCCGCCGGGACGGCGCTGCATCTGCGCCTGGGCGGTGCGGGCGAGTCCCGGGCAGCGCTCATCCTGCGTGCGGACGGACCTCGCCGGGTGGGTGTGGTCCTGGCGCAGGGCTTCTGGCGTTGGGCCTTCCGCGGAGGCGAGCCGCGCGAACATTACCGCAGTCTCTGGGCTGCAATAGGGGGGTGGATGATGGCCGACGAACCCCTCGCTGCCGGGCCGGGCGTACGACCTGCCAGGCCGGTGTTGCAACGAGGCTTGCGGGCCCCATGGTTCGGGCGCGGCTACGAGAACGAGCAGATCGTCCTCACCGTCGCGGCCGCGACCGGCGACGTCGTCCTCGACTCCACCCTGACCGTCCCGCCGGGCGGACTCTTCACCACGGCTCCGCTCGCCGCGGGGACCTACACCTACACCGCCATCGCGTCCGCGGACACCGTCGGCGGCACCTTCCACGTCGAGGCCTTCACCGACGAGATGCTGCAGCGCCCCACCGACGCGGCCGATCTGACCATGCGCGCGCCCGACGGCGACGCGGCGGCCGAGCGCAACCGGCCCCTGCGAACCTGGCCCTTCCCGTACCTCGTGATCCTCGCCGCCGTCTGCGCGGAGTGGATCGGGAGGCGCCGCGCGGGACTGCGCTAGGAATGGCGCGGAAACGCTCGCCATGAACTGGACGCGGGCGCTGCGCCGGGTCGTTCCTCCGGCTTTCCGCAGGATCGACGCCGACATGCTCGAGAAGCTGGAGGAGCGCCTTATCCTGGCCGACTTCGGCGTGCAGGCGAGCATGCGCTTCGTCGACCTGGTCGAAAAGGCGGCCCGGAAGGGGACGGCGCGCGACGAGGCGGGGCTGAGGCGCATCCTGCGCGGTGCGATCCGCGACGTCTTCGACGGCGACGGGGGCGCCGGCGCGGCGGACGCGCTGACCGTGGCCGCCACCCCCCCGACGGTCTACCTCGTCGTGGGCGTGAACGGCGTCGGCAAGACGACCACGATCGGGAAGCTGGCGCACCTCCTCGGCACTCGTGGCCGCCGCGTCATGGTCGCCGCAGCCGACACCTTCCGCGCGGGCGCGGTCGAGCAGCTGGAACGCTGGGCCGAGCGCGCCGGGGCGGACTTCATCCGGGGCCAGCCGGGAGGCGACCCGGCCGCGGTCGCCTTCGACGCGATCGCGGCGGCCCGTGCGCGCGGTACCGACACCGTGCTGATCGACACGGCGGGACGACTGCACACCCACGGCGGCCTCATGGACGAGCTAGCCAAGGTCGACCGCGTGACGGCCAGGCACCATCCCGGCGCGCCCCACGAGACGCTGCTCGTGCTGGACGCGACCGTCGGCCAGAACGGCCTCGTCCAGGCCCGCGAGTTCTCGCGCTACGTCACGGTGACCGGGATCGTGCTTGCCAAGCTGGACTCGACCGCGCGCGGCGGCATCGTGGTCGCTCTGCGCGAGGAGCTCGGCATCCCGATCCGGATGGTGGGCACCGGCGAGCGCCTCGAGGACCTCAAGCCCTTCGACCCGGACGAATTCGTCGAGGGGGTGTTGGCAGCCCGCGGATGAGTCCTCGGATCCCATGACCCTTACCCGCCTCGACAAGCCCGTCCAGTTCCTCAAGGGCGTCGGGCCGAAGCGGGCGGAGCACCTGCAGCGGATGGGCATCCTGACCGCGCGCGACCTCCTCTACCACGTCCCGCGCCGCTACGATGACGCCTCGACGATCACCCCGGTCGAGCTGGCCCAGGTCGGCATGGACGTGACGCTCGTCGGCGAGGTGCGCAACAAGGGCGTCATCCCCACCCGCTCGGGCCTGCGCATCTTCCAGGCCGTCATTCAGGACGACTCCGGGCTCATCACATGCTCCTGGCCGGGCCAGCCCTGGGTCGAGCGCAGGGTGCGCCCCGGCGACCGCATCCTCGTCACCGGCCCGGTCCGGTTCTTTCACGGCCGCCAGATCCAGCCGCGCGAATTCACGGTCCTGTCCCGCGCCAGCGCCGACGCGCCCGCCGAAGATCCCCCCGGCACCATCTTCTCCACCTACCCCGCGGCGGAAGACCTGCCGCAGTGGATCTTCCGCCGCCTCTTCGAACTCAACCTCGACCGGCTCCTCGCCCAGATCCGCGACGAGGAGTACCTGCCTCCCCGTGACCGACGCCGACTCGGCCTCGTCGAGATCTCCGCCGCGCTCCGCGACCTTCACCGCCCGCGCGACAACGCCCGCATCGCCGCCGCGCGCCGCCGCCTCGCCTTCGACGAGCTCTTCTTCCTCCAGCTCATGCAGGCCCGCGTCCGCCACGACGCCACCCGCGAACGCCCCGGCATCGCGTTCACCCGCACCAACCGCCTCATCCGCGCGCTGCACGACTCGCTCCCGTTCACCCTGACCGATGCGCAGGCCCGCGTCCTCCGCGAGATCTACGCCGACATGACCTCGCCCGACCGCATGAACCGCATGCTCCAGGGCGACGTCGGCTCCGGCAAGACGCTGGTGGCCCTCTTCGCCATGCTCCTCGCCGTCGAGGGGGGTTACCAGGCCGCCCTGATGGCGCCGACCGAGATCCTCGCCGAGCAGCACGCGCACCGCATCGGCGATTTTCTCCGCGATATCCCCTGCCGTCTCGAGATCCTCACCGGCTCCGCGACGGGCCGCCGCCGTGAGGAGGCGCGCGCCCGGGTCGCAAGCGGCGAAGCCCGCCTGGTCGTCGGCACACACGCCCTGATTCAGGAGGGAGTGAAGTTCGACGTTCTCGGACTCGTCGTGGTCGACGAACAGCATCGGTTCGGAGTCCGCCAGAGGATGGCGCTCTCCGAGCGAGAGCCCCGCCCGGACACGCTGCTGATGTCCGCGACCCCGATCCCGCGCTCCCTCGCAATGACGCTCCACGGCGAGCTCGACCTGTCGACCCTCGACGAACTCCCCCCGGGACGGGTCCCCGTGACCACGCGGCTCGCCGGCCCCGAAGACCGCCCCGCCATCCTGCGCGAACTCTGCCGCCGACTCGACCGGGGCCGCCAGGCCTACCTCGTCTACCCCGCCATCGAGGAGTCCGAGCGGGCCGACCTCCTCGCTGCCGAGACCGAGTTCGAGCGGCTGCGCAGCGAGGACCTCGCGGGCCGCACCCTCGCGCTCATCCACGGCCGCCTCCCCGGCGACGAAAAGGACCGCATCATGCGCGCCTTCCAGCAGGGCGACATCGACGTCCTCGTCGCGACCACCGTGATCGAAGTGGGCATCGACGTCCCCAACGCGACCATGATCGTGATCGAGAACCCCGAACGCTTCGGGCTCTCCCAGCTGCACCAGCTGCGCGGCCGCATCGGGCGCGGCGACGAAGGCGGCCTGTGCGTGGTGATCGCCGGCCGTGCCGAGGGCGAGGAGGGCGACTCCACCCCGACGACCGCGCGCCTCGCCGCGTTCGCGCGCACCAGCGACGGCTTCGAGATCGCGGCCGAGGACCTCCGGATCCGCGGGCAGGGTGACTTCTTCGGGGCCGAGCAGCACGGCCACGGCACCGAGTTGAAGTTCGCCGACATCATCGAGCACGAGGACCTGATCGGGCCAGCGCGGGATCGCGCGCGGGCGCTGATCGACATCGACCCGCAACTCTCCGCCCCCGCTCACACGGTGGTCCGCAACCACCTCGACAGCCGCTACGGCGACCGGGCGCAACTCTTCGGGGTGGGATGACGGCGTCAAGCGCTCCGCGCGACGCTGCCGCGAGGGTTGCCACTCATCCCGCTTCTGGTGAGCTTCCCCCACCATGAACCAGCAAGTGAAGGATCTGTCCCGCCATGCGGGCGAAACGGTCACCGTGTCGGGGTGGATCGCGGCGCTGCGCGTGCATGCGCGGGTCGCGTTTGTCGTGCTGCGCGACGGGACCGGCGTGGTGCAGGGGGTGCTCGTGAAGTCGCAGCTTCCCGCGGACCTCTGGGAGCTCGCCACCTCGCTCACCCAGGAGAGCTGCATCGCGCTGACAGGGGTCGTCCGCCCCGACGAGCGCGCCCCCGGCGGACACGAGCTGACCGTCACCGGCATCGAACTGATCGGCGCGAGCGACGAGTATCCGATCCAGCCAAAGGAGCACGGGGTCGAGTTCCTGCTGGACCACCGCCACCTGTGGCTCCGTTCGAGCATGCAGCGGGCCGGCCTGCGCGTGCGCGCCGAGGTCGAGCAGGCCATCCACGACTTCTTCTACGAGCGCGATTTCGTACGCATCGACACGCCGATCCTCACCGGCGCGATCGGCGAGTCCGCGGGCACGCTCTTCGAGACCGACTACTTCGGCGACCGCGCGTTCCTGGCCCAGACCGGCCAGCTGTACGTCGAGTGCGCCTGCCCGGCCTTCCGCAAGGTCTACTGCTTCGGTCCGACCTTCCGCGCCGAGAAGTCGAAGACGCGCCGCCACCTGACCGAGTTCTGGATGATCGAGCCCGAGGTCGCCTTCGCCGACTCGAACGACAACATGGACCTCCAGGAGGACTTCATCTGCAGCATCGTGGCGCGCGCGCTCGATCGCTGCGGGCCGGAGCTGGAGGTGTTGAAGCGCGACCTCTCCACGCTGCAGCGCGTCCAGCCGCCCTTCCCGCGGATCAGCTACAGCGAGGCGGTAGCCCGCCTGAACGCCGAAGGCCGCGACTTCGAATGGGGGCGCGATCTCGGCGCCGTGGAGGAGACGACCATCTCGAGCTGGTTCGACCGTCCGGTCTTCGTCTACAACTATCCGAAGGGCGCGAAGGCCTTCTACATGAAGGAGAACCCCGACGATCCACGCACGGTGCTCTGCAACGACCTGCTCGCGCCGGAAGGGTACGGCGAGATCGTCGGCGGCAGCCAGCGTGAGGACGACTTCGACCGGCTCCTGGCGCGGATCCGCGAGGAGGATCTGCCCGAGGACGCGTACGACTGGTACCTCGACCTGCGGCGCTACGGGACCTTCCCCCACTCCGGATTCGGCCTGGGGCTGGAGCGGACGGTCGGCTGGATCACGGGACGCCCGCATATCCGCGAACTCGTGCCATTCCCGCGCCTGATCAACCGCCTCAAGCCCTGAATCGGTGGCCACCCTCGTCATCGACCTGCGTGACAAGCGTCCCATCTGGGAGCTGCCCGGCAGTGCGCGCGAGGCGATCGTGGCGGCGCTGCCGGAGGGCTGGACGATCAAGTTCATGGAGACGCTGGCCGACGCCTCGGGTGACGGCATCCCCAATGTGACCGACGAGCTGCTGGAGGCGGTGGCCGACGCGCGGGTCTACATGGGCTACGGGATCCCCGCCGAGGTGCTGGAGGCCGGGCCGCGGCTCGAGTGGGTGCATTCGGGCGCCGCCGGGGTCGCCACGTCGCTGGGCCCCGCGATGATGTCGCGGGACATGCTCTTCACCAACTCCGCCGGGATCCATGCCGTGCCGATGGCCGAGACCGTGATCGCGATGATCCACTATTTCGCGCGCGGCCTGGACGTGGCCGTGAGATCCCAGCGGGCCGGCAGGTGGGGGGCGCCCGCGTACTGGGCGGCCGACGCGCCCGTGCGCGAGATCGGCGCCTCCACGGTGGGCGTCCTCGGCTACGGGGGCATCGGGCGCGAGGTGGCCGCGCGCGCGGCGGCGCTGGGCAGCAGCGTGGTGGCGGTGCGCCGCCGGCCGAGCCCTGCCGAGCCCACCGGCGAACCCGCCGGAATCCGCGTCGGTGCGGGCGCCTCCATACTCGAACGCGCCATCACCGAGTCCGACTACCTGGTGCTCACCCTCCCAGAGACGGACGAGACCCGCGGGATCCTCACGCGCGAACGCATCTTCTCGATGAAGCCGGGATCCGTGCTGATCAACGTCGCCCGGGGCCGGCTGGTCGACGAGGACGCGCTCCTCGACGCGCTCGGGTCCGACGGCCCACTGCGAGGCGCCGGCCTCGACGTCTTCCACGAGGAGCCGCTGCCGGCGGGACACCCCTTCTACAGCCATCCCCGCGTCCTCATGACGCCACATGTTTCCGCGACCACGCGCGGCTTCTGGGCGCGACAGACCGCCCTGATTACCGAAAACCTGGGCCGGTTCACGCGCGGCGAGCGGCTGCGCAACCTGGTGGACAAGCGGGCGGGGTACTAGCGGGGGCTTTCACCTCCCAACCGAGTGGCCTTGATCTCGTCCCACAGCTGGTCGAGGTCGGCCAGCGGCGTGCCTGGCATCGGCAGATCCCGGAGCCGGGCGAGGCGCTCCACTTCGGCGAAGCGCTCCTCGAACTTGGCCGTCGCACCTTCCAGGGCCGGGCGTGGGTCGACCCCGGCCAACCGCGCAACGTTCACCACCGCGAAGAGCAGATCGCCGATTTCTTCCTGGAGGCGATCGCCGGGTGCGCCGGAGTCTCTGCCGGGCGCCGCGGCGCCCACCGCCGCGCCCCCGTCCGCCAGGAGCGAGCCCACTTCCTCTGCTTCCTCCCGGACCTTGGCGAGCGCGTCGCGGGGATCCTCCCAGTCGAACCCCTTGAGACTTGCCTCGTGCTGGGCAACGAAGGCCTTCGCGAGAGCCGATCCGGCCGGGGTGTCAGGTATCAGAGGTCGCATTCGGTTGCCTGTCCCATTCGCACATCGTCTTGACCCGGTGGATTTCTGCGGAACCGGGGCTCTTGAATTGGAGGATGATTACATCCAGAAAGTAAAGTAAACATTACGAAATGTAATATGAACATTACTTGCTTTCAGGCGAAAACGCCCGCGCCCGGGAGCTGTGGGTCCGTCCCATCCGAGCATCCCGCTGTCGCGGCCGATCCCCGCGGAACCGGGGTGCAGCGCTCGCAGCCAGCGGCCGAGGGGTGCCCATCCAGCCCGGCGTGCCATATTTCGAGCATGCCTGGCCGCCCCCCACCCCCCCTCGCCCCGCCCCGCGACCGCGCGTGGGTAGAGGTCCGCACGGCCGCCCTGCGCCACAACCTTGGCAGCATCGGCGAGTCGGTCGGACCGGACGTCAGGCTCGTCCCCATGGTGAAGGCCGACGGCTACGGCCTCGGCGTCGAGCGAGTCGTCCACGCCCTGCGCCCGGCGCGGCCGTTCGGCTGGGGTGTCGCCACGATCGAGGAGGGCCTCGAACTCAGACGCCTCGGTCTGCAGGCGCCCCTGATGATCTGCGCGCCGGTGCCGCCCGACGACCTCCCCCGCGCGGTCGCCGCCGCCCTCATCCCCTCCATCTCCGACCCGGACAGCCTCTCCGCGCTGCGCGCCCTCGCCCGCCGCGCGCGCGCCGCCACCCCCATCCCCTTCCAGCTCGAAGTCGACACCGGAATGGGCCGCGCCGGCTTCCCCCCGGATCGCGCGGCCGAGGCCCTGGCCCGCCTCGCGGCCGCCGCCCTCCCCACCCCACACGGCCTCCGCCTGTTCGGCATCTTCACGCACCTGCACTCGGCCGATCAGCCCGACCTTGCCAGCGCCCGCGACCAGATCGCCCGCTTCGACCATTTCATCTCCGGCCTCCGGCGTGCCGGCGCTCTCCCCGCGGACGCCCTCGTCCACTGCTCCAACAGCGCCGGCGCTCTGCGCCTCGCGTCCCGCACGGCCAACGCGGCCCGCACCGGCATCTACCTCTACGGCGCCTCGGCGGGCGACCCGGACCGCCGCCCCGAGCCCGTCGTCGCCGTCCGTGCGCGGGTGCTCCTCGTGCGCGATGTCCCCCCCGGCACCACCCTCGGCTACGGTGCGACCTACACCGCGCGCGGCCACGAGCGCTGGGCCGCGGTCGGCATCGGCTACGGCGACGGACTCCCCCGCGCGCTCGGCAACCGCGGCTCCGCGATCCTGCGCGGCCGCCGCGTGCCGATCATCGGGCGGATCTCCATGGACACGACGGTGGTAAGAACGGACAACGGCACCCCCAACCCCGGAGATATCGTTACCTTTGTCGGTCGTGACGGTGGAATCGAATTGCCCCTGGAGGAGGTCGCGGAGCTGGCCGGCACGATTCCCTACGAGATCCTGACGGGACTCTCGCGGAGACTGCCCCGAGTTTCGATATAGTTCATATGTCCGTCGACCTGCTCGCCACGCGCGCGCGCGCCATGCTGGCCCACTCCTACGCGCCGTATTCCCGTTTCAGGGTGGGGGCCGCCATCGAGTCGGTCACGGGCGCGGTCTTCGCCGGATGCAACGTCGAGAACGCCTCGTACGGTCTCACCATCTGTGCCGAGCGGTCGGCGGTTGCGCAGGCGGTCGCGGGCGGGCATCGCCGTTTCCGCCGGCTCGTGATCGTCACGGACTCGGACCGCGCGGTGGCCCCCTGCGGCGCGTGCTGTCAGGTCGTGGCCGAGTTCGCCGCCGACACGCAGGTGTTCAGCTTCGGAAACACGGAGGAAAAGCGCTGGCAACTGACCGACCTGCTTCCCAACGCCTTCCAGCTGGCCGACGCAGCGGGTTCAGGAGGTGGGGACAAGTGACGCCGGCCCGTCGGCTCGCCCTCCTCCCTCTAGTCGCCCTCGGCGCGGGCTGCACCGAGATGCTCCCCACCGCCGAGAGCGACGACCTCGTGCGGGGCGGCATCGCCGTCGAGGTCAGGCTCCCCGCGAGCGACTTCCTGGACCGCGTGCGCGTCTACGGCGGATACGGCCGCGCTTCCGAACTCGGCGGCGGATTCATCGCCCACCGCTTCGGCGCGGGCGCGGATCCCGCCGCCGACCCCGGCCTCGAAGCCGCCACCCTGCTGCGCTTCGGCCGCTACCCCTCGGTCGTGACCGTCAACGACACCACCGGGACCAGCCGGCCCGACTCCTCGCTCACCTTCCTTTCGGCGCGCATCGTCGCCCGCTTCGACACCCTGGGCAGCGTGCACTCGGGTCCCGTCGCGATCCGGGCCGACGCGACCACCGAGGCCTGGGACGGGGTCAGCGCAACCTGGGAGCACGCGGTCGACACGCTGCTGAACCGGGTGCCGTGGTCGCAGCCGGGGGGCGGGGCGCTGCAGGAGATGGGCGAATGGGTGTGGGACCCCGAAGCAGGCGACTCGCTCATCATCGAGGTCGACTCGGCGCAGGTGGCCGCCTGGTCCGACACGACCGACCTCACGCACGGCGTCCGGCTGAGCACTGAGGCGCCGGGCGTGAGGCTCCAGCTCCGTTCAGCGCTCATGTGGATCGAGACGATGCCGAGCCTCAACCCCGACACCCTCATCCAGGTTCTCGCCGGCACCGACGCGATCACCTTCATCTACGACCCCGTCCCGGCAGCGCCCGAGAACGGCATGCGAATCGGCGGAGCCCCCGCCTGGCGCACCGTCCTCGACCTCGACATCCCGCCCGCGCTCGACGGACCGCCCGCACTCTGCGCACAGCTCGGATGCCCGCTCGAGCTCAGCGAGGACCACATCTCCTACGCGGCGCTGCGCCTCACGACCCAGGCGGAGCAGGCCGCGTTCGCGCCGTCGGACACGATCAGCATCGACCTGCGGATGGTCATGGTCCCGAGCGTGCTGCCGAAGTCCCCGCTGGGGCCGTCGCTGTCGGGGATCGCGGGGGTCATTCTGTCGCCCGAGTGGTTCGCTCCGCCGGGCGGGCACGTCGTCGAGGTGCCGGTCACGGGGCTGGTGCAGGACCTGCTGCGCGGCGAGACCGCCGACGGCGATCCGGTGAGCACGACGGTGGCGCTCCTCTCGACCTTCGAGCCCCTGTCGATCGAGTACGCGTCGTTCGAAGGCGTCGGCGCGCCGCCCGGCGGCCCGGCCCGGCCCGGCGAGCCCGAACTGCGCCTGATCCTCAACTACGTGCGCGGGAGGTGAACATGCGGCGCACGCTCCTTCTCGCGCTCACGTACGCGCTCGCCCCGGCCCCGGCGCTCGCCCCCGTCCCCGCCGCCGCCCAGTCCTTCCTGGGCTTCCGCGCGCTCGGCGTCCCCATCGAAGCGGCGGGCGCCCGCGCGCTCTCCCTGGGCAATCTCGGGATCGGACTGCCCAACATCGCCGTGTCCCCCAGCGACCCGGCCGCGTCGGCGCGCCTCCTCCTGCCCACCGTGACCGTCTCGATGCAGCCCGCCTGGGGCGACTACACCATGGGCGACCAGAGCGGCACGACCAACACCACGCGTTTCCCGCTCATCGCCATCGGCTACCCCGCGACGGACAGCGGCGTCGTCACCCTCTCGCTCGCGGGGCACATGGAGCAGCGCTGGGTGGGCGAGCGCAACCAGGTGGTCCGGCTCGGCGGGGTGGACGTCCCCATCGAGGACAGCTTCGAGACCGACGGCGGCACCTCGGTCGCGAGGCTCGGGTGGGCCCAGCCCGTGGCCCGGTGGCTCACGGTTGGGGCCAGCGCCGGCCTGTACGTCGGTCGCCTCAACCAGGCCTTCGACCGCCGCCTCGACTCCCTCGTGGTCGGCACCGAGGTCCGGCCCTACCGCGAGAACTACCAGTGGGGCTACGGCGGCTACACCTTCGCGGCCGGCGTGGGGATCGACCCCCATCCGCTCATCCACCTCGGGAGCGCCATCGAATGGTCGTCCGACCTCACCGAGACCCCCGACGAGGACACCCAGGGCGGCGTCAACACCTACGAGATCCCCCTCAAGCTCTCGGCGGGCGCGACGGCGGGCCTCACGCAGCGGCTCCTCTTCAACAGCTCGTTCGTCTACCAGGACTGGTCGGGGGCCGGGGGCTTCGCCGAAGGGACGGTCAGCGGCCGCAAGATGAGCTGGGGCGCCGGGATCGAGTGGCGGGCGATGCAGCAGGAGTTCCGCAGCCTGCCCATCCGCGTCGGATACCGGAGCGGGGCGCCGCCCTTCCGCTTCGCGGCACAGGATCCCACCGAGACCGCGTGGTCGCTGGGCGTGGGCTTCAACCTGGTCGAACTCGAGGGCATCCCCCTCGGCTGGATCGACCTGGGCGTCGAGCGCGCCACGCGCACCAGCCTGCCCCTCGACGAGAACTTCTGGCGGGGCACCATCTCGATCGGCATCTCACGGCTGTGACGGTCCGGGGGCTCCCCATGCAAGTCCACTACAAGACCTTCGGCTGCAAGGCGAACCAGTACGACACCGAGCGCATGCGCCAGCTGCTGGAGGCCGGCGGTCCCGGTGCCCCCCGCGCCCGCACCTCGCCCCTCGAAGCCGCCGACCTCTGCGTGGTCAACACCTGCACCGTCACCAACCAGGCCGACGCCGACGCCCGCCGCTTCATCCGCCGGGTGGCGCGCCGCAACCCGGGCGCCCGCATCGTCGTGGCCGGCTGCTCGGCCGTCCTGCGGGCCAGGGACTACCGGGCGATGGACGAAGTCAGCGAAGTCGTCCAGGGCCACGACCCGGCCGCAGTCCTGGCGGCGGCCGGCCGCGCGCTCGCGCACTCCGCCCCCGCCCCCACCCCCCGCCTCGTCCAGCTCGACCGCGCCCGCCCGCTCCGACAGCGCGCGGGCGCGACCCGCGGCTGGCTCAAGGTCCAGGACGGATGCGACCGCAAGTGCTCGTTCTGCGCCACCCGCCTGGCCCGCGGCCGAAGCCGCAGCCGCACTCCGGACGAAGTCGTCGCCGAGGCCCGCGCTCTCGACCGCAACCACCCCGAACTCGTCATCACCGGCGTGCACATCGGGCACTACGGGCGCGACCTGGACCCGCGCATCACGCTCACCGCCCTCGTCCGCCGCCTCCTCGACGACGTCCCCGGCCCGAGGTTCCGCCTCGGCAGCATCGAAGCGACCGAAATCGACGACGGCATGGTCCGCCTCCTCGCCGAATCCGGCGGACGCCTCGCGCCGCACCTGCACATGCCGCTCCAGAGCGGCGCCGACCCCGTGCTCCGCGGCATGAGGCGCTGGCACACGCGCGAACACTACCGCCGCCGCGCCCTCGACATCGCCGCCGCCGTCTCGCCGATCGGCCTCGGCGCCGACATCATCACCGGCTTCCCGGGCGAGACCGACGCCGACCACGCGCAGACCGCCGGCCTCGTGGACGAGCTCCCGTTCACCTACCTCCACGTCTTCCCGTGGTCGCCGCGCGAAGGCACCGCCGCCGCCGAAATGCCCGGCCGCCTCCCGCAGCGCATCGCCTGGGAGCGCGCACGGGAACTCCGCACGCTCGGCACCGAAAAGGGCGCGCACCACGCCCGCCGTCGCGGCGGTTCCCGTGTGGAGGTGGTGATGGAGGGCGACGGAGGCACCGCGCTCACCGGTGACTACATGAGGGTCGCCGTGGGATCGCGGCGACCGGCGGATCACCGCCGCCTGCACCCGGGCACCCTGTCACCCGATGGCTCGGAGGTCGCGCTGCAATGAAGACCCGCGCCTACGTCGAGACCTACGGCTGCCAGATGAACATCTCCGACGGCGAGCTCATGGAGGGCGTCCTGGAAGACCAGGGTTACGAGATCGTGACCGCCCCCGAGGCGGCCGACGTCGTGCTCGTCAACACCTGCGCGATCCGCGAGCACGCCGAGACGCGGGTCCTGGGCCGCGTGGGCCAGCTCAACGCACTCAAGCGCGAGCGCCCGGACATGATCCTCGGCGTCACCGGGTGCATGGCGCAGCGGATGGGCGACGACCTCCTCGCCAGGGCCCCCTACGTCGACCTCGTCATGGGGCCCGACGGGTACCGCGGCCTCGGCAGCGCGCTCGCCGAGATCCGGGGCCGCGGGACGGAGGCGCCAGGCGCCGGCTCCGGCAGCCGCAGGCGTCTCTCGGTGCTCGACCTCTCCCTCGACGAGAACTACCGCGGCCTCGAACAGCGCCGCCGCTCGACCGTTACCGCCTGGGTCCCCATACAAAGGGGCTGCAATCACCGGTGCACCTTCTGCATCGTGCCCTACGTGCGCGGATTGGAGAAGAACCGCGACCCGGACGAGGTCCTGGACGAGGTGCGGCGCGTCGCCCGCGACGGGATCACCGAGGTCACCCTCCTGGGACAGACCGTCAATTCGTACAGCTGGGGCGACGTGTCGTTCGCGCGGCTTCTCGAGGCGGTCGCGCGCGTGCCCGGGATCCGGCGCGTGCGATTCACGTCGCCGCACCCGAACGACGTCACCGACGAGCTCGTCGAGGTCATGGCGCGCGAGGACACCGTGTGCGAGCAGTTCCACCTGCCCGTGCAGTCGGGAAGCAACCGCGTGCTGCGCCGCATGCTCCGCCGCTACACCGCCGAGACGTTCATGGAGAAGGTCGACCTCATCCGCGGCGCGCTGCCCGATGTCGCGCTCTCCACCGACGTGATCGTCGCATTCCCGGGCGAGAGCGAGGACGACTTCGAACAGACGCTCGACCTGCTCGGGCGTGTCAGATTCGACGAGGCCTTCACGTACAGGTACTCGCCGCGCGAGGGCACGCCCGCGACGCGCCTGCCCGCGCAGCAGTTCATCGACGACGAGGTCGGGCAGGGGCGGCTGGAAAGGCTGATCGAGACGACGCGCTCGATCCAGAAGGAGATCAACCGGGGCGAAGTGGGCCGAGTGGAGGAACTGCTGATCGAACGCGAGGCGCGGAGCGAGGGAATGGTCCTGGGCCGCACCCGCCGGGGCAAGGCGGCCGTCGTGCCCGGATCGAAGGCCGACATCGGCACCTACCTGACCGCCCGCCTCACCCGCACCACCGGCCCCACCTTCGTAGGGGAGCGCGCGTGAGCCGCTTCCTGGGCTGGCTGGGTCTGGGGCTCGTCGTCGCCGGGGGAATCGGCTTCGCGATCGCCAACGCGGGCCGCGAGGTCACGATCGACCTCGGACTCTTCACCCTCTACGGCGTCCCCGTGACCTTCGTCGCCTTCGGAGGCATGGTGGCGGGGATGGCCGTCATGCTGGGCGCCGGAATCAACGCCGACCTCAAGGTCCGACGGCTGCTGCGCGAACGCCACATGGAGGACCGGCACCAGCTCGCCGCCCGCGGTGACGAGCCGCTCGCCGAGCGCCGCGATCAGCGCCTCGCGGCAGGCCGCAACCCGCACGCCGCCGGCAGCGGCGAGCAACTGAAGGGAGAAACGCTTTTGGAGTGAGGGGCGCGCCCCCGATCCTGTGGACCGCCGTGGGCTTCGCCGCGGGAGCGGCAGCCAGCACGGCCATGGGGTTCGACCGGACCCTCCTCACACTCCTGATCGTCACCTGTCCCATCGTGCTATGGCGCGGTCCCGAATCGCGCGTCCTGCCGATGCTCCTCGTCTTCGTGGCGGGGCTGGCCTGGGCCACCGCCGACCGCCGGGCAGCGGAACAGTGCGCCCCGGCCGCTCCGGACGGCGCGCCCGCAAGGGTCACCGGCTACTTCACCGCGGTCAGCGAGGAGGGCGCGTCGACGCTGCGGGTGCTGGCCGACGCCGGCGGCGGTCGCGGCGGCGACCACTCCGCGTGCGCGGCCGATGTCCGCGTCTACACCCGCGACGGCGCTCCGCCCGAAGCCCGCCCGGTCACCGTCGAGGGACTCTGGTTCCGCTCGGTGCGCCCCGACGGTACGGAGGCCGTCTACCTGAGCGCGTCCGGCGTCGAGGAGGAGGCCGCCGCCGACAACTACGCGCTCACGGTCCCCTGGACGACGCGCCTTCGCACCGCCGTCCGGGGCCGCGCCGCCGAGGCCGTCGACCGCCGGCTCGGCACGCAGGCCGGGGTCGCGTCCGCGCTGGTCCTCGCCGAGCGCGACGGGATTCCGCGCGAGTTGTGGGACGCCTTCGCGCGCTCCGGCACCGCGCACCTGCTCTCGATCTCGGGCTTTCACGTGGGGGTGATCGCCGCGCTCCTCGGCGCGCTCCTCTCGGTTGCCGGACTCCCGCCGCGCCGCCGCGCACTCGGCATCGCGGTCGGCGTGTGGGCGTATGTGCTCGTCATCGGCGCGCCGACCTCGGCGACCCGCGCGGCCTGGATGACCACGGCCTTCGTGGCGGGCCGCCTCCGCCGTTCACCCGCGCGCGCGCTCGGGGCGCTCGGCCTATCGATGCTGATGATCTCACTGCTGCGCCCGGAGGCCGTCGCCGGCGCCGGCTTCCAGCTGACGGTCACGGGGACCGCGGGGATCCTGATCATGACGCGGTGGATCATGAGCCATTGGCCCGCGCATCGGGGCAGGGAGTGGATCGCGTCGCCGGTCGCGGCCGGGATCGGGGCGTCGGTCTTTACGGCGCCGGTCCTCGCGTACCACTTCGGGCAGATTCCGCTGCTGTCGCTGCCGTCGTCGATCCTGCTCACGCCGATGGTGGCCGCGGCCGTCCCGGGCGTCATCGCGGCGATCGCGATGGATGTGCTGCACGTCCCCGGGGCCGCCGTCGCCGGGATGGGCGCGGAGGCGCTGCTCTGGACGGTCACGCGCGTGGCCGCGTGGCTGGGCGCGCTCCCCGGGACGGTGGCGATGGTGACGCCCCGCGAAGCCGCGCTCCTCACCGCCGGGGGGGTCGCTCCGATGCTGCTGGGCTACATGACCTGGCGCATCCGGCCCGCCGTGCGCGCCGCCGTGTGCGCTCTCTCCGCGTTCGCGACGCTCTGGGCCGGGCAGGCCGCGCTGTCGGTCGCCGGGCGGGGGACGCTGCAGATCACCGCGATCGACGTGGGTCAGGGCGACGCCATCGCGATCCGCACCCCGCGGGGACGGTGGATGCTGGTGGACGCGGGGCCGCGCAGCATGGGCGGACATGACGCAGGCCTGACGCGCGTGGTGCCGTACCTGCACGGGCAGGGGGCGCGCCGCCTTGAGGCGGTCATCCTCACCCACCCCGACGAAGACCACGCCGGGGGGCTCGCGTCGGTTCTGCGCAACGTCCGCACCGGGGCGGTCCTGGGCCCCGGGCTCGGGAGCGGGCAGAGCGGGCACATGCTGGGGCTGGCCCAGGCGAGGGACGCGGGCGTGCCGTGGCGGCGCGCGGCCACCGGCGACATGTGGACCATGGACGGCGTCGTGTTCCGGGTGCTGAGTCCGCCGGCCGAACCCATTCTCGACCCCGGCTACCCGAACGACTGGTCAGTGGTGATGCGTGTCGAGTTCGGCGAGTTCTCGGCGCTGCTGACGGGCGACGCCGGCGAAGAGATCGAGTCGCGGCTGATCGCGGCGGCCGCCGCACCCGCCGACCACGACGTCACGCTGCTCAAGGTCGGCCACCACGGCAGCATCACCTCGACGTCGGAAGCGCTGCTGCAGGCGACCTCGCCCGAGTACGCCCTCATCCCCGTCGGCGCGCGCAACCGCTACGGCCACCCCGACCCCGTCGTCATCGCCCGGCTGCGCCGCGCGGGCGCCCACATACTCAGAACGGACCTGCACGGGACGGTCACCGTCACCGCCCGGCGAGATGGCAGTGTCAGCGTGCGGAGGGCGCGGGAGTAGAAAACTGTAAAGCAAACATTACTTCTTGTAATGCTGACATTACTCTACAGCGTCAGTGCTCCTTCCCGCCGCTCCAGAAGTACGACACCGCCCAGCTCCAGTCGATCCGTTCCCCCTGCCACACCGTGGTCCCGGGCCAGACACGGATCTCCCGTCGCGCATGCCAGCGGGCCAGCCCATGGTCTGACGCCGGCAGCTGTCCAGGCGCCGCAGCCCCAGGCGCCTCACTCCCCGGCGCCAGCTCGCCCACCCCCGGAACCTCCGGCATCGGCGCGCCTAGCGGGTTGAAGAAGCGCGGGACTCCCCACTCGTCCATCTTCACCCGCCAGCCCCCCTCGTGCACCGCCCGATGATGGAAGGGGCACAGCAGCACCAGGTTGTTCATGGCAGTCTCGCCGCCCGCGGCCCAAGGCGTGATATGATGTGCGTGCGTGCGCATGCGCGAGTCGCATCCCGGGAAGCGGCAGCCGCCGTCGCGGGCCTCGAGGGCCTTGCGCAGCCGCCATCCGACGGTCCGCCGGCGGCGTCCAACATCGAGTACCGAGCCGTCCGCTCCCCGGGCGATCGGCACCACCTCCGCATCGCAGGCGAGCCGCGATCTCGTCGCCGAGGGGGTCGCTGTCGGGAACGGGTTCGAGGTCGCGGAGGGTGGGGGCGGCGGGGACCGCAGGGACGGCAGGGACGACTGAGAGTGCGTTTGGGGAAGAGGCGGAGGCTGCGGAGGTGGCGGCAACGGAGGCGGAGGCGACGGACATATTGCTTTGATCCCGGAGTTGCGGGTGGCTGATTGCTTGCTTACCTCCTTATACCCCACAGTTCGGGAAAAGTTCGGGTCAGTGCTTCAGCGATCCTCCGGTAATGCGCCGCGAGTCTCTTGCCCCCCACCCCCGCGCACGCGACCTTCCCCACCATGCGCAGCAAAGTCGTCACGATCGACCGCCACATCATCGACCAGGAGCGCCTGCACCCGGGCGCTTCGGGCCGCTTCTCCGCGCTGCTCTACGACATCGCGCTCGCCGCCAAGATCATCTCGCGCGAGGTCAACATGGCCGGGCTCATCGACGTGCTCGGCCGCACCGGCGAGCACAACGTCCACGGCGAGGAGGTCCAGAAGCTCGACGCCTTCGCGCAGGAGGTCATCTTCAAGGCGATGGACCACGCCGGGCACCTCTGCTGCATGGTCTCGGAAGAGTGCGATCACATCATCCCCATCCCCGACCGGTTCGACATCGGGCCCTACGTGCTCCTCTTCGACCCCCTAGACGGCTCGTCCAACATCAACGTCAACGTGTCCATCGGCACGATCTTCTCGATCCACCACCGCATCTCGCCGCGCGGGCGCCCGGGCACCATCGAGGACTGCCTGCAGCCGGGTGCACGGCAGCTCGCCGCGGGTTACATCGTCTACGGATCGTCGACCATGCTCGTCTACACGACCGGGATCGACCACGGCGTGCACGGGTTCACCCTCGACCCCTCGATCGGCGAGTTCCTGCTCAGCCACCGCGACATCCGCATCCCCGACCCGCCGGCGCAGATCTACTCGGTCAACGAGGCCTACTACGCGCGCTGGTCGCGCAACCAGCAGCGGCTCGTCGACCACTTCCGCGGCGTCAACGGCGAGGGGGGCGGCGGCTACAAGTCGCGCTACATCGGTTCCCTGGTCTCGGACTTCCACAGGACCTTGCTTCAGGGGGGGCTTTTCATGTATCCTCCCGACGCGAGTTCGCCGGACGGAAAGCTCCGGATCCTCTACGAGGCCGCGCCCCTCGCCATGGTCTGCGAGGCCGCGGGTGGGCGGGCCTCGAACGGGACCGGGGACATTCTTGACATCGAGCCGCAGGGTCTGCACGACCGCACGCCGCTGTTCCTGGGCTCGGCGAGCCTGGTGGGCCTGGCGGAGGATTACCTCGCCGGCAGGGTTGAAAAGCCTGAGGTTTGAAGAAGGGTCAAAAACCTGAACGAAAGCGTGATTTTCGTGCAACCGGCGACATGGCCGTAAGGTCCAACCTGCTGGAAGGGTTGAGCTTACGGCCCGGCGTGTTTGTGGCACCAATCTTGCTACATCACGCGACGCCCGAGAACTGCGGGCGGATTTGACAATCCCTTGACAATCGTCTCGCGGGCGAGCTTGGCCCGCCTGGGACGCGATACAATAGATCGGTCAACCCGAATCCCACCGGCACGAGGCCGGGGGAACGACCGGGATGACAACCCTTCCTTCAAAGGAATGGACGACAAGCATGAACAGACTCAAGCTACTCGGGGTAGTTGCCTTGCTTGGGGTCCTCGCTTGTGAGGAGGCGACTCCTCCACCGCCTGTCGGCTCGATCATGGGCCAGGTGGCAATCGAGGGCACGGGGGTCGACGGTGTATCCGTCAACCTGAGCAACGGCAACTCCACCACCAC